>JAQUKH010000027.1 GCA_028719205.1 bacterium
AGACATTGGATATTTGCCGCGAATATACTGACAAGATCTTTATTAATCCGTGGCCCGGGTGGATAGAACAGAAAAATCTTGCTATATCAAAAAGCAGGAATAAATGGATCTTGTCATTAGATTCTGATGAGCGAGTTTCAAAAGAATTAAAAGAAGAGATCGCTAAGGAGTTAACTATTGGAGGATGTGACGTTTATTACATTCCTATCAGGCCTTTTTATTTAGGTAAACCTATAACGCATTGCGGCTGGTATCCGGGATACAAATTGAGGTTTTTTAATAAGGAAAAAAGCAAATGGGGCGGAGTGGAACCCCATGAAAGCCTTATTTTTTCAGGAAGGTCTAAAAAACTTAAGGGGAATATTAACCATTTTGCTTATGATTCTATTGAAGAACATTTAATAAAAATAAATTATTATAGTAAAGCAGGCGCTGATCTTTTGATCAAAAAAGGAAAAAGGATTAAATTATCGGATCTGGTTTTAAGGCCGGTGTTTACTTTTTTTAAACAATATATTTTACAAACCGGATTCCTGGATGGATGGCGCGGTTTTTTGGTTTGCGCATTTAGCAGTTACGCGAATCTGGCAAAATACAGCAGGGCGTGGGAAATGCAAAAAAGCATAGAGCTAGAGCATAGAGCATAGAGCAAAAATTATGTTAATTTATATCATTATTATTACGCTTATATTTTTGGTAATTATTGGTTTTTCTGCCAGGTTTAATTACTGGAGGTTTCCAAATAAAGGTATACCTATTCTGATGTATCACATGGTCAGTGAGGAGAAACGCGGTTCGAAAATAAATAAACTACGCGTATCTCCTGAAAAATTCAGAAGGCAAATGCAGTATCTTAAAGAAAAAGGGTATCAGAGCATTTCATTCTCCGGTCTTATCAATTATTTTAATACAGGAAATTTAGCTGTTAAGAAACCGGTAATAATTACATTCGATGATGGTTACAGAGATAATTATATCAATGCGTTCCCTGTTCTAAAAGAATTTGGTTTTAAGGCCGCTTTTTTTATTGTGACTGATTTTATAGATGATGATAGCCTGTGGAATATTGAGGATAAAGAAAAACTGATGAATTGGGATGAGATAAAAGAGATGTTTGGCGCCGGAATGGAAATAGGAAGCCATACTGTCAGTCATCCCTTACTTGTAAATTATAGCCGTGAAAAATTATTTAATGAAATCGGTTATAGTAAAAGGGCTTTAGAAAAAATATTAGGAGCGGAGGTTACGTGCTTTTCATATCCATATGGAAAGTTCGATGATGAGGCTAAAAAGGTAGTTAAAAAATGCGAATATAAAACCGCGTGCTCCACTAAAATGGGCAAGGTAAATTTGAAGGATGATATTTATAGCTTAAAAAGGATATTGATTCGCGGTGATGAAACGATGTTTGATTTTTATCTCCAGTTGACAAAAGGGAAAAATCGTTTATAAACACTTTTTTATTGACAGTTTTATTTTCCTAGATATAATGGAAAGGATTAAGTTTGGGAAAATATAAACATTATTAAATTTTACAAGTAAGGAGGTGAAAAAATATAATGAAGAAAACAGCAATTTTTTTAACAATGGCTTTAATGGTTTTAGCAGGCAGTTATTCTGTTTTAGCTCAGCATGATAATAACTGTAAGGATTGCCATAGCATTCATGATGCAAAAGGTGAAAAAATAGTTGCAGTAGCTCCCGATACAAAGACTATTAACCCGGCGACAAAAAAACCTTTAGCAGGTATTTCTGCTTTGTGCCAGGGATGCCATAAAGGTGAAGGCGGGCCGGAAATAGGTATTATGAAATCACATCCGGTTGGAATAGTCCCAAATCCGAAAAGAGCGCAGGTTCCAGCAGAATGGTTGAGAGATGGAGGCCTTTTTGAATGCAGCAGCTGCCATGATTTCCATCCAAGTAATTCTAATTATAAATATTTAAGAGTTGATGTAGGAGCTAGCGGCACTGATTTAGGTAAATTTTGCGCAGTTTGTCACGCCGATAAACGAAGCAAAGGTGAAAAGAAAGCAGCGCCAGCACCGGCAAAATAATTAATATAACAAAAAGAGCCCCAAAAGGGCTCTTTTTTGTTGAGCATTGAGTATTGAGGGATGAAATTGCCCTCAATACTTAATACTCGTTATAGGAGGATCAATGCAAAAGTTTTTCTTTCTAGTGATGGTTTTAACATTGATTTTAAAACCTGTTTTTGCGCAGCATGATGAAAATTGTTCGGGCTGCCATAACCTGCATGATGCCAAAGCCCCATTCAGTATGGCGATAAAACCTGATACTACTATTATTAATCCCTACACTAAAGAAAAGATATCCGGACAGTCAGCAATTTGTATGGGTTGCCATAACGGATCGGCCGGGCCGGAAATAGATATGAAAAAAACGCATCCTGTAGGAATGAAACCAAATCCGGATAAAGTGAAGGTTGATACAACTCTTTTAACTAAAACCGGAATATTTGAATGCTCAAGCTGCCACGATTTTCACCCAAGCAATACAAAATATAAATATTTAAGGGTAGATGTTAAACCGGAAAATTTAGGTTTATTTTGCGCGTTGTGTCATGCTTCAAAAAGACAGAAAAACGCGCCTATACCAAGTTTAGAATAAATTTGACTTAAACGGGCCGCATAAAAAGGGATAAAAAATGAAAATAAAAATATTTTTATTTCTAACAATTATTATGGTTTGTTCAGGTTTCTCTAATGTTTACGCTAAGCTTGCGGAAAAGGAGTTGATCGAACTTTCTAAAAATATAGAGGCTAAATTAAAGATATCGGATGTAAAAAAGATCGCGATCCTTGAATTTGCTAATTCAAAGGGAGATCTGCCTAATGTAGGGAATTATATAAGAAATAATTTGTTTGATCTTTTTTCAGAAAGTAAAGATATTAATGTAATGTTAAACCGTGACATTAATGAACTTTTAAAAGAACAAAAAATGTCCGCGGGAGCATTAGCTGATGAAAAGTTTATTATTAGTATTTTGGGGGTCGACGCGGTTGTAACAGGGATTATTACTGATTTCCCCGGTATGATAAAGATCAATACAAAAGTAACTTTAAAAAATGGAAAATTACTGGCCGTGTATGTTACTGAAATAATAAAAGATGAAAATTCAAAACCTTTTTTAGACAGGATCATCCAGGGTGATGCTTATAAAGAATCAACAGATAAAAATACAAATGTTTATTTTAATGAAAATTTTAATACATATAAACCGAACACAGTCCCTGAAAATATCGGATACGGATTTTATATACTTCAGTCAGAAAATAAAAACTATATTACTTCAAATCAGCTTGGTGAAAGAGAGTTGATATGGAAAATAGATTTTCCTGAAAACTTTATTTTTAGTTTTAATTTTTTGCCGGTATCAAAAGATAGCCGTTTGGACTTCAGCGTCATTTTTGTAGACGAGGTAAAAAACGAATTTATATGTAAATTCAGAGCGGGTGGCGGGGAGGCGGAATATATTCTTATCCCGGAATCGTCTAAAACCACTGTGTATTTTTCTTCAACTAATTTAAACAATATTAAATTTGAAAAAAAGAAAGATATTTATAAAATACTTTTAAATGATAAAGAGACAAATTTTGGGATTTTTACGAGTTTTAGCCGGTTTAATAAGGTAATCATACGCGCAGATTTCAGCCAGGGAAAATTTACCGATTTTCAGGGAACTGATCTCGGCAGATAGGAACCTCCCCATTTCCCATCCTTTGCAAGGAGGGGATTGAAGGGGTGGTATGGGTTATTGGAAGGTTAATTAATCTTGAATAAAATTAAATTTTTGGGCACGGCGGGCGCGCGATTTGTAGTAACCAGGCAGCTTAGGGCATCAGGGGGGATATGGTTTGAACTTGATGATACAAGATTTTTGCTGGATCCAGGCCCCGGCAGCCTGGTGAAATGTTTTTCCAGCAGGCCTAAAAAAGATCCTTTTACTTTAGACGCGATCATTCTTTCACATCGCCATATTGATCATTCTTCTGACCTGAATATCATGGTTGAGGCAATGACTAACGGCGGTTTTAAAAAAAGAGGTTCTGTATTTTTACCCCCCGATGCTGTTGAAAAAGAACCAATATTTTTTAAATACTTATATCCCGCGATAGATGAACTGGTTATTTATGAAGAAAAATCCAGGTATAAAATAAAAAACATCGATATATTAACCAGCAGAAAACTAATCCATCCGGTTGAAACCTGCGGCTTTGAATTCAAATTTTCAAAAGGCTCAATAGGTTATGTCGCGGATACCAGATTTTTTAATGAGTTGGTTAATGAATTCAAATCCGATGTTCTGATAATTAATACTGTGCGGTACGATCATGATCCTGACAGCAGTAAGATAATAGATCATCTTACCTTTAATGAAGCAATCCATTTAATTAAGGAAATTAAACCAAAGCTTGCTGTGCTTACACATTTCGGTATGACTATGCTTAAGAATAAGCCGCATGAATTGGCGGAAAAAGCGAGCAGGCAAACAGATATAAAAGTTATATGCGCGTCGGATGGTCTGGAAATTGATCTGGACAAAATATTGTAAAAATATTATTTTCTATCTTCCGGATATTTCGGTTTTATAAAGATGCTGTGAAACCACATTACACCTGTAATAGCGAATAAAAATCCGAACATTGTTAATAAAATATGTCCGCTGAACATGGCGAAAACACCGCAGACAGTAAATATAACAATCAAAATGGTCTCAAAAATGTTATGGATAGTTATTTTTTTCATGAATTCCTTAAAAATGTTATAATTTGCGTTTCACATTTTACCACATAGATAAGAAACTTAAAAGCTAATTTTGAGGTATTTAGAATAAGAATTGTGTTAGGAGCCGGTGATTAAAATGGAGAGATTATTGCAGGAAATTATATTGTTGGCAGGTACACTCCGGGAAGAAATTTTAGACATACTGCCTTATTTTCTTTTTGGAGTAGCACTTGATGCGATAATAAGAACTTTTAAATTACATGTAAAATTAAGGCAGTCGATAGAAAAAATGGGGATTTTTGCTATCCCGGGCGCGGTTATTATTGGTGTTATCAGCCCGCTTTGCGCGTGCGGGATTCTTCCTATAGCAATCTCACTTTTGATTAACGGTGTTCCTTTAGCCCCGGTTATGGCGCTGCTGGTTTCTTCTCCTTTAATGAGCCCCAGTGCTTATACGTTAACAGCCTGGGAATTGGGGCAGGATTGGGCGATTGCAAAACTTATTGCGGCTGTTTTTATGGGATTATTTGCAGGATATGTGACTCTTTTATTCCAGGATAAATACTTTAATTTTAAACAATTATTTAAAGGTGAGCCGCCTTTGCATGATGTTCATGACCATGATTGTGATCCTAAAATAAAATGCACCTGCAAGGATAAATTAAGCAACCGCCTTGCAAGAGAAGGAAAAAATAAATTTATTGTTTTTAGCGCAAAATTCCTTGAAGGATTTATTACTATCGGTAAATACACCATGATAGGTTTGCTTACGGAAATTATCGGCTTGAGGTATATTCCTTCAGATATCATTAATAAGGTTATTTATTCAAAAAGTTTATGGATGATACCAATTGTAGTTTTTATCAGTATACCGCTTTATGTTAACCAGATCACTGCGGCGGCAGTTCTTTATGGTTTTATTGAAAAAGGGATGCAAATACCCTGGGGAGTAGGAATGGCATTTTTAGTCGGCGGGCCTGTTACAGCTCTGCCAGTCATTGCTATTTTCTTTTCGCTGTTTAAAAGGCGTGTTCTGTACCTGTATCTTGGAATTTGCGTGACAGGTTCTTTAATTGTCGCTTATACATTTAATTTTTTAGCAAGGTAGTTATATTTCAATCAGATCGTATTTACGCGTACCTAATCCCAATTTTTCCGCGTAATCAAGCTGTATATTCCAATCAATATTAGGATAAATGCCTTTAAATTTATCCTCGCCCGGCAGCAGATTAGTTGTTAAACGGGTATTTGGCAATCCCTGGGCTTTATTAACAAGATCCGCGCTTGCCTGATCAATGGCGACCGGATCAAGCGAGGCAAGTATTCCAATATTCGGGACGATAGGGGAATCCGAAAAAGGATAACAATCGCATTGAGGGGAGACATCCAATACAAAATTAAAAAAGGCTGATTTTTGTTTTTTGTTTAAAAGTACCGCGTAAGCGTATTCAACGATTTTTTCCTGGAATACGGAAGTATCCGGATTCCAGTTTATCTGGATGGCTTTTGCCTGGCAAATACTTAAGCATTCTCCGCATCCGATACATTTGTTCTCGTCAATTTGCGCGTTTGTTTGAGTAAGGATGATCGCTTTTCCCGGGCACCATGAAACACATCTTTTGCATAGGGTGCATTTCCCGCTTTTTACCTTTGGACGGACATCCGAATGCATGGCAAGTTTTCCGCCTTTACTGCCGGAACCCATACCTATATTTTTTAAAGCCCCGCCGAAACCGGAAAGTTCATGCGCCTTGAAATGGCTTAACGCGATAATGCAGTCGGCCTGGGCGATCTCTTTTCCTATCATTGCTTTTTTAAAATTTTTCTGGTTTATGATTATTTCTTCATAGGAGGCGCCTTTAAGGCCGTCAGCGATTATTGAGGGTATTCCTACGGTTGAGAAGGTAAACCCATTAGCAATGGACGTTTCCAGGTGATTTACAGCGTCTGAACGGGACGCAAGGTATAAAATATTTGAATCTGTCAGAAAAGGGAAAGAATCTTCTTTTTTAAGCAATTCCGCGATCTTTCTCACAAAAATGGATCTTATAAAGTTCGAATTGCCTTTTTCCCCAAAATGAAGCTTTACAGCAACAAAATCTTTAGGAGAAACACAGCCGGAAATGTTGCAGGACTTATATAATCGTTCAATCTTGCTGAAAATATTATCATCAAACTTTGATTTTAATGAGGCAAAATATACGGGAGCAGGAGATACCATTTTTTAACTTACTTTCTTTTTTAAAAGAAACCTATCCCAATCTATTAAAATAGGGGCCGCGATATAAATTGAAGAATAAGTACCTGTAACTATTCCAAACATCATGGCAAACGCGAAATCATGAATGACAGGGCCGCCGAAGAAGAACAAAACTGTAACAGAAAAGAAGGTTGTTAAACTTGTGATTACTGTTCTTGATAAGGTTTCATTGACGCTGTTATTAACCAGATCAGGCAAACCTTCCTTCGAATGCAAATGAACATTTTCTCTGATACGGTCATAAACGACAATCGTGTCATTAACCGAATAACCGACCAATGTTAATATTGCCGCAAGGATTGTAGGCGTAAATTCCTTGTTAAGAAAACTAAAAAGCGCGAGTGTTGTTAAAACATCATGAACAAGAGCAATAATTGCCGCTACTCCATATTTAAATTCAAAACGAAAGCTTAAATAAATTATTATCCCCAAAAATGAGAAAATAGTGGCCAATACACTTTTTTCAACCATATCTTTTCCAACTACCGGTCCTACGTATTCAAGCCTCTCAAAACGGAAAGAATCTTTTCCGTACTTATCCTCCAAAGCTTTTGTGACTTGTTGTTTTATTCCTTCATATCCGGATTCACCGGCTGTTTTATCTTTTTCCACGCGGATAATAAGATCATTTCTTCCTGAAACTTCCTGTATAATACTTTCTTGTAAATTTATTGTTTTTAGAGCAGAACGTACTTCTTCGATACTCGGAGCTTTATTAAATGATACCTGCATTAAAATTCCGCCCTTAAAATCAACTCCCATTCTCAGCCCGCCTTTGATAGCCATTGAAATAAGGCCAGAACATATAAGGATTAAAGAACAGGTAATCGCGATATATCTAAACTTAACAAAATCAAAATGTGTATTTCTAAAAAATTCCATTTAATCTCCTGTCATTTATATGCTTAACTTAGATGTACTTTTTTCATAAGTTTCCTGGAGCACTCTGGAAAGGGTGATTGCAGTAAACATACTCGCAAGAAGCCCTATAGTCAGTGAGACAGCAAAACCTCTGATCGAACCTGACCCAAAATAATAAAGGAATACGGCAGAAATAATAGTGGTTATATTGCTGTCAAGAACAGTAATGAATGCCTTGTGGTAACCATTTTCGATTGCCTTGCGGTTTGATTTCCCCTGGCGCAGTTCTTCACGTATCCGCTCAAAAACCAGGATATTAGCATCAATGGACATACCGATAGTTAAAATAATACCCGCTATGCCGGGTAAAGTTAATGTAGCCTTGATCATTGTCATTGCCGCGATCAGCACAATAACATTGATCAATAAAGCGAGATTCGCGATCAATCCTGAGAATTTATAATATACTAAAATAAAAAGCCAGATGACTGCAAGCGAAAGAATTCCGCACATAACGCCGCTTTTAATGGAATCACTGCCTAAACTTGGCCCGATGGTCTGTTCCTGTTCAATTTTTACAGGAGCTGGAAGAGAGCCTGCGCGAAGTACTATAGAGAGATCCTGCGCTTCTTCCATAGTAAAACTACCGCTAATTTCCGCGTTGCCGCTTGGGATCATTTCCCTTATGACAGGGGCTGATTTTATAACGCCGTCAAGAACAATTGCGAGCCGCCGTCCTACATTGTCACCGGTTACATTGGAGAATATTTTTCCGCCTTCTTCGTTAAAGGCAATCGTTACTCTTGGTTCGTTAAATTCCCCAAACTTGATCTGGACCTCTTTTAAATACTTTCCTGTTAATTTGGCTTCCTTTTCAATCAGGAGCTGGCTTCTGGTGATATTTTTATTTTCATCCAGATGTTCCATTGATAAAAGTTCAAGGTTATCAGGAATTTGGTTTTTATTTATCGCGCTTTGAAGGTCTGCCTGTTCATCTACTAATCTGAATTCAAGCATAGCAGTTCGCCCGATCAGTTGTTTAGCGCGGGCAGAATCTTTAATTCCCGGTAATTCTACAATTATTTGGTTAGTACCCTGCCGTTGGATGACGGGTTCGGCAACTCCGAATTGGTCTATCCTGTTACGGATAATTTCTTTAACCACCTCAACCGCGTCATCAGCGTTTGAACCTGCCGGGAGTTTGGAGGTGTCCACGCTTAAAACCAGATGTGTTCCGCCCTGAAGGTCAAGGCCAAGGTTTACTTTTTTGCCTGGCAGATATTTTGCCAAAATATCCGGAAAGAAAATGTTTGCTGTCGGCATGGCATAAAATACCGATGTGGCAATAATCAATATGATAGCGAAAAGTTTAAAATTTTTCATAATTTATTTTTGAATTTTAAAAATTTAGTGTATATTCTACGAGAAAAAAATATATATGTCAAGAGAAAATCATTTAAAATAATTTTATTGGAGATTTTTTACATATTGTATTATAATTATTTTGTTTTAAAAAGGTATAAATGTATTTATGCTGACAAAATCGGATATAAGTTTAGTCCTTAGCGTGATAGCGGTAATAGTAGGGTGTTATTTTTTATATGACCTGTCACGCGGCGTGGAAAAATTCGTTGTCGTTGAAATTGACGGCAGGATTGAAAAAAAAATTGATCTGCCGAAAAATTTGATTTTTGATGTTAATGGAGTGAACGGCCCGATAAAAATAGAAATTAGCGGCAGGAAAGTACGGATGCTGGATTCATCCTGTCCGAATAAAATTTGCGTAAAATCCGGCTGGATAAATAAAAGAGGAGAATCGATAATTTGCCTCCCGAACCGCGCGATAGTAAAAATCCTTGGTGAAGAAGAAGAACTTGATGGTACAACAAGATAAAAAAATTGGGCATAATAATTCCAGGATAAAAACCATTATTGAAATTTCTTTAATGGTTTCCTTAGGTATAATACTCCAAATTATCGAGGCGCCGCTTCCAAGGCCGTTGCCATGGGCAAAGCTTGGATTGGCAAACGTTATTACATTAATATCACTATTGCTATTCAGCCTGAAAGAGGCTGTTTTTATTTCAATTATAAGGATCGCTCTGGTCTCGATCTTATTAGGGACCATTTTTAATCCCGGATTTTTTTTAAGTTTGTCCGGAGGTTTGATGAGCACTTTTATAATGGGGCTTGTTTTAATTATATTTCCTAAACGGTTCAGCCTTATCGGTGTAAGCCTGATAGGCGCCCTGGTTCATAACATGACTCAATTGGGCGTGGCGTATATACTTTTTTATAATCAACTGCATATTTCATGGAATAATGTTTTATATTTCCTGCCCTTAATGCTTGCCTGGGCGATTCCCACAGGTTTTATTGTGGGATATTTAACTAAATTGATTTTACCTGTTATTTTGAATACCAGAAAAAGGGTCAACTGGTAGGGAGTGAAAATGATCAGAGAAAAAGGTAGAGTAATAGAATATAAAACCGGCTTAGTAAAAATACAGATCGACGCGAAAACTTCATGCCACAGCTGTAAGTTATGCAGCAGGGAAAAAGAGGGAATGACAATGGAGGTACTCGTTGATTCTGCCTTTTCAACAGGAGATATGGTTAATATAGAAATAGAAGGGCGAAATTTGCTTTTTTGTTTTTTTATGCTGTATCTTTTTCCGGTTATCAGTTTTATCGCGGGGATTATTTTTGGAATGATAATTGCTGATATATTATCTTACGCGAAATTCAAGGAACCATTAGAAATTATTTCCGGTTTTATATTCTTCGCGGTATCTTTACTTTATATTATTTGGTTTGATAAAAAGTATAAAGAAAAAGGTATAATAAAGGTAAAACCTGCCCCAAAACAAGATTAAATTTGAAAATAGGCTTATTTGTGATAAAATATATATTTTATGATTACAACAATAAAAAGTAATATAAATTTTTTTATTAAAACCTTCGGATGCCAGATGAACGAGGCGGACTCTGAAAAGTTAAAGGCCCTGCTGATACATAATGGTTTTAATTATTCGGATAATTTTAACGATGCTGATATAATTATCATGAATACGTGCAGTGTCAGGGAAAAAGCGGAAAAAACGGCGTTCCAGTATTTGAATCAGTTCAGGAGCCATAAAAGAGATAATCCGGAAAAAATTATCGCGTTTGGCGGGTGTATAGGGCAGGAGAAAAAGAAAGAGCTTTTAAAAAAATTTCCCGGGCTGGACCTGGTTTTCGGAACTGAGTCCTTATTAAAAGTTCCGTCGCTTTTGGAAGAGATAAGAAAAAAACGAAGGCGGATCTATGATACGGAATGGGATAAAGAAAACCGGATAATAAATGAAAATATTCCGTGGGTAAAAAATGGAAAGATAACCGGATTTGTGCCGATAAGCAGGGGATGTAATAATTTTTGTTCGTATTGTATCGTGCCCTTTACGAGAGGGGAAGAAAAGAACCGCCCGTTTATTTCTGTGATGGAAGATGTTGAAGATGCGGTACGAAACGGGATCAGGGAAATTACTCTTCTGGGCCAGAATGTTAATTCTTATTATGACGGAGATAAAAGTTTCAGAGATCTCGTGGGAGCGTTAAATAAAATTGACGGCTTAAAAAGAATACGGTTCATGACCTCGCATCCGCGGGACTTGAGCGAGGAAGATATACAAATGATGAATAAATGCGCGAAGGTATGCGAGCATTTTCATCTGCCTCTTCAGTCGGCTTCGAACCGTATTTTAGAACTTATGAACCGAGGTTACACTTTAGAAGAATATGATAAGAAAATACGATATATCAAAAGATTAAAACCTCATACAATAGTTACTACTGATATAATAATAGGTTTTCCCGGTGAAACTGAAAAGGATTTTGAAGATACGTTGAATTATGTTAAAAAAACGGAGTTCGATTCCGCGTTTACTTTCATGTATTCAAAAAGGCCGAATACAAAAGCATCTGAACTGGAAGATACTGTGCCTGAATCTGTTAAGAAAAGAAGATTGCAGGATGTAATTGACCTGCAGGAGAAGATATCAAGGTGTATAAACGAAAAATATTTAGATAAAAAAGAAAATGTATTAGTTGAAGGAATTTGTAAGAATGAAAAACTTAAGCTCTTCGGTAAGACGAGGACAGGCAAGGCGGTTATTTTCAGCGGAAGTGATGAGCTTGTCGGGCAGGAAGTAGATCTAAAAATAATAAACACCGGGCCGCATACGCTGGCAGGTGAAATAATCTAACAGGAGAAATAATGGACTCATTAACACCAAAAGAAATTGTTGCTGAACTTGATAAATATATTATCGGGCAGACAAAAGCGAAGATGGCAGTGGCTATAGCGCTCAGGAACCGCTGGAGAAGGCAGAATCTGCCGCCGGAACTGAAAGACGAAGTTACGCCGAAAAACATTATAATGATAGGGCCTACCGGGGTGGGAAAAACGGAAATCGCAAGAAGGCTGGCAAAATTAGTTAAAGCGCCTTTCCTGAAAATTGAAGCGTCAAAATTTACCGAGGTAGGATATGTCGGACGGGATGTGGAATCTATGATCAGGGATCTTGCTGATATATCCGTAAAAATGGTTCGTGAGGAAAAGACAGAAGCAGTCAGGGAGCTGGCTGAGGAAATGGTTGAAGAAAGGCTGCTTGATATCCTATTGCCCCTGGAGAAAATGGAAGAAGAAGAAAAAAATCCCAAGGAAGTTTTAACAGTCACGGAAAAAGATGAAAGAATGGCGAGGACGAGGGAGAAAATAAGAGGCATCTTAAAAACCGGAAAAATGGAAAACAGGGAAATTGAAATTGACTCAAGAGACTCGTTAATGCCTATGATAGAGATATTTTCTTCCTCAGGAATAGAAGAGGTTGGTATGCAGGTCCATAACGCTCTGGGAAATCTTTTTCCTAAGAAATCAAAAAAAAGGCGTATGGATATTGAAAATGCCAGAAAATTTTTGTTTCAGGAGGAAGTACAAAAACTTATAGATATGGATGATGTTGTTTTAGAGGCGCTGAAACGGGTTGAAGAAACAGGTATAATATTCCTGGATGAAATAGATAAGATCGCGGGGCGTGAATCAGGCAAAGGCCCTGATGTTTCAAGGGAGGGCGTTCAGAGGGACCTGCTTCCGATAATTGAAGGTTCAACTGTAACTACAAAATACGGAATGGTCAGGACAGACCATATTCTTTTTATCGCGGCGGGCGCGTTTAATGTGAGTAAACCGTCTGATCTTATACCGGAATTGCAAGGCCGGTTCCCGCTTAAAGTGAAATTAAATTCGCTTTCAAAGGAAGATTTTTTACGCATTTTAACTGAACCTAAAAATGCTTTAATAAAACAGTATATAGCGCTTTTAAAAACAGAAAACGTGGATGTCAGTTTTAAAAAAGACAGTATCGAAAAAATTGCGATGGTGGCAATGGAACTGAATGAAAAAACCGAAGATATCGGGGCGAGAAGGTTGTACGCCCTTATGGAAAAATTATTGGAAACCGTATCTTATGAAGCACCGGACATGAAAGGTGAAAAAGTGATGATCGATAAAAATTATGTTTTAAAAAGGCTTAATCCCGATGAAATAGTAAAAGATGATGAATTAAAACGTAAATGGAAAGTTGGATTTGAAGAGATAAAGCACGAAGATTAAACATGGAGATAAAATGAAACAATTGATTGAAAAAGCAAATGTATTGATGGAAGCGCTGCCGTATATAAAGAAATTTTACGGTAAAACTATTGTTATCAAATACGGCGGAAGCGCCATGACAAACGAAAGCTTGAAAAGAAGTGTTTGTATGGATATAATTTTGATGAAATATATCGGAATTAGCCCTGTGATCGTTCACGGCGGAGGCAAAGAGATATCCGAGTTAATGGTTAAACTCGGTAAACAGCCGAAATTTGTAAACGGGCAAAGAGTTACAGACGCTGAAACAGTTAAGATCGTGGAAATGGTACTTTCCGGTTCGATAAATAAAGAACTTGTAGGGTTCATTAATTCAAACGGCGGGAACGCGGTAGGATTAAGCGGGAAGGATGGGAATCTTATTATTTCAAAGAGGCTTTCTAAAAATTCAGGAGATTTTATCGGGGGTGTCAAAAAAATAAATCCTGAAGTTATTAATTTGTTGGATGAAAAGGGTTTTATTCCGGTAATTTCATCAGTCGGGTTAGGAGAGGATGGCCTTACATATAATATTAACGCGGATCTCGCGGCAGGCGAGATCGCTGCTGCGGTTAACGCTGAGAAACTGATCCTGTTAACGGATACACCGGGGGTATTAGATAAAAACGGTAATTTGATACCGCATCTGGACCAGGCCAAAATAAAAAAATTGATCAAAGCGGGTGTGATCCAGGGCGGAATGATGCCGAAGATCGCTGCCGGATTAAAGGCGTTAAACGCCGGCGTTAAAAAAGTTCATATTATTGACGGAAAGATCGAACATTCTATTTTGCTGGAGATAATGACGGATAAAGGTGTGGGGACGGAAATAGTATAAAAGTCACAAAGTTACAAGTGCAAAAGTCACCAGTAAAAAAATTAGAAGAGAGAAAAATTATGAATAAAGAGAAAATAATAATTAATGAAGAAAAATATGTTTGTCAGACTTATAAGAGAATACCTGTAGTTTTTGAAAAGGGGGAAGGGTGTTATCTCTGGGATAGTGAAGGAAAACGGTATCTCGATTTTGTCGCGGGACTCGCGGTAAACGCGTTGGGGCACGCCCATCCGAAAGTGGTAAAGGCAATAAATAAGCAGGCGAAGAAACTGATTCATACCTCCAACCTATATTATACCGAGCCTATGGTTGATCTCGCGAAATTGTTGATCAAAAACAGTTTTAACGGCAAATGTTTTTTCTGTAACAGCGGGGCTGAGGCAAATGAGGCGGCGATAAAACTTACAAGACTTTACAGTAAAACCACATTCTCGCCGGACAGATATGAAATCATTACCTTTGATAATTCGTTCCATGGAAGAACTTTGGCCACTATCACGGCTACCGGGCAGAAAAAATATCAGGAGGGTTTTGAGCCTCTGATGCCTGGTTTTGTGACTATTCCTTTCGGGAACCTTGCCGCGCTTAAAGCGGTGATAAAACCGACAACATGCGCGATCCTGACTGAGGTGATACAGGCTGAAGGCGGAATAAATGAAGCGGATATTTCTTTCTGGCAGGGAGTTTCGGAAATAGTAAAAAAAGAAAAAATGCTTTTGATCGTCGATGAGATCCAGACCGGTATGGGACGGACAGGACAATTATTCGGTTATCAGCAATATGGTTTAGACCCTGATATAATTACTTTAGCTAAAGCATTGGCCAACGGATTGCCGATAGGGGCAATGATCGCTAAAAAGAAAATAGCGGAAACATTTAAACCCGGGCATCATGCCTCAACCTTTGGGGGTAATCCTTTAGTTACGCAGGTTGCTCTAACGGTTTTGAAAACGCTGCTTAAGGAAAATATAATTAATAAAGTAAGAGACGACGGGATTTATTTTCAGGAAAAATTATCAGGTTTAAAAAATAAATATAAATTTATTACAAAAATAAAAGGAAAGGGGCTGATAATAGGTATGGAGCTGGCTGTTGACGGCCAGAATATAGTTCAGAAGTGTTTTGAAAAAGGTTTGATAATTAATTGTTTGAAAAATAATATTTTACGGTTCATTCCGCCTTTAATTATTAAAAGAGAGGAAATCGATTCGGCGGTAAAAATTCTGGATGAGGTTTTTGGGGAGATTTAATTATGATGAAAGATTTAATTAATTTAAAAGATCTAAGCGCGAAAGAAATCAATGAACTCTTTAAATTAGCGTTCACAATTAAAAAAAATAAGAAAAAATACAATCAGATCCTAACCGGGAAAACATTGGGATTGCTTTTTGCGAAACCTTCGACAAGAACGCGCGTTTCTTTTGAAGTCGCGATGCATCAGCTGGGTGGAGATACTATTTTTCTCCGGTCTAAAGAGCTCCAATTGAACAGGGGCGAAACGATCGCGGACACGGCTAAAGTGTTATCGCGCTATCTGGACGGCCTTGTTATCAGGACCTTCTCCCAGGAAGAGGTTGAAGTTTTGGCAAAAGAATCCAGTATTCCCGTAATTAACGGTTTAACGGATAAATTCCATCCCTGCCAGGTTTTAACGGATTATTTTACATTGGTAGAAAAAGGGATCGATCTTAAAAAAATGAAATTCGCGTATGTCGGGGACGGTAACAATGTCTGCCATTCATTAATGCAGGCCGCGGTAAAATTAGGAGTTGAATTTTGGGCGGCGGTGCCTGAAGGTTATGAGCCGGATAAGGATATTTTATGCGAAGTAAGCAGTGAAGCTGATAAAAACGGATCAAAAATACATCTGACTAATTCTCCTCAAGAGGCGGCTGAAAATGCCGATTGTATTTACACTGATGTATGGGTCAGCATGGGCCAGGATGATTCAAAAGATAAGAAGATAAGTAAATTCAAAGATTTTCAGATAAATAACGCGTTGGTTAAACTTGCTAAGAAAAATTATGTGATCATGCATTGCCTGCCCGCGCACCGTGAAGAAGAAATTACGAGTGAAGTATTAGATAGTAAAAATTCAATCGTATGGGATCAGGCGGAAAACAGGCTTCATCTGCAAAAGGCGATTCTTGTGACTTTAATGGGAGATAAACTTGAGTTAAACGGTTCCGATTAATATCGGAATCCGCTTTTACTCATTGTTATCCTCGAAGGGGATAAAAAAATATGATAAAGAAGATCGTTGTCGCGTATTCAGGAGGATTGGATACCTCGGTAATTGTGCATTGGCTGAAAAATAAATATAAATGCGAGATAATCGCTTTTTCCGCCGATGTCGGGCAGGGAGAGGATCTTGAACCTCTAAAGAAAAAAGCCATACAAACTGGAGCGAGCAGGATCTACATCGAGGATCTTAAAAATGAATTCGCCAATGAATATATTTTACCGGCGATATACGCGAACGCGGTTTATGAAAGTAATTATTTTATGGCAACGGCCCTGAGCAGGCCTCTGATCGCGAAACACCTGGTAAAGATCGCGTTAAAAGAAAAGGCTGACGCTATCGCCCATGGCTGCACAGGCAAAGGAAATGACCAGGTACGCCTGGAATTGGCGGTAATGAATCTTGCCCCTCAGTTAAAGATCTTGGCGCCGCTTCGGGATTGGGAGATGAAGTCCCGCGAAGAAGAGATGGCGTACGCTAAAAAATATAAAATTCCCGTAAAAGCGACAAAAAGATCTCCTTACAGTATTGATAAAAATATCTGGGGTGTAAGTATTGAATGCGGGCTTTTGGAAGACCCCTGGCAGGTTCCGCCTGAAGACGCCTATCAGATGACAAAATCTCCTCAAAAGGCCCCGGATAAACCGTTGGAAATTGAGATCGAGTTTGTTTCAGGGGTTCCGGTTAGATTGAACAACAAAAAATATGAACTGGTTGACCTGATCGAGGAATTAAATATTATTGGCGGCGGGTATGGAGTCGGTCGGACGGATATGGTCGAGAACCGGCTGGTCGGGATTAAATCCCGTGAAATATATGAAGCGCCGGCGGCTTTAATTATTAATAATGCTCACAAGGCCGTAGAAAGTTTAACACTGGACCGCGAAATGCTCCATTTTAAAGATCAATTAGTGACAAAGTACAGCGAGCTTATTTATTTCGGCCAGTGGTTTACCCCGCTTAGAGAGGCACTGGATGAATTTATCAGAAAAACTCAAAAATATGTTTCAGGAACTGTTCGGTTAAGATTATATAAAGGAAATTGTGAAGTAATAGGGCGTAAATCGCAATATTCATTATATAAAAAAGATTTAGCAACCTATGATGAAGGCGACCTTTTTGATCATCGCTCGGCCGAAGGTTTTGTGAAACTCTGGGGTTTGCCCGGAAAGATCGTCGGGATGAGGGACAAAAAAAATGGCTAATATTTTAAGAAATAAACGTTTTGAAAATGATGTCAGTAATTTGACCCTGGATTTTGTAGAATCGATTTCTTTTGATAAAAGGCTTGCCGGATATGATATCTCAGGAAGCCTGGCGCATGTTACAATGCTTTCGAAATGCAAGATCATCCCGAAAAATGACGCGGATAAAATAATAAAAGGATTAAAAGAAATTGGCCTTGAAATCGCGGAGGGAAAGTTCAGATTTAAAACGGAACTCGAGGATATTCACTTTAATATTGAATCACGGTTAAAAGAAAAAATCGGATCTGTCGCGGGAAAGCTTCATACGGCAAGAAGCAGGAATGACCAGGTGGCGCTGGACCTGCGTTTATTTTTGCGTGAAGAAGTAAAATTGCAGATCGTGCAGATAAAAAAAATGCAGCATATTTTATTAAATATAGCGGAGAAAAATATTGATCTGATAATGCCCGGATACACGCATCTCCAGCACGCGCAGCCGGTTTCACTGGCTCATCATTTTTTGGCGTATTATTTCATGTTCCAAAGAGATAAAGAAAGGCTGACAGAAACATTGACAAGGATAAATGTTATGCCTCTCGGTTCAGCAGCTCTGGCAGGAACGGCATTCCCGATCGACAGGAATTATACGGCAAAACTTCTTAATTTTCCTAAAATAGCAGAGAACAGCATGGACGCGGTTTCAGACCGTGATTTTGCCGTCGAATATTTATTTGATGCCTCCCTGATAATAATGCACCTGAGCAGGCTCAGCGAAGAATTAATATTATGGTCCAGCCAGGAATTCAGTTTTATTGAAATAAACGATGAGTTTACGACAGGAAGCAGTATTATGCCGCAGAAGAAAAATCCGGATATCTGTGAACTGGTAAGAGGGAAAACCGGCCGGGTTTATGGAAATCTTATCTCAATGCTTACAATAATGAAATCTCTTCCGATGACCTATAACAGGGACCTGCAGGAGGATAAGGAAGCTGTTTTTGATTCAGTGGATACTTTGGAAAAATGCCTGGAAATTTATATAGCGATGCTTCCAAAAATAAAATTTAATGAGAAAAATATGGCGCAGTCAGCGGCACTAGGATTTCTTGAAGCTACGGAGATCGCCGATTATCTTGTCAGAGAAGGTATGCCGTTCCGTGACGCGCATTCAATAACCGGTAAAATTGTCCGCTATTGCCTGAAAAATAATATAAGATTTCTGGACCTGGATATCGGAACATTCCGCTCATTCTCGGATTTGTTCAGGGATGACATTTATGAGCATGTTACTTTAACCCAGTCTGTTGACAGTAAAAAGTCTTTTGGAGGGACTTCATTTAAAAATATCAAAGAAACGATCAGAAAAGAAAAAGGAAGGCTTTAAAATAATGGATCTATGCAGGGACGTGATATTGAAAGAACTTAGAAAGATCCAGGGACGGGAACTTTTTACACATTCAAAAGCGACAAGCCAGATGGCTGTCAGCCTCGCTGAAAATCTGAATATAAAAAACCCATCATTAAAAATTGATATAAAAAAAGTTGAAATAGCTTCTCTGCTCCATGACTGGGCAAAAGGATTTTCGAAAAGCAAACTGATAGGCCTCGCGAAAAAATATAAATTAAATATTGATGATTTTGAATTAAAAAATCCGGGGCTGCTGCATGGGCCTGTAGGCGCCGCGGTAGTGGAAAAGAAATTAGGCGTTAAAGACAGGGTAATACTGAAGGCCATAAAAAATCATACTACGGGTGACAGCAGTATGAGCGTTTTTGATAAAATAATTTTCGTCGCTGATCATATTGAGATGAACCGTGATTACCGTATGGTAGAAGAAATACGCGGTATAGCGGTAGATGATTTTAAACAGGCGGTCATTATGGTGATCGAGAATAAAATATTTTATGTTTTGCAAAAAAGGGCCCTGCTTCATCCAAAAACAATATCCGCGTGGAACGCGGCCATTAAAGAACAAAGGAGATAAAATTGGCGAGACCAAAAAAAGATTCGACTGAGTATTATGTTGCAATGATCAAAAAGGTAATTGAGGATAAAAAGGGCAATGATATCGTAACCCTTGATATGAAGGGTTTCTCTTTTACCGATTATTTTATAATAGCGAGCGGTGAAACCGCGATACAGTTGAACGCGATCGCGGACGAAATGATAATTAAACTTGATGAACACGGCAAGTCTCACTGCCGCCGTGAAGGAAAACAGGATTCAAAATGGATCCTGCTGGATTTTGGAGATATCGTTGTGCATTTATTTGAAGAGAACGTAAGAAAATATTTTAACCTCGAAAGGCTTTGGTATAAGGAAAAGCCTAAGGCTAAAAAGGAATAATAATGCGGGAAAAGATCAAAGAAGAATTATCCCGAAAGATTAGAGACGCCGCCGGTAAATATATTTTAGAGTTAAAACTGGATCTGACGGTAATGCCTCACATAAACCTGGAATCTCCGAAAGACAAGGCGCACGGGGATTTCGCGTCCAACATCGCTCTGCAATTATCTAAACAGTTGAAACTTGCGCCGCGTATTATCGCTGAAGCGATCATTAAATATTTTGATCCTGATTGTTCATGGATAAAAAAGAAGGAGATAGCGGGGCCGGGGTTTATCAATTTTTATCTTCATGATTCATGGCTTTTTGAAATAATACCGGAGGTGATAAAACAGAAAAAGAAATATGGTTCCTCCGATATCGGGAAGAATCAAAAAGTAATGGTTGAATTTGTAAGCGCGAATCCTACGGGGCCTTTACATGTGGGGCATGGCAGGGGAGCTGTTGTCGGTGATGTAATAGCGAATATTATGGAATTCGCGGGTTTTTCTGTGACACGGGAATTTTATATAAATGATACCGGTAACCAGATGGAATTATTGGGACTTTCTGCATGGATAAGATACCAGGAGTTGCTGGGAGAAGAAATAAAATTCCCGGATAACGGTTATAAAGGGGATTATATAAAAGATATCGCGAAGCAATTTTTTGCAAAATATAAGGATAACTATAAACGCGGCGCGAAAGAAGAATATCCGGGTAAAACAAATATTAAGATATTTTCAAAATTTACAGGGAATTATATTTTAAAAAATATTAAAGAAGACCTTAACATATTCGGCGTTAAATTTGATAATTGGTTCACGGAAAAATCTCTTCATGAATCCGGGCAGGTTAAAAGTGCCATTGAAGAGCTTCGGCAAAAAGGTTATATTTATGAGCAGGATGGAGCTCAATGGTTCAAATCGACTGTGTTCGGTGATGATAAAGACAGGGTTGTCATTACAAAAGAGAACAAAACAACTTACTTCGCCGCGGATATCGCGTATCATAGAAATAAATATGAAAGAGGCTTTGACAAATTAATTGATATCTGGGGCGCGGATCACCATGGCTATATTAAAAGAGTAAAAGCTGTTGTTGAGGCCTTTGGCCATCCGTATGATTCCCTGGACATTATCATGATACAACTGGTATCGCTTATGAGAAATGGCGTGCCCGTTTCCATGTCCAAAAGGGACGCGGAATTTGTGACGTTAAAAGAGATCATAGATGAAGTGGGAAGCGATGTTTCCAGATTTTTCTTTTTAATGAGGAGCTGTGACAGTGACCTGGAATTTGACCTGGAACTCGCTAAAAAAGAGTCTATGGAAAATCCTGTTTATTATATCCAGTACGCGTATGCCCGGATCTCAAGTATTTTCAGGGAAATGGAAAATCAAAAAATAAAATTAGTTCCGTTAAGCAAGATTGACTTTAATGAATTAAAAGAGGAACATGAGACCGAACTTGTAAAAAAACTGGCTTGTTTCCCCGGGCTTCTTGTCCAATGCGCGGCCGCACATGAGCCGCATCATTTAACAAAGTATCTTCAGGAACTTGCCGGTATATTCCACGGTTATTATAAAAAACATAAGGTGCTTTTGCCTGATCAAAAAGGGAAAATGCAGGCAAGGCTTTATCTTGTAAAATCCGTTAAGCAGGTCATTGAAAATGGCCTTGAGCTTATGGGTGTTTCACTTCCCGAAAAAATGTAATGGAAAAACAACGGCCTAATTCAGAAAATAGCAGTATATTCGGTAAGATCGTTAATTACCTGGTTATTATAACTATATTTTTCGGATTAGGATATTGGTGTGGAAAGCAAAATTATACTTACCAGACCGCGATAGATTTTCTCTCCTCTAAAAAACCGGGCATAAAAAAGGCCGTAAAACCAAAATCGGAAGAAGAAATTCCGGATGACCTGACTTATAATAAAAGTTTAAAAGATAATGATGAAATATTATTGCCGTCTGAAAAACTTAAAGCGGGTAAAAAAGAAAGCCCGATTGAAGATAAAATAATAGTAAAACCGGTCACTCTGCAATTAGCTTCTTATAAAAAAGAAATTAATGCTATAGATCACGTTAAAAAATTAAATATGGTCGGCCTGAAGCCTTATGTAAAAAAGTATGACCTGAAAAAGCAGGGTATATGGTACAGGGTTTTATGGGGCGATTTTGAATCAAAAGAGGCCGCGTTGGAATACGCGGACCAGAATTTTAAGCCGCTTAATATATATTATATGGCTGTTGAAAAATGAGAATTATAAAATTTACAATATTCTTGTTGTTAATTTTATCCTGTGTATATGCCCAGGATGTTGAATTTGGAAAAGTGGAACAGGGCCAGTTAGATTCCTTCCGTTTTAATCAGAAACAAATAGATTTTTTAAAGTCAAACGGGTTTGTAATAGTTAAAAGATCCGAACCTGTGATCAATTTTAATGACGTTTATCAATATAATCTGGATCACGACATTCCTAATTATGTAACGATCGATTCAATCCTGAATACTACCTCAAAGATAATACATAAATATTTATGGCTTATTGAAACAGAGCATTTATATCCGGATCTGATCTCGCTTTCAAAAGCCCTGTACGAAAGTTCATTAGATTATTATAAAAATGCCGGTGACCCGAAATTAAAAACAGCCGCGCTGGATAATTGCTGTTTCTTCGCCGTGGCAATGGCAATTGCTGATGAAAAATTTGTTCCGCCTTTGGAAATAAAGAGCAAAGTTATGGCAGAAATCGAGCTGCTTAAGGCTGAGAAGGGTGTAAATAAATCTCCGTTATTTCAGGTGAATGATGATTATTCTTATTTCGCTCCAACTGCTTATTACCGGGCTTCAAAGAATTTGAGCAGCTATTTTAAGATAAAAGAGTGGTTCAGCAGAAAAAGTTTTATTCTTGAAACGGATGTGACCAGGGAATTGAAGGCGTCAAATATTCTGCATAATGCCAGGTGCTCCTTATTGATATATCTTGCGATAAATGAAGGAAAAACAGAGACAGATAAAACAAAGAGTATCTGGGAGAAAATTAATCAGTTGTATTCTTTGTTCTTTCAACGCGATGAAAAATATAATTTTTTCGATTATGACCATGTTTGTTTTAAGATATTCAGCGGCCCGCCTTCAATAAACCAGTTAAAAGATGACAGAATGATAGAAAACTTTCTGGCCGAATTAAAAAAATACCGGAAATACAGCCTTCGAACGCAGCCTGCTCAATATGTCCTTTTTAACGCCCAGATATCTTTTAATAAATATTTATTATCCCTGCGAAAAGATCCGTCCGATTTTTCAGATCTCATTAATATATTTGGTATACCGGGAGATAATGGGATTCAGGAAAACGCGGATGTGATAAAACAGATAAAAAATATGGAAGAAAATTACTGGTTTACAAGTATAGAGATACGCAAAAAAACATGGAACGCCATTCCTGCCTCGTTTAAATTGACTAATCCGTTAAAAATAAATAACAGATTATGGAATAAAAGAATATATTATTCATCTCTAGGTTCATGGATCGATATGACTGAAAGTAAATTAACAGGAGTGAAAAGCCCTGTAAAAATGGAAAACGCGAGATCAGGCAATATTAAATATACCCGTGGTTTTGTTGACCCTTATCCTGAAATATACCTCGCGGAGAGGGATGTAATAAAAACATTAATAAATAAATTAGCCTCATATAAAATTTTGTCGGAAAAGGCGGATGATAATTTGAATAGATATATCAGCCTTCTTGAGTTTTTATCAAAACTTTCGGAAAAAGAAATTGAGGGGAAAAGGCCTGTCAATTCTGATGAGTATCGCACAATATGGAAAATTGGTAACGAGTTAAAAGAGGTATCAAAACTTTCCGACAACTTTGAAAGCCAGTTGTTTTACGAAACTGAACAAACAGTCGCTCAAGCCGCTTTGATCGGAGATAACGGTAAAAAACAAAATATGGAAGCCGCCCTGGGTAATCCGCTCTTTTTATATGTTTTGATACCGGATGGTTCAAATTACAGTATCGCCTGCGGCCCCATTTTTTCATATTACGAATTTAACCTGCCTGATGATAAAATTATAACAGACAATGAATGGATCGAATTGCTGTCGTTGCGTTCCCCCGCGTTTCCCGCATGGATGAAAGATATGATATATGAATGAAGGAATCATAAATGCTCAATAAAATATTGTATAATTGTAAGACATTGCATTAAAAATATATATTTGATATACTGTAAATATATTTATATTGAGGGGAAATAAATGCAATATGATGCCATTTTTAGAAAATTTAATGAATTAGATATAGAATACATAGTGGTAGGAGGATTGGCGGTAAATTTTCAGGGAGTTCCACGGCTTACATACGATATTGATCTATTAATTTATTTTTCGCAGAAGAATGTGAAAAAACTTGTTAATCAATTATTGGAATGGGGATATAAACCAAAAGTTCCAGTTGATCCTTTTGATTTTGCTGATGAGACAATAAGAAAAAAATGGATAACTGAAAAAAATATGAAAGCATTTAATTTTTATAATGAAAAATCGCCCATTGCTGAAATCGATATTATTATCGATTCCCCTGTAAATTATTCTCAAGCTAAGAAAGATATTGTAAAGGTAAAACTGTATGATTTAGAAATTCCAGTCATATCAATTCCAGATTTAATTAAGATGAAAGAATTTGCCGGAAGAAAACAGGACCTTATGGATATAGAGCATTTAAAGAGAATAGAAAATTATGAAAAAAAATAAAAATGTACTTAAAAACATGAATCATACAGTTCCTTCCAAAGGATTTTCTTATTACGTCAAAGATGATCAACTGCAGGCGTATCATGAATGGCCTATTGAAAAACGGCTTGAATGGTTATACGCGGTTAATTTATTGCGAAAAGGATTGCCCTCCAGAGTAAAAAATATTCAGGATAAATTCCGTTCAGAATAAACTTAATTGGATAAATATTATTTTGTAGGGGTGATTCGTGAATCGCCTTAGTTTTTTACATTCTTGAATTTCTTTAGACTGGCAGTGTTTTTTTTAAAGTGCTATAATTTTAGTATGCTTATTAAAAAATCAATAGATACAAAAGAAAAGTTTCGGATACTCACTCAGGATTCCCAGTATGATCTTGCCTGTGCTTGCGGAACAAACGATTCTGACAGAAGGCATAGATCTGAAGACGATAAGTGGATATATCCTGTTTCTCTGGGTAATGGAAGAACGACTTTCCTTTTTAAGACACTATTATCAAATGCGTGTTCTAATAACTGTAAATATTGTCCTATAAGGGCAAGTAATGATTTAAGGAGATGCTCTTTAACTCCGGAAGAGACTGTAAAGGTGTTTATGGAATATTATGGAGCAGGGAAAGTAAGCGGGCTATTCCTTTCAAGCGGGGTAATGGGAAATCCGGATAACACCATGGAAAGCATAAATAAAACCGCTATTATCTTAAGAAGGAAGGGCTTTAGAGGATATGTGCATTTAAAGGTAATGCCTGGCGCGTCTAATGCCGCTATTGAACAGGCTGTATCTCTCGCAAGTGCGGTATCACTTAACATAGAAACTGCCGGAGAAAAGCATTTTAACAAAATTGCATCCGGTAAGAATTACATGGATGATATCATCAGGCCTTTAAAATATATAAGTAAATTAACAGAGAAAGGCTCATTATTTGACAGGATAAAGCATACAACACAATTCATTGTCGGAGCATCGGATGAAACAGATAAAGAGATAGTTAAATATTTCTGGGGATTATACAAGAGGCTGGGTTTGAGCCGGGTATATTTCAGCGCGTACCAGAGAGGGTTGGGAACTAATGATCTTCCCGGTGAAAACTCTTCCAGCAGTAATTCTGATATCCTTTTACGTGAACATAGGTTATACCAGGCAGATTGGCTTGTTCGAAAATATGGATTTACAGAAAATGATATATTATTTGAAAAAGATGGAAATTTGTCGCTTAAGTATGATCCTAAAGAATACTGGGCAATTAATCATCCGGCATATTTTCCTGTTAATATAAACAGGACTGATAAATATGAATTGCTGCGAGTGCCGGGTCTGGGACAAGTTACGATTGATAGAATACTTGAACTAAGAAGAAATGGTATTATGATAAAATCACTGCAGCAACTGGGTAAAATAGGTAAAAGACTAAAAAAGGCAGAACAATATGTTCGATTCGGTTATTAGAACCAAAGGCCATCATGAGAATCGATATGGAACAAAAATAGCAGAGGTTAAAAAAAAATAGCGAGGTTTCGAAATAACACCTTACCGCCCTATAGTTTCGAACTAACCGTCAAAAAACCCGCCGGATGGCACTGGATTAAGGACCCAGCCGGCCGCCCCTACATTAATAACCAGAATTAAATGAATAATTTGCAATTTCACACCGCCTATGATAAAATTACATGAATTTACAAGCATAAATAACAAATCACAGGAGAAAATAAAATATGAGTTATGATATTTTAATCATCGGGGGTGGGCCTGGAGGGTATGTCGCGGCTATACGCGCGGCGCAGTTGGGGGCTAAGGTTTGCGTGGTGGAAAAAGATAAGGTTGGCGGGACATGCTTAAACAGAGGGTGTATTCCGACAAAATCTATTCTTTCAAGCATAAAGGTTTTGTCGTTAATAACTGAGGCGGAACATTTTGGGATAGAAGTCGGAAATTTTAAACCTAATTTTAAAGCGATTATTGACCGTAAGAATACCATTATTGAAAAATCGGTGCAGGGGATAGAATTCCTTTTTAAAAGTTACGGGGTCGATCTTGTGAGAGGCGAAGGGAGTATAAAAAAGGCCGGGCTTGTCGTAGTGAAAGATGCAAGCGGCGAGAAGGAAATAGAGGCGAAAAATATTATTGTCGCGAGCGGTTCGGAACCGGCGAATATTCCAATGTTCCAGATAGACGGGAAAAAGGTTATAACAAGTACCGAAGCCTTGAATTTAACTGAATATCCTGAGAAGATAATAATAATCGGGGGAGGAGTAATTGGCTGTGAATTTGCCACTATTTTTAGCAGGCTTGGAGTCAAAGTAACAATAATTGAAATGATGCCATGCATTATTCCTACTGAGGATATACAGCTTGGAAGAAGGCTTCAGTCGTTATTAAAGAAACAAGGGATCGAAATATTTACCGGAAGTAAGATCACAAAATTAACTAAAGATAAAGATGTTACGGTGGAACTCGAATCCGGTGAAAAATATACGGCTGACCTTGTGCTTGTATCTATAGGCAGGAGTTTAAATACAAAGAACTTAGGGCTTGAAAATATCGGTGTAAAAACCGGGCCGCGCGGGGAAATAATCGTGAATGAATTTCTGGAGACAAATGTCCCTGGTATCTACGCGATCGGCGATGTTACCGCGAAGATCATGCTCGCGCATGTGGCATCCGCGCAGGGCAGGCAGGCGGTCGAGAATATTTTAAAAGAGAAAAAACCTATGGATTACAGTTTGATACCAAGCTGTATTTTTACACAACCTGAGATTGGGACTATTGGCCTTTCTGAAACCAAGGCGAAAGAAAAGGGAATTGATGTGACAACAGGGACATTCCAATTTGCGGGATTAGGTAAGGCGCAGGCAATGGGTGAAACTGAGGGTATAGCCCGTTTGATAGTCGATAAAAAGACAGATAAGATTTTAGGCGGCCAGATAATCGGCCCTGATGCGACAAGCCTTATCGCGGAAGTGGTTTTAGCGATAAAACTTGGAGCAACGGCTATGGAGATAGCCGAGACAATACACGCGCATCCTACATTGCCTGAAGCGGTTCTGGAAGCGGCGGAAGATGTTCATGATATGTCGGTGCATTTAGCGAAGAAAAAGAAAAGGTAATTTTGGCAAATACATTAATTCCAAAATCTATTTTTGCTTAAACCCGTCCGCCTCAGGCGGATGATAAATCTTCCGCCAAAGGCGGATCTGCCTATGGCATGAAAGGCTCATTTTTAAATTTATGGTTAAAATACCTGAGTGGATAAAAAGGGATATACCAAGGAAAAAAAGTTTACTTGTAAAAAAAAACTCACTTGGAACATTAAATGTTATCTCTGAATTAAAATTGAACACAGTTTGCCAGTCGGCAAAATGCCCGAACATAGAAACTTGTTTTAAAAACAGCACGGCAACTTTTATGATACTGGGTTCCGTGTGTACAAGAGCCTGCGGATTTTGCGGTGTAGGAAAAGGGAAGCCTGCCGATATTGACAATAACGAGCCTTTGAGGATCGTTGACGCGGTTAGGCAGTTAAAAATAAAGCACGCGGTAATTACATCGGTGACGCGCGATGACCTCCCTGATGGAGGTGCCGGGCAATTTATAAAAGTAATTAATTTATTGCGGAAAGAGGTACCGGATGTAGCTGTTGAAGTATTGACTCCTGATTTTAAAGGAGACCTTGAAGTTACAAAAGGTATCTTATTGCAAAAGCCGGATATTTTTAATCATAACATAGAAACTGTGCCTCGGCTTTATGGAAAAGTAAGGCCTCAGGCTGTATATAAGAGGTCCCTGGATATATTAAGATTCGCGAAAGGCCATAATAAAAAAATATTTACAAAATCAGGGATAATGGTAGGCCTTGGAGAAAAAAAAGAAGAGGTGCTGTCAAGCCTTTTAGATCTTAGAGAAAATAACTGTGATTATGTGACTATTGGCCAGTATTTCAGGCCTAATATTAAGAATCTTCCGGTAGTTGAATATTTACCGAAAGAATATTTTGTTGGAATAGAGAACGAAGCGAAAAAAATGGGTTTCCTGAATGTCTTTTCAGGCACATGGGTGAGGAGCTCGTTTCACGCTGAAAAACTTGTAGGGGCACGGCTTGCCGTGCCCCTACCTTAGGAGAAATTATGTCGATATTGGTTGTAGGTTCGGTTGCAATGGATACTATTGAGACACCGTTTGGGAAAGTTACAAATGCCCTGGGCGGGTCCGCGGTTTATTCATCCTATTCAGCGTCATTTTTTTCCACGGTTAAGCTTGTGGCGGTGGTCGGTTCCGATTTTCCGGAAAAATACAAGAATATCCTGAAGGAACGGAAAATTGACCTCCAGGGCCTGCAGGAAGAAGAAGGAAAAACCTTTCATTGGGAGGGTTTTTACGATTTTGACCTGAATACTGCGCATACAATTAATACGGAATTAAATGTTTTTGAAAATTTTGAGCCTGTTATACCTGACTCCTTTAAAAATACACCATATGTATTTTTAGCGAATATTGACCCTGAACTTCAGCTGAAAGTTTTAAATTCGATTAAACATCCAAAACTTGTGGTTTGTGATACAATGAATTTCTGGATTGAAAAGAAAAGAGACGCGCTTTTAGAAACTATCAAGAAAGTCGATATATTTATTATTAACGAAGGTGAGGCGCGTGAATTATCGGGCGAGTCTAATCTGATCAAGGCGGCAAAAAAGATCAGGTCCTTCGGCCCGAAAGGTTTGATAATTAAAAAGGGAGAACACGGAGCGCTGCTTTTTAGTGATAATATTTTTTCCGCGCCCGCGTACCCGCTCGAATCTGTTTTTGACCCGACCGGAGCAGGAGATACGTTTGCCGGCGGTTTTATCGGATATCTTGCAAAGTGTGGGGACCTGACCGATGCGAGCTTACGCCGCGCCGTGGTAAGGGGAACGACTATGGCGTCTTTCTGCGTGGAGAATTTTACTTTAGACAGGATGAGAATGCTGACTGAAACAGAAATAACTTCAAGATGCCGAAAAATAAAAGAATTAAGCCATTTTGAAAACATTTAAATGCGGAGTATAAATGATAGCATCAAACAGAATTAACAGGTTTCCTGAGTACATGTTCGCGAAGATAAATAGCCAGAAACTCGCGGCGAGAAGGAAAGGCATTGATATAATTGATCTGGGTATGGGAAATCCGGATCATCCGACGCCTGTGCCCGTAGTACAGGCGTTAGTAAAAGCGGTTCAGGATACGAAGACACATCGTTACTCGGTAGCCAGGGGTATTTATAATTTCAGGCGGGAGGCAAGCAGGTTTTATGAGAGAAAATTTAATGTTTCGATCGACCCTGATAAAGAAGTTGTCGCGCTGATCGGAACAAAGGAAGGCCTTGCTCATCTTATGTTCGCTATTTTAAATGAAGGGGATTCGGCGGTTGTTCCAAATCCTACCTATCCGATCCATATGTACGGTGTAATTATGGCAGGGGGGAACCTTATTAATGTTCCGCTTTTTCCATTTGATACTTTTCTTCAGCGTATGTCGGATACTATTAAAAACACATGGCCTCAGCCAAAGATATTGATACTGAATTTCCCAAATAATCCGACAACACTCAGTGTTGAACTGGGTTTTTTTGAAGAAGTTGTCGCGGTGGCGAGGAAACATAATTTACTGGTTGTTCATGATATGGCCTACGCTGATATTGTATTCGATGATTATGTCGCCCCGAGTATACTCCAGGTAAAAGGCGCGAAGGAAATCGCTATAGAGTTTTATTCATTTTCAAAATCCTTTAATATGCCCGGCTGGAGAGTCGGGTTTGCGTGCGGTAACGCGGAAATCGTTCAGGCATTAACCAAGATAAAAAGCTATCTGGATTACGGTATATTCACGCCGATCCAGATCGCAGGAATAAAAGCGCTCCAGTGCCCTGAAGCGTGGATAAAACAAAACTCGGATAGTTATTCCAAGCGCGCTGATATAGCGGTAAAAGAAATGAACAAAATGGGCTGGCCGGTCGAAAAACCGCGCGGGACAATGTATCTCTGGCCTGCGATCCCCGAAAAATTCAAAAATATGAGCGCGATGGATTTTTCAATGATGCTGCTGGAAAAAGCGGAAGTAGCTGTTTCTCCAGGAGTAGGTTTTGGCGAATATGGAGAAGGGTATGTCCGTATAGCGTTAGTTGAGAACGAGAACAGGATCCGTCAGGCCTTGAAAAATATTAAGAAACTAATGTAAAAAGGTGGCGGCTGCGGCTTTACCCGCCGCCCAGCCGGTTGAAAAAGCGGCCTGCAGGTTATAACCTCCGGTATCCGCGTCAAGATCCAGTACTTCACCGGCGAAATACAGGCCTTTTATTAATTTCGATCCCATTGTGTTCGGGTCGATCTCTTTAAGATTTACACCGCCCGCGGTAACAATAGCTTCAGGTAACGGTCGATAATTTTTAACTTCCAGACGAAAATCCTTTAACCATATACGTAACTTTTTTCTTTCTTCCGCATTGATCTGGTTGCAAAGTTTGTCCGGCTGTATGTTTAAAAGGTTTATGCAGGCCGGTACTAATTTTTTTTGGAGCCATTCATTAAGGAGAGTTTTAAAAAGTTTTTTACCGTGTGTTTTAATTTCACTCAGTAAAAAAGCGTCAAGTGTTTTATCATCCATTTCGGGTTTAAGATCTATCGAGAGAAATACTTTTTGTTTTATCAAAAGGTGCTCAACAACTATTTTGCTTATTAAAAGTATTAGAGGCCCTGAAACACCATAATGTGTAAATACCATTTCACCTGATCTTGATGTTATATTCTTTCCGTTTACTAGTACCTTTACGGTTACATTACTCAGGCTGATACCTTGCAGGTCCTGCGCGATATTTCCTGCTATTTCAAGAGGAATCAGAGAAGGCCTGATATTTATAATAGTATGTCCTGCGGATTTTGCAAGCGAGTAGCCGTCTCCGCTTGAACCTGTACCCGGGTAAGAAGCTCCGCCTGTTGTAATAATTATATTTTCAGTATAATATATTTTATCAGAAGATGATCCCGCGATGCCGGTCAATTTTCCGTTCTCAATAAGTAAACGGTTTACAGTAAAGCCTGTTTGTAAAGTTACCCCGCGTTCCCTGATCCAATTCAGTAAAAAATCAACTATCGTATCGGCTTTATCATCCTCGGGAAAAATTTTACCATCAGCCTCTGTTACAAACCGAATGCCTGCATTATAAAAAAATTGGAGGAGTTCAGTCGAAAAAAATCTGGAAAAAACAGGGCGTAAAAACCGGCCGTTCATCCCGAAGCTTTTAATAAATTCGTTAATGGGCGCGGCATTTGTTATATTACAGCGTCCGCCTCCGGTGATCCGGAGTTTATTAGCAGGGGTATCCATTTTTTCAAGAAGCAAAACCTTTGTGCCTGATTCTGCCGCCTGCCCCGCGGCCATAAGACCCGCTGGCCCGGCGCCAACTACAATAACATCATATTTATTCATATGTACAATTATAACATAATTATTTATTCCAAATAAAAAAGCCCCGCATTTTATAATACGGGGCTCTGATATTCGTTTTTGGTTAGATCTTGTTTACGTTTGAAGCTTGCTTGCCTTTAGGGCCTTGCTCGACATCAAATGTAACAGCTTGACCTTCTGACAAAGATTTAAAACCACTTCCCTGAATTACGCTGTGATGTACGAATACATCGTCGCCTGATTCGCAAGAAATAAATCCAAATCCTTTTGCGTCATTGAACCATTTTACTTTTCCTGTTTCCATTATTTATTACCTCCTTCTTTATTAAGATGGTAGTAAATATAAATATAAAAAAAAATCCGTAGGGCAAATTCGATTCACCTTACGGATAAAGTCCAAAATTTACTATTTACTACAATTATTATTATACACTGCTATTTGAATATGTCAAGATAAAAGAATATTTATTTTACCATGTATTTGCTCTTTACAAAAACATTGAAATATGTTATTTTTACTCAAATGAAAAAAATAAATTTAGGACTGATAGGTTTAGGCACGGTTGGTGCCGGTGTGTTAAAGATCTTTGATAAAAATAAAGCGCTTATTGAGAATAAGCTTGGCGTGAGCCTGGATATAAAAAAGATCGCGGACCTTGATATTAAAACGCCGCGCGGTGTTGAGATCGACCCGAAAAAACTTACTGTGAACGCGGAAGATATAATTTCAGACCCTGATATCGAGATCGTGATAAGCCTTGTCGGGGGTATCCATCCTGAACAGGAATTTATCCTTAAATCGCTGAAAAACAAAAAGCACGTGGTAACCGCGAATAAAGCTTTGCTTGCTAAATGCGGTAAAGAAATATTTGATACGGCGTTCGAGAATAACGTAAGGATCTGTTTTGAGGCAAGTGTCGGGGGAGGAATACCGCTCATCCGTTCACTCGGAGAGGGCCTTGCGGCAAACAGGATCCAATCAATATTCGGCATAGTGAACGGGACCGCGAATTTTATCCTTACAAAAATGCGGGATGAAAAAAAGAATTTTAAAGCCGCGCTTAATCAGGCAAGAGAACTTGGCTACGCTGAAGCTGATCCCACGCTTGATATTGAAGGCATCGATACCGCGCATAAACTATGCATTTTATCCTCAATGGCGTTCGGCCAGCCAATTCCTCTTGAAAAAATATTCTGTGAGGGGATTTCTCATATAAACTCTTTTGATATCGAATACGCGGAGGAATTTGGTTTTTGCATAAAACTTCTGGCAATAGCGAAGGATACTGAAAAAGGTATTGAGGTCCGGGTACATCCGACGATGCTTCCCAAAGAATATATGCTTTCATCTGTTGACGGGGTTTTTAACGCTGTAT
>JAQUKH010000028.1 GCA_028719205.1 bacterium
GTTACGCGTCGGCGTTGATCTTGACAGTTATAATTTTAGTTATCAGCATCGCGTCGAGGATTTTGACAAAGAGGTTTTCAAAACATATTATAAAATAATTTGTAGGGGCAGACCCGTGTGTCTGCCCAAATAATAGGGCGAACACATGGGTTCGCCCCTACACACGGGAAATTACAATGCAATCTAAAACACACATCAGCGTAAAAGACCTATCAATATGGTACAACGGCCAGCAGGCTTTGAATAACATAACTATTGATATTCCTGATAAAAAGATCACGGCGATTATCGGGCCGTCAGGCTGCGGGAAGACGACTTTGCTTAAATCTTTTAACCGCTTGATTGAATTACGAGAAGGGATAAAAATTCAGGGCGAGGTTTTGGTTGACGGCGAGAATATTTACGGTCCGGATGTTGAAGTTATGGACCTTAGGAAAAAAATGGGTTATCTTTCCCAGCGTCCGCAGGTGTTACCGATGTCTATCTATGAAAATATTGTTTATGGCCCGAGGCTTTTTGGCATAAAAAATAAAAAGGAACTGGATATAATTGTTGAAAAGTATTTGAAAGAGGCTCATTTATGGGATGAAGTAAAAAACAGGCTGCATAATTCCGCTTCAGGCTTATCAATAGGGCAGCAGCAAAGGCTTTGCCTTGCAAGGGGTTTGGCTGTTGAGCCGGAGGCTATATTGGGAGATGAACCTACTTCCGCTCTGGATCCGATCTCGTCAAACCGGATCGAGGAACAATTTTTAGAGCTAAAAAATCGTTATACGATCGTGCTGGTTACTCACAGTTTAAGCCAGGCTAAACGGATCGCTGATCATGTAGTATTTTTATATCTTGGAAATTTGGTTGAACACGGCCCGGCGGACGTTATTTTTAAAAATCCGAAATATATGAAAACACAAAGTTATATTAACGGAAAAGTTATTGAAGAGCCTGATATAGATAAAACCCTGGATTTGAAAGGAACAGTCCTCTCCGGCAATTTTGTGAAGATAAAACTGGCTTTGGAAGAACTCGAAGCGGGGAAAGTATTAAAAATTATTATTGACGATAATCCTGAAAAATCAGGGATCCTGAATTTTATTGAATTTGACGGACATAAGGTCCTTGAAATAAAAAGGCTAAACACAAAAGATTGGGAAGTAATTGCCAGGAAACAGGAGCGGGATTATTTTGTTTAAAATTTATTTTCGCGGGTAAAAATAAAAGCTTTGTGCCAGGAATGATCTTTTAAAAAGCTTGTTCCTGAAAATAAAAGGTCAACCGGTATAGATAAAAATACAGAAATATACAGTAACAAATAATATAGCGGAACCGGTATGCCTTTTGAATGCAAGATCAGTTTCTGCTTAATTGGCATTATATCAACCGAATAAGTATTTTTCAAAGACGCTCCGGCCTCTTTGAATGCCGATAAATATTCCATTTCACTCCGGATGAACAATATATCGCTGAATGAATTTTTATCGCGGGCCCGGTTGGGGGCTACTTCCAGAATAAAAATTTTGCCGTTTTTATTGAGCAGCCTGACCATATTACCCACACTTTTTTTAAATTCTTTTTCATCTGTGATATGCTGAAGCACGGTAACACAGGTTATCAGGTCAAAAGTATCCGCGGGAAGTTCTATCTCGGCGATCGCCGCGTTCAGGAAATCCACGTTCTTATCGGCCGGTATTCCGGCAATTTTGATCATTTCATTTGATATGTCCGCGCCTGTTACCTTGGCTCCTTTTTGCGCGAGGATACGGCACCACCTGCCTACTCCGCAGCCCAGGTCAAGTACTTTTTTATTTTTAATATCAATGGAATTAAGCATCTTGTAAAAAACCTTTTTATGTATCAGGTCAATATATTTATTATAAAAATACGGTGAACCATAAGAGCATATAGCTTTAAATCCGTTTTGAGAATTGCCGTACTGCTGCGCCCTGTTATCCCAATATTCCTTTTTTATATCAGGCATATTTATATCCATCTTCGACCACCTTTACTCCGAATATTTTTATTGTTATAAAGTTTAGAAAACCCAAAGTTTTTGGGACCAATCCCATATATAAACTATAAAAAGGAAAAAGAGGTAAAATATAGTAATATTTATTCCTTCTTCTGCGTTCAACAGATATAAGCAGTAAATACATTATCAGCATGCAAAACACATAGAAATACAGGAACAGAGCAGGATTGGTGAAATAATAGTCCGGGATCAAATTAAGGCCTGCCAAGTTATCAAAGAAATTTAAAAAGGAAACTGCGAGGAGAACAATTGAAAGCATTCTTAGGGGATGAAAAATAACCGATATGAAAATGTTATAAATTATGTATTGGTAGATCGAATAAAATTTCCTGGGTAAAAATCTTAACTGGCCGGCCATAAGGGTATCGATTTTAATTAATGAAAAATCCCATCCCATCCTCTGTTGTGTAAGATCCTTTAAAGTCTTTCTTTGTTTCGTTAATACGCTTAACCGCCCGTCATAATAAATATGCCCGCCGCTTGTTAATATCCGCAAAGATGTTTCATAATCTTCTCCATATACGCTTTGGCTGTGTTTGGATAAAACGGATTCAAGAAAGCCGCGCTTAAAAAAAGCGAAAGCGCCGGAGATAACGGTGAGTTCTTCCATGGATTTTTTTGCCAATCCCATGGAAATTTTATATTCAAAGTTCTGAAGCCGCTCTAAGATCGAATTCCCTTCCACCAGAATTCTTACAGCGCAAGCGTCAAAGGAAGAATTTTGAAAATTATTTAAAACCTCATCAAAATCAGATATTTTTTTATTATGTTCCTTAGGATTTAAATTCAGTATCGCTGAATCCGGATCCATTACGATCACTGTATAGATCCTTTCCGGCAGTTTTTTTAGTCCATTAAGTATGCTTGCCGGCTTTTGTAAATTATGTTCATTTGTAATAAAAGGAATGCCGCGTTCTTTTAAGAGAGCGGCGGTATTATCACTGGAAGCATCATCAATAATTAATATATTTTGATAACCGAAAGGTTTTATATTTTTAACAAAGTTTTCGAATGTCTTTGAAATATTATAAACAGAAATAATAACCTTGTATGAATTTAACCCGGAGGCATTTGCCCCGTTTTTATTCCGCGCATTTTCTTTTTTTACGGAGGTTGGCAGCATGGAATTACCTTCTTTGGTATTTTTTTTCCGGTAGATCAATTTTATTATAAAATCAACTGAATCTATCAGCGGGATATACAGCCCTATAACGAGTGCTAATATTATTTTTACCATGTGTGTATAAATCCTATTCCAATAACTTCCTGCTCGGCGTTAATTGGTTTTTTACGTTTTTGAAAGCTGATGTCAGCTGTCAGCCACCAGTCTTTTTTAATATTCATTTTCCAGAGCGCGGCAAAAGTATCGGCCCTGAATTTCCCTAATTCTTCCACGACAAGATATGATTCAGAATTATTAATATACATAAATCCAAATTCATGGCGGGAAGAAAGAAAATAATCCGCTTTTAAAAGAAAGGAATTATTTGATACCGATAAAGAATTGACATCAAAAGTTGTAACGGCATGAAAGACCTTTACATGTAAATTAACTTTCGGTAAAGAAAAATCTGTCGCCCCTAAAGAATATATGTGTACATGGGCATCTTCAAAAATATTAGACTTATATCCGAAATGAAGAATATTTTTGCTTTTCAAATTATAGGTTAATTCCGTATCGGAGAACAATTTAGGGAAGGTCCATTTGTTTGAAGAAAAACCCAGGGTTTCTCTTAAAGCGAATTTATCGTCAAGTTTAAAAGAGCCGCCGATTTCCTGTAAACTTTCATTTGTCTTGAATTTATCCTGATAGGTAATTTGGGCAAAAAGAATGATATCTTTTAATTTCCTGTCAATAAATAACAGTGAGGTTCCCTTGGTTCCGCTGGTGCCGAAAGAATAGTTTTCCAGAAAATATCTGTTTTGGATTTCATAATATTTTTCTTCAGCAGTAAATACCGTTGAGAAAAGCAGTATTAATAAAATCATAGATATAATTATGATATAAACATTTTTTTTAAACATTTTGTTCAACCATTGTTAATATCTTATTTTTAAAATATTCAGGTGAATTAGCTAACCTCACCGGATAAGCCTCGGTAACAGACATTATATACAGCAAAGAACGGAGGCGTGAAGGGAAATACTCAACGTTATATTTATTTTTAAAATAGGTGATATTGTTTTGCATAATTTTATCTGTTATCTGGATGAAATCCTGGAGTTCTTTTGACCTAGGCTGGATACTGATGCCCCGAAGTAATTTATTTTTGGTTAAAGGGATCTGTATATTTTTGTATAAAATCAGGTCCTGCAGACCGGGGTCCTGTGTCATTTTAGATCCGGCAAACGGGATAACTGACGGATAGATAGAAACCTCACAGCCTTTTTCCAAATATTCGATACATTTACTTAAAGTAAGGAAAACATCGTTAAAAGAACAGTCCGGGGATATTAAAATTATATCTAGAAAGGGTTTTATTCCAACCTCTAAACTGATATTTAATATTTTATCAATTTTATTATAAATTGTTTCTTTGTTGTATTCTTTTAAAGTATTTATTGAAAAAGATTCAACGCCGTAACCTATCAGCCTGAATCCGGCTGATTTCATCAGTTTCAGGTCATTCTCATCCAAAGAATCTATCCTGCAGGAAGCGATAAAAGTAAGATCTTCAGGGATCAAATTATCTTTTTTGCACTTGATTATATCCTCGAAAATGTTAGGATTCCTTTTTTCCCCTCTAAGAACAAAAATATCATCCTGAAAAATTATTGTTTTAACAGAAGGATATTGACTGGTTATTTTGGTTAACATCAATATTATATCCTTTGAGGTCAACCTTACTAATTTTGCTTTATGGCAGTTATTTGCAAAACTTAAAAAGTTGGTATAGCAGCAAAAAGAACAATTCATCGGGCAGTAATTCGAGGTCATTAACCTGATACTGTTAACTTCGCGGAGATGATAAGTATTTTCCTTAAGGAGAGAATTATCCATATGGGAAATAGCCTTTATTTTATGCCAATAAGCCGTGACAGGGATTTCCTGATAAGGAATACTGAAAGTGGCAAGCTTAAATAGTTCATAATCCAGAGGGATATTGTGATTCCTGATGAATATTCCGGATTCTTTATAAACTAAACCGGGTGTATGTTTGTTGACAACTCCATTAATTTTTAATGAAGTACAAATATTTAGTAAAGGGATTTCTCCTTCGCCCATGACACAATAATCCAGGGAAGAATTATTTAATACTGTTTCATATTCAAACGTCGCTCCAATTCCTCCTCCTATACAAATAATATTTTTATATTGCGATTTTACTAAATTGATCAGTGAAAGGTCATAAGGCAAAGTCATGCTTGTAATGGAAAAACCTATGATCTTTGGATTATAATATTTGACCATTGACATAAGGGTCTGGTAAGGATCTAAGTACAGGTTAGGGTCAAAAACAGCGCATTTTATTCCATAGTTCCTGACAAATCCGCAGATCCTCCATATGCCTAATGGCGGGGCAATAAATGACTGATTTCCTTTAAGGGGATCATATGGGCCTACCAAAAGAACGTCCAGCATTGGGTATCTCCAAAATAAAAAAGTCACTTAAGTTTAAAAACCTAAGTGACTTTTGTCCTTGAAAAACGACTCCTGTCCTTATTTTTGCTGACAGATCAATATATTTATCAGAGCATTTACTTAAATCAATGCTATTCCTCTTTTTTTAGTTTGTCAATATCTATTTATTATCTATTTATCATCAAGGATAATACTTATTGAAATAGATCCTGAATTAAAGTATAGTATTCTTACTATGGACAACGAAATAAGCCTGTTTACGGATTATGATATTCATCTTTTTAAAGAAGGCAATCATTTTACCATTTATGAAAAATTGGGTTCGCATCTGATGAAGGTAAATGGTGTTGAAGGAGCCTATTTCGCGTTATGGGCGCCTAACGCTGTGAAAGTTTTTGTTATCGGTGATTTTAACGCGTGGAATACCAACGCGAATCTGATGTCCTTAAGAAAAGACGGATCCGGTATCTGGGAAATTTTTATACCGAATGTGGTAAAAGGCGCTGTATATAAATATCATATTGTTTCCAAATACCGTAATTATAAAGTCAATAAAGGAGACCCTTACGCGTTTTACTGGGAAGTGCCTTCAAAGACCGCGTCGCGTGTCTGGGATCTGGATTACAAATGGAATGATGCGTCATGGATGAAAGACAGGATCCATCACAATAGTTTAAACGCGCCTATTTCGATCTATGAAGTTCACCTTGGTTCATGGAGAAGGGTCCCTGAAGAAAAAAACCGGTTTTTAACCTACCGTGAAATGGCGACTATTTTAACTGATTATATTAAGGCAATGGGATTCACGCATGTCGAGTTTTTACCTGTTATGGAACATCCGCTTTACCGTTCATGGGGGTATCAGACCGTCGGATATTTCGCGCCAACGAGCCGTTACGGCACACCGCAGGATTTCATGTTCCTTGTTGATTATCTGCATCAGAATAATATTGCCGTAATACTGGATTGGGTGCCGTCGCATTTTCCGTCGGATGAACACGGGCTTTCATATTTTGACGGGACGCATCTTTATGAACATGAAGACCGGCGGAAAGGTTTTCATCCGGATTGGAAGACCCATATTTTTAATTATGGAAGAGGAGAGGTTTGGAATTTTCTTATCAGTAACGCGTTATTCTGGCTGAAGAATTATCATATTGACGGGATCAGAGTGGACGCGGTAGCGTCGATGCTGTATCTTGATTATTCACGCAAAGAAGGCGAGTGGATCCCGAATAAATACGGGGGCAGGGAGAACATCGAAGCGATAGATTTTATCAAGCGGTTCAATGAGGTTATTTACGGTAATGTAGAAGGGGTCCAGACTTTCGCGGAAGAATCAACGGCTTGGGGTATGGTATCGCGCCCTGTGCATGTCGGCGGATTGGGCTTCGGGATGAAGTGGAACATGGGCTGGATGCACGATACGCTTGAATATTTTAAGAAAGATCCGCTTCACCGGAAGCATCACCAGAACGATATCACATTCAGTATGTGGTATGCCTTTACCGAGAATTTTCTGCTTCCGTTTTCTCACGATGAGGTAGTTCACGGAAAGGGTTCGCTTTTTGGAAAAATGTCCGGAATAGACACCTGGCAGAAATTCGCGAATTTAAGGCTTTTGTTCGGATTTATGTATATGCATCCCGGCAAGAAACTTTTGTTTATGGGTGATGAGATCGCCCAGTGGAAGGAATGGGATGAGGCGCACAGCCTGGAATGGGATGTCCTTAAATATCCCGATCACCAGGGGATCAGGATGTGGGTCCGCGATCTTAATTATTTTTACAGGAATGAACCTGCGATGTATGAACTTGATTTTGAACTTGCCGGTTTTAAATGGGTGGATTTCCATGATGTGAATAACAGCATATTAAGTTTCTTGAGAATGGGGAAAACCACTGACGATAAAATACTCGTGATCTGTAATTTTACGCCTGTCATCCGGCATGATTACAAAGTCGGAGTGCCGGAGGATGGATTCTGGAAAGAGGTATTGAACAGCGACGCGAAATGTTACGGAGGCAGTAACCAGGGAAATATGGGGGGCGTTGAGGCGGTTGAATTCAATATGAATAATATGGATCATTCCATTTCCGTAACCCTGCCGCCGCTGGGGGTTGTGGTATTTAAAAAAGAGGCTGAATAAAAATTTAAAAAAAGACTTGACAAACAGAAAAAAAGTATTATTATCAAATTATAGTTTTAAGAGTATTTTTTTTAAACTTCGATTTTTAGATCTCTGAGGGGCAAGAGTCATTTAAGGACATAAGCCGCTTGTTATACTGAAAAGTATAATAAGCGGCTTTTTTATTTTCAGGAAAAAAGGAGGTGAATAAAATAGTTATTCTTTTAATGTTTTATGTTGCTTATTCTATTTGAGATTGGCATTAAAAGCTGTGGGGAAAGTTTTATTTACTTTTAATTAGAAATATATAAAGGAGTCAAAAATGAAAAAAAGTATATTATTACTTGCAGCTTTTACGTTTTTGGTGGTATGTAATTCCTTTGCCGTGGCAGATATGACCGATAACGCGGCAGCCCATGTTTTTTTAAATATAGTTCCAAACATTGCTGTAACAGCTACTGATGCTAATGTGGCAGCCCAAAGCTTACAGACAGGAGCAGTGCTGGTTCCTATTTCCTTCAGAGTTGATGCTAATACGGAAGCAGTTGATCTGTCTGTATTAGTTACTAATCTCTATAAAGGGAATGATCCAGCCGGAACCGAAGTGGCTCCAATTCTTCCTGCCGGTGGAGGCGTGCAAATTGACCCGGATAATGCTAACGAAATGGGCGGTGGTGACGGTTTTGCTGAGTTCGTTACAGGCGGCAGTTACACAAATGAAAAGGGAACTTTTGAGGGCATGCAAACTCAGGAAGTTATATTTGAAAGCTCTCAAAATGGCCATTTCAGCCAGAATGTCGAAGTTATTCCTTCATGGAGTAATGAAGACAATGAAAAACCTGTAGGCCAATACAGTGGTTATGTTATACTGTATAGTGCGGTTGTTGGTGCTTCACAGCCAGGGTATTAATTAACGTGTTTACCCTGGATAAGAACAGTGATTAATGCCAATCTCTTTTTTATCTGGATATATTATGGAAATAATAACCTTAAAATATGCAATAAGATATTTAATGGTGTGTTTTTTTCTTTTGGTATTGGTCTTTGATGTAAAGGTTAAGGCGGCGTTAGTTATAAAACCCGCTTACATCATGCAGAAATTGACCCAGAAGCGTATTTCAGATGTCTTTTATATTAAAAATGTTGGGGATAAGGAGGAGCGGTACCGGGCTACCGCTATTCATTTTATAGTTGGTGATAAGGGTGGTTTACAGGTTATACCTTCTGATGAATATTCCCTGGCTCAATGGATAAAGTTTAATCCTACTGAATTTATCCTGCCTCCTAATACCAGCAGGATGATCCGGTATTCCATAATTCCACAGGGAAAATTGAAAGAACGGGAATATTGGGGTGCCATCCAGTTTGTTCCATTGAAAGGCCAGACAGTGACTACTAAAGGGAAGGAAGGCCAGGATATATCCCTGGAAGTTGTGAGTGTTATACTGGTGCCGATTTATGGCAAGGTTGAAGGGACTAAATTTTCCGGCGAACTTTCCGGCTTTGAGGCCAAACAGCAAAAGGATGACATTAACTTGCTGTTCCGCGTTAAAAATACTAACGAGGGTGTTTTGCGCTTGCCAGGCCTTTGCCAGATTGTGGATAGTAATAACAAGATAATAAAAGAAGTTGAAATAAAATCAATCGTAGTATTTCCTGGAAAAAATCGATTGATGAGTGTTTCTATCAAAGAAAAATTAACTTCAGGAAACTATACCGCAAGGGTAGTTCTCGATAATAAGGAAGAAAAAATTTATCTGACCGGTGAAGCTAGTTTTATATATGAAAGTAAATAAAACCGTACTTATAATAATATTGAATGTTTTTTTTTATAATTTTTCCTTTTGCGCGGAAATCCAGCCTGCTCAATCTTCATCATGGGACTTTCCATCACAAAAAACCGTTTTACAAACAGCCTTGACGGGTTTTCACCTGCAGGGAAAAAAACGCAGCCAAAGTATTTATATTTTTGATTTTGATATAGTGATAACTGAAGATAATTCCCGTTTGGTGCCGTTATTCCGTTTATTACGCCTATTGGGCGCTAACGGCCAGGTACAATATGATAATCTGATAACCTTTCAAGTGGAAGCCGGGCCAAAAGTGAAACTGAATGCCGTTGAGCAATCCCTGCATGTGGAGAATAGAAATATTCCTGTAGAAATCAAAATTGGGAATTCAGATGTTACCGGACGGGGTGAGATGTATGTTTCAGAAAAGATAATTAAAGAAGCCTTCGGTTTTGATTTTAACTGGAGCGAAGAAAATTATGAGTATACATTAAATACTGATAAATCCCTTGAATTGTTCAATCAAAACCGGCCGGGAGGGCAATCTCTGCTTTCCGCGAAAGTACAGGAACCTTCTTCATCGCTTTATGAAACTGAACCTGATGTTTATTCAGATACCTGCAGGTCTTTTTTTTCTTTTATTCAGCCTCAGTTGCGTGTCGATAGCCAATATCACTTGGTCAGAGATGAACGTCATGTAGAAACTGTCGCGCATCCGGCTTTAACTTTATGGGGGAATTTTTCGTCCGGCATATACAGGATAAAATTGAGCCAGACTATCAATTATCCAAATGCGAAAATCCCAAGCATTATAAACTGGCTGGATGAAGGTGTATGGACCTCCAAGGAAGAAAATATGATCACAAAGGTTGGAGATACTAATTTCGGGTGCAGTGAACTGGTGGCTCCGGGGACAAGTGTTTTTGGAGCCAGCGTTAAATGGATCTCGCCGCAAAAAGAAAAGGATGTTAAATATGACCGTTACCTTAAGCGACGAAGTATCGGGTATTTAAGCGAGGATAATTTTGAAGGGCTGGCTCAACTTGGTGCAACCGTAGAGCTATGGGTAAATAACATTCTTATACAGACTAAAATTGTTGAAGAGCCGGCAATTGAAAGAGCCGGTTATGGTATTTACAGGTTTAATAGTGTTGGTTTGCTTGAAAAGGCCCTGAATGAGATAAAAATTGTAATTAAGCGTAAAGACGGAATGGTTGAAGAGTATTACAAGCAAATACTTGGGACTACCGCCCTCCTGCCGGCTGGAAGCTGGGCAATCCTCGGCGGAGCGGGAACCCGCCGCCAGAAAAATTTAACTGAAACTGTGACAGAAGGAGTTTTTTTTGCTTCACAAGTTAACTATGGTCTTACCAAGGCGGTAACTTTAGGATTAACCGTTGCGGCCCAGAATAAATTTGCCCTTCTTTTAGATACAACAGGAAGTGTTTCAAGATCACCGGAAAGTTATAATGTCGGCCAACAGGTCAATATACGTCTACTGGACAAGTTATTGCTGAAGGAAGAAGCAGCTAAGAGTATAAAAACTGCGGATGATACAAATGCCGGGGCTTATAAGCTTGGGATAGAATATTACTTCAAAAAAATAAAATTGGAATCACAGTTATTTTCATACGCGCCGGGGTATATGAACGGATTAACTGATATAAGCGACCGGCGGGGATATTCAGCTTTTACCCGCTGGCCGTTATTAAAGAAACTGTCTATGAATTTAATGGGCCTGCGTGTTCATAATAATATTGATCATAGTGAAGATTATACAAAAACAGAAGATATTGTCAGTTTAAGTTTAAGTTTTCCCGGTTTGATTCCAAAAACAGATATAAGATTAGGCACTTTTTATACAGATCTGGATAATTTAACCGGAATGAATATTAGATCTATTACGCGTACATATATCGCTGATATGAATATCAATTTTACAAACGACCTGAACATGGAAGTCAGACACGTATTTGGGGATAAGTCCGGCTTGCAGGAGACTGAGGATTTGGCTTATGGGTTGTCTGTCCCTGGCATTGATCAATATTTTTCCCGTGGAACCAGGGTCAGGACAAGTTACAGTATAAATCCACGCAATGCCGTATCTTCCATGTACTGGAAAACAGACAGCCAGCGCCAGGCAGAAGTCTCTTATGAACATAAATACTATAACAGTGAAGGTAAAAACACCTGGGATTCCCGTATTGATCTTGGTAAGATCATTAGTACCGGAAAGTTTTACAGCCATGGCAATATGGAATTCAAAATTGATGAATCCGGATATAACCGCGTCGGTTTGGAAGCGGATACAAAGAATAACGGCAAGGAATATTATTTTGGATTTTATTTTTCTTTAAATAATCTTTTCAGTATTAGTGAAGGCAAATTTAAGAAAGTAACGCAGTTTGGTATTTCCCCTGAAATGGGAGGCGTAGAAGGTTTTGTATACCTGGATAAAGACGGTAATGGCCATCGCGGAGCGGATGAGCCGGGATTACCAAATATACCCATTATGATGAACGGGCGCAGTTATGGAGAATCGGACCAGAACGGCAATTTTTTTATCTCTTGTAATCCTAAAAAAGAATTTGTGACTGTGAGCCTGGACGAATATTCATTACCGGCCATATATATACCGACGCAGGGCAAACAGAAAGTATATTGGAAAGAAGGGATATTCAGCAAAGCAAACCTTGGATTATGTGTTACTAACGCGGTTTCCGGTGAAGTCAGTGCTTATAGCCTGGAAAACACTAAAAAAAGATTTCCCGGGTTACGTGTGATGCTGCTTATGGCTGATGACAAGAAAACCTTAATAAGAGACTCTGTCACAGGGTCTGACGGCAGTTTCTATATCGGAGAAATTAAACCGGGGAACTACATGCTGGATATAGATATTGATTCCGTGCCGGTTGAATATAAACCAATAGGTTTGCCCAGGGAATTAAACATTGTATCCGGTGCTGAACCGGGCGAACTTAAGGATTTTAATATTTTGTTGATAAAAAAGGAATAGCTTGCAATAAATTTAAATAACCGATAATATTATAATATGTCAAATCGAAAAAGCGGAATACTTTTACATATCAGTTCGCTTCCCTCGCCCTATGGAATAGGTGATTTTGGTCCGCAAGCCTATAAATTTGCCGATTTCCTTGGCAAAACCAAACAAGGTTTTTGGCAGGTATTGCCTTTTAATCCTACTGAAGTTGAATTCGGTAATTGTCCTTATAACAGTCTTTCTGTCTTCGCGGGGAACACGCTTTTTATCAGCCCTGACCTATTGGCCAGGGATGGATTTTTAGACAAAAAGGATCTTAAGCCTAAACCTGTATTCCCTAAAGAAAAATGTGATTATGCCGGCGTTACATCCTATAAACAAAAAATATTTTATAAAGCGTATGAAAACTTTAAAGGGAAAAAAGAAGGATTAAAAGAATATAAAGAATTTTGTTTAAAGAATTCCGAATGGCTGGAGGATTTTTCTATTTTTGTGGTATTAAAAAAAGTTTTTGAAGGGAAAGCCTGGTGCGATTGGCCGGAAGGACTTAAGAACAGGGAACAAAGTTCTTTGGAGGATATCAGAAAAAAATATGGCAGCGAAATTGAGCGCGAAAAATTTCTACAGTATGTTTTCCATAAGCAATGGTATATGTTAAAAAAATATTGCGACAAAAACGGGATAAAAATAATAGGAGATATCCCTATTTATGTTTGTTATGATAGCGTTGATGTATGGAAAAATCCTGAATTATTTAATCTTGATGGAAATAAAAAACCGGTTACGGTCTCAGGTGTTCCCCCGGATTATTTTAGTTCTACCGGACAGTTATGGGGAAATCCGGTGTATAGATGGGACGCCCTGAAAGAAACAAATTATAAATGGTGGATTGACCGGATGGCGCGTGATCTTGAAATTTTTGATATTATGAGAATAGACCACTTCCGCGGTTTTGTAGGGTACTGGGAAGTTCCTGCCAGTGAAATTACGGCAGTGAACGGCCGATGGGTTCAGGCGAACGCCGTGGATTTTTTTAATACGGTAGCCTGCAAGTTTCCAGGTATGCCTTTTATTGCCGAGGATCTGGGTATTATAACGGATGATGTCAGGGAGGTTATAAAAAAATTTAATTTTCCGGGCATGAGAGTAATGCTTTTCGCGTTTGGCGATGATAATAACGACAATCCATACCTTCCTCGTAATTTTATAGAGAATTGTGTTGTATATACAGGTACTCATGATAACAATACGGTAAGAGGCTGGTTTGAGAACGAATCTAGTGCTAAAGAGAAAGAACGATTGTTCCGTTATTTAGGACACGAGGTTGATTCACGTAACGCGCATATGGGATTTATTAAGCTTGCGATGGATTCGGTCGCGAATACGGTTGTTTTTCCAATGCAGGATATTTTAGGATTAGGAAGTTACGCGCGAATGAATATACCGTCAACTACATGCGGCAATTGGGAATGGCGGTTATTGCCGGGACAAATTACCAAGAATGTTTCTGATAAACTTTTAAAAATAACAGAGACTTATAAAAGGGGATAGGAGAAAATATGGGTGAACTACGCAAAGATCCGATTTTGGAACGATGGGTAATTATAGCGAGCGAACGGTCAAAAAGGCCGGGAGGATTTTTTAAAGCACCAAGAATAACTGAAAAAACAGATCCTGATAAATGCCCTTTCTGTCCGGGACATGAGTCAATGACGCCGCCCGAGATTTTCAGCCTGCGCGATCCAAAAGCAAATACCTGGAAAACGCGGGTTATTCCAAACAAGTATCTGGCTTTAAGTTTGGATAATCCTTTTGTTAAAAAAGGCAAAGGGATGTATGACATGATGACAAATTTCGGCGCGCATGAAGTTTTGATCGAAACACCTTTCCATGAAAAAGAGGCAAAGGACCAGTCAAAAGAAGAAATAATTACCTGGCTTTCCGTGCTTCAACAGCGGACGGAAGACCTGACAAAAGACCAGAGATTCAGGCATATTTTAATATTTAAGAATAAAGGTAAATCGGCGGGCGCTTCATTGTCGCATCCGCATCACCAGATCATGGCCACCCCGATAACGCCCAAACGGGTAAGAGAAGAATTAAACGGATCATTTCATTATTATAAAATGAAAGAAAGATGCATCTTTTGTGATATTATCAATCAGGAACAATCCGATGGCGAAAGGATCGTTTATGAAAACGAAGCATATATAAGTTTTTGCCCTTACGCGTCAAGATTTCCTTACGAGATCTGGATCCTGCCGAAAACGCATGAGATCGATTTTTACGCGAAAAGTGTTAAAGACACTATGCCTTTATTAGCAGAATTGCTTAAGATTGTCTTGCAGAAATTGTCAGCTGTTCTGGGTGATCCCGACTATAACTATATTTTCCATAATTCGCCCAACCGCATTCCGCGGAGGGATTATTGGCATACTGTAAAAGAAGATTATCATTGGCATATAGAACTTTTACCGAAATTGACAACAATTGCCGGTTTTGAATGGGGCACGGGATTTTTTATAAATCCGCTGGCGCCGGAAGACGCGGCTAAAGAGTTGAGGGAAGTAAAAATATAAAAAGGGAGAGGTAATCATGAATATACTCTTTGTTTCTTCTGAAGTTTTTCCGTTTGCGAAGACCGGCGGCCTTGCCGATGTGTCAGGCGCCCTGCCGGACGCGTTAAATTCCTTAAAGCATAAATGCAGTATAATAATGCCGATGTATCGCAAGGTTATGGAAAATGGATTTTATCCTCCCGTTTTAAAGAAAAATTTGAAAATTAGTCTTGGACAGAGAGAATATATATTTGATCTTCTATTCCTTAAGCACAGAAATACTGATGTATATTTTATTGATAATAAAGAATTTTTTAACAGAGACGGCCTTTACGGCACACCTGAAGCCGATCATCCGGATAACGCCCTGCGTTTCGCGTTCTTCGCGAAGGCTATTCTTTCCGTGCTCAATGATATCGGGAAAATAGATGTAATACATTGCAACGATTGGCAATCCGGGTTATTGCCGCTTTATTTAAAAATAAATAAAGATCCAATCACTAAAATAAAAACTGTTTTTACTATCCATAATATGGCGTATCAGGGGCTTTTTGGACCGGATGTAATACCTTCAATAGGCCTTACCTGGGATTTTTTAACGATGGATAAACTGGAATTTTACGGCAAAATAAGTTACATGAAGGCGGGAATTATTTATTCAGACGCTGTTACTACTGTAAGCAAGGGATACGCAAAGGAGATCCTGACAAGTGAGTTTGGATGCGGCCTTGACGGTTTATTGCAGACAAGGGCTTCATCCATTTACGGGATATTGAACGGAGTGGATTATTCTGAGTGGAATCCGAAAACAGATATATATATAGCGGGAAAATATAATGAGAAAGACCTTACTGAAAAAGTCGAATGTAAAAAGAATCTCCTGAGGTTATTTAAACTGCCTTTTGATGACAAAAAACCGGTTATTGGATTGATAACACGCCTTGCCGCTCAAAAAGGTTTAGACCTTGTAGCGGAGCGGATAGAAGATATCCTTTCATTAAATACATATCTGGTCCTTTTAGGTACAGGTGATGAAAAATATAATAATATGTTCAAAAATATTGCTGAAAAATATAAGGGCAAGGCCGGAATTAAAATAGGTTTTGACAACGCGCTTGCCCATCAAATAGAGGCCGGGAGCGATATGTTCCTTATGCCGTCGAGGTATGAACCTTGCGGCCTGAACCAGATGTACAGCTTAAAATACGGAACGGTTCCTGTAGTAAGGGCGACAGGCGGGCTGGATGACACTATTTCTGATTTTAACCCCGCGACAAAAAAAGGCAACGGTTTCAAATTTTCTGAAGCATCAGGTGATGCCTTAGTCGCGGTTCTCAAAAGGGCCGTTGAAGTTTATAAAAATAATAAAAATTGGAAAGTTCTGCAGCAAAACGGCATGAACTGTGATTTTTCGTGGGAGAATTCCGCGAAAGAATACATCGAATTATATAAGAAAATCTCTTAATATTGTTTTGGACAATGACAATATTCTTCCGGAAATTTCCTAATAATATTTTAACCATTCCTGTTCTGGTAAATTCACTTGAAAATTTATTCGGGCCTGAAGAGCTGAAATGCTTTTGTTTTTTTTCAATGGAAGAACTTTCGCAATTAAGCGCTTTTTCGGATAAAACTTTCTATATTGTTTACTCGTTCATGACGACGGAAGCGGAGAAGGTCTATAATGAGGTAAGGCAGATAAGAGGATTATTAAAAAATAAGAAATATCTTATCCTGGGAGGAGGCTCCCATTTAAACGGGGATGATAAAAATTATTTTGGTTTTGATCAAGTATTTTCAGGTTATAGCGAGGAGAGTTTTCCTTATTTTTTGAAAGACGCGGAAAATAACTCTTCAGCATATCTGAATAAAAAATATTTAATAAAAGATAAAACTGTTTTCCCCGCGGATAATCCTATCCTTGATCAATCCTTTCCGTTTAACGGATCTTTTATGACATCACCTCCGCTTGAAATAATGCGCGGATGCAGGCAAAAATGCAATTTCTGCCAGACGGGGACAGTTAATAAAAATAATTTCCAGATACGAAGCCCGGAATCCATAGAAAAATATCTTATTTATTCGAAAAATAAAACCTTCCAGCGAATAAATTTTATTTCGCCGAACGCGTTTGATTATAAGCTTCCTGGTAAATCCGCTTTCGGATCAATAGAAGATCTATTGTCGCTTTGCGCGAAATATAAATTCAAATATATAGAATACGGGATCTTTCCTTCCGAGGTCCGGCCTGAGTCGGTAAATAAAGAAATTATCGGCCTTATAAAAAAATATTGCACGAATAAAAAAGTTACGATCGGGGGCCAGAGCGGGAATAACAGGATGTTGAAATTGATCAACCGGACACATTCGGTTGAAGATATTATCAACGCTTCGCGGATCATTTATGAGGCAGGACTGACCCCGAATATTGATTTTATCATTGGTTTTCCGGAAGAGACTAGGGAAGATAGAATTGAATTATTCACTTTGATAAAGATGCTTTCGAAAAAATTCAGGGCTAAGATCCAGATGCATTATTTTATTCCTCTTTCAGGCACAAAATATAATTTTAAAAATCCCACCCCGATCGATCCTGAAACACAAAAAGACCTGGATAAATTGACAGAGGGCGGCGTTATATTAAGCTGGTGGAGAAACGGCATAAAATTGTCGGAACAGGTTGTTAACTTCAGGGATTTTATAAATACTACAATCTCTTGACATTTATTTTTTTAGGGTATAGACTATATTTAGTAACGGGATGGGTTGAAAGGGAGTATGAAAAGAATTTATCTGGATAATATTGCCGGAACGCCAATTCATCCTGAAGTTAAAGAAGCAATGATACCTTTTCTGGAAGGTAATTACGGGAATCCGCAGAGCCTGCATAGTTTCGGCGCCGAGGTTAACAGGGCTGTAAAGAACGCGAGAGAAAAGACCGCGTCTTTAATAAATTGTACTCCTGAGGAAATATTTTTCACCTCCAGCGGCACTGAATCAAATAATTTCGCGTTAAAGGGGATTGCCTGGGCGAACCAGAAAAAGGGCAACCATATCATCATTTCCGCTATTGAACACCAGTCAATTCTTCATTCCGCGAAGGCATTGGAAAGAATGGGATTTAAAACAAGCATTGTTCCGGTAGATAAATTCGGTTTAGTCAGTCCGGACGATGTAGCCAAATCAATTACCAGTGAGACCATACTGGTTTCGATAATGCTTGCCAACAGCGAAGTCGGTACGATCGAGCCTGTCAAAGATATAGCTAAAATTGTTAAAGAAAAAGGAATAGTTTTTCACACCGACGCGGTCGGCGCGGTCGGTAATATTCCGGTTGATGTAAATGAGCTTGGAGTGGACCTGTTGAGCCTTTCCGGAAGTCAATTTTACGGGCCGAAAGGAGCGGCGGCGCTTTTTATTAAAAAAGGCGTGAGGGTACTTCCTTTTATTGACGGGGGGATTCAGGAGGAAGGCCGGCGCGCTGGTACGGAGAATGTTTCCGGTATTGTCGGATTGGGAAAGGCCGCTGAAATGGCAAAAATAGAAATACCCGGCAGGATGGCTTATCTATCCGCTTTAAGGAACCGGATGATAAAAGAATTACCGGAAAAAATAAAGAACATTTATGTTACGGGGCATCCTGAAAATAGATTGCCTCATCACGCCAGTTTTTGTATTGAATTCATTGAAGGGGAGGCTATGCTGCTCAGGCTGGATATGGAAGGCATTGCAGTTTCAAGCGGTTCCGCCTGTACTTCAAGGGCTCTGAAGACCTCTCATGTGCTTGTCGCGATGAAGATACCGGCGGCTTTAGCGCAGGGTTCAATTGTATTTAGTTTAAATATTTTTAATACAAATGATGACGTTGATTTTGTGTTAAAAGTTTTTCCGCCGATAGTTGATTTGCTTAGAAAAATGTCGCCTCTATATCAGGGAAAGTAAAAATGGATAAAACCACTTTAATTGTTTTCAGCGATGATCTGGATAAAGTACTGGCAGCTTTTAATATTGCCACAGGTTCGGCCTCAATGGGTATGGAAGTGACAATGTTTTTCACATTTTGGGGCCTTAATGTTATAAGGAAAGACAAACCATCAAAGAGATCTTCTAACTGGATGAAAAGGTTATTGGGGATGATGAATCTCGGCGGGGCGGACAGGTTGAAATTGTCAAAATTCCATATGATGGGAATAGGTACCGGAATGATGAGGGCGTTAATGAAGAAATCCAATATGCCTTCCGTTAAAGAGATGATTTCCTTATCAAAAGAGTTAGGGGTAAAAATGGTAGCATGTACAACCACTATGGAAATAATGGGTATTCATAAAGAAGATCTGATCCCTGAGGTAGATATGATTGCCGGAGTTGCGACATATCTCGAAAACGCGAAAGAGAGCAAAGTTAATTTATTTATATAATAAAAATAAGGATTTATTGTGGAAAAAAATTATACACTTGATTGTTATGGCCTGCTTTGTCCGATGCCGGTCATTAAGATCGCCCAAATGATCAAAAAAATAAAAAAAGGGGAAGTTCTGGAATTGATCTCAACGGATGAGGGTGTGAAAGAAGATATTCCGGCGTGGTGCAGGGCTACCGGAAATGAATTCTTAGGGATAGAAGAAGAAAAAGGAATTTTTAAGGTCTATATAAAAAAGATGAAGGATTAAAGCTTGACAAAGTTAACTAAATATGAAAGAATAAAATTTTCTAAAAGGTAACAAAATGTTTATCAATTATTTGGATTGGGATTAACATTTTAAGAGGGGAAATTATGGGGATTGATATGATCGGTTTGAATTTAAGAAGAGTTCGAGAACAAAATGGATTTACACAGGAAGCAATCGCGAAAAAACTTGGGGTATCAAGACAAGCTGTTTGTATGTGGGAATCAGGAAAAAGGGAAGTAAGTGTATCGAAGCTTATAGAGGTCGCTGAAATTTTTAATATGAGCATTGATGAGATAATAAGGCCAGGGAAAGTAAGACCAAATAATAATAATTATCCGGTTGTAAAAAATAAAAAAGAAAAAGCGGACCCTAAAACCTGTTTTGAATTAGACGCGCCTTACGCTAATGAGGTTTTATTAGTGGGTGATTTTAATTCCTGGAACGCGGGGGGGATACTGTTAAAGAAAAATGAAAAGGGATTATGGAAAATTGAATTAGCGCTTAATCCCGGAAAATATGAATATAAGTTTATAGTTGACGGAAAATGGCAGAATGATCCTGCTAATACTGATACAGCCGTAAATTCATACGGCACAACTAATTCGGTAAAGGAAATAACTAAATGAGAATTGCCCTGTTTTCCTGGGAATCTTTACATTCAATTGCAATTGGAGGCATAGCGGTACATGTCACGGAACTTGCCTGCGCCATGCAGCGCAAGGGGCATGAAGTTCATATTTTTACACGTATGGGCCGCCGCGATCACAGGCTTTATGAATGTATCGATGGGGTTCACTATCATCGATGCCCTTATCCGCATCATCCTGATTTTATTGAAGAAGTTAACAATATGTGCCGTTCATTTGTTCATTATTTTTTCCAGACAGAGGATTATATCGGCCATTTTGATATTGTTCACTGCCATGACTGGCTGACGACAAACGCGCTGGTATGGATAAAAAAAGGCAGGCCGCGAAAGTCTATTATGACAATACATTCGACTGAATTCGGGAGGTGCGGTAATAAGTTTCACAAGGGAAAATCAGACATAATAAGGCATCTTGAGTGGTATGGGACTTATGAAGCAAGTAAGGTAATAGCTGTTTCCAATTTTTTAAAGAAAGAAATAATACAGATCTATAGCCTGCCGGAAGATAAGATCCATGTCATTTATAATGGAATACATTATAAAGCTTATGACGGCTGGATAGACCCGGGCGCTGTAAAAAGGATATATGGCATAGGTCCTTTAGATCCCGTGGTTTTGTTTGTGGGAAGAATAGTTTATCAAAAGGGTGTGGACCTTTTAGTAGAGGCTATTCCTCATGTTTTAAAATTTCATAAAAACGCGAAATTTGTTTTTGTCGGTGATGGAGAAATGCGCCATCAGATCGAATCAAGGACGCATCAGTTAGGGATAAATCACGCGACAAGGTTTTTGGGCCAGGCCGGTGGAAGTAAATTAATTGATCTTTATAAAGCCTGTGAATGTGTATGCATTCCAAGCAGGAATGAGCCGTTTGGGATCGTTCTACTTGAGGCCTGGAGCGCAGGGAAGCCCGCTGTAGCCAGTATAAATGGCGGGCCGGGGGAAATAATATGGCACGATGTAAACGGGTTAAAAATTAATGACAATGTAAATTCTGTGGCATGGGGTATCGGAACATTATTGTCAGATTTTGATCATGCCAGGTGGATGGGACGAAACGGCCGGATCGCGGTTGAAACGGCATTTTCGTGGGATGTAATTGCTGACGTAACACTTTCCGTTTATGAGAGCTGAGGATATTTATGCAGAAAAAAAATTTTGTTGACAACTTAGACCTGCCTGTGGATTATAATCATACGAATCTTACTCTTATCCCAAGAGATCCATATTGGGTATTTGCTTATTGGGAAATATCTCCGTCTGTCCTTGAAACGCTTAAAAAAAAGACCGGCAATAAATTGCCTAAAATATCATCATATATAATCAGGATGCATGATATAACTTCAGTGGATTTTAATGGAAAGAACGCGAATTCATCATTTGATATTAATATTGCCCCGCATAAGGGCAGCTCATATATAAACCTGCCGTGTGATAATGTAAATTATTGCGCTGAGTTAGGAATAACCGAACCGGATGGAAAATTTTTTCCGTTGACAATGTCAAACTATGCCGCTGCTCCAAGGCTAAGTTCATCGCCAAGGTCTGATCTTATATGGATGGATTCGAAAAACAGAAAAAGACAGCCTTTTGTTGATCCAAAAGAAGAAGAAAAAAATAAAATTTCAAACATTAAATTCGAAGACCTGCCAAAAAAAGCTAAAAGGATGTTCCTGACGGAAGACGATATAAGGGCTTATTATTCAAGGATCATGTCTTTGTATACCCGAAAAAATAAAAAGCCGGCGCATATGCCGGAAAAGGTATCAGCCGGAAAATATAATAAATCTCTAAAAAATAATTGCGCGGCAAATAATAAAGATTTAAACGATATTATTTTAAGTGAAGGATTTAATAATAATTTTTCAGGTTCATCAGGGATGGGCTCAAGTGAATTAAAAGGCGGCGCGAGCGAAAGGGAAGAAAAAGGAAGAAAGTTCTTCTTTGAGATAGGAACGGAACTGATCGTTTTCGGCCGTACTGAACCGGACGCGGAAGTGCTGATGAATGGTAAAAAAATAGACCTTAGAAATGACGGGACATTCAGCATGAGGTTTGCCTTTCCCGATGGAAAGATCCCGCTTGATTTTATAGCAACGTCAAATGATAAAGTTGATAGACGTACCATAATGACTTCCGCCGAACGGGCAAAAACCAGATCCAGTTAATTTAATAATAAGAAAACATGAAACTTAAAAAAAAATTATTTTTTATAGTTTTATTTATATTTAGATTAAACTCATTAGTGCTGGGAATTGATGAGGCGGAGCTTTCGAAGTTACGGAAAGCAATGGTTGAGACCCAGATAAAGGCTGAAGGGATAAAAGATGAACGTGTGCTTCAGGCGATGTTAAAAGTAAAAAGGCATTTATTCGTACCGGAGGAATATAAAAACACGGCTTATATTAACGGCCCTTTGCCGATCGGAGAAGGCCAGACAATTTCCCAGCCGTATATTGTCGCTTTAATGACCGAGCTTCTGGAATTGAAAGGTAATGAAAAGGTTTTAGAAATAGGCACAGGTTCAGGTTATCAGGCCGCAATATTGGGTGAGCTGGCGAAAGAAGTTTACACAATTGAAATTCTTGATATTTTGGGAAGACGGGCTGAAAAACTTTTAAACGAATTGAAATATAAAAATATTAAAGTAAAAATAGGGGATGGTTATTTAGGCTGGCTTGAATACGCGCCTTTTGACGCGATAATCGTTACAGCCGCTCCTGAAGAGATCCCAAAGGCATTGATAGAACAACTGGCTGAAGGCGGGAAAATGGTAATTCCTGTTGAAGATCAATTCCCGATCGACCGTTATTCTCAAAAATTGAAATTGGTTAGAAAAATAAACGGGAAACCGGTAGTTAAAGATATTATCGCGGTAAGGTTTGTTCCGATGATAAAGGGATTAGAAAAAAAATAGCTTTAAAAATCCTGAAAATTTTGCTCTTGACACAGATAAAAAATAAATGGTAAAATTATAACTCAAATTAAAAATTTTATACAACTGACGGCATAGGATGGTTTTACCATCGGGGAGTATGAAATAGAGAAAAGTATTTAGTCGACCGTCTGGGCATTCTAAAATTAGATACTCAGACGGTTTTTTATTATAGTCACAAAACTTGCGGTGTGCGGGAGGAGTTAAAACAAAATGAAAACAATATCACTTATGATTGATGGAAAGATTTATTCCGGAAATGAAAACCAGAGCGTTTTGGATGTAGCTATAGAAAATGGGGTCTTTATTCCGCATTTATGCCATGACCCCCGGCTTGAGGCTTATGGCGGGTGCCGTATGTGTATAGTTGAAATCGAAGGAATGCGCGGGATGGTTACTTCCTGCACGGTGAAAATTAAAGAGGGAATGAAGGTTGTTACTAATAACGAGCTTCTAAACCGTCATAGAGTTATGATCCTGAAGTTTCTTCTGGCCAGTCATCCTAACGAATGTATGACCTGCAATAAATCAGGAGATTGTAAATTACAGGATCTGGCTTATCATTATAAAATTGAAAATATCAGTCCGCTGCAAAAAGAAGAGAGGTCCTTTCCGCTGACAAAAGATAATCCTTTAATAGAGCTGGACCGGAACAAATGCATAACCTGCGGCAAATGCGTAAGGATTTGCAACGAAGTTGTACAGCGTGACGTCTGGGCTTTCGCGAAACGAGGTATTAATACGGTAGTAACAACTCCCATGTACCGTTCCATGGAAGAATCTGGCTGCGAGTTCTGCGGGCAATGTGTTTCGGCCTGTCCTACCGGCGCTTTAACTGAAAAGGCGAGCAAGGGCAAAGGCCGTTTATCGGATATGAAAAGAGTGCGTACAACCTGCAGTTACTGCGGGACCGGCTGTAATTTTTATTTGAACGCGAAAGATAATAAAGTGGTAAAAGTTACTTCCTGTTTTGAGGGGCCTGTGAACCAGGGTAATCTTTGCGTGAAAGGAAGATTCGGATATGAATTTATAAACAGCCCTGACCGTATAATGAAGCCGATGATACGGAAAAACGGCAAACTGGAGGAAGTGGAATATCAGGAAGCGATCGATTACACCGCGCGGAAATTTCTTGAGTTGAAGAAAAAATACGGGCCGGATAGTTTGGGAGGATTTTCTTCTTCACGCTGTACAAATGAAGAAAATTATGTTACTGCCAAATTGGTCCGGGCGGTTTTTGGAACAAATAATATTGATAACTGCGCTCGGGTCTGCCATGCGCCTTCCGTCGCTGGTTTGTCCGCCTGCTTCGGTTCGGGCGCGGCGACTAATTCTTTTGACCAGATCGAAGACGCAGATGTTCTGTTTATAACCGGTTCAAATACTACTGAAGCGCATCCTATAGTCAGCCTTAAAGTAAAGAAAGCGCTGCGGAATGGTGCAAAAATAATAGTAGCCGATCCCAGAAAGATAGAACTTGCTTATAAAGCCGAAATATGGCTCGATTTGCGGCCGGGAACAAATATAGCTCTTCTTAACGGAATGATGAATGTGATTCTTAAAGAAGGCTTGCAGAACGATAAGTTTGTAAAAGACAGGACGGAAGGTTATGACGCGTTTGTTAAAGTAGTCAGCAAATATACACCCGAATATGCTGAAAAAATTACAGGGGTAGACAGGAATAAAATAATAGAAGCCGCGAGATTGTACGCGAAGGCGGAAAAGGCGTCAATATTATACAGCCTTGGAATGACGGAACATAATACAGGCACGCTGAACGTTATGTCCATGGGAAACCTGGCGATGCTTTGTGGCCAGGTTGGAAGAAGATCGACCGGTGTAAATCCTCTTCGCGGGCAGAACAATGTCCAGGGAGCGTGTGATATGGGGGCCCTGCCGAATGTGTTTTCAGGTTATCAGAAAGTTGATGACCCCGCTATTCGCGCGAAATTTGAAAAGTTCTGGGGAGTTAAACTTCCGGAAACAAAAGGCATGCAGTCAACAAAAATGATCGAGGCGGCGCATGAAGGAAAATTAAAAGGTTTGTTTATTCTGGGCGAGGATCCCGCTCACACGGATCCGAATATCAGCCTTGTAAAAGAATCGCTTGAAAAACTGGAGTTTCTTGTTGTTCAGGAATTATTCCATACAAAAACAACAGAGCTTGCTCACGTTGTTTTTCCTGCGGCAAGTTTCGCGGAATGTAATGGAACATTCACGAACGGAGAAAGAAGGATTCAGTTGGTAATGAAGGCGATACCCCCGCTGCCAGGGCGTGAAAACTGGCAGACTATATGTGATATCTCAACGGCAATGGGTTATCCGATGTATTATAATAACGCGTTTGAAATTATGGAAGAGGTTGCGGCTGTATCTCCGATGTTTGCCGGTATAACTTTTGAAAGGCTGAAGGAAAAAGGTTTACAGTGGCCGATACCTGACAGAAAACATCCTGGGACTTGTACCATGTATGAAAAGGCTTTTAATTTCCCATCGGGATTAGGGAAGTTTAACGCGATCGAACATAAAGATCCGATCGAAATGCCGGATAAAGAGTATCCGTATACTTTAATTACAGGCCGTCGCCGCGAGCATTATAATAACGGTTCAATGACAAGGCGAAGTAACGGTATCATGGAGATCTGGCCTGAAGAAACATTAGAGATAAGTCCGTCTGACGCGAAAAAATTGGTGATTACCGACGGTGAATATGTAAATTTGATATCCCGCCGCGGAAAAGTAAAAATCAAGGCAAGGGTTACTGAAAAAGCGAGAGAGGGAAGATTTTTTACCTCTTTCCATTATATAAAAACTTTGACAAATCTGGTTACTAATTCGGTTTTTGATCCCATGGCGGGAACACCGGAATATAAGGCGTGCGCGGTCAAGGTGGAAAAAATATAATCGTGGTTTTTGAATGTAGGGGCAGGCCCCTGTGCCTGCCCAAATAATAAATTATAGGGCAACCACAGGGGGTTGCCCCTACAATAAATGAACCGTTGGCGGAATATAGATGACAATTTACTGAAAGACGCAGCGCTTTTCCATGGCCGTCTGGCGCCGGGATTGTATCTTGGATTTTTTATGGTAAAAAAGGCGCGGGAGCTGCTTGGTTCGCCGGAGATGATCGACGCGGTATCTGAAACTGTAAAATGCCTGCCGGATTCCGTGCAGTTGACGACACCGTGTACGGTAGGCAACGGTTGGTTAAAGGTTTTTGATTATGGTAATTTTGCCCTGACCCTTTATGATAAAAAAACAAAAGAAGGTGTCAGGATCTGGGTTGATTTGAATAAAATTCCTAAAGACACGCTTTTTTATAAATGGTTCACCCGCCTGGAGAAAGAAAAAGAAGGTGACGAAGAGGTACTCTTAGGAGAAATAAAACGGTTGAATGTAAAACTATTTTCTTTCAGCCGGGTAAAAGTTGAAATTGAAAAAGGCAAACATCTGCCTTTGATGGCATGTGAAAAGTGTAAAGAGTTATTTCCCGTAAAAAATAATGTTAATGGGTTATGTTTAAGTTGTCAGGGTAAAGGATACTGGAAAACTATTGGATAGTTATGACAGGTAATGTTTCTAAAGGTAAAAATTTTTGTTTTACGGATAATAAAGTAAAACTCGTCAACGGTATGATGGTGAGGGAAGAACCGTTAAGTATTATTGTGGACGGTGATCCTTACAGTGTCCTGATGAGGACACCGGGTGATGAAGAAGACCTGGTACTTGGATTTCTCTATAGTGAAGGGGTTATCAGCAGCCCGGAAGAAATAGATTTTATTCATTATTGTTCGCAGGAAAAAGAAAAAAATTCGGTTGTTGCCGGGTTAAAAAACAGGAAAAATATAAGGCGAAAAAAGCGGGCTTATGAAGTCCGTTCAAGCTGCGGGATCTGCGGGAAAGAGGTAATTGAAGATTTAAGGAAAAATTTAAAAAATATTTCTTCAGAGGAAATTTTTTTCTTTAAAAATTTAATTAATCTTGATAAAAAAATAGTTAAGAAGCAAAAGATCTTTAAATTAACAGGCGGGACGCATGCCGCCGCCCTTTTTGACAGAGAAGGGAAACTCATTTTATTGAGGGAGGATATAGGCAGGCATAACGCGCTGGATAAGGTTATCGGGCATATCCTGAAAAACGGGATCGATTGCCGGGACAAAATCATATTTTTAAGCGGCCGGACAAGTTATGAAATGATCCTTAAAGTGATCCGCCTGGGCGCGCCGGTTGTCGCGTCTATTTCAGGAACGACAAGCCTGGCGGTGGATTTGAGTAAGGAATTTAATTTAACATTAATTGGATTTCTGCGGGGAGAAAAAATGACGGTTTACACTCACCCGTGGAGAATTGGGAGGTTCCATGAAAAACAAGAAAAAATCAGAAGGTAAAATTAAATCAAAAGATAAATGTGGTTGCGCAGTAAGCTGTGAATCAGAAGAAATTATAAAAGGATTTTCGCATCAGGGGAAACAATATGTAATTCCTCTTTTGCAAAAAGTGCAGGAGCAGGATGGTTATATAAGCGAAGAGACTATGGATCTTGTTTCGGAAAAACTGGGTGTTCCTGTAAGCCAGGTATACGCGATCACTACTTTTTATTCTTATTTCCGCCTGCAGCCGATAGGAAAACATTTGGTCCGTCCGTGCAGGGGAACAGCATGCCATGTGAAAGGGTCAAAACGGATCATTGAAAAGATAAAAGAACATTTAGACCTGAAGGGAGATATAGATACAACGGCTGATAACCAATTTACAGTCGCGCCTGTGGCGTGCCTGGGAACCTGCGGATTGGCGCCGGTTATGATGATAGGGAATAATGTTTACGGCAATCTTAATGAAGAAAATGCCGGGAAAATAATAGACAGGCTGAAAAGTTAGGGAGGAAAAAATGATAAAAAAAGGAACGAAAATATATATTGGTATGGCGACCTGTGGTTTAGCCGCCGGCGGACAGGAAGTTTATGACAGCTTTGTTTCTAAATTAGGTAAAAAAGAAAGTAATGTTCAGTTAATTCCCACGGGATGTATCGGAGTTTGTTCACGTGAGGTGATAGTTGACGTGGAAGTGCCGGGAATGAACCGTGTTACCTATGAAAAAGTAAAACCTGAGATGGTGGAAAAAATAATTTCGGAGCATCTGGAAAAAGATCAGCCTGTAAATGAATGGGTTTTTGGCCAATCAGGTGATAAAAAAGTATATCCCGGGATCGAAATGTATCAGGACCTGCCGATGTTCAAAAATCAGGTAAGGATCGTTTTACGGAATTGCGGTTCCATTGATCCGGATAAAATTGAGGATTATATAAATGCCGGCGGATATAAGGCGATCAAGAAAGCGTTAAAAATGGGGCAGTCAGCGGTGATCGCGGAGATCACAAAAGCAGGGCTTCGGGGAAGAGGCGGAGCGGGTTTTCCGACAGGAAAGAAGTGGGATATCGCGTTACAGCAGAAATCCGGCCAGAAATATTTTATTTGTAACGCGGATGAAGGTGATCCCGGAGCGTTCATGAACCGGAGCACCCTTGAGGGTGACCCTCACGCGGTAATTGAAGGATTAATCATAGGCGGTTACGCTATCGGTGCCAGTAAAGGTTATATCTATTGCCGCGCTGAATATCCGTTAGCGGTGAAAAGGCTGCATCTCGCGCTTGAACAGGCAAGAGAAAAAGGTTTTCTCGGGAAGAAGATATTAGGAAGTGATTTTGATTTTGACATTACGGTAAAGGAAGGAGCCGGCGCGTTTGTTTGCGGCGAAGAAACGGCGCTTATCGCGTCTATCGAAGGCGAAAGAGGAATGCCAAGGCCCCGTCCGCCATATCCGGCGCAATCGGGACTATGGGGAAAACCGACAAATATAAATAATGTTGAGACACTCGCGAATATTCCATACATAATTAATGAAGGCGGGGAAAAATTCGCGTCTTTTGGAACAGAAAAAAGCAAGGGAACGAAGGTATTCGCTATTACCGGAAAAATTAAAAATACGGGTTTAGTTGAAGTCCCGATGGGAATTACAATTAATGATATGATCTATAAAGTTGCCGGCGGGATGGCGACAAAAAAGAAATTTAAGGCTATTCAGGTTGGAGGGCCTTCAGGCGGTTGCGTGACGGCCGCGCTGGGTGACACGAAAATAGATTATGAATCATTGGTTTCCGTCGGGGCGATCATGGGGTCCGGCGGAGCGGTTGTTCTTGATGAAGGGAACTGTATGGTTGACACGGCTAGATTTTTCCTGGAGTTTACCAAGAGTGAATCCTGCGGGAAATGCGCGCCGTGCCGTCTGGGTATCAGCCAGATGCTTTCTATTCTTAATCGTATTTGTGAAGGAAAAGGAAAACCGGAAGATAAAGTCGCTTTAGTGCAGATCGCGGAAACGGTTAAAGGCGCTTCTTTATGCGGGCTTGGCCAGACTTCGCCGAATCCGGTTATTACGACTTTGCGTTATTTCGAAAAAGAATATGATGAACATATCAATGAGAAAAAATGCAAGGCGGGTATCTGCGCGGAGCTTTTAAGGTTTGAAGTCGATGAAACGATCTGTAAAAAATGCGGGATCTGCGTGAAACAATGTCCGGCTCAGGCCATACAGGGCGGCGCGAAAACGCTCGCGAAAATAGATAAAAGTAAATGCACGAAATGCCGGAAATGCATTGAGGCCTGCCCGTTCTGCGCGATCTATTAATATTTTTATCTTTTAATAATACAGGGAGAATGATAAACTTATCATTCTCCCTTTTTGATTTTAAAATCTCTAAACCCCCTTTTATTCCCCCTTATCAGGGGGATAAAAAATTTTTTTTGTTTCTCCCCTGATAAGGGGAGATCAAGAAGGGTTAGGAGTGTTAGAATTTTGCCAAAGTCGAGTTGCTAAAATGAACATATTTACAATCATAATTATAGGTATCGCCTTATCGATGGATGTGTTTGCCATTTCCGTAACAAGCGGAGCCGCGATAAAGGACCTGAAGATAAATCACGTTTTGAAAATAGCGTTTTTTTTCGGTTTGATCCAGTCCGGCATGTTTCTCATCGGGGATCTTTTAGGTTTCAGTATGCGGGACCTTATTTCAGGTATAGACCATTGGATCTCGTTTTCGCTTTTGAGTTTGATCGGCGGTAAAATGATCTATGAATCATTTCAAATAGGGGATGATGTAAAAAGAGACCCGCATGACACCTTTGTCCTTATCGCCCTTGCGGTCGCCACCAGTATTGACGCCTTCGCGGTAGGATTAAGTTTCGCGTTATTAAAAGTCCCGGTTTTTTTGCCCGCGTTAATTATCGGTGTTGTCACCTTTGTGATATCTTCCATCGGTGTTCTTATCGGGGAAAAGATCGGCCATTTCTTTGAAAATAAGATCGAGATCGCCGGCGGTTTGATCTTAATAGCGATCGGGGTGAAGATCTTATTTGAACATATTATGTAAGGCTGATTTTTCTCATCTTCGAAATATTCCTTTCACTTCTTTTTTTAAAATGGCTTAATTTTGAATTTAAATATTGCCAGGTATACTGATCAAGGTATATTAAATGGAAACTGGATAACATGACAAATGGGATATTACCCAACTCGGTAAGTATAATAAAATCAAGTAGTTAGGTCATTTTTTATTTCTATTTTAATTGACCATTTTAAAACTCTTTGATATTATCCAAGAAACTATATAATAATATGTTATAACTAAGGATAATTAATGAATAGTGCAATATTCTGTATAACTTTTATTTGTCTTTTTAATCCAATATCTATTTTATCAAGTGAGCTTAATGATAAAAATAAATATTCAGAAGAGGCGCAAATCTATTCTACATTTCTGGATTTCTATTATGATTCAGGTATGTATTATGATCCAAAATTAATAATAAAATCTATTGCTGTAAATGATTCAACGTCAATTAAGAGTCTTGGGTGGAGTGAAAAAGATAAATCAAGGTTTTATGAATTACTTATCAGAATAGCTTTTAAGAATAATAATCCAGATATTGATACAATAGATAATTTTTGGGAAACAAATAGAAATAATGTAAAGATCATTAAAGAGATTCCTTCTAAATTCAATTTAATTTATCTTTCAGAAGCAGATCAGAAAGAATGGTACATAAAATATCCTGAAGCAGTGGGAATTATATCGTTTTCACAAGTTGGCTTTAATAAAGGCAGATCTCAAGCATTTTTATATTTTGTAAATGATATAAACTGGGGTGCAGGATATATTGCTTTACTAAATAAAAAGGACAATGTTTGGAAACCGGGTGCTGAGAACCTTATAGAATTGCTTGCCGGTAAAATAGACTCTGTGATCATAGATCGCATGAATTATGGGGGGTGCCGGAAAAATATACAAGGACCACGGGTGGAGCGATAAACTTTCAGATAAATATTTTATTGAAGCCGGGAAAAAGATTTCAATCGATTGTAAAAAAAATGGCATTAAATGCAGATCAGTCTTTTCTTGACAAAACACACAATTTAATCAATAATAAAATTAATATATCTGGATCGTGTGTGAGTGGGAGGGATAAAATGAAGGAGGCAGATTATGAACATAAGAAAGATCAAAGAAAACATTTTCTGGGTGGGGGCGGTTGACTGGAACAGGCGGTTATTCGATTCGTTGATCCCTCTTCCCGACGGGACAAGTTATAATGCTTATTTGATCACAGGAAGCGAGAAAACAGCCTTGATCGATACTGTTGATCCATCAATGGCCGATAGATTATTTACTCATTTGGGCGGAGTAAAAAATATTGATTATGTTATAAGCCATCATTCCGAGCAAGACCATTCAGGATCAATTCCTCTGGTTCTTGATAAATATCCCAATGCGAAAGTTGTGGCATCCCCTAAAGGCAAAGAATTTCTCATCAATCATCTGCATATCTCTGAACACAGGTTCCTGGTTGTGGAAGATGGACATACTTTATCACTAGGCGATAAAACATTAAAATTTATTCATACGCCATGGGTTCACTGGCCGGAGACGATGGTTACTTATTTAAAGCAGGACAGGATCCTTTTTTCGTGTGATTTTTTTGGGTCGCATATCGCGGCAAGTGACCTGTATGTCACTGATGAATCCCGTGTTTATGAAGCGGCAAAGCGTTATTTTGCGGAAATAATGATGCCGTTTAGAAGCATTATTCGTAAAAATATTGAAAAAATTAAGGCTTATGAAATTGACATGATCGCGCCGAGTCACGGACAGGTCTATGACCAGCCTGAATTTATTATTAAGGCTTATGAAGATTGGACTTCTGACCAGCCGAAGAACCTTGTTGTTATTCCTTATATTTCCATGCACGGAAGCACGGCGAAGATGGTTAATTACATGGTTGAAAAATTAAGCGCGTCAGGAATTACAGCCCAGCCGTTTGATCTCGCGGTAACAGATATAGGAAAATTGGCTATTGAGCTTGTTGATGCCGCAACTATCATAATAGGTACTCCGACGGTTCATGTCGGCCCGCATCCGAATGTTGTTTACGCGGCGTGTTTGGCAAATGCCTTGCGTCCAAAGGCAAAATTTGCTACTATCATCGGGTCTTATGGATGGGGAACAAAGGCGGTTGAACAAATTGCCGCGATGATCCCGAATTTAAAGGTGGAGATACTGCCTCCGGTTATTTGTAAAGGATTACCTCTGCCGGGAGATTATCAGGCATTAGATCAATTGGCGGATGCGATCGTGAAAAAGCATAAAGAAATTGGGTTGTAGTTATATTAAAAAAGAAAGAGAGCGGAAAAATTTGGAAAAAAAACAGGCATTTAAAATTGTGTATGAGGATGACTCTTTAGTAGTAGTTGATAAATCAGCAGGTTTGCTTGTTGTCCCGACGCCAAAGGATGAAAAACATACCCTGGATAATTTAGTCAATCAGGCATTAAAGACAAAAGGCACGGGTCCGAACGCGTATCCCGCGCACCGGCTTGACAGGGATACCTCAGGACTTGTTATATTCGCCAAAGGCAAGGCCGCGCTCGCGAATCTGGTGGACCAGTTCAAAAAACATATTGTTCATAAAACTTATCTTGCGATAGTTCAAGGGCGCGTTAAAAATACTAAGGGCGAGATAAATATACTTCTCGCGACCGACAGAAAAACCTACGCGGTGTATCCGACCCAGGATAAAAAAATAGGCCAGCCCGCGCTGACCCGCTTCAGGGTTTTAAGTTATTTAAGAGGCGCGACATTGCTTGAGGTTGAGCCAAAGACAGGCCGGACCAACCAGATAAGGGTCCACCTGGCGTTTATCGGCCACCCGCTTGTCGGAGAACGCAAATACGCTATCGCCAAAGATTTTTCCGTGAAATTCAGAAGGACCGCTTTGCACGCCGAAACAATATCCTTTCGTCACCCGGTAACA
>JAQUKH010000029.1 GCA_028719205.1 bacterium
AAAGGAAATGCTTGGACAGGCCAGGCTCATTTCAAAGTGGGCAAAAAATATTGTGATCAAGATCCCAATAATCAACGCGGACGGTGTTCCATGCACTAATGTAGTAAAACAATTGGAAGAAGAAGGCATAAAGGTTAACGCGACGCTTATTTTGTCTTTCGGACAGTTTATTCTGGCGGTTAAGTCAAATGCCACATACGCGAGTGTTTTCGCGGGCAGGGTGGAAGATGAGGGTCATGATTCCGCGTTGCTTGTCAACCAATGCTGCGAATTTCTTTCACATTGGCCTGACTACAAGACTAAAATTATTGTCGCGAGTATCCGCGGGATACGGGATATTCAGGATTCAGCGGTAGCCGGAGCGCACATTTTAACGATCCCGCCAAGCTTAATTAACAGGATGGCTGATCATAGAAATACACGGTTCGGAGTAAAAACTTTTATCGATGATACCGCGAAATCCATGGAAGCGGCAAAAAACAAAAAATGAACGCCCCCAACCCCCTCTTTGTAAAAGAGGGGAAGAAGATAGAAGAAGTGAAATATTTTCCCTTTGATCCCCCTCTTTTTTTAAAGAGGGGGGCAGGGGGAGTTAAATTAGGTATGAAGACAAAACGCAGAAAATCAAGAAAAATAAAAGTAGGTGGTCTCTTTATCGGAGGCAATTCTCCGGTAACGGTCCAGTCAATGACTAAGACCGATACGCGTGATATTACCGCGACAGTAAAGCAGATAAGGTCTCTGGAAAAAGCCGGATGCGAAATCATCAGGGTTGCTGTTTTGAACCTTGAAGCGGCAGCTTGTTTAGGTAAAATTAAAAAGAAAATAAGTATTCCTCTGGTTGCGGATATTCATTTTGATTACAGGCTTGCCCTGGAAGCGATAAGGCAGGGAGTTGATAAAGTAAGGATCAATCCCGGGAATATAGGGGATATCGGACATGTCCGTCAGGTGGTAGAAGCGGCTAAAGACAGAGGGGTTCCTATACGTATTGGTGTTAACAGCGGCTCAATAGAAAAAAAACTTTTACTAAAATATGGAGCAACTTCCCGCGCGATGGTAGAAAGCGCGTTATCCGAGATCTCCCTTTTTGAAAAAGAAAAATTTTCAGATATAATTATTTCCCTTAAAGGTTCCGATGTCCCGATGACTGTTGAGGCATATCAAATGCTTTCGGAAAAATGCGATTATCCTCTGCATTTAGGGATCACTTCGGCCGGCCCGGTTTACCAGGGTATGATAAAATCAAGTATAGGTATCGGATCGCTTCTCCTGCGGGGAATAGGTGATACAATAAGGGTTTCATTAACATCCCGGCCTGAAGATGAAGTTGTTTTGGGTTATAAAATATTAGAGTCCGTTGGTTTGAGAAAAACAGGTCCGGAGATTATTTCCTGTCCGACTTGCGGCAGGTGTGAAGTTGATTTGATCAGGCTAACTGAAAAGGTTGAAAACGCCCTTAAAGTAATAAAAAAACCGATAAAGGTGGCTGTAATGGGCTGTGCGGTTAACGGGCCGGGAGAAGCACGCGAGGCGGATATAGGTATCGCGTCAGGAAAAGGCTGCGGGCTATTGTTTAAAAAAGGGAAGATCATCAGAAAAATACCGGAAAAGGATCTATTCTCCACGCTTATGAAAGAAATCCGTATTATTACGTCTTCTTGACTATCACACTAAAATCGATTATAATACTTTAATTTTACAATATAAAAATGACAACAGAAAATAAACCGGTCGAATCGGAAATCAAAGATATATTTATTAAGAAAAAAATGACCCTGGCTGTCGCTGAATCCTGCACCGGAGGTTTGGCCGGGCACAGGATAACAAATGTTCCCGGGAGTTCAAAGTTTTTTGAAATGTCGCTTGTGTCTTACAGCGATGAGGTTAAAAACAAGGTTTTGGGCGTCCCGATTGATGTTATCCGGGAATTCGGGGCGGTAAGTTCCCAGGTGGCGACGGCTATGGCTAAACGCGCGAAGAAAATGGCGCTTACTAATGTAGGTTTAGGAATAACCGGGATTGCCGGGCCTGACGGCGGGACCAAAGAAAAACCTGTCGGGTTGGTTTATATAGCCATAGTTACTGATGATAAGATCATTTGCAAAGAATATCAATTTGACGGTGAGAGACAGGAAATTAAAGAAAAGATAGTTCAAAAAGCGCTGGAATTGTTACGTGAAATTTTCACAAATCCAAGTTAATATAAAATATTAGCATAATGGAACAGGTGCGGGTTTTTATATCTATAAACTTTCCTTCTGAGACCAAATTGAAGCTGTCCGGTTTTGTTTCGGGCCTTCGCGATAAATTTTCAGATGTCCGGTGGGTAAATGATGAGAGTTTGCATTTAACGCTTAAATTTTTAGGTGAAATACCAGCAAATGATCTGGATAAGTTATATTTGGGATGTCAAAACGCTGTTTCGCATATTGCTTCGTTCAGTTTTTATTGCGAAGGTTTAGGGATGTTTCCGAATGAGCAATTTCCCCGTGTTGTGTGGCTAGGAATAAAGAAGGGTGAAACAGAACTTAAAGCTTTAGTTTGTAAATTAGAAGCTGATCTTGCAAAACAGGGTTTCCCAAATGAAAGAAGGGATTATAAGCCTCATCTTACTTTAGGCCGGATAAAAACAGCAAATAATTCTACTAAAAAATTGTGGAAGGATCTAAGCCCGTACCATAGTTTTTGTTTAGGAGAGATTGTTGCGGATAGAATTTGTGTGATGAAAAGCGTGCTTGGTTCAAGCGGCGCAGAACATTTTGTTTTAAAAGAGTTCAAACTAGGAGGAAATAAAAATGAACGATAACCGCGCTAAAGCATTAGAGACCGCGTTACTGCAGATAGAGAAACAGTTTGGTAAAGGTTCCATAATGAAATTAGGGGAAGAGTCCGCTAAGAGAGATATTCCGTCCATCTCAACCAGCGCTATTTCATTGGATATGGCATTAGGTGTCGGTGGTATTCCACGCGGGAGAGTGATAGAGATATATGGGCAGGAATCCTCGGGTAAGACGACCTTGTGCCTTCAAGTAATATCTAACGCGCAGAAAAAGGGAGGCGTATGCGCGTTTATTGACGCTGAACACGCGCTGGACCCGGCCTACGCGAAAAAAATAGGGGTTGATATAGATAATCTTCTGGTTTCTCAGCCTGATACAGGAGAACAGGCATTGGAAATATGCGAAACCTTAGTTAGAAGCGGGGCAATTGATGTTGTTGTTATTGATTCCGTCGCTGCTTTAGTTCCTAAGGCTGAAATTGAGGGTGACATGGGAGATTCTCATATGGGGCTCCAGGCAAGATTGATGTCCCAGGCGCTGAGGAAATTGACTTCGTGTATCCATACATCAAAAACTTGTGTTATTTTTATAAATCAGGTTAGGGAAAAGATCGGGATCGTGTTTGGAAATCCGCAGACTACACCCGGCGGCAGGGCACTGAAGTTTTATGCATCTGTAAGGCTCGAGGTCAGTAAGGTTGCTCCGATCAAAGAGGGAGAAGTTGTAATCGGGTATACTACCCGGGTTAAAGTGGTTAAAAATAAGGTTGCCGCTCCTTTCAGGATGGCGGAATTTGATCTGATGTTTGATGAAGGTATTTCCCGTGTCGGAAGCCTTTTGGATGTCGCTGTGCAATTCGCGATCATTGAAAAAAGCGGGTCCTGGTATACCTATAATGGTGAACGTATAGGGCAAGGCAGGGAGAACGCGAAAGGCTTTTTAAAAGGCAACCTGAAGCTTGCGGATGAGATTGAAGCGAAGATCAGGGCAAAAGCGGGATTAGTTAGTACGGAAGCAAAGGGTGCGGCGCAGGGAGCGGAAAGCAAAGAGCCGAAAGTGAAAACAAAAGAAAAAGCATAGAAATATAGGGGCGAACCCATGTGTTTGCCCTGTACCATACGGTACGTTTCGCCCAATTTAACAAAGAAGGGCAGACACATGGGTCTGCCCCTACGAGATAAATATAATGACAGGTAATGAAATCAGAAAAAAGTTTTTGGAATATTTTGGAAATAAGGATCATTTGATCTGTCCTTCAGCTTCTTTGGTTCCGGATGACCCGAGTGTTTTATTTTCTATAGCCGGGATGGTGCAGTTCAAAAAGAATTTTCTCGGAGAAGAGCGTTTATCCAAGCCGCGGGCGGTATCATCGCAAAAGTGCCTGCGGACAAATGATCTTGAAAATGTGGGTAAAACAGCGCGACATCATACTTTTTTTGAAATGCTTGGTAATTTCTCTTTTGGCGATTATTTCAAAGAAGAGGCGATACAATGGGGCTGGGAATTTATAACAAAAGAAATGGGAATTTCATCCAAAGACCTTTGGGTTTCTATTTATAAAGAAGATGATGATGCCTTGAAAATTTGGAAGAAACATCTGCCGGAAAGCAGGATCGTCCGTTTAGGTGAAGACAGCAATTTCTGGACCATGGGGCCGACCGGTCCGTGCGGGCCGTGTTCGGAGATAATTATTGACCTCGGGGATAAACGGGGATGCAATGGGCCTGATTGCCGTGTAGGCTGTAACTGTGACCGTTATCTTGAATTGTGGAACCTGGTTTTTACTCAATTTAACCGTGATGAAAACGGCAAGCTCCATCCTTTGCCGCAAAAAAATATTGATACGGGAATGGGGCTTGAAAGATTAGCCTCTGTTATACAAAATACGCCTACTAATTTTGAGACGGATCTTATAAAACCGATCATTGATAATATTAAAGGCCTGGCCAATTTAGAAGATCAAACAGATCTGAAACAGAGTATATCCTTTAAGATCATCGCGGACCATATCCGCGCGATTACCTTTTTGATCTCTGACGGTGTTCATCCGGGTAATGAAGGAAGAGGTTATGTCCTTAGAAGATTGATCAGGAGGGCGGTCCGTCATGGCAGGCTGCTCGGGATCGACAAGAAATTTCTTTATATTACAAGCGGAGAAGTTGTCCATCTGATGAAGGACGCGTATCCCGAATTGCATTCAAGAAGGGATTATATCGCTCAATTGATCGTTTCGGAAGAGGATAGATTCAGGGAGACACTTCGACAGGGTATGAATCTGCTGGAAGATATTATCCGGGATCTGAAAAAAAACGGGAAAAAACTTATGCTGGGGAGTGAAGTGTTTAAACTTTATGATACTTTCGGTTTTCCATTGGATCTGACGCAGGAGATCCTCGCCGAGGAAAATTTGTCACTCGATGAGAAGGAATTTTGCGCCCTTTTGGAAGAACAAAAGAAACAGGCAAGAAAGTTCTGGAAAGGATCAGGAGATGAAGAACTTAATCCTCTCTGGGCAAAACTCAATACCCTGTTTTCTGAAACGGAATTTACCGGTTATGAAAAAGAAAAGTCGGAATCTGAGATAGTAGGAATTGTAAAAAATAACGAATTGGCCGATAACGCGGAGCAAGGTGAAGAAGCGGAATTTATTTTGAATTTATCTCCGTTTTATGGGGAGTCAGGCGGACAGGTTGGAGATAAAGGAATATTTTTTTCTGAAGGAAAACGGGTTGAGATCTCAGATACAAAGAAGATAGGAAAAGGAATTTTTCTGCATAAAGGCAAAGTAGTTAAGGGTAATATATCCCGTCATGACCAGATTTCAGCGGTAATTGATATTAAAAACCGGTTGAATATTGCCCGTAATCATTCTTCAACGCATCTTTTGCAGAGCAGCCTGCGAAAAATATTAGGAAATCATGTCGAACAAAGCGGTTCTCTGGTAGGGCCCGATTCTTTTCGTTTTGATTATTCACATTTTTCGCATTTATCGCCCGATGAGACAGAAAGAATAGAGGACCTGGTAAATGAAAAGATCAGGGAGAATCTTCACGTTCAAACTAAAGAAACCTCACTTAAAGAGGCTGTTAAAATGGGCGCTACGGCTTTGTTCGGTGAAAAATATACTGACCGTGTCAGGGTGGTAAAAATAGAGGATTTCAGCCTGGAATTATGCGGCGGAACGCATGTGAAAAGGACCGGGGATATCGGCGCGTTTAAAATAATTTCTGATCAGGGTATTTCTTCAGGGATCCGGCGGATTGAAGCAGTGACGGGGTATTCCGTCATTAAACTTTTAAGGGAAAAAGAAGCTATGCTTCAGGAGCTGGCGGAAAAATTTAAATCCAACCAGGGAGAATTGCTTCCGAGGGCGGATAAATTTATTCATGAATATAAAAATATGGAAAAGGAATTGGCCCGCCAAAAAGAAAATGTTATGAAAGATAAAATGCGTGATCTTGTAAATGATTATGAGGATATAGGCGGGATTAAAATTGTGGTTAAAAAAGTGGAAGAAATGGATATGGATGTTTTAAGAAAATCAGTGGATAATATTAAAATGAAATTAAATTCCGGAATAATAGTTTTAGGAAGTATAATGGACGGGAAACCTCTTATTTGCGTTGGGGTAACAAAAGATTTGACAAAAAAATACCAGGCTGATAGAATCCTTAAGGATTTAACCAGATATATTGACGGCGGCGGCGGCGGGCGGGTTGATTTTGCCGTTGGAGGCGGTAAAAAAGTTGAAGGTTTGGATAACGCTTTAAAAGAGGCCAGGGAAATCATAAGAAAATTATGAATTTTAGATAATAAATTTAAGATTACTACAAAGAAAGGAGTAAATAATGGGCTGCGGGAAAAAAAGAAAAAAGACAAAAATAGCGACTCACAAAAGAAAGAAAAGACGGAGAGCTATGAGACATAAGAATAAATAATTAAGTGATAGTTTACATTATCCGATATTATAATAAAGTTAAGTTTATATAATAAGTTTTTTAAAAATAGACCAAAGGCGAAAGGCGCCTGAAGTCTAAAGGAATTTAACATGTCGGAAAGGGTTGAAAATTTAAAAGTTAAATGCTTTATGTGCCAGAACATCGCCGCAAAGATCAAAGAGAACAAGGTCTTGACCAGTGGAGAAGAGTATCATTTAACTACGGACCTTTCAGCTATTGAAAAATTGCGGAAGATAAGTTTTAACAGCGTCAGGCAAGAGATGAAATGAGAAGGGTGAAAACATGCCTTGTCTTTTTATTGGCAGGTATAATTTTTTATTGTAATGGAGTAATTGCCAGTGAGATAGAAAAAGAAAGGCTGCCGCCCAATCGAGTGACTCGCCTTTCTATCATTCCGGGAATGGGCCAATTCTATAATAAAAAAAGAACTAAGGCATGGACCATAATTGGTTTAGAAGTGGGAGCGATTACCGGCACTCTGGTATTTCATCAGCGCCAGATAAAAGCTTATCGCAACTGGGAGGCGGTTTCTGAACTTGATGAGAAAAAGAGGGGTGTCTCCCGGCAAAAGCTTGAGGATATTCGCAGGGCCAGGAATACATTTATCTGGCTTGGAGGGTTGTTGTGGGTTTATAATATAGCGGATGCATATGTTGACGCGCATTTTTATAAATTTGACGAGCGCAAGAGGGGATCCGAAAAGAGTGGTTTTTATATACTTCCGGAAGGTAATGATCTTAAAACAATTTCATTAATATGGGAAAAAAATTTTTAAATTAGTACAGGGGAGGATGATTACAAAATGAAAAAAAATATTACGGAAAAAGAACAGATCATTGAAAAAACAGAGGATGTAAGTGTAATAGAAGAAAATATTCCTGAAGCGCCGCATGAAGAGTTAATGGAAAAAGAGACTAAAATTTTTAAAAATTTACTTGAGTCCAGACAAACAGACCAGCTTTACAAGAAATACGGGCTTACTTTGCTTTATTCTTTAGATTGTCAGGATATGGTTGGATATGAGAAGGAATTAGGAATAAAACCCCAGACTGCTGTTGATTATTATAATCATGGTGTTTATTCCGCGCTAAATAAAAGTAATAATTCTCAGGCTATGAAATATTTTCAAAAAACAATTGAGATGGATAATAAATTTTCGCAGGCGCACTACAATATGGCTTTGATCTATCAGGCAGGGAAAGAAGACAAATTGGCGAAGAAAGAGCTCGCGGAATTTATCCGGTTAGAAGAAGAAAGAACAAAGTTTGCTGATAAAGAAAGGGAACCCGCGGAAGGCCAGGTGAATTATTTAGAAGAAGCAAAAAAAATGTTGAAGGCATTGAAATAAAAAATGCGCGATATAAAAATTTGTGTTCTGGGCAGCGGAAGCAGCGGAAATAGTATATTTATTTCTTCAGGGAAAACAAATATCCTGGTTGATTTTGGTTTTTCAGAAAAAGAAATAAAAAAGAGGCTTCAAAAAATAGATATAAAATTATCCGATATAAACGCCATCCTGGTTACGCATGAACATTCAGATCATTCAAGGGGCCTTGGAAAAATAACGGAAAAGATCGCGGGGCAAATATATATTAATGAATTAACTTATCAGTCGATCGAATCCCAGATAGAATGTGAAAATATTATAAAGATCACAAATTCCGATATTTTTGAAATCGGAGATTTTTTAATTAAACCGTTTTCTATTTTCCATGACGCTTCTGACCCTTGCGGTTATTCAATATTCTGCAATGATAAAAAAATAACATTAGCAACCGATCTCGGAATTGTTAATAATACTGTGCTGCAAAATATGGCAGATTCAAATGCTGTTATAATAGAATCTAATTATGACCAGAAAATGCTTATGGATGGAAATTATCCATGGCATCTTAAGAACAGAATACTTGGCAGAGAAGGACACCTTTCCAATCATGATGCCGGAAAAATGCTCCAGCAAGTTATGCATTCCGGGTTAGAATATGTGTTTTTATTCCATCTAAGCGAAGAGAATAACACGCCTCAAGCCGCTGTAAATACGGTAAAAACCTATATACCCTGCGATACCAAGCCAAAAATATTATGTTCCTCACAAGATGATATAAGCGGTTATTTTTACTTATGATCTGACTCTTATTCTAATGTTTGACAACAGGAAAAAAATATGTCATACTGTTTTTTTAAATGGGAGGAAAGAATTATGAAAACAAGAAAAATAAATAATTATTTGTGCGCTATTTTCTTTATTATTCTTAATGCTTATACTGTTTTCGCGGTTGCAAAGGATGATATAACCAGCGGCAGAAATACAGCTATTGTACAGGCGGCAAAAAAAGTCGGTCCGGCTGTGGTAACCATAAAAACAAGCTGGACTGTTAAAGATCAGAAAAAGGCCAATCCTTATCATAATGAACCTCTTGATCAGTTTTATCATGATTTTTTCGGGGAGATGCCGCCTCAGCAGGAGTTTAAACAGGAAAGCCTGGCTTCGGGTGTGATCATTTCGGCTGATGGTTATATATTGACTAATGAACATGTTGTAAATAGTTCAGAACAGATAAAAGTTAAGCTTTCAGACGGAAGTGAATATGAAGGAAAATTAGAGTCTTCTGATGAAGATTCTGATATCGCGCTCGTTAAGATAAACGCTAAAAACGATTTACCTTTCGCGGTATTAGGTGCTTCAGATGACCTTATGGTGGGAGAATGGGTAGTAGCGATAGGGAATCCGTTTGGTTTTATTGTAGATGATCCAAAACCCACTGTGACCGTTGGTGTAGTGAGTGCGATCGGCCGGACAATACAGGCAGGCAGGCAGTTTGGCAATATGAGAGAATATACAAATCTTATCCAGACGGACGCGGCAATTAATCCCGGCAACAGCGGAGGCCCGCTGGTAAATATATTAGGAGAGGTGATAGGTATTAATACCGCTATTTTTTCAACAAGCGGAGGGTCAGAGGGAATTGGTTTTGCTATACCGATAAATACCGCTAAAAGGATAAAAGACGATCTGCTTTCGCACGGCAGGGTTATTCGCCCTATGATCGGTATACAGCTTCAGTCATTAGACAAAAAATGGGCTCAATATTACAACCTTAAAGAAGAAAATGGGGTTTTGGTCGCGGGTATTATTCCTTCAAGCCCGGCTGAAAAAGCAGGAATAAGAAAGGGCGATATTATTTTAAAGCTTGATAATATTGAAATAAAAGACGCGCGCGATATGGTTGAGAAGGTCCAGAGCAAACGGGTTGGAGATAAGGTTGTTTTAGAGGTTTTAAGAGACGAAATAAAATTAAATGTTGAAATAGTTTTGGAAGAAAAAGTAACAAACGGTAAAAAGGAAGCAGGAAATAACCTGGGCATTGAAGCGGAAGATATAAATCCTGAACTGGTAAAACAATACCGGCTGTCAGATGATGAAGGTGTGGTTATTACCGGAATTAAAACGGACAGCATCTCATTTAATATAGGCCTTAGAAAAGGCGATGTTATTAAGGAAATAAACAGGAACAAAATAAAAACGGTTTCTGATTTTAATAAAGTGTTAGAAAAACTAAATAAAGATACAATGGTCAGTATGATCGTTAATCGCCGTGGCCTTATGTTGCTGGTTACTATGGATTTAGGCGCAGGAAAGGATAAAAAATGATAAGCCGTTACAGCCGCAAAGAAATGGTTAGTGTCTGGGAAGAGGAAAATAAATTTCAGAAATGGCTGGATGTTGAGCTGGCTGTTTGTGATGCGTGGGAAAAACTGGGTAAGATCCCGAACGGTACGACAAAACGTATTACTCACAAGGCCGGTTTTTCCATTGACCGGATAAAGGCGATAGAGTCGGAAGTAAAACATGATGTTATCGCGTTTTTAACTGCTGTGGCCGAGACGGTCGGGCCGGATTCAAGGTTTATTCATCTTGGAATGACATCCTCTGATGTTCTGGATACCGCGCTCGCCCTGCAGATGAAAGAAGCGGGACTTCTAATTTTACAGGACCTTAAAGCGTTGCTTCTGGTTTTAAAAAAACAGGCAAAAAAATATAAAAATACTTTGATGATCGGACGGTCGCACGGGATCCATGGTGAGCCGATAACCCTGGGATTGAAATTCGCGATCTGGTATGAAGAGACAAAAAGAAATATCAGGAGGATGGAAAATGCGGTAGACGTGATCAGTTTCGGTAAGATCTCAGGTGCTATGGGAAATTACGCGCATCTGGATCCGCGGGTTGAAAAATATGTTTGTAATAAATTACAATTAAAACCTGCGCCTGTTTCTAACCAGATAATCCAGCGCGACCGCCACGCGGAATATCTGTCCGCTCTGGCTATTACCGCGAGTTCACTGGATAAATTCGCGACAGAAGTCCGTAACCTCCAGCGGACCGATATAGGCGAGGCGGAGGAGCCTTTTACATCAGGCCAGAAAGGTTCATCGGCAATGCCTCACAAGAAAAATCCGATCACATGCGAGCAGGTCTCCGGCCTTGCCAGGATAGTTCGTTCTAACGCGCAGGCGGGTTTTGAGAATGTTATTCTCTGGCATGAGCGCGATATCAGCCATTCGTCCGTGGAACGCGTAATTTTGCCTGACAGCACGATCCTGGTTGATTATATGCTTAATAAAATGATAAATGTTTTAGGGAATCTTCGTGTTTATCCGGACCGGATGCTGAAAAATATCGGGCAGAATAAAGGGATAATTTTTTCTCAAAGGCTTCTATTGAAATTGATCGACAAGGGTTTGACAAGGGAAGAGAGTTACCGTTTGATCCAGTCCAGCGCGTTAAAAACACAAGATTCAAGCGATAGCTTTTTGAATGAAATCCTGCAAAATGAAAACGTCAAAAAATATTTATCGGATAAAGAGATAAAGGATTGTTTTGACCTGAAATATTATTTAAAGAACAACGATCATATTTTTAAACAGGTAGGTATATAAATGTTATTTCCAAAAGAAAGGATCAGGATCTATGCCGCGTGGCTCGCGGCGATTTTTTTATTCGCCTCAAGCAGGAACGCGAAAATTTCGTGGTGGGCCATCGCTTTCGCGTTGATAGGCGTGATAATACGCACCTGGGCTTGCGGTTACCTGCAAAAAAACAAAAGTGTTATTGCTTCAGGCCCATATCAATATACCCGGAATCCTCTATATCTTGGCAGTTTTATTATCGGCCTGGGATTTTTTCTGGCTGTGCAGAATATATTGGTGGTTTTGCTTTTAGCCGTTATTTTTTCTTATATTTATTATCCTGTGATTCTGGATGAAGAAAGGATATTAGGAGAAATATTCGGTGATGAGTTTAAAAGATATATGGCACAAGTCCCGCGTATGATTCCGAACCTGACCCTGAAACCTTTCTCAGAAGAAAAAACTAAGTTTTCCTGGGAAAATGTTTTTAAGAATAAGGAATATAACGCCTGGCTCGGATACCTGCTTGCCTTGGGGCTTATTTTTCTAATAAGAATATTGTAATGGGATTGGAACGCGAAGAGCGGGCTAATGAAACATCAGCCCGCCCCTGCTATCGCCCCTCATGGGGACGGTGCGTTTTAAAACTTTTTAAGAGGAATAGCGCAGATTCTATCGAACCGACTGGTACCCGCCCATCATTCCTTTTTTTGAAAAAACGATCTGCCATAATTGTAAGGACCGGGCGCGAAACGATCCGGCAAAACTCATGAGATAATATTTCCACATCCTGTAAAATCTCTCATCATAAATATTTTTTAATTTGTACCAGCTTTTGTCAAAATTATTAAACCATGCGGTTAAGGTCAGGTCGTAATCTGCGCCAAAGTTATGCCAGTCTTCAATAATAAATAAGCCTTCAATAGCGGCGCTTATTTGTTTTGCTGAAGGAACCATGGAGTTAGGAAAAATATATTTGGTGCTCCATTGGTCAGTGTTTATGCTTGTCCGGCTGTTTCCGATAGTATGCAGCAAGAAAATCCCGCCGTCTTTTAAACAGCGGTTAACCATTTTCATGTAATTACTGTAATTTTTATATCCTACATGTTCAAACATTCCTATTGAAATTATATGATCAAATTTTTCGTTTAAATCCCTGTAGTCCTGCAATCTTATTTCCACAGGCAATCCCCGGCAGGATTCTTTCGCGAAATTGGCCTGTTCTTTTGACACAGTTATGCCTACCGTTTTCGCTTTATATTTTTCCGCCGCGTATTTTGTGAAACTGCCCCAGCCGCATCCTATATCAAGAACTGTGTCTCCCTTTTGTAATCCGATTTTCCGGCAGACAAGATCGAGTTTAGCCTCCTGGGCGTCATCAAGATTATTTATATTTTTCCAATAGCCGCAGCTGTATACCATTCTTTTATCCAGCATATTTTTAAAAAGTTCATTGCCCAGGTCATAATGTTTTTCCGCGATCTCAAAGGCATTTGATCTGTTACCTGTGTTAAAGATGTGATTCTTTAAAATATAAAAAAGCAATTCCATATTTGTTTTGATCTTTTTTTCGGGATCTGTCGGGATGATTTTACAGAAGAAATCATCCAGCCGGTCACAATCCCACCAGTCAGCCATATAAGATTCGCCCAGCCCCAGGGCGCCGCCGGTGAGTATTTTATTGTAGAAGTTTTTATTTTTGATTTTCAGGTCCCATGGCCTGTTCCCGTTTATGGTAATATCCGCGGGTTGTAAAATTTTCTGTATAATATTTTTTGATTCTGAAAACTCCATGTAACTAATAGTACATCTAATCTAAAAAAAATGAATTGGCTAAATCCACTTTATTTTGACTGTTTTCTACTATAAAAAAATCTAAAGTTTAAAGATCTCTTTCAATTTTCTGGTCTGTATCCGGCTGACGGGTATTTCATTCTGTTCGGTGTCGTCCATTTGAAGGATGTAGGTACTGCTGAAAAACGGGATTATTTCCTTAACGTAATTAAGATTGACAAGATAAGTCCGGTTGGCGCGGAAGAAAAAATAGGGGGTTAACCGCTCTTCCAATTGTCCCAGGTTAAGATTGGTCGTATATTTTTCCGATCCCGCTTTTATGAACACCAGGCCGTCTTTAACGAAGGCGTATTTTATATCTTCTATTTTTAATATGGCAAGTTTTTTGCCTTTATGCGCGAGGATCCTGCCGAATTTCTGCTGTTCAGGCTGGGACTTGGTTTGCAGAGAAAATTTCTTGACGATCTCTCCCTGATAGATCCGTTTGATCTTATCTATAGTCTGCCTGACTCTTTTTTCATCAAAAGGTTTCAGGATGTAATCTATCGCGTCAACCTCATAAGCAGGGATGGCGTGTTCATCATAGGCTGTAACGAAAATGATCAAGGGCGTATAATCAGCCATTTTATTTATTTTTTTAGCGGCGTCAATGCCGTTAATCCCGGGCATATGAATATCGAGAAATAAAATATCATACTCATTCTTTTTAAGCAATTCAAGTGTTTCATGGGCGTTGTTGGCTTCGGAGATTTCACCTATTTCGGGTATGCGTTCCAGGATGAAATGCAGTTCATCCCGCGCCGGTTTTTCATCATCAACAATTAAAGCTTTAATATCCATATTTTTTCCTATCTGATCGGAATCCTGAGAATGATCGTAGTTCCCTTATCGATCGCGCTTTCGATCTTTGGTTCATATTCATCTCCATAAATTGTTTTCAGCCTTTCATAGACATTATTTATTCCTAAACCTGTCCCGTTAACCGAATCAAACGTTTTTAATTTATCTTTTGGCGGCATTCCGACGCCGTCATCCTTAATGGTGATCTTTATTTCGCCGTTTTCTTTTTGCGCGCGGATGCTTATAACATTCTTATCGGGTTTTTTTTCAATATCTCTATAGGCAAACCCGTGTTTGAGCGAATTTTCAATTAAGGGCTGTAAAATAAGCACAGGGACTTTATATGGCAAAGTGGCAGGATCGATGTTCTTTTCAATCAAAAGTGAGGTACCGAACCGCGCTTTTTCAAAGGACAGATAATCATCAATATATTCCAGTTCTTCTTCAAGTGAAACAAAATTTTCATGCTGTTTAAGGCTTTTCCGGAAAAACTGGGAGAACTTAATAAGAAGCGTCCGCGCGTCTTCCGGTTTGGTCCGGTAGAAGCTTGCTATTGTATTCAGCGTGTTAAACAGAAAATGAGGATTTATCTGGGCCCTGAGCGCTTTTAATTCGGCTTCGGTCTTCAACTGGTTCAGGATCTCCAGTTCCGCCAATTCTGTTTGTATGCTTAAAAGCTGCGCGAGATGTATGGCAAGATTTATCTTACTCGGGGTAATCCTGGAAAGGTCTGTCTGGTAGATTTTCAGGGTGCCGATAACTTCAGTATTACTTTTTAACGGCGCTATTACCGCGCCTGACAACGGGCAAGTCGCGATAGGGCACCCGATCTCATGTTTAGTACCTATTACTTTTATTTCTCCTGTTTCAATTACATCCCGTGTTGCCTTGGTCAGGATAGATTCACCGACATGGTGATGGTCCGAGCCGGTTCCTTCATATGCTAAAATTTTTTTCCGGTCGGTAATAGCCACCGCGGAAACATCTGTTATCTGCAAAATTATCTTCGCGGTTTTTTTAGCTGTTTCCTGGTTTAATCCAAGCCTTAAAAAAGGCAGGGTCTGTCCCGCGATCTCCAATGTCCTGTGTGATTGGATGGCTTCCTGATGTTCATAAGAGATCTCAATATTGCTTAATATTATATTGATGATAATAAGGCTTATAAAGATGGTGATCCCGAAGGGGATGGCTTGTAATTTTATTTCGTTAATTATATTCGCTATTGAAATAAAATTATGGCCGAATGAAAAATATATTACGATCAAAAGAAAAGAAAAATAGGCCAAAATTCGTTTTGGCCAGGTAATTTTGGGATAAAAGGCCTGCCTGAAGAACTCAATTTGGCTGACGGCATAATAAAATATTATGACCAAAGAAGCCCTGGATATTAAGGCATAAAATTGTTCAAGCAGCATTTCTTGTTATTTTCCTCCGAAATGAAAAGCTTTAAATGAAGGCAAATAAAATTTTATTATATCACTGTAAGAAGCGAAGAAAAGCAGAAAAAGTAAAAGAGCCCACCCGATCTGCTGTGCGATCAATTGATGTTTCAGCTTAACAGGGCTGCCTTTTATTTTTTCAATAAGCATTACTAAAAGATATCCGCCGTCCAAAGGAAGGATAGGGAATAAGTTGATAGTTCCAAGATTAATACCGAGCAGGGCGGCAAAAAACAAAAGATTTAAAAATCCCTGTTTAGCCTGCTCGCCTGTTATTTTAATAATGCCAAGCGGCCCCGCGACTTCCGCCTGGATCTTTCCCGTGATCATAAGGTAAATACCTTTTATTATGCTTGTGCCGATGGTCCACGTCTGGCTTAATGCCTTGCCGGCCGCTGTAAGCGGATCAAATCTCTCTTTAACAAAATCATAGGCAGAACTTATACCGATTATCCCGACCTTAGTTCTTTCCTGCAATTCCGGAGTTATTTCCAGTTCTATATTAGCCCCGTCTCTTTCAATAGTAAGCATAAGTTTTTTGCCGGCGCTTTCCTGGATGATTTTTGTCATTTCTTCCCATTTCCAAAGAGCTTTTGTATCGATTGCTATTATCTTGTCGTTTGGTTTTATTCCCGCTTTAGCCGCGGCGCCGTTTTCCACGACAGTTCCTATTTTAGTAGTCAGGGTAGGGACTCCTGTCATAAATATCAGCAGAAAAATTACCGTTCCGAGCAAAATGTTCGCCAGGGAGCCTGCCACAATAATCAATGAACGTTTGAGTTTAGACTGGTTATAGAAACTCCGCGGATCGTCATCTTTTTTGGCGGAAGGGTCTTCCTTTAATAATTCTTCTATATCTTCCCCCGCCATTTTCACGTAACCCCCGATAGGAATAGCTGAAAACCTGTATTCAGTCTCTCCGCGGGTAAATCCGAAGACTTTCGGCCCCATGCCGATCGAGAATATATCCACTTTTACGTTTAGTTTTTTCGCGGTTATGAAATGCCCAAGCTCGTGGACTAAAACCAGTATCCCAAGAACAAAAATTGTTGAAATTAGTGTTAAAAACATAATTTTTCAGATTCCTTTCTAGCCCACGAATCAGCACTTAATATTTCTTCTAACCTTGGATTAGAAACAGGGTCATGTTTATCGATTACTGTTTTTATTATCCTGCTGATGTCGGTAAACTTTATTTTATTTGTTAAAAATGAATGAACAGCCGTTTCATTAGCCGCGTTTAATACAGCGGGCATGGTCCCGCCGGTTATGCCTGCCCGATACGCGTAAGAAAGGCAGGGATATCTATCCATATCCGGTTCCTTAAAAGATAAATTTTTGATAGAGTTCATATCCAGAGAAGGAAGATATCCTTTTTTCTTTTCAGGGTAGGTCAGCGCGTGTTGTATAGGAATGCGCATATCCGTTCTGCTTAAAACCGCCATAAAATTCCCGTCGATTAATTCGACTAACCCGTGAACTATACTTTCAGGATGGATCAGTACCTTTACTTTATCAAAACTTATGTCAAAAAGATATTTTGCCTCTATAACCTCAAAGCCTTTATTCATCATAGTAGCTGAATCAACGGATATTTTTGCCCCCATTTTCCAGCGCGGGTGTTTTACCGTTTCCGCGGGGGTTACATTTTTTAAAAATTTTTTTTCAAGATTCAGGAACGGCCCTCCGGAAGCAGTAAGGATTATATTCTTGATAAATTTTGGCCTGATATTTTCAAGGCATTGGAATATGGCGTTGTGTTCGCTGTCTATCGGGATTATTTTAACTTTTCTTTTTTTAGCCTCTTTTAAGATAAGGCCACCCGCCATAACCAGTGTTTCTTTATTTGCCAGGGCGATATTTATGCCTGCTTCAATTGCCGCCATGGTCGGGATCAATCCCGCGGATCCCACGATCCCGGAAACAACAAGGTCCGCTTTTTCGAAGGAAGCGGCTTTTATTAATCCTTCAATGCCGGATACTACTTCTATTTTTTTACCCTTAAGCCTTGAAGAAACAAGTTTAGCCTTCTCACTATTTGTGATAGCCACGATCTCAGGCCGGAATTTTATTGCCTGCTGGACCAGAAGCTCAACATTTGAATTAGCGGTAAGGCCGGTTACTTTAAAATCATCAGGAAAATTTTCAATAACATCCAGTGTGGATGTGCCAATTGACCCGGTTGAACCTAAAATCGTTATATTTTTCATTTTTCCAACACCAATTTCACGTAATAATAAAAAATGGGTATAGTAAAAAACAGGCTGTCAAACCTGTCTAAAACACCGCCATGCCCGGGTAATAAATTTCCGGAATCTTTTATACCGGCCTTTCGTTTTAAAGCCGATTCAAAAAGATCGCCTGTCTGGGCTACAATGCTGAAAATGATACCTATGAGAAAACATTGCGGCAAAGCCAGTGTTGGAATAAAAGTCATTTTAGCCAACAGGGTAACTAAAACAGCGCCGATAATTCCCGCGACAGCTCCTTCTTTTGTTTTTTTCGGGCTTATGCCGGGAGCTAATTTATGCTTGCCGAAATTCACGCCTATGAAATATGCCGAAGTATCGGTAACCCAGACTAACAGAAAAATAAAAAAAACATATTTAGCGCCAAGGCCTTCAATATTCCTTAAAAAAATAAGATGCAGGAAAAAATAAGTTATATAAATATTTCCGAGGCTAGCCAGTAAAAAATATTTTTTATTGATCTTATTATAATACAAAACCCATATCGCGCCGATCACGGCGAGGAGCGACAGGAAAATAATATTAAAATATTTAAAAGTATTCATTAACGCGAAAGAGCATAAAATGAATGAAAAAACGGTAAAAATAATAAAATCGAATTTTATCGGGAGCTTTACCATAAGATAATATTCTCTCATAGCTAAAATAACTATTATCCACGCCAGGACGGAAAGTAATAACGGGCTATAAAAAATTATTGCCGTAATGATAGGAATAGCGATCATTCCTGTGATTATTCGTTCTCTGAGCATTCTTCTCCCTCATGTATTTTTCCAAAACGGCGTTTTCTTTTCTGGTAGTCCAGGATGGCTTTAAGTAAATGGATCTTCCTGAAGTCAGGCCAGAGAATATCCGTGATCCATAATTCAGTGTACGCGAGCTGCCAGAGCATAAAATTACTTAGTCTGTATTCGCCGCTGGTCCGGATCAAAAGATCCGGCTCCGGAAGCCCTGAAGTATAAAGAAAACTGCTGAAACTTTCTTCGTCAAATTCTTTTAAATTGAGGCCTGAAGACTCATATTTTTCGATAATTTTTCTGACAGCCTCCAGTATGTCAACCCGCCCGCTGTAATTAAGCGCGAGATTAAGTATAAGTCCCGTATTATTTTTTGTTTTATCAATGGCATTGTATATTTCCTGCTGGGCGAACAGGGGCAACTCCTGAATACGGCCGATAGCCATGACTTTTACATTTTTTCTCTGAAGTTCGTTTATTTCATTTCTTAAAAAAATTTTTAATAATTTCATTAAGGAGTTAATCTCGATTTTTGGCCTGTGCCAATTTTCAACAGAGAAGGCATAGAGGGTTAATGCCTGTATGCCGATATCCGAGCACATGGTAATAATATCTTTTATAGCCTCAATGCCTGCTTTATGCCCCATGACACGGAGCAAACCCTGTTGTTTGGCCCATCTGCCGTTGCCATCCATAATGATAGCGATATGCCGCGGCATTTTTTCCGGATTAATAAGTTTTAACAGATCTTCTTCTTTCATCAGACTTGAAAACAGTAGGTAATTAGAATTCCAATACTTCTTTCTCTTTGATTTGCAGTAGCTGGTCGATCTTTACAATAAAATTATCGGTTGTTTTTTGGATTTTCTCCTGGTCCCGTTTCAGGTCATCTTCCGATATTTCATGGCTTTTTTCCGCGCTTTTTAGTTTTTCAATAGCATCCCTGCGGATATTTCGAATAGTTACCTTAGAATCTTCAGATATTTTTTTCACATGTTTAACCAGTTCTTTTCTCCTCTCCTCGGTTAAAGGAGGAAGATTTAATCTGATATTTTGTCCGTCAACTACCGGATTTATCCCGATGTCGGATTTGTTGATCGCTTTTTCTATTTCCTGGATAGCTGCCTTATCCCAGACTTGAATAAGTATCAGCCTTGGTTCAGGAATACTTAAGGACGCGATCTGTTTTAAAGGAGTAGGGGTTCCATAATAATCTACCATTATTCCGTCAAGGATCGCGGTAGAAGCGCGTCCGGTCCTTATGGATGCTATCTCTCTGCGAAACACTTCAATCGTCTTATTCATATGATTTTCCATGTCCTGATAAACTAATTTTACATCCATGATTTATCTCCTGACCACCCCTTAATCCCCTCCTTGCCAAGGAGGGGACGGGGGAGGTATTTATTTAACGGTGGTTCCTACTTTTTCTCCCTGAATTATTCTTTTTATCACGTCTTTTTCATTCATATTAAAAACATTAATAGGTATTTTATTATCCATACAAAGCGTTATTGCCGTGCTGTCCATGACTTTCAGCTTCTTTTTAATAACGTCGATATATGACAATTCATCAAATTTTACCGCGTCCGGGTTTGTCATAGGGTCATCGCTGTAAATACCGTCGACCTTGGTGGCCTTAAGTATAACATCGGCGCAAGTTTCAGCCGCGCGCAAAGCGGCAGTAGTATCAGTAGTGAAATAAGGATTGCCTGTTCCGCCCGCGAATATCACAATACGGCCTTTTTCGAGGTGCCTGATAGCCCTTCGCCTTATATAAGGCTCCGCGATACGGGGCATTTCGATCGCTGTCATTACCCGGGTGAAAGTTCCGATGTTTTCTAACGCGCTTTGAAGCGCCATCGCGTTTATTACCGTGGCGAGCATTCCCATATAATCGGCGGAGGTCCTGTCCATACCGTTTTTTGTGGCAGGCGCGCCCCTGAAAATATTGCCTCCTCCTATGACGATCGCGATTTCCACTTTCAAGGATTTAACATCTTTTATCATTTTCGCGACTTTTTCTATTACATCAAAGTCTATCCCGTTTCCCTGCGCGGGGCATAGTGATTCACCGCTTAGTTTGATAAGTATTCTTTTGTAAATAGGTTTAATAGTATTAGGCATATTTTAACTCCAATTTAAAAATAAGTCACAAGTTATAAGTCACAACGTCACAAGTAAATACAAATTTATTTAACTGGTGACTTGGTGACTTTGTGACTGGCGACTTTTTATTCCCCCAGTTTGAAACGGATAAATCTCCGTATAATGATATTTTCCCCTAATTTTGCGATCCGTTCCGTTAAAATATTGTTGATCGAGACTTCCGGTGTCTTTACAAAAGGCTGTTCCATAAGGCAAATTTCAGCGCAATATTTATCAATTTTTCCCGGCAGGATTTTTTCAATAATATTATCGGGCTTTTTTTGTTCCTTTAACTGGAACGCGAAAATCTCTTTTTCTTTTTCCAGTACTTCCGGCGGGATCTCTTCTCTTCTGACATATAAAGGATTAGCGGCCGCGATATGCATGGCGATATCTTTTGCGAGTGACTGGAAATCATTTGTTTTCGCGACAAAATCCGTTTCGCAGCTTATTTCCAATAAAACTCCGAGTTTCGCTCCCGGGTGGATATATGAGACAATGGTACCTTCTTTAGTAGCTCTTCCTGATTTTTGCATCGCGGTATCTATACCTTTTTTTCTCAATATTTCAACTGCTTTTTCCATTACACCATTTGCTTCTTCAAGCGCTTTTTTACAGAGCATCATGCCGGCCCCTGTTTTTTTCCTTAACTCATTTACATCACAAGCCTTAATTTCCATATTTCCTCCTTCAATGAGAACATTATTTATGAAGCACAAAGTGCGCATAGAAATAATAGTACGAATTGAACCCCGATGCAACATCGGGGTAAATTCAATCTACGACTAAAATCTCCTTATCATTTAATAAGTTATGATTTCATATATTTTATCAAAATTTTGGTTTTTGTCAATTTATGAATAAAAAAATGTTGGATCCGCTATTTGGAAAAATATTTCTAAGAGATTAGCTGTATTATTTGGAATATTTGGTATAATATAATATATGTAAATATTTGAGATTAAAATGATTATTTAAAAATAAAATGAAAATAGGATATAGAATAAAAAAATTACGAACGCAGCAAAAAATTACCCTGAAGGAATTGGGAGAGAAAACAGGCTTGACTACAAGTTTTCTTTCACAGTTAGAAAGAGATCTGACCTCACCTTCGTTTACTTCATTAGGAAAAATTGCCGAGGCTTTAAATACAACAATGATTTATTTTTTCGAGGGGGAAGAACATAAAAAATGGGTGATAGTTAAAAGAGGAACAGTAAAAAGGCCAATTGATAAAAAAAAGAAATTGTTTTGTGAAACACTGGCCTCAGGGTTTTTGAATGTAAAAATGCAGCCTCATATTTTTACTATAGGAAAAGGAGGTGAACTTGCTAAAGAGTTGATTTATCCGGAAGGGGAGGGCTTTGGGATGGTCCTTAAGGGCAGGTTGGATTTGGCTTGTTCTGATGAAAAATTAGTTTTGGATGAAGGTGATAGTATTTATTGTAATTCTATCCGCCGGCTTCAGAAGGTGACAAATATTGGAGATAAAGATGCTGAACTTCTTTGGATAATTTTTAGAACAGGATAAATTATTTTTTTTAGGAGGTAAAAATTAAAAGATGGAAGAAAATAAAAATTTTGAAAATAGGAGGGACCAACGCAGTGGAAAAAATTTATTTATTTTTTATAAGTTAAAATCCGATACTCCAGATAAATCCATGGCAATCACCTGTAACATAAGCGGTAACGGTTTGATGTTTGAGACGGAAAGGGATATATTCAAGGACGAGATAATAGACCTTGAAATTTATCAGCCTTTTAATCAATGTAAAAGCATATATTTATCTATTCCTGTAAAATCAAAGGTAGCCTGGATTGAAAAAATATGTAAAAATAATTTTCATGAAGGAGAAAATAAATTTAAGGTTGGTATGGAGTTCATAGAAATTAATAAGGAAGACAGAAAGAAAATAGTCAAATATATAGAAAAAAATAATTCTTATAAAAGGCCGTAATTTTTTTTGTCTGTTAAGTTAAGCCATACTTAATATTTATAACATGGACTTAATATATAGTATACTGTTAATGTAAATAAGGCTTCCGCACTCAGGGATCTGGAACTTTTGAGAAAACCGTTTCATCCCTCCGGTTTTTTTGAAAATGGCCGTGTTACCGGTATTTCTGGGTGTGGGAGGTTTTATACTATCTTGAATTTATTGAAAAAATACCTGGGAGTTATAATGGAAAATAGAAACAAAAATAGAAATAGAAAAAGTGGCGTTGAAATTATCGGGGATCTTTCATGGGGAACACATCTCTGCCAATTTTACCGGACCAGGGAAGATTTAATTGAAGTACTGGTTCCTTATTTTAAGGCGGGATTGGAAAATAATGAATTCTGTATATGGATTATTTCCGAACCTTTAGGAGTTGAAGAAGCAAAAGAAGCCCTGCGGAAAGAAATAGTGAAATTAGATGACTATTTTAGAAAAGGACAGATTGAGATATTAGATGTTGTTCAATGGTATGAAGAATCAGGAAGATTCAGCATGGATCTGGTATTAAAGAAGTGGGTAGAAAAAGAACATCAGGCTATAGAAAGAGGATTTAATGGTGTTCGTGCCAGTGGAGATACCTTTTGGTTAGGAAAAAACAATTGGCCTGATTTCATGAATTATGAAAAAAATGTAAATTATGTAATTGATAACTTTAAACTTATTGCTATTTGTACATATTCTCTTGATAAATACAGAAATGAAGAAATTATAGATGTAGTTGCAAACCATCAATTTGCCATTATTAAAGAGGATGACAAATGGAGACGCGTTGAAGTTTCAGAGTTCAAAAAAACAGAAGAAAAAGTCCAGAAACTAAACAAATTTTTAAATAATATATTAGAATCATTTAGTTATCCCCTTTATGTAATAAATGCTGATGATTACATTATCCAGGCAGCAAATGAAGTTTCCGGTATGGCAAACTTATCGGAAAGTCAGACCTGTTACGCGGTACTTCATAAGCGTAAAAAGCCCTGCAGTGGTGAACTTTGCCCGCTTGAAAAAGTAAAGAAAACCAAAAAAAATATAGTTATAGAGCATACTCATTATGATGGGGATGGAAATGCAAAGTTTGTAGAAATTCACGGTTCTCCCATATTTGATGACAAAGGTAATGTAAAGCAAATGATAAACTACGTTAAGGATATAACCCCCCATAAAATAGTGTTAAATTCCCTGAAAGAGTCTAAAGAGGAACTGCAGAACCAGAAATTGGCTTTAGAACAAAAAGACCTGGCACTAAAGGAAATGATAGAACATATTGAGAGGACAAAAAATAAATTAAAAGAAAATATTTCAATCAACATGAATGAAACAATATTGCCGGCTTTAGAGAAGTTTAAAATGAAAGGTGTATCTTCCGATCACGTTGACCTGCTTCATCGTTATATGGATGAATTAACATCTTCATTTGGCTCTAAAATAACACAAAAAAGTTTCAAGTTGACACCGAGAGAAGTTGAAATTTGTAATATGATAAAAAACGGTTTTAGTAATAAAGAAATCTCCGATTTCCTGAATATATCCCTCCAGACGGTTGAAATGCACCGCAAGAATATAAGAAAAAAATTAAACATATCTAATAAAGATATTAATTTATCCTCGTATCTGCATGAAATCTAATTCATAAAATCAGAAGCTGTTTTACAAACCTTCCTTGATTTGTTTTATTTGGTGGGTATTTTTTATACCCTGTATCTACCTGTTAAGTTCCCGTTGACCATTTTACCCCGATGTATTAATCTTGACATCAGAAAAAGTTGTCGTATGTCGTACGCTTATCAATTTGATAGGAGCTATTTGGGAATCGATAAAATGGAAAGAAGAAAAAAAATGATCGGGACAAGTAATATAATAGAGAAAACAGGAATATCCGCTGAAAGGCTGAGATACTGGGAGAGGCTTGGTATTGTTAAACCGGTGTATGTCCAATGCGGGAAGAGAAAATTTAGAAGATATTCAGAAGAGGATATCCATAGGGCTGTTTTAGTTAAAGTGTTAGTGGATACTGAGAAGTATTCTCTCGAGGGTGCGGTAAAAAAATTGGATGAAGAAAAATAAATTTGGCCCCGATGTGACATCGGGGTTCAATTCATAGACGGGTTTCGTCCTACGATCCCGAAATCGGGATCGTCTATTCATTGAAAAAGGAGGTGATTAACATGGCAGTAGAAAAAACAATAGGTTCAAGTTCGTTGGTAGAGGTTATCGACAGAATATTGGATAAAGGAGTAGTGGTCGACGCTTGGGTAAGAGTATCTTTAGTTGGTATTGAAATCCTCGCGGTTGAAGCCAGAGTTGTAGTAGCGTCAGTTGAGACTTATTTGAAGTATGCTGAGGCTATCGGCTTGACAGCGACAGCAGCCTAAGCGATTAGGCAGTGAATTAAAGGGCTTCTTGCCGGATTATCCCCCGCTACTGAAGGCGTGGCATAGTTCGCCAAGGAATTCCTTTTAAACTCAGAATTGTAAAACATCAGCAGCACAATTTATGAAGATTTAAAGGGGAAATCATGCTTTTAACAGAAGAAATAAAAGATACTATTATTAATAATGTGCTCTCTTCTTATGAAGATAAGATTGAAAATATCGGAGAGATTTTCCAGGATTCCTTCCTTGATACAAGCCATGAAGTCGAAAAGATCAATAACGAGTTAAAAGATATACTTGCCAAAAATTCCTCTTTAAGAAAAAAAGATTTCGACCAAATAATGTTTGGGACTTTTTCTTTTCAGGTAAATCGCGAAAAAGAGGTAAGGGACCTATCAAAATCATATTTTAATGAACAAAAGGAAATGTCAAAAGGCTTGAGAGAAAATTTAAAGAAATTTAAAGAATCTCTCGCGAACGGCGAGATCCAGAGAATACAGGAATTTCAGGATATGATAAGAGAAATTCTTGTCAAGCAGGAAGAAAGAAAAAATGAAGTTACCTCTAAACTAAAAGAATTTCAAAAAGAACAGGAGCTGATGGCAAAGAGTCTCAGCGATCTTTTAGCCAAAGGAAGAGAACTCAGGATAAATGACCTCAAATTAATGCTTCAGGAATTCAATACTCAGAATAAAGAACGGATGCTGGATCATAAAAACAGGAAAGAGGATATTCGAGAGAAACTAATAGAATTTAAAAAAATGCGATTGGAATTGTAATAACATGTTGAAAACACCATTTGTTGTAAATTTATCGATTTAACCGGCCATAATAGGCACAAAAAGGAGAAAAAATGGGAATAGCTGAAGGCATGAAAACTATTGTAGAAAATATTGTTGACTCGCACAAGGGCCGGACAAAAGAAATCAATAGTGTAATAATGGATACAAAAAATATTTTAAAAGAAGCAAAGACAACCTTACATGATTTTAGCAGGGAACGTAAGACAAATGCTTCCGAACAGGCAAAAAAATTAGCCGGTTTTACATCTGATCTGACAAAGAATGTGGGTGATATGCTTAAAGAGTTCAGGGAAAACCGTGAAGAAATGAGTGAAGAGCAGTCAAAAAATTTAGGCATTTTTATGGGGAGACTGGAAGATGATGTGGAAAAATTAAAAAAAGGCGTAAGCTTAATGATGAATGATTTTAAGAAAGATCGTGAAAAGTCTGCGTCCGAACTGAGAGAAAAGCTTGCCAAAGAAGTAACTGACATTAAGGCTCATGTAAGCGGGCTTTTAGATGAAGCGGAGGACCTTATCAGCGGATACAGGTCGGATATGGTAGAGGCAAAAAAAGCATGGCAGGGGATCTCTTCTACTTTATCTAAATCCGGAAAAGCAGGAATAATGGCAAAGATTGAAGCAGGAGAGAAAATAACTACTGTTGAAAAAAATGCTGAGAAAAAGCCTGTTGAAAATAAAACTGAAAAGAAGGCCGCAAAAAAGAAGAAAAAATAGGGGAGGTAGATAATAATGGTTGATGAGATGACTACAGTATTAGATCCAAGTCCCATGCACGACTTTGTGGAAACAAAGTATATAAAAGATATCAGTGACAGGGCGCTTTCTTATATCCAGGCGGGATTCCCGGTTCATTTCAGAGGCACCTCCGGGACAGGCAAGACAACACTCGCGATGCACATAGCAAGCAAGATCGAAAGGCCAGTGGTAATGATCCACGGAGATGAAGAATTTAAAACATCCGATCTTGTCGGGGGCGAATACGGATACAGGATGAAAAAGGTTGTGGACAGATTTATATCAAGGGTACTTAAGACGGAAGAGGATATGGTAAAACGCTGGGTAGATAACCGGCTTACCATTGCCTGCAAGTACGGATATACATTGGTATATGATGAATTTACACGTTCACGGCCGGAGGCAAATAATATACTTCTTTCTATTTTGCAGGAAAAGATGATGGACCTGCCTATGGGAAGGGGGGGTAATGAACCTTATTTACGGGTAGACCCGAATTTTACGGCGATATTTACATCCAATCCAGAGGAATACGCGGGTGTGCACAGGAGCCAGGATGCCCTTCGTGACAGGATGATCACTATGGACCTGGATCATTTTGACTATGAGACAGAAGTAGCCATTACAAGAGCAAAATCTCTTTTGGAAAAGAAGGATACAGAGGTAATAGTTAACATTGTCCGGGGCTTGAGGGATTCAGGGAAATGTGAATTCGCGCCGACCATCCGTGGCTGTATCATGATCGCCAAGACCCTGAAGGTTAGAAATATAACCCTGGGAAAGGCCAACGGGGTTTTTAAACAGATGTGCCAGGATATTCTGGCATCCGAAACAAGCAGGGTTGGTTCAAAAACAAACCAGAACAGGGTAAGAGAAGTAGTAAAAGATATAGTTGAGAAGGAACTGGGAGGAGGAAAAAAATGAAAGGAATGCTTCAGGTACCAGGCGCGAGAGATGTAAAAAGTATTCATTCCGCGGGTTTGAGGGCTATCCCTAAAATCCAAAGGTCAAGTTATTTAGAACTATATACGTTCAAAAGAGAAAAGGACAGACTGGAAAAAGAAATTTTCGCGTTAGATAAAAGAAGGAATACGGCAAGCAGGATGTTAAACGGCCTTTATCAGCGGATCGAAACACTGGAAAAAGAAATACAAGAGGAAGGGAAAATTAAGACCTACACGAATATACCGGCGAAACCGGTAAAAAAAATGACGATTAATTATTAAAACCCCCTTTATTCCCCCTTATCAGGGGGATAATTCAAGTTTTTCCCCTGATAAGGGGAGATCAAGAGGGGTTAGAATTTAGTAATAAAAGAGGGGAAAAAATGGCAAAAGAAAAAAAATCGAAAACGGATAAAGAAGAAGGTGTGAATTTAGATTTCGGTATGGGAGGCTTATTAAAAGGAATTAATAATATAATCGACATGGCTGTTAAATTAGAAGAGGCAGGAGGTGAAATTAAAAAAGAAGGAGAGATTGATTTAGACCATCTCAGAAAAGGTATGAAGGGCGTGTTTGGTTTTTCCGTGAGGACAGCGACAGGCGGGAAAACTGTAGTTGAACCCTTTGGCAATATTAAAAAAACACCCAAAGGGCCAAAGGTTGAAGAAGAGAGAGAGCCTATTATTGATATCTTTGATGAAAAAGAAGAGATTAAAATTTACGCTGAGATGCCGGGTGTTAATGAAGGGGATATAAAGATAGATCTGAAAGGTGATATTCTTGAAATTTCAGCTGAAACCGGTGACAGGAAATATCATAAAGAAATCTTACTGCCCGCGAAGGTAAGGGCAGACACAATTAAATTTTTCTATAAAAACGGTATGTTAGAGGTAAAGGTAAAAAAATGAATGGATTAACCGGTTTAACAGACTCCTCATTAAAATTGATCTTATTTGGCGGGAAGGGCGGGGTTGGAAAGACAACCTGCAGTGTAGGTACAGGCTTATATTTATCTGAGGGGTTGAAGACACTTTTAATCTCGACAGATCCGGCGCATTCACTTGGTGACAGCCTGGGCCAGGAAATAGGTGATACTGTGCGGCAGGTAAAGGATATAACTAATCTAAGCGCTCTTGAAATAAGCGCTGAAAAGGCGCTTTCTAAATTTAAGGTAGTATATGAATCCCAGATAATGAAGATTTTAGGGACATCTACTTATTTAGATGATGAAGATATTGATTCAATTTTTTCTTTGTCTATTCCGGGTATAGATGAGGTCATGGGATTTAAAGCCATCATTGATCTTATTAACGATGCTAAATTTGATAAATACATTGTAGATACCGCGCCGACAGGCCACACCTTAAGGCTTTTGACATTGCCCGGGCTTTTAGATCAATGGATCAAGGTTATGGCAAAGATGAGATGGAAGTACAGGTATACGGTTGAAACGTTTGCCGGTGAATATAATCCTGATGAAGGCGATGATTTTATTCTGGAGATGAAAAAGACAGTAAAAAGAATTGAGGAATTACTTCGTGATGAAAAGCGATGCGAGTTTGTTGTGGTAACAATTCCGGAAGAGATGGCTGTTTTAGAGACAGAAAGATTAATAAATAATTTAACAAAATATGGGATAGCGGTAAAACAACTGGTTATTAATAATGTTTTAGAGTGGAATGAGTGTGATTTTTGCAGGGAAAGAAGAAAGGTGCAGGAAAAATATATTAACCAGATAAAAAAGAAATTTGGTAATTTACAGATAACTAATATACCTTTACAGGCTCAAGAGGTTAAAGGGATAACCGCTTTGAATAATTTCAAAAAATTATTATTTTAATATGGGAAATCAGAATATGGTTTTAACACTTAAAGTAAAAGAGGCGCTGTCAAAAGATGTAGGCAGGGCCGTTGTCAGGATAGATCCGAAAGATATGAGAACCCTTGGATTAGAAGTGGGTGATATCGTAGAGGTTCAAGGCAAGAGAAGCACACCTGCTAAAGTAATGCCTTGTTATGTTGAGGAAAGAGATAAAAAAATAATTCAGATCGACGGGATATCGCGTGAGAACGCGCAGGTTGGGCTTGACGAAAAGGTAAAAATTAAAAAGGTTGATTATAATCCGGCAAGTAAAATAGTGCTTTCCACTATAAGCGGGCCGGGTTTTTCCAATACCCAATATCTCGGTTCTTTGATAGAAGGCCTTCCGTTAATTACAGGGGACCGGATCAGGACCGCGTTATTCGGATCAAAGTATTGTGAGTTCAGGGTCATAGATACAGTGCCTGCCAACGTGGTTTTAGTGGGGCCGAACACACTTATAAAGATGGATTTAAAGGATGCGAAAGATACGGTTGAACAGTCGAGGGCGAAGGTTTCATATGAGGATATTGGAGGCCTGGGACCTCAGATCCAAAGGATAAGAGAAATGATAGAATTGCCTTTGAGATACCCTGAGGTTTTTGAGAAATTAGGGATTGACGCGCCTAAAGGCGTTTTACTTTATGGCCCTCCCGGTACTGGGAAAACCTTAATAGCCCGCGCGGTGGCAAATGAGACGGATGCGTATTTCACCCATATATCAGGGCCTGAAGTAATGGGGAAATTTTATGGAGAAAGCGAGGGGCGTTTAAGAGGCGTGTTTGAAGATGCTCAAAAACATGCGCCCGCGATTATTTTTATTGATGAGATAGACGCGATCGCCCCGAAACGAGAGGATATGGGTTCTGAAAAACAGGTTGAGAGGCGTGTGGTGGCTCAGCTTTTATCTTTACTTGATGGTTTAGAGAAAAGGGGTCAGGTCATAGTAATAGGCGCGACGAATATCCCAAACGCTTTGGATCCCGCGTTAAGGAGACCCGGCAGGTTTGACCGGGAGATATCTATCCCGATACCTGATAAAAACGGAAGATTAAAAATACTTGAGATATATACAAGGGGCATGCCTCTGGAAGAAAATCTGGATTTAGGGAAAATAGCCGGGATGACCCATGGTTTTGTCGGCGCGGACCTGGAGGCCCTGGCAAGGGAATCAGCGATGTCGGAGCTTCGCAAGATTATGCCGCTGATAGATTTTGGAATGGAAATTCCCTATGAAACCCTGGTTGGATTAAAAGTGACAATGGATGATTTTTTAGAGGGAATGAAAGAGGTTGAACCTTCGGCGATCCGCGAGTTTTTTATAGAGGTGCCTAATGTTAAGTGGGATGATGTCGGAGGCTTGGATGAAATAAAGGAAGAATTAAAAGAGGCGATAGAATGGCCGCTCAAATATGCTGATGTTTTTAAGAAAGCGAATACTAACCCTCCCAAGGGGATCTTACTTTACGGGCCGCCCGGAACAGGAAAGACCCTTTTAGTTAAGGCCGCGGCGACTGAAAGCGGGGTAAATTTTATCTCCGTGAAAGGGCCTTCTCTGGTATCAAAATATATAGGAGAGAGTGAACGTGCGATCCGCGAGGTATTTAAGACCGCTAAACAGGCGTCGCCCTGTATTTTATTTTTTGATGAAATAGATGCCATTGTTCCTAAAAGAGGCTCTTCGGGTGACAATAATGTTATAGAGCGCGTGATCAGCCAGTTTCTGACTGAGATGGATGGGATCGAGGAACTTAAAGGCGTGATGGTTTTAGGCGCCACGAACAGATTAGATATTATTGATCCCGCGATAATAAGGAGCGGCAGGTTTGATCTTTTGCTTGGTTTATCGCAGCCTTCCGAAAAAGACAGGGAAAAAATATTTAAAATACATACCAAAAATAAACCTTTGGCTGGTGATGTGGACCTGAAGGCAATGGTAAAACAAACAAATGACAGGACGGGGGCTGATGTTGAATTTATTTGCCGAAGGGCATCGATGCTCGCGGTAAAGGAATACATTGAAGAGCAAAGAGCAAAGGGCATAGAGCATGGAGCAGATAACAAAGAAGAATTAAAAATTTCAAAGAGGCATTTTGAGGAGGCTATTAAAAACAGAGCTTCAAACTTTAGAACAATTTAAAGGAGGATTAAAGATGTTAAAGATCATTGAAAAAATTAAAAATTTATTCACGTGTAAAAAGAAAGAAGAAGAATTAACGCCACAGCAGGAAAAGCCTGAAGCAGAAGAACCTAAACCAGAAGAAAAAAAATAATAAATTGAGGGTAGAATTTTATGGCTGAAATCGGAAAATATATTTATGGGATTATAAATTCCAATACAACATTACATCTTTCTGTTCCAAAAGATTTTTCCGGGGCTGAAGGCGTCAGTGACGGTGTTTATACAATTCCTTATCATGATATTTCGGCAATGGTAAGGGATTGTGAGGTGTTTGATTATACCTCCGTGCCTAATGATATTGGCGTCAGGATGTTACTCAAGCATCAGACGATTATTGAAAGAATCATGAATTCCGGGATCACGGTTATCCCTGTAAAGTTAGGGACCTTTATTCAGGATGAGGTGGAGATCAAACATGTTTTAGATAAAGGATATAACCTCATAAAAGATGTTTTGGATAAAATAAACGATAAGATAGAGATTGATGTCGCTGTTACGTGGAATGATTTTCCTTCATTCATAAAAGAGATA
>JAQUKH010000030.1 GCA_028719205.1 bacterium
TGATTAATTTCCCGGACAGTACATCTTTGTCCCAAACTTTATCATAAGGGATCTGGGCATAGGTTAAAGCTAATGTAACCGCGTCGTCCCATGGCAATTTTTCCGGCGGGGTATAGACCGCGATCAATGGCGCTTTTTCCAGTAAAACCCGTTCCATATTATTGTTCTCGATCTCCTGATATAAATTCGGGATACTTGATTCCGGTATGATTTCATATGAGACACCCCTTATCGCTGCTTCCTGGCGCAGGGGAGATGAATCATTCATTAAAAATGAACCGCCGCGGTAGTTTAACAGCCATTCAATTTTTTCACCTTGCTGAAGCACCCAGTAAGCCAACCCATAAGCTTTAAGATGATTATTCTGGCTTGAGTCCATATAGATAAAAAACCGGTTTTGAGCGGACTCGTCCGCCGTGGCGGAAGAGACGGAAGAAAAAAAGAAAAATAATATAACAAAAATTAATTTCTTCATTTAAATTATTTCTGATTTTTACGTTTTTCTTCTTTTTGTTTTTCCATGGACATTATAGAAGAATGTTTCATTTCTTTGCGAAAATCCTTAGCGTTTATTTCAACTACATGGCACATTTCATAAAGACGGGACCGGAGACGGGTGCCTATACGGTTTTCCAGTGTTTCATCGGTTTTAACCGCCGGTTCATCGAGGTAATTAGATGTAAAAATGGTGATTTTCTTATCGTTATATCTTTGATTGATAATATAGGATAAGGTGTCCTGAACCCAGTTTGTGATCTTACTCGCGCCTAATTCATCCAGAACAATTACCTCTTTTTGGAAAATAGGCTTTAAAACCTCTAATTCCGACGTCTGGGCTTGCGCATTATAGGAGTTTTGGATCTCCTTTAAAAGGTCGCGGAAATCGTAGAACGCGCAGGGGATACACTTTTGTTTTATGAGTTCTTTGATAATTGCCACGGCAAGATGTGTTTTTCCCGCTCCAGGCTGGCCGATAAATATAAGCCCCGCTTGTACGACCGGGTATTCCCTGACAAAATCGGAGGCGATCTTTTTAGCCTGCCCCAGAGACGATGTAAGTTCATAAAAGCTCTCAAAATCGCAGTGTTGGTACCGTTTAGGAATACGTGATTCTATTAAAAGCCGTTCACTTATCCGGGAATAAAAACAGCTGCAGCGTTTTACCGCTTCAACATCATCTTCCTTAACAACTTCCCAGCCGGCACCATTGCATTTTGGGCAAATTTCTGGTTTTTCTATCTTTTTTTTCATTTAGATTCCCTTCTTAAATACGAACTTCCCTTGATCCCCTCTTTAAAAAAAGAGGGGAAAATAACAAAAAACTTTTATCTGGCTTTTTTTACTCCTCCTCTTTTTTTAAAGAGGAGGTTGGGAGGAGTTCATATCCGTTGAATTTACATTTAATCGTAAAGCCCTATATTTGTCAAGCTGAATTTCTTTAAGACCTCTTTCTGCAAAAGCTGTTCCTTGGTTTCTTCAAAAGTTTTCCGGGGCATTCTTTTTTTATAAGGTAAAAGATCGCTTTCAATTTTATCTTCTATCTCCGCGTTTTCTTTGGGACCAAGGCATTTTATTAGATATTGCACGATCTCATTTTGATTTTGATTAAACTTCTGTTCAGCGTCAAGGAAAGTGAGTGCTTGTCTGTCTTTAAGCAATAAATTATTCATATTCTCAAATAAAGATAATATATGTTCATAAATAAGTTTATTTTTACCTTTTTCAGTTCTTTCAGCGAGCATTTTAATGATCCCGCTGATCCTGTCCAGTATAAAAGCAGGCGCGTCTTTCGGGTCTTCTTTCCGGGCTGATCCGATCATATTTTCCTTGTAAAGTTCCCACGCTGAAAGAATTTCGGATTCGCAGTAACTGATGGAATTTATTCTTTTAGGATTGGGATTATTAGCGAAGGTAGTGTCGATCCCCTGCAATATCAAAGCCAAAGGTATCCCTTCAGTAAACCATTTTTTTATTAAAAGCCAGTCTTTCGGCGAAAGAATAAGGCTTTTCCCTTTTTTTTTGCAAAAATAATTTTCAACGTCTTCTAAGTACATGATTTATGGTTTCAGTTCTTCTATTTTTTTCCTGATGATCTCAATAACCGGATTTTCAGGGAAATCTGTTAATAATTTGATATATTCGGCGCGCGCTTTAGCATTGTCTTTAAAATTTGTTTCATAAATGGACGCCAGTTGTTTGGCTGCTTCCTGCCTGTAAAAAAAAGAATTTATTTTTTTAATATTCTCATAAATTTTCAGCGCCTCAGGCCATTTGTGCTCTAAAGAATAGATCTCGCCCAATTCCATTAAAAAATATATCATAAGTTTTGAGCCGGGATTCCTGCTTATAAAATCATTCGCGTTATTTTCCGCCTCAGGCAATTTGTAATAATTTTTTTCACGGATTATATTGGTTAGCGCCTTTAACTCAATTTCATTTTCCTTATTTTTATTCAAAAGGACCAGCCTGAGCAAAGTTTGATTTGCCTGCGGTTCTCCGGGAAACCGTTTGGCAAAATCTTCAAAAGAGCCCTTAGCTTTTTTAAAATCATCTTCTAAAAAGCAGATCTCCGCAAGATAAAAATTCGCGGGAGAAGAGAAGACCCCGAACATTTTGTTGTTTACAATGGTTGTAAATTGATTTTTTGCTTCTGTAAAATTGCCCAGAAGGAATTCAACTTCAGCCGACCGGAAAAAAGCTTTATTTTTAGTTTCGTTTTGTTCAGGCTTATTTTTAAAGTAATTTAATGTTTCTTTTGCCGAAGACAAGTTATGTGTTTCAAAAAGAATTTCGCCTTTTAAGGCATAGGCTTGAGAAAAATAAGGTTCCGGCATATTTTCATTAATGATCTCGTTTAGAATATTCAGACTCGAATCATAACTCCCAAGATCGTAAAAGGACAGGGCGACTTGATAATTTGCCAATGGCCCGAAAGGGGAGGTATCTTTTATTTTAGTAAAGGTTGTTATTGCCTCTTTATAAAATTTTTTGTTAATAAGTTTTTCTCCAAGTTGAACCAGAACAATCTCTTTGTTTTTCCTGAGTTCACCTGCTTTTTCAAAACAGGGGATACTCTGATCGGGCCGGTTTGTTTCAAGATAGATCTCGCCGAGAAGCTGATATGATTCAGCGGACTCCGGTTTTCTTGAAATTTCCGATTTTGCTTTTTCGATCAACAGCCCGGGATCATTTGAGCCTTTGATAACCTCATACAGTTCTGAAATTACGAACGGGAAATCCTGCGGGGAATAATTTAAAAGGTTAAGCAGTTCTTCAAAAGCTAAGCCTGTTTGCGCCTGTAAAAGATAAATTTCAAATATCTCCCGGTGATAAACTAATGGATTATTAAATCTCTTCCTTGCATCCAGGTAGCAATTTAGCGCTTCATCGGTCAGGCCTTTTTTGTTAAATATGGACACCGTGAACTGCAGGGTTTGGCCGTTAGGATCCTGAATAAAAATATTTTTCCAGATCGATATTGCCTCTTTTTTTCTGTCAGATCCAAAATAGAGATCTCCCAGGGTTTCAAAATAGAAAAGATCTTTATTCGGATTTTTCTCCCAGATAGAAATAGCCTGAGAATATTTTTTTTGCCAGAGATAAAAATTTACGAGGATCCGGCGGATATGATCTTTTCCGGGAAACCGGTTTAATTCATTCTCAAGACTTTTAATTTTTTCTTCCAGGATATTTGTTTTTTCATAAACCCGGAAAAGGTGCTCCTGCAGGTCAGGATTAAACGGGTCTTTTTCTGCCATTTCCTCAAGGATCCCAATTTGTTTTTTTGGATCATTATTTATTTGATACAATTCAGCCAGCCTTCCGCGGATCGTGTTTATTTCAGGTACCGCGGGATAATTTTTTACTAACATCTCATATTCTTTTGCCGCTTCCTCAAAATTTCCAAGTTTGTCATAACTCTCAGCTATCCCTTTCTGGCAGGTGATTTTTTCATTTTCATCCAGAGTGGTCAACAATATTTCTTTATATGTTGTTATAGCGGATTCATATTGTTTTTTATTGAAAAAACTATTGGCCTGGAATAATTTGTAGGTTTTAATATTAGGCATGGCCCGGGATGCTGTGATAAAAGTTAATAAAAGGATGAGAATGGAAAATTTCTTCATAAAATAGGTTTCTTTCTATTGGAAATCTATCATAGTATGGTTTGAATTGTCAATAGAATACAAATATACAAGATGCTTTTGTATGTCAGAACAAAAAAAGCATACCTTGAGGATATGCCTTTTTGTGTTTATTTAAATTAACCTTTACTAAATTAAAACAACAATGAAACATTTATTCCAGCAGCGAATCCATCAAGTTTTCCTACAGGATCTGTTACTAATACCGCTGCATTAGCTATTTTGAGAAAACGATACATAACATCTATTGAAAGTTCTACTGTAGAATATTTCCCTAAAGTACTCATTGGTGTAATTTTTACTCCAACGTCAACAATCGAGGCGCCATCGGCAATACCGCCGGAAAGATTAGCCCATCCGGAACCTAATACTACACTAACAGGCCCTGCTATTTCCTTTTGAATCCTCAATTCCTCAATATCTAAATTTACGTTACAAACCGCAGCTACTTCTTTTCCATTTAAGCGGCTGGTTTCATGATAAATTACAACCTCTGTTCCCTGATCAATAGGGAGGACTAAAGAAAAATTGCTTCCCTGACCGGTAAACCTTTTATCAGACGGTTTAATAAAATTAACCCCGGACGAAAAACCAATAATTTTATCCGCGGCTTGCGATATTGAAGATATCCCCAACAACAGCATTACCGCGAAAAAAAGAACTGAATAGCTTTTAAAATATTTTACCATTTATATCTCCTGTTTTAAGGTTATGCTGAATTCATTGCTTCAAAAATTTTATATTTTCACCTCCTTTTCTTTTCTATTATGGTACATAACTCAAAACTCCGCCTAACCAACTAGTTCCGGAAATATTACTTGTAGTATCTATTGATGATTTAAGAAAGCTATTTGTAGTATTGAATCCTATATAAGTATTTGTCTGAGCAGTCAGTGCTTTAAAAGTAACAGTAGCTAACAGTCCATCTCCTGTCACTCCCGAGAGATGGCCGGATCTGAATGTTCCGAGAAGTAATGTTCCCTGTTGTCCGTTATACAGAGCAGCTTTATTTTCGGCGCCAGTTCCAAGATAGGTTCCTACTTGTGAAGTAGAATAAGCTATCAGGTTTGGGTTATAGGTTATCTCTAAAGCACCTCCATAAACATCAGTTCCTCCTTTTACCTTAATATTCAGAGTGATTGTATTATTGCTGCTTGTTGTTCCATCAAGATAAACTGTGTTGCCGGTAGGAGTGCCGGAAGGACTGAAAGTTGTTTGAGCTGAGGGGGCGGTCCCTCCACCTCCGCTTCCGCCGCATTTACAACCATTAAAATGCATTAAGCAAAGAAAAATTATTATAAGAGAGAATCCCTTTATTCTTTTCATTTTTTTGGTCTCCTTATTTTCCAAAATTAGCCGCCATTGGTATTAAATCATTTCCATCAATTATTGAATTACCATCTAAATCCGCGAGAGCATTCCAGTTTGTATCTGTTGTGTCTGAACCGAATGCTCTTTTCAGAATGTATAAATCATGTCCATCTACCCGAGTAATTGAACCTGGAGAAAGAGTATCAATATTTCCCAGAAAGATTTTATCAAATGTTTGGGTTGGTTTAACACCAATACTATAAACACCTGTTCCTTTATTATTCCCATGTGAAACAGTCAAATAACATCTTTTACTTGATAAGGCGTGCCATATTATATTTGACCCCCCGCCCTGGTTACCTGTTTTATCCTGCCCTAATACTGTGGCAGAGTCACTATCATACAGTTTAATAAGGGTTATCATGTCTTCAGGATATAACTTGGAAGTGTAGAAAGTATAACTATTCCCTCCTGTCGCGTCAAAATAAAAATAATCAACATCCCCGTCTGTTTCAAGCTTTCCATTGACTATCGTACTATCTAAAAGCCTTGTAGCGCCCGCAAAAGTACTGCCATAATCATCAGATATAACACCAGAAGTTTTCAGGGAAGCATTTGCAGAAAGGTTAAAATTTTCTGTTATTTTTACTTCAGGAATCGAAGATCCTGCTTTAATGGAAGTCCCATGTGGAGTCTCCACAGAAGTACCAGATGGATTAGAAACTTTAGCATTGAATGTGTAGTCACCATTTATATAATTGGCAATTATTCCCGTATATTTTCCGTCACCGGCTATGTAATCAGGACTTAAACCATCATCTTTTAAACCAATAGCTGATGTAGTAACAGCTCCTGTTGTATCTGTAACGGTAACAGTTGCCTCCACAGTAGCGCCCTTAATATTTAATCTTCTATAGGGAGTTGCTGTTATTAATATTGGCTCAGGATATTTTCCTCCATTTGCCTCCAGGTCCAATGAATAATCCGCATCTGTTTTAGCTTCTAATATAACCTCGATATTTGTAGTATCCGCGGATGATAACGAAAGTTCCATTTGCCATTCGCCTGAAGCTGGATCGGTTACTTCGTATATTATATAACCGGGTTCTTTAATATAATTAATATTTGAAAAAGCGCTCACGGTTGTAGAATCAACTAAAGCATTATTAGGCATTATCAGGCTTAATCCCATCTTTTGTGTATTTGGGAAAGCAGCACTAAATATTGCTTTTTTAGAGGAGGGGTCTACGATAACACTTGTGGTTTTAGATGGTTTTGAAAGATTTAGATTGTCTTTAACCCAAGCCGTAAGTTTATCATCAGAGGTCATGCTTTGAATATCAGAATAGATGGCATTAAGTGTGGCGGCTGATGACGCAAAATAGGATTTACCTCTCGTTCCCGTTGAGACAGCGCCTAATGTAGCCATATCTGCGTTTGCGCCTAATCCTATAGAGTAAACAGGGTATCCGGCACTTTGCAAATCAGTTAGAACCGCTCCTGTCGGTGATTCTCCGCTATTATGCAAGCCATCTGTCAGCAAAACAATATACTTAAACGTTCCTTTGCGCGTACTGGCGTTTAAAATATTTAAACCGCTGCGTAATGCGGCTCCAATAGCTGTATTATTACCGGGAGCAATCGTGTCGATACTTGCTTTAAATCCGGCTTTTGTGGTTGAATCCAGCAGTGCAAGCGAAGCCAAAGTAGATACTACGTCATCATAAATCACTACAGCGGCGTAATCTGTTTCTTTAAGCTTATCAAGATATGATTTCGCGCCGGATTTGGCATCCTGCATTTTAGTACTGGTATTAACACTGGTACTCTCGGCCATACTTCCTGAATGATCGATAATGATGACGGCCTCTGATCCTCCCATATATATTATTTCCACATCCGGAGCGCCGGCAGGTTGTGTCAGGACAGTCGGGTTTGCAAGCGCGTTGAGGTCAGGGAATTCATATCTTGGCAGTTGAGATGTCAGCCTTGGATTAAAAAGATCCCAAATCGGGTCTCGAACTAATGTCGCCCAGCATGAGGATTCATTCATTCTCCATTGAGCGGTATTCTGGGTAGTACTGCTATAATCTGAATCAAGGCTGAACTGCTGATTAGTCCTGTGATCAGCCATTAAGGTTATTTTCCTGTTATCTGTGGAATGAGGCATATAGTCGATACTGTCATATGTTGTGGAAGTCGGTTTATATTCATCATAAAGGCCATAGGCGTAATGCCCTAATTCATGGGCCATCGCATGGCCTACTTCATTAAGATCATTGAGATTATCATCTACCCATATTCTTCCGGCATTATGGGTAAAACCATTGGGGGTAGCATTTGCTAAATCTCCATTGTTTTCAAATTGAATATCTGCCTTACCCCATTCACGTTCTTTATTAGTAATAGGATCAGGAGTATATACATAGAGAGTTTTTAAGAAATGTTTGCCTTCTGTCATTTTATAAACATCGCTGGCAAAGAGTTTAAAAACAGTATCTAAGTGTGTTGTGTCAGTAGCGGTAGGTTTCCATTTCAGAGAGATAACAAGATTAAAGGCTCCGGAGGAATCCCATTTTGTAAGGGAACTGCTGCCTGCGTATACAGTAGAGTAATTTAAAAATAGAATGAAAGCTATTAATATACCAAAAAAAATTCTATTTAGAATATATTTCATTTTCATACCTCCTTTTAAATTATCTCACATCATAATTTTTTAATAGTAACATCTATTTTTCTCACTGAATGAGATTCTTTATGTTCTTCCTTTCTGGGTTTACATTCAAATATATCCCCCTTGCTGAAAGGCGGAGCTTTAGCAACGGATTCATTGATTATCCACGATGATAATTTTTTGATATAAAAAATATCATCTACACCTTCTACTTTTATGTAAATTTTCCCTTCCTGTATTTTTGTGATAACTCCTTCGCATCTTCTTTCTGTTTTTGTATCGGGGCCAAACTCAGGATCTTCTTCAATGGTTTCGTAGGTTTCAATACAAATTACGCTGTCGCCGATAACTAGATCTTCATTAGCCTGATTTTTTTCAATACTGCTGTCGGCCGCTTTTTCATCACAAGATACTTTCATATTCAAAAAAACTATTCCTGTTATGAACAAAACGGCAAATAAAATAAAAAATTTCTTATAAAAATGACACATTATAAAACTATTCTAACATTGATATGTATGAAGTCAATATAAAATTTTGGGATACAAATATAGTACAAATAAAAAGGGGAGGCAGGTCGCCTCCCCTTTTTTACGATGGAATTAAATTATCGTGTTTTTAATTGTACTATGCGGCTTATTACATTACCGTATTTATCAGCAAGGGCTGTGAAAGCAGGGCCGGCAGTCTGAGTACTTGTAATATATATTGTACCCGGATAAGTATATGTGATCGTAGCGCCAGCAGCTGTTGCATATGTACTGAAATGCGGTGTAAGTGTAAGCGTTAAGTTACTATTAGAAAGAGCCGCGGTAACATTGCTTGCGGCAGCGGTATCAAATACTGCGCCTGAAGCGCCGGATAATGTTCCAACAAACGTGGATTCGAATCCAGTTGTTAAACTTACGGCCTGATTAAATGTCAAAGTAAGAACACCCGTACTGTCAATAGTACCGGGTACAGAGTTTGAAGCAATATTAACATAAAGATTAGGATCTAAATTAGCTAATGCAATGGTTTGATCTACTTTATTGGTTCCGATAATAAACGAGGCTCCAGCGGCTCCGCCAAGTTGCTGACCCTGGAAAGTTAACGGATCAACAGTAACAGTATATTGTCCACCCAAAACAAGGGTTGAATCGGCAAATGTAGCTATACCGGCTGAGTCCGTTGTAGCGGATACATTCGGCATTAATCCCGCTGATGCAAGCAATCTGTTGCCGGTTTCAGCAATAGGAGTACTACCTGTAATATTCTGTTGTAAACGAACGGTTGCGCCGCTAACGACTCTGGCGAAAGGATCTGTCACTTTGACAGTAACACTGCCTGCAGTAGTTCCTGTAGGGAAAAGATAAATATTCCCCAGCATATTATATTTACCATCTACTCTCATAGAATCAGTCTTATCCGCGAATGTATTTACTGATAACGCGTTAGGAGTGACATTCCCTTTAAAATCTTGATAACCGTCTCTTGTAACGACTAATTGATATATTATATTTCCGGCATAAAGGTTAAATGGGATATTGTTATATGCGTAAAACCCATAATCCCTGTCATTAGTGTCGGTTACTAATACATCAGGATCACGGCGGTCTGAACCTTGATATAGACGCATTTTAAGAAGATCATTACCACCAAGGCGGCTGCCGGTTACGGCGTCAAAAATGAAGCCCTGTAAGGTTCCTGTTTTATTAAATTCACCGGATACTACATTATCACCTTTTTCTCCTTTGAAATTATCACATCCACTCGAGATTGCTGCTATAAACAGCACAGCAAATAAAAATAATCCTAATCTTTTCATCATTTTCTCCTTATTTAATTTAATCGATCCCCCAATTGCAGAAATTCAGAGTATTTGATCCCCTCCTTTCTTTAATAATTTATTGAAATAATTAAATTAATGCCCGTTAAATATAGCAGATATTCTCACTTTTATCAAAATATTCATATTTTGTCAATCAAAAATTTTTATTTTTCCTCCGACAAACGGCGGAAATATCCCTCCACAAGTTCGCGGTATTCTAAAGGTATTTTATCCTCCTGCATATTTTCTATCTCGGACAAAATTTTCTTTTTGATGTCTTTAAAAGAATCCGGCAGGTCCTTTGGAGCTTCATTAATTCCAAAGTCCTGTCCGGTGGTTGATTTCCATTCTTTTCCTGCCTCGCGCTGCCTGATGGATTTCTGGGCGTCGAGCAGTCTTGTTAATATTTTCCGCTGTCTTTGCTGTACTTTTTCATCGGCTTCTTTGTTTTTTAATCCTTTTTCCACTTCTTCCATATCGCTTAAAGTCCCCCCGAAACTTCCTGATTTTTCGGAAAGAGACTGCATTTGTTTTTCCAATTCCTCCAGGGCCTGTTTAATAAGGGATTGTTCAAACGCCATTTGCTGAAAAATATTTTCTTCCTGCGGGTTTAACCCTCCATTTTTTTTCATCAATCTATCAAGTTTTTTGGTAAGCTCATTCAGATTTTCCTGCCGTTCGGAAAGTTTTTTCAATTCCTCCATAAATGAACCCGATCCGCCTCCGGGGGGGGCGTCTGAAAGGTCCTCATGCAGTTTAATTAAATAAAGGGTTATACTGTTAACCTTTCCCATGCCTTCTTTCCCAAAGGAAAGCGCCTCCGGGGTTTGCCCGTTTTTCAATGCCTCAATGGACTGGCTGAGATTATCCTGAGCCTTTCGAATATTATCGGCTAAATGAGGATTAATAAATATAAATTTTTTTGATAATTCTTTGTATTCTTTTTCAAAAAGGTTGACACCTTGTTTGAGGTTGTTTTCCTTTCCTGCCAGTTCCTGCCGTTTTTCTTCACTGACGCCTGACCGGGATTCGGATAAATTTTTTCTTGTCATTTCGTTTATTTCATTTCCTGATGATGAAATTATCAGTCCGTAATCAATGGCCTTTTCAATAGCGGATAAAATTTCCTGCATGGATTTTTCTTTAAAATCTTCCTGTATTTTGCTGAGTTTTTTGGAGAGGCCTTTTAACTCAGACGATATTTTCTCGTCAATTTTTTTACCGCCTTTTTTAACCGCGGATTCAAGCTCTTTTGTCAGCTCATCCATTTTCTTTTCTAATTCATTTTTTTCCATTTCATTGCTTGCCTCTTTGAGGCTTTCTGAAGTTTTTTTATCCATCTCTTTCAGGTCTTTGCTTAGTTTTTCAAGGTCATTTTTCACATCGTTAGTTTCTTTTTTTATGGATTTTTCTTCACTTACCGCTTTATCATCAGGGAAGATGTTTTTTTCCTGGCGGTTTGCCAATTTATCAACCTCATTAATTAAGGCCTCCAGTTTCTGTTCCGCAAGGGTTCGTTTTAATAAATTAAGCGTGCGGTCTATCTTTTCTTCGAATTCCTTTTGGTTAAAATTGGTTTCCATAAGTGATTTTTGTTTTTCTGAAAGGTTAGTCTGCTGCAGCGCTTTATTTATCTTCTCCATTAATTCTTTCATTTCAGCGGTTAAAACCTCATTGATCAGCTTTTGGATTTCAGCGATCTTTTCCAAAGTGTCTTCCTTAATAAAAGTACTCTTGGACAGCCTGTCAGTAGTGGTTTTCATATTTTTTAATATGTTCTCCAGATTCTCTTTGACTTTTTCCTCGCCTTTATGTATTGATTCCAGTTCTTTTTCTTTTGCCCAGTCAAATTCTTCCCCCTGGCTCATGCTGTTGATAAATTTTTCGGTCTTTTCTTTCAGGTCCTTTTGTTCCTTCAGGACATTCTGAAGTTTCAGGTTTTCAGACGTTTGGCTGTCTTCCGTGTCTTTATAGATCTCGAATAAAGAAGGAAAACGGATCTGGTAAGTATCAGACTTCCCGATATTCGGGCCGCTGATATTGTCATTGTCTTTTGCCTCAATATGATAGATTATTGTATCTCCCGGAAGAAAACCGAGCCCGGCTAAATTCCAGATGTAATCAAAAACAAGACTTTTATCCTGCGGACTTCCGGGTTTTTGCGTAAGCAGTATAGAGGCGGTTTCATTCCGGCTTAATATTTCAGCTTTTAATTCCACTGTGTCAATTCCATAGTCATCAAGCACGGAAATTTTTAACGGAACGATCATCCGCTCATCAATTGTTATATCTTTCCCCGGCTCAATTATTTTTACATCCGGAGGGTTGTCTAAGACAGCGTTAATTTTATATTGAGGGGATTCGTTTGTGTATCCGTCTTTATCAAAAAGCTCAATATAATAGTTATCATCTTTTTTGACGGTTAACTCACCGCTTGCCTTGTTTTTCCGGATATTCATGGATATCTTTTTACCCGAAGGGAATTTCAGGCTCGCTGACTTAAGCTCTTTATTGCAGTCGATATTGATCTTTGCCCTGGTTCCGGTTATGGCTTTGATCCAGTTATCATTAACCGTTTTGGGAGGCAATTTTGTGTATTCAGGAAAAATAAGATCAACCTTAAGGTCGCGAATCTCAGGCTTTTCAATGATTTGAATAGTATACTCAGGCGATTTCATATCTCCATGTGTAACATAATATTTTGTATCTTGTGTAATTTGAGAGAGCAGGGTCTGGTGTTTTGTATTTGTGATCCTGTTAAGGTCCTGAGTTTTTATTTCATTTCCGTTTGTCCAATAGAATATTTTTACATCGTTAAGGCTGGTCTTCAGGGAAAAGGCGGTTATCTCAATATCGTTTCCCGGAAATATTTTTGCGTTTCCCGGCGATATCTTTAACGGTATAGAGGGTGATACATTTTGAAACTCATTAGAAAAAAAAGACGAAGTCCCCGCGAACATATCGGGCGATATAATTATCAGCAATAATAAAAGCCCGGCCGCCGCGGCAAATATCCTAAGATCGTTTTTAAGGGGTTTCGCGGAAACAGCGTTTTTAAAATTATACTTTGCAATAAGTTGTTCGGTATTTTCCAGATACGCGGAAATAAGGTTAAGAGAGTAACCATAGGTGTTATTATTAAAATATTTTTTTAATTGGATATAATTGATAATTGTATATTTTAATTGCGGGATCTGATTCTCTATCAGAAAAGCTGTTTTCTCCGCGTTATATTTTTTGAAAACAGGGATCTGTAGAAAAACAAATATAAGTATGAAAAACAAAAAGGATCCGAATCTAAGGAGAGAAAGGAAACTGTAATTAGCATTGAACAAATTAATTATTGGCGTGATCGCAATAACAAAAAACAGCGAGACGGTGAGGAATAAGATCATACCCTTGATGAATTCAATTCCCTTCAGCCTCAAAGAAAAATTATAAAGTTTTTGTTCCACAGTTTCCTTATTCATAACGATAAATTATTATACCATAAAAATATTATTTTAATATCATAGGCCTTTTTTATTATATGGAATGTTGCGGGGGAAAGGGGTGAAAAGTAGTGGAGTGTTTCCGATTATGCTGTTTTGTGCATAAAAACACTTGACAAACAGTATTGTTAATAGTATTATTAACAGTGTTATAAAAAGTATTATATGGAAAGGTTGTTAAATGGATTATAAAATATCTGCGAATGAACTAAAGACAAAAGGCGTATCGGCTATAAAAGAAGCTACTGCTAATTATCCGGAGGCAGTTATAACGGTAAGGGGTAAGAGCCGTTATGTTGTTATTCCAATCGAATCATATAATCATTTGAGGGAATGTGAACTGGAAGCCGCTATTATTGAATCCAAGAAAGATATAAAAAATGGTAAATATGTCCAGGAAAGTGTTGAAGATCACATTAAAAGACTAGTGCGCTGATAAATTAATTTTGATGCGATAGAATGCCCAGATTTGAGACAATTTCAACGAACGACGACGCAGGCGTATCCTCTGCGATACGTCAAGGAGGAGTGAGGCAGAAATTGGCCAAAGATGGGTATTCCCGAAGGGCAGAGGTTCTTTTGCCCCGCTTCTGCGTTGCTCGTCGCTAACATACCGCAGAGGGTATGCTATGCTCCTCGTGCCTTGAATCAGGCCAAAATAATCTCTGCTATCACATCAAAATAAATTTAACAGAGCACAACATGGCTAAAATAATATATACCGAAAGTTATATTAAACGGGCAAAGAAATTTGTTAAGAAACATCCTGAGATTATTAATCAATACGCTAAAACATTAAAATTGCTTGAAATTAATCCGTTTCATCCGTCCCTCAGGCTTCATAAATTAAAAGGCAGGCTTTCCAATCTACATTCCGTATCAATAAATATCTCATACCGCATATCGATTGATTTTATAATTGAAAATGATACAATTATACCAATTGATATCGGTTCCCATGATGAAGTATATCAAGATTAAATTATTGCTACTTGAATATTAGGAAGGTATATGAGAGTTAGAAAAAACGAATTTAGGCGCGCGGAACCGCACATAGAATTAACGACAGGCGAGGTTATTCAAATGCTTCGTGAATTGAAAGAATGGACTCAGGAAGAATTGGCTAAACGCTCTGGTATTAACTCTACAAACATTAGTTTACTGGAAAATGGCAGGGTAGATATTGGTAAAAAGCGGGCGGAACAATTGGCAAAGGCCTTCAATATCCATCCGGCAACTATCATGTTTCCCGAGTATGAGTCTTTGGAAATAAAAAAAGCGGCGTAATAAAACTATATTTATTTTTGTTTAAGTTTTCGGTTTTTCTGTGCCTTTTTTGCCTCGTTCCAAATTTTATCCAGCCCTTCAAGCGTATAATGCGAGAAATCTTTTCCGTCCCTTGCTATTTTTTCTTCGATGAATGTGAAGCGATTGATAAATTTACCGATGGTTTTGCTTAGGACCGTCTCAGGGTCTTTTTCAAGAAATCTCGCGATATTAACCAGTACGAAAAAAAGATCGCCGAGTTCCTCTTCCATGCCCTCGGAATCCTTTTTCTTGTACGCGCTTTTAAATTCAGCGAATTCCTCATCCAGTTTTGCGAATATATCCTCCACATGGTTCCAGTCAAAACCGACTCGTGCCGCTCTATCCTGCACGCGTTGAGCCCGCATTATTGCCGGCATGCTTTTAGGTATCCCGTCCAAAATAGATTTATTTTCAGATTTTTTATCGCCTTTTTCCTCTTTTTTTATCTTTTCCCAGTTGCTGAGAACGTCTTTTACTCCCTTTACCTTTGTGTTCTCAAAAACATGCGGGTGACGGCGGATCATCTTTTCACGGACATTTTTCAGAACATCTTCTATATCAAAAGATTTATTTTCGGAGGCTATCTGACAGTGGAAAATGACCTGGAATAAAAAATCGCCCAATTCTTCTTTTAATTTATCCGTATTATTTTCATCTATCGCTTCAATGACTTCGTAAGTCTCTTCTATTAACGAGGGTTTGAGCGAAAAATGGGTTTGTTTCAGATCCCAAGGGCACCCGTCTTTCGAACGCAGTTTTTCCATAACCTCAACAAGCCTGATAAATTCATTTTTAATATTTTCTTTTTTCATAACAAATTAACCGCGAGCGAGGATAAATAGCTTCTTTCGCTTTTTTCAAGCGTAATGTGGCCGAATATTTCTTCGCCTTTAAAACGCTCGGCTACGTAGGTCAGGCCGTTGCTGTTTGAGTCGAGGTATGGGTTATCGATCTGATACGGGTCTCCCGTAAGGATAACCTTGGTGTTCTCTCCCGCGCGGCTTATAATGGTTTTAACCTCATGCGGGGTTAAGTTTTGGGCCTCGTCAACAATGAAATACTGGTTCGGCAGGGTCCGGCCGCGGATATAAGTTACAGCCTCAAGTTCGATTCTTTCGGATTTAGAGATAGACTGGTAGGTTTCTTCCGTGTTTTTATTGCAGAACATCAGGTATTCCAGATTGTCGAAGATAGGCTGCATCCAATGTGAAAGTTTGGCGTCTTTGTCGCCGGGAAGAAAACCGATATCTTTTCCAAGCGGGACGATCGGACGGGATATCAATATTTTATTATATCTGTTCTCATTAAATGTTTTATGCAGGCCGGCGGCCATTGCCAGAAGCGTTTTTCCTGTACCCGCTGTGCCGACCAGAGTGACAAGTTTTATATCTTCGCAAAGCAAAAGCTCCATCGCGAAATGCTGCTGCATATTAAGGGGTTTTATTCCCCACGTGTTTGTTTTCTGATGAAAAAGCGGGACTATTTTATTAAGTTTTTTTAAATATTTAGTGAGAGCTGTTTTGTCAGGATTTATCTCGCTTTTTAGAAGGACAAATTGATTATTATTAAGATCGGTGTTTTTCAGGACAAGTTCTTTATTTAAATAAAAATTATCAAGTTTTTCCTTGGATACCAGAATTTCCTTCCAGCCGGAATAAAGTTCTTCGATATTAACTTTTTGTTTTTCGTAATCCCGCGCGTCTATTCCTAACGCGTCCGCCTTGATACGAGCGTTTATGTCTTTGGTTACAAAAAATACGTTTTCGCCTTCTTTCTTTAATTTTAAAGCAGTCATTAAGATCTTATTATCAGCCGCCGCCAGATTCATACCGGAAGGGAGGTCAAATTCATAGTTTAATTCTATTCTTAACCTGCCTCCGTTGCTTAAGGGCACACCCTCGCTTAATTTCGCGCCGTCGGTTCGTAATCCGTCCAAAAATCTCGTTACAATCCTCGCGCTTCTGCCGCGTTCATCAGTAGAACTTTTAAACCTGTCCAATTCTTCAATTACAGTGATAGGGAGAACGACTTCATTATCTCCGAAAGACGTTAGTGAGTCGGGGTTGTGTATCAGGACATTGGTATCTATCACGAATGTTTTTTTCAATTTGATTCCTCCTTTAAACTTAAAGTATACTAAAAAATAAAGATATGGGCAAACTATATGTTATAATATCGGTTAAAAAAAGTTTGGTTATAGTAAAAAAAAGAGGAGGTATATATGTCGTTATTAGCAATTTTAATAGTTTTAGGTTTAGTAATAATATCAATGGGAGTCAGGATCGTTTCGCAATGGGAAAGAGGCGTGGTTTTTCGCCTGGGGAAATTTTCACGGGAGCTTACGCCCGGATTTAATGTTATTATTCCTGTGATTGAATATGTGACAATGGTGGATGTGCGCATCCGGACAATGGATGTTGTTCCCCAGGAGATCTTGACGAAGGATTCGGTTCCTGTAAAGATCGACGCGGTGGTTTATTATAAGATATTTGACGCCCAAAAATCGATTGTAGAAGTAGAAAATTTTTCAATGGCATCCACTCTTTTGGCGCAGTCTAAATTAAGGGATGTTTTGGGGAAATATGACCTGGATACTCTTTTGGCGAATAAGGATCACATGGGAAAAGAGTTATTGGCGGTTTTGCAGGGGCCTACGGATGAATGGGGCATTACGATAATGAGTGTGGAGATAAAAAATATTGAAGTGCCGGATAATATGAAACGCGCAATGGCAAAAGAGTCTGAAGCGATCAGGGAAAAACGGTCGCGTTTAGTAAAGGCGTCCGCTGAAGAAGAAGCAAGTAAAAAGTTCGCGGAAGCGGCCAGAATAATGGCAGAGTCGCCTAATGCCATGATGTTAAGGCAATTGCAGACATGGCAGGAGATCGGGGCGGAACAGAACAGTTTAATTATTCTTGTCCCGACTGAGTTTGCTAAAATTGTCAGTAAATTAAATGAAAAAAATTAAAGATTGAATTTAGAAAAAGATTTATGTTTAAAAAAATATTTAATAAAGTAATTTTTATTCTTTCTTTGTTTTTTATTGTAAATTTATCGTCAAATGCGTCATTTTGCGCGGAAATATCCCCTTTGGATAAAATTAAAGAACGTGGTTCTATTATGTGGGGCGCGGACGCGGAGGGCGGCGCGCCGTATATTTTCCCTGACCCGAAAGATCCTGAAAAATTCATTGGTTTTGAAGTGGACCTGGCGGAGGCGATCGCCCGTGAATTGGGTGTGAAGGCAAAACATGTCCAAAATGCCTGGGACAGTTTGATTCCCGCGCTGGAACGGGGGGACTGTGATATCGCGATGAACGGGATCGAGATCACTCCTCAGAGAAAAGAACACATTCTTTTTTCAAGGCCGTATTATGTTTATGTTGAACAGCTGGTCGTGCGTAAAGAGGAAACCGCGATAAAAGGCATTGATGACCTGAAAGGAAAAAAGGTAGGAACGCTTTCAGGCACGGTAGCGCAGAATATTTTAGAGGGTATGGGCGGGGTGGATGTGAAGATCTATCCCGGGCAGGTTGAACCTTACGAGGACCTTGCGATCGGAAGAATAGACGGGGTGCTTTTAGACCTGCCTATTGCCGCTTATTACGGTAAACCAAATCCAAAATTAAAATACGCGGGAAATCCGATGGGCGAAGGGTTGTATGGGATCGCCATCAGGAAGGAAGATGAAAATCTAAAAAATAAAATAGATGAAATTATAGATAAACTTTTACGGACGGGCGAATTAAAAAAGATCTATGAAAAATGGGACCTGTGGAACGCGGCGCAGGAAAAACTTTTTGAGAACATTCAGGGCGAACGGGGTTATGTGGATCTTGAAAAAAGCAAGTCCGCGCCGGTCTACACTTTTTTCCCGTACCTTATTAAGGGCGCGGGGGTAACGATCCTGATTTCCGTGACTTCAATGGCGTTAGCTATTATTTTAGGGCTTTTCCTCACGCTTTTGAGGTTATATGGAAGAAAACCATTTAATAACCTGGCTGTCGCGTACATTGAAATTTATCGCGGTACACCTCTCTTGATCCAGCTTTTTATCCTTTATTACGGCCTTCCCAATATCGGTATTTCAATGAGTCCGTTTTTAGCCGCGTTCATAGGTTTAGGCATGAATTATGCCGCGTATGAGGCGGAGCTTTACCGCGCGGGAATTATGGCAGTTCCAAAAGGCCAGATGGAAGCAGGCCTTTCTCTGGGAATGTCGCAGGGGCTTACGGTCCAAAGGATAATTCTGCCTCAGGCATTTCGGATCGCGCTGCCGGGTATAACAAACGATTTTATCGCGCTTTTTAAAGATTCATCCTTAGTTTCAATTATAGCTATGGTTGAGTTAACCAAAACTTACAATATACTCGCGGCTTCGACATTGCGTTTTTTTGAACTTGGATTAATTACCGCGGTCTTATATTTTGGTATGAGTTATCCATTGTCGTTATTGGCAAGAAGATTGGAAAATAAATTAAAAAGGAAAAAATGATAACTGTAAAAGATTTACACAAATCGTATAATGATCTTCACCTTTTTAAAGGCATTAGCCTCAATATAAAAAAAGGAGAGGTTGTTGCTTTTATCGGCCCTTCGGGAAGCGGGAAAAGCACTTTTTTGAGGTGCATAAACGGCCTTGAATATTTTCAGAAGGGTGAGGTAGTTGTTGATGGTATTGAACTTCATTCGATTAACAGGATAGATCCTACGAAAGAGGATCTTGAAGCAATCCGTAAGATAAGGTTAAAGGTTGGAATGGTTTTTCAGCAATTCAATTTATTTCCCCATATGACTGTTCTGGAAAATATTATTGAAGCGCCTGTAAGGGTTTTAGGTATTGATAAAAATACTGCTTCCGAAAACGCGTTGGCACTTTTACGCCGCATTAATCTTGAAAATAAGGTAAATTGCCATCCCGAAGATCTTTCAGGAGGAGAGCAACAACGCGTTGCTATTGTAAGGGCTCTCGCGATGAAACCGGAGGTAATGCTTTTTGATGAGCCTACTTCATCGCTTGATCCGGAGATGGTCGGCGAGGTTCTTTCCGTTATTAAAGATCTGGTCGATGAGGGAATGACAACTTTGATCGTTACCCACTTGATGCATTTTGCTCGCGAGATATCTGACCGTGTTGTTGTTTTTGATAAAGGTGATATTATTGAAACAGGCTTGCCCGATGAAATCTTCACAAATCCCAAAATTGGGCGAACGAAATTATTCCTCAGCAGGGTATTAAACAAATAATGAAGAAAATAAAAATTAAAGTCATTCCTAACGCCCGCAAAAACAGTGTTTCAGAAGAAAGCGGTATTTTTAAAGTGCGCGTGACGGCACCGGCGGTAGACGGTAAAGCAAACAAGGCGGTAATTGAAGTGTTGAGTGAATTTTATCAAGTTAAGAAAAGAGAGGTTAAGATCCTTCGCGGTGAAAAATCCCGTGAGAAACTAGTCGAAATCATATCGTTAGATTAATTGTCCAATGTCAAACAATAAAACTAATTTACAATTTATTTTACGGGCGTTCCGGTACCGGAATTACAGTTTGTTTTTTGGAGGGCAGAGTGTTTCGCTTGTAGGTACATGGATGCAGCAGATAGCAATGGGATGGCTGGTTTATCGTTTGACCGGTTCTGTGTTTATCCTTGGAATGGTTGGATTCCTGAGCCAGATCCCTGTTTTCTTTTTTGCTCCTTTTGCCGGTATTTTTGTTGACCGGTGGGATCGAAGGAAGCTGCTTATTATTACTCAAATATTATCCACAATACAGGCTGCTGTTCTTTTTATTTTAGTGTTGTTAAATATGATCGCGGTCTGGCATGTTATTGTCCTGGGTATTTTCCTGGGGCTGATCAATGTGTTCGATATGCCGGGGCGGCAGGTTTTTGTGGTTGATATAATTGAAAAAAAAGAAGATCTGGTGAATGCCATTGCCATAAATTCAGCTATGGTGAATATAGCCCGGCTATTAGGCCCTTCATTGGCCGGCCTGGTGCTCGCGTGGAAGGGCGAAGGATTTTGTTTTTTACTTAACGCGTTAAGTTACCTGGCCGTTATTATTTCTTTATTTATGATCAAGACTGATTCTTATTTGGAAAATAAAAACAAAAAATTCAAGCTTTGGGATGAGTTTAAAGAGGGATTCATCCATGCTTTTGAATTGCCTGTTGTGCGTTCGATGATCCTGCTTTTAGCTTTGACAAGTTTGATGGGAATGGCATATCAAACCCTTATGCCTGTTTTTGTAAAAGATATTTTAAAGAGTGACGCGCGCACGCTGGGTTTTTTAATGGCTGGTTCAGGAATAGGGGCATTGGCAGGCACTTTTTATCTTGCTTCGCGTAAAAAGGTTGACGGGCTTGGGAAGATCATTGTTTTTGCTTCAGGTATTTTTGGAATGTCTTTGATCTTTTTTTCTTTATCCCGGAATTTCTGGTTTTGTTTCTTTTTTATGATGTGCTCAGGATTTGGCATGATGGTGCAGATGGCCGGAAGCAATACTATTTTGCAGATGGTTGTCCATGACGATAAAAGAGGCCGCGTGATGAGCCTTTTTATTACCGCGTTAGTCGGTATTATGCCGTTTGGAAGTTTGTTGTCAGGATGGATGGCAAATAGGATCGGAACGCCAAATACGATATTAATATCCGGAATAGGCTTGTTTTTTGGAATATTTGCCCTTGGCCGGCGGATATCCGGTATATCATTTTTAAATCAATTGACAGAAGTAAAATAGTTCAATATAATTATTGGAATTTTAAGGAATTAAATATGCAGGATAAAAATAGTAAAGAAGATGAATTAAAAGCTGTTCAGGAAATAAAAACCGCGCATGACGCGATACTTTCTGAAGTGGAAAAGGTTATCGTCGGCCAGAAGCATGTGGTTGAACAGTTTTTGATCGCTCTTTTTTCAAACGGGCATTGTCTTCTTGTGGGGGTTCCGGGATTAGCCAAAACATTATTAATAAATACCTTATCCAAAGTTTTAGACCTGAAGTTTAAAAGGATACAGTTTACCCCGGATCTGATGCCGTCTGATATTATAGGGACGGATATTATTCAGGAAGATGTCAATACGGGCAAACGCAGTTTTAAATTTTTACCGGGGCCGATATTTGGCAATATTATTCTTGCGGATGAAATTAACCGTACGCCGCCAAAGACCCAGGCCGCGCTTTTAGAGGCTATGCAGGAATATAAGGTGACGGCAGGCGGCGAGACTTACGAATTAAAACTTCCGTTTTTTGTTCTCGCGACTCAGAACCCGATCGAACATGAAGGCACCTATCCTTTACCTGAAGCGCAGTTAGACAGGTTTATGTTCAACGTGCATATCGAATATCCTTCTAAAGAGGAAGAAATGGAGATCGTTAAATTAACTACCTCCGCGTATGAAGCTTCCTTAAAAGTCGCTTTAACAGGTGATGATATTATCCGCCTGCAGAAGATGATCAGGAAAGTTCCTGTGAGTGATTATCTGGTGGAATACGCTGTCGATCTTGTTAAAAATACCCGTCCGGGGGTACCGGGTTCTCCAAAGATAGTAAAAGACTGTGTCAGCTGGGGCGCAGGGCCGAGGGCATCACAGTATCTTATCCTCGGCGCCAAGACGAGAGCGGTTATGCACGGGCGATACACAGTTACAGGCGATGATATCAGGGCTATAGCCGAACCTGTACTTAGGCACAGGATAATAACTAATTTTAACGCGGATGCCGATGGAATTGATTCAACAAAGATAATCGCTGAACTTATTGAAAAAATAAAGGAGCCGGTAAAATGATCCATAGTATGACAGGTTACGGCAGAGGAATAGCTAAATATAACGGCGCGGATCTGGTTATTGAACTTCGTTCGGTTAACCGCAGTTCCCTGGAAATATCCAGCAGATTTCCGCAGGATTATCAATTTCTGGAATTGGTAATAAGAAAGATCATTCAGAAGAAACTGTTCAGGGGGCAGATAAATGTTTCCATACAGGAAGGCATAAAAAATAAAAATAATGTTTTCAAAGTAGATGAGGAAGTGTTTGGAGAAACTTATGCCGTTTTCAATAAGCTGAAGAAAAAATTTAAAATGGAAAGCAATATATCTTTTGGAGATATTTTGCGGATAGAAGGAGTGGTTATTAAAGAAACTCCGAAAGAAAACCAGAAGGCTTTAACTAACGCGGCAGAAAAGGCGCTGAATACGGCATTGGATAATCTGATCAATATGCGTATCGAAGAAGGAAAATCTTTATGTAAAGATATGCTGAACCGGATAGAAATTATAAATAGTATTTTAAAAGGAATTAATAAAATAGTTCCTGACGCGCTGGAAAAGTATAAAAAAAGTTTAGAGTATAAAATGAAAAGTTTAATGCCGGAAGGTATTAAGATCGATGACGCCCGGTTTTATACTGAACTCGCGATTTACGCGGAAAAAGTCGATATTACAGAAGAGATAGTAAGGCTGGAAAGCCATATCAACCTCTTTAAAGACACGCTTGAAAAAAATAATTCAATAGGTAAAAAACTGGATTTTATACTGCAGGAAATGAATCGTGAGGCTAATACGATGGGGTCCAAGGCCTCTGATTCCAGTTTGACAAAAGAAGTTATTAATATCAAAAATGAAATAGAAAAGATAAGAGAACAGGTCCAAAATGTTGAATGAAAAAAAGCAACCGCGGGGAATGATAATTGTAATATCCGCACCTTCAGGCGCGGGGAAGACTACTTTAGTTGAGTTATTGAGGAAAGATTTTCCGGATATATATCGTTCTGTTTCCTGTACTACCCGTTCTGAGCGAAAGGGAGAAGCACATGGCAAGGATTATATATTTGTTTCAGATGAGAAATTTAAGAAAATGGTGGAGAATAATGAATTTGCCGAGTGGGCGGAGGTGCACGGAAATATGTACGGCACGCCAAAAGCTGCTTTGGAAGAAAGTTTAGCAAAAGGGAAAGACGTCCTTCTGGATATTGATGTCCAGGGTGCCGAAAAGATCAGGGAATTATACCCAAACGCGCTATTTATTTTTATAATGCCGCCTTCGATAGAAACATTGAGAAAACGGCTGTTAAGCAGGCAGACTGAAAATAAGGATTCACTGGAAATAAGATTAAAACAGGCAGTGAATGAAATGAGATATCATTCTTCCTATAATTATACTATTGTGAATGAAGACCTGAAAAAAGCTGAACTGGAACTAAAAAGTATTATTAAAAAAGAGAAAAAGAAATCGTTGCTGTAAAGTCAAATATCGTTAATATTTTCTGATCTTCTTGTCTTTTTATCATTTTATATATTTCCGCTGAATATTTCACTTCATTCGATACAATGTTTTTTATTTTATGATTTTTTAGAAATCAGATATGGGTTTATCATTTGACGATAAGTTCCCGGGAAATTTATGAGCTAATTCCTTTCCGTCATAAATACCAAAACCAATTTCGATATCACGTTGTTCATCCATACTTTTTCTATAAGACAAATTGTAATCACCTAAGCCTCCTCCATAAGAAAACACTATTCCAATTTTATCTTTTGCACTTAAACATGGTGCAGTTCCAAAAATGATTAAACTTGTTATTAGTACAACTTTTAAAATTCTCATAGTTCTCCTTCTTTTAAAATATAAGTTTATTTTCGATAAGAAATCAAGAAATCCAGCACATAAAACGGCCAATTTCTTTCCAAATATTGTTTTTCTTTTCGTAAAGAATATAATAACCTGCGCCACTTGTGGGCCCAATCATGAAACCGGCATATAACAAAGCTTGTGTTTTATCTTGATTAAATCCAACTCGCGATAAAGTTGTAACACCAAGTAATTGCGCACTTGGAAAACGATTATATAACTTTTCACTAAAAATAGAAGTAGAATCTCCACTTAACAAAATTTGATTTTCTAATTCTTCAGTAAGAAAAATATATTCATTCTCAATGGGAATAACACAGTTCAAAGTTGATGATTCTTGATTTCTTTTCCAGAAATCTTTAAACGTATCCGGTAAGATATTGACAATTTTAAATTTCTCAAAAAATACAGACAAAAAGGTAAAATGATTTTTTTCATCTTTATATTTGTTTTTACCAGATGTATCTATTGGAATATCCATTTCGGTTTTATCTTTAATAATTAAAACAGGTTTTTCTTTTGGTTCCTTGTTGTGTTTAGTTTTTTGTTCAATAAATGCATTAAAATATATAGAGTAAATTAGAGCTTCATCAGAGTGATTAGAAATATCGGCAGCAACAGTAAATGATAATTTAAAAAAAGAAATAATTATAATTGTGCATAAAATTTTCTTCATATTATTTTTTACTACAGCCGCACTGTACTCGGCGCCGGTTACAACGTTTTGTTAATTTATTTTATGACAACACATTCCTTTGGTTCGAGATTTTTTGCCATTGACCAAACAGTGGCCGCCATTTCTTTGACCCGAAATACGGCAATGCACTCTTGCCCATATTGAGCGACTATCGGCTTGAGGAAAGGCCTTTGTGAAATAATTTCCTCTCTTAACTTACTATCGTTTTCAGGTACGGCAATTCCGCTGACGCGGACTTGTACCAAATTCTGCGGATCGCCATTATGAAAACATAACTCAATATTAGGATTTGTCCGGAGCTGCTTATACAGGTCTCTCATCACGCCCGTGTGAAAAATAATGCCTTTCTCATCAGCCCTATACATCCACATCCCGCGAACATGGGGTTTGTTATTAACGCACGTTGCCAACGCGCAAGACATATTTTTGTTAATGAACTCCAAGATTTCTTTCTGTGTCATATTGTTCTCCTTTAAGTTCTAACGCCAAAGCTCACTGGCGGCGTACTCGCCGTCCAGTGAAGCGCCAGTTAGGCTATTTTATTTATTAAGCCGCTTTCCATTGCAAAGAAAGCCTGCGACTTGAAGCGGCACAATCACGCAAATAGAGATTGATCAGGGTTTGATATGGTATTTCTGCTTCTTCCGAAAGTTTTTTGAAATACTTAATTGTGTCCTCATCAAGCCGGATTGTAACCTGTTTTTTTAGGCGGCTAGCATATGGATTTTTTTTGGCTTTTGAAAAATCGTATTCTTTTCTCATTTTTTACCTCCAATATTGTTTCTGTTCTGAACGGGTTGCTTTACGAGCAGATATAATTCTTATTACTTCATCATTCTTCTTATAACAGTGACAAACAACTAAAATACGAAGGTTAGAACTCAACCCAAGAAGTATAAATCTGTCCTCTTCATCCGAATGATCCGGGTCATGGAGAAGCAAGGCATTTTCATCAACGAATACTGTTTGGCCTTCCTCAAAGGATATACCATGTTTCTTTATGTTTGAAGTGTTTTTGTCCTTATCCCATTCAAATGATATGTTTGCCATACTTACATTGTAACTACATTATAATGTTTTGTCAATTTTATTTATAATTTATCTGTCTAACGCTAAAAAATCAGGCGTGGCTATAGGCCATCGCCTGCATTGCCCTTGTTAAAATCTTCTATTTATTATTTAATAGTTTGTCCTACTTCGTAGAGGAAATCAGGTGAGAAATCAGCATTATTTGGCCAAACTACAGTATCTATATCTTTATTGAGAGTTACGTTTTTAAAATATGAGATATCCTTTAGAGGCTCAAATATTTTTCCGTCAAGATATGATTTTAAATCAACTATTTTATATTCATTATTTTCAAATTTTACTTTTAATTTATGTCCGTCAACATATTTTACATCAGTTATCCAATGCATAAAATAACCTCCTATACTAAAGGTTCAATCTTTTTAAGTTCGTCTTTCCTTTCAACCAATTCCCAATCTTCCAGTAATTCTTCACGATGCAGAAAAGCCCATTCTAAAACAAGTGAAATTATTCTTTTTGGTAAGTCACCTTCAATAAGCTTTAATTCATTTATAGAAAAAGATGCTCTGAATTCACCATACTTAGCATGAAAATGCGGTGGTGTATGTTCATTATAATACATCGAAATTATTATTCCTAAAAATCTGGAGATTTCTGGCATTAATCTTCCTTTCTGCTGAAATTATATCATATTTTATATATTTGTTATTCAGATTTTATAAAAGTTCAAATAGTTGGGATTGTTCCTAAATTTTATTTTTAACGAATAAATCAGCGGTGCCGCTATGCGGTATCCGCTGCATGATGTTGTTAAAATCTTATTTTTTATATCTTCCCTTTTTGTTTATCGATGAAATAAAAGAGGGGTTAGGAAAGTTTAAATAGTTAAGAGCGTCCCCTATCTCTCAATTGGATATAGATAAAGTTTTTGTTCTTGTTGGAGTAACAGAATCATTTTCATAAATTTCAATTGTTTTAGTATATGGACCGTCCCAGAAGGAAATATTCATATCATTATTTTTCGATTCTGATATAAAAACTCCTGTCGCTCCAAACATTCCTCCTATATTATTAGGATCATATTCAATCCAGCCTAAAGGATCCTTCGCCCAAATATCTTCTGAAGTTAATATAACTACTTTTAACTTAGCTCCCTCAATAAGTTCAGCTCTCAAACTATATGATTTACGAGTTATGATGTTAATTGAGTTTTCTCCTAAGATATTATTTCCGTAAATGCCTGTTTCAGGATAAGTAATGCCGGAAGTACCTGCTCCTTTAATAGTAAAAGTATAAAGGTTTTCGTCTAAATCGTTATTTTTTATAAGTATGGAGGCAGTTTGTTCTTCTTTATTTTTAGGATTATAATTGATACTAAAAGTTTGCCTTGCGCCTAATGGAATAATCATTGAAGAAGGTTGAGTCAAAGTGAATACATTGCTATCACTTGTTAAAGTTATGTTGTCGCTTATTATTAAGTCATTATTGCCATTATTCTCTATCGTAAAAGTTATTGTCGTACTTTGATTAATTTTAATACTTCCGAAGTCATAAATTCCGCCTGAAGATATATCAGTATTCCCTACCTTCAGGATTAGTTAGTTTTGCACCAGTGTTTTCATCTACATTCGTATTTGGGTACATTGATCCTGAGGTTATTAGAAAAATTGAAAATCAATACCACCCCCCACCCGTGTTTAGTTAATTTTGTCATATGAATATTCCCTTTTTTATTTTTCTATTTTTAACATTTGAGCTCAGGCGTGCCGTTAGGCGTCGCTTGAAGCGATTCGTTAAAATCTTAATCTGTAAATCTTTTTTTGGTGTACTAATTCAATTCTGTTATCGAGCTGCTCCTTAAGTATGTTAGTTTCTTCCCATTTCAATTAGAAGAAATATATTCCCTTCTTTATCTTCTACATATCTCCAAAATGGCGATTTGAAATGAATTGAGGCCGCAACTACTTCTTGTTGCTTATATCCTTCAGCACTTGCTCGAACAATAAATTGTCTTTCTCCTATGTCTGGACATTTACTTAAGAAGAATTTCCATGGGATTCTGAATTTACCTTTTTTATCAATTTTAAAAGTATATGTTTTTGTATTTTCCTTAACAAGAAATCCTTTTTCATGGATTTCTAAAACAATTTTAGCATCAATTATAGGTTCGTTATTATCTTTACTTACAATTTGCCCATAAATTGTTTTGGTAAAATTTTGTTCACAACCAGATATAGAGAAAACAATTATAAAAAATATTAATAATTGTAAATAGATACTAATTTTATTATTCATAGATATTTTCAATTTAACAGCGAGTTGAGCGAAATTGAACTGGACTGGCATGCTTGCATGCCAAGACCAGGGCAATTTGCGCTCGAACGATTTGTTCGACCGCGCGAATCAGCGCGCGGTCGGACTAATCGGGCGAGTGCGTACGCGCAACTCGCTGTTCGGGCGCGCGCAGCGCGGCCGAACGCCCGAAACTCAGCCGCGCCGTACTCGGCGTCGGCTGGAGTGCACTTGTTAAAATCTTAAATTGTAAAAGTATCTCACAAATTTAAAGAGCCTAGATATTTTTTAGTATTTCTTCAGCAGAATAAAAATGAGCTTTTTTATTTTTTTCTTTTATTTCAAATGTTTCAATCTCTTTCCTGTCTACCAGATTTTCGTACATCTCTATCATTGATTTCTTTAACAGTTTTGAACGGTCTTCGTCGTAATAAGTTTCTAATTTTTTTAAAACTTTTTCTTCATATGGATTAAATCTTACAGATATTACAGCCATTGTTTATAAACCTCCTCTCGTTTTGCTATACTGATAATGAAGTAATCCTCATTTTCAATGTAGAATATCGCTCTGAACTTGTTTTTTCTCATTCTATAATATGTCCGTGCTTCATTTGATTTTAATCGCTTTATATCAAATAAGTTCAGATCTTTTGTTGTTTCCAAGGCAATAAATGCGTGATGAAATAATTGAAAAACCTCTTTAGGTATTTTTCCTTTCTTTAAATTCCGTAATACTTCATCTTCGTATTTAATCATGTATACATTGTAATACTTATATTTATTTTTGTCAAGTTGTTTTTCGATAGGTGGGGAAGAATTTAGTTATTTTATTCTTATTTTTAACGTTGAAAACTCAGGCGCCGCCATAGGCGGTCGCCTGAAGTGCCCTTGTTAAAATTTTAATTTATTCTATCAGCCCAATAGTTAGGTTTTCTGTGTAAATGTGCAAATGCAAGAACAACAATTATGTCATTTTGTATTGAATAAATTATTTTATAGGGAAATTTATGAACTAAATATTTTCTGGTTTCTTTACGCTCAGGTGGCCATGCAAGAGGGAATTGCTGGATATGAAGAAGTGATTGCTCAATTTTATTTTCAAATTTGGTGCCTAAACCGGTTTGTTCTATTTCATAAAACTCTTTAGCCTCATTAAATTCAAATTGGGCAATTTTAAGAATTCTTATTTCCATAGTTATTTTTTGGTAAACATTTCCTCAAGAGAAACAGTTTTTAATTTCCCAGCTTTATAGGCTTTCAGTCTTTTTTCTGCTTCATCTGCCCAAATTTTTTCAATTTCAGGATCTGGGACATCAAGACTTTTCATTAACGCTTCAATAACTATGGATTTTTCCGCTGGTTTAAGATTTAATGCTTTTGATATTATTTGTTTTGTTGGTGACATAATTTATACCTCTTAAATATATTTATTTCTTCTGAATTATAGCACAAAATATCTTAATATATTAATTTTTCTAATTTTCATTTTTAACGCCGGAAATCACTGGCGGGCTACTGCCCGTCCAGTGCATTGAAATGTTGGGAATCTTAATTTATTTTATATAATTTTTTAATTCCATTGCGCCATGGAAGACACCAAGAATATCTATTCTCTGCGGATCATTAATTAAGTAAGCAATTCTATAATGTGTATAGTATATTACTCTCACATTTTCCTTGTTTATATCTTGGTATATCCCGCCAATTTCTGGGAATAGTTTTAATATTTGCGCTTTTTCACGTATTTTTGCTACGACATTTTTTGCTGCTCTGGGATTGTCTAGTGTGATGTAATCATGAATGTTTTTTAAGCAGGATTTTGCTTCATCGGTCCAGTTCAATTTTACCATTTTTCAATTTCTCTACCCAAATCTTCATCGGATGTAATTTTATTTAATTGAGAATCCCTGATTCCTCTTTCAACCATACGTTTAAACAGTAATTCCTTTATAAGTTCATCGTATGAAACATCATCAGGCAGGTCATCTATTATTTTTTTAGCATTATCTTTTATTGATAACATATTTAGCTCCTTTCCTATGCTTATATTTTACCATAGTAAGGCAATTATTTTTGGATTTATTTTTTATTCAAGGGAAAAATTTTATCGAAAATATTATTATATGACAAATAAATGTTAAGGTGTTTTTTAAATATTTGCTTAGACTTATCAATTTGTTCACTGAACCAAATAATTTCTTTATCTATTTCTTCGTGTGTTGCAATCTTATCTTTATTGGGACCTTCTAGGATTTGTCTTTGTTTGCGAAGATTTAAACCATGTTTAAAAATTTCATTAATATAATCTGATATCTCTTGGCTTTCGAATAAAAAATCTGCCTCCGAAACAGAGTTTCGAAACCCGATAAGGTCGTTTAAGTCAGGCCGGTCATTTACAAAAGAAATACTTAATATCTTCTTAATTTCTTCGTAGATTTTAAGTCGTCGTTCATACACTGCAGCTTTTGTTCAGAACCTTCGCCGTATGCTTCGGCATTTATTATCACCTGATGTTTTTTATCAGCCACCGCTATTCCATTATAGCCTTGTATTACTCC
>JAQUKH010000031.1 GCA_028719205.1 bacterium
TTTTTATCATAAACGATCTCCATCCCGCGCCCGCCCAGAACGTAAGACGGCCTTACAAGCACCGGAAAACCTATGGTTTTCGCTATTTTTACCGCCTGTTCAACCGTTGTCGCCGTCCCGCTCTCCGGCTGGTTAATATTTAGTTTTTCTACTATGCGTTTAAATTTCTTTCTGTCTTCCGCGACATCAATATTTTTAGGATCCGTCCCGATGATCGGAACCTTATTCTTTTTCAAAGCCATCGCGAGTTTCAGAGGCGTCTGCCCGCCCAACTGAACTATAACGCCCCACGGTTTTTCCTGACGGACAATATTTAAAACATCTTCCAAAGTCAACGGCTCAAAAAATAACCTGTCGGAAATGTCATAATCCGTGCTCACGGTTTCCGGGTTGCTGTTAACCATAATGGTTTCAAAACCGTCTTCACGAAGCCCCAGAGCGGCCTGTACACAGCAATAATCAAACTCGATCCCCTGTCCTATACGGTTCGGCCCGCTTCCCAGGATCATTACTTTTTTCTTTTTGGAAAGCCTTGCTTCATTTTCTGTTTCATAGGTGGAATAATAATAAGGGGTATACGCCTCAAATTCAGCCGCGCAGGTATCCACCAGTTTATAAACAGGGATAACCTTATTCTTTTCAAGATATGACCGGATCATTTTCAGGTCCTGGTTAAAAATATAACTTAACTGTTTGTCTGAAAAACCGAATTCCTTTGCCTTTTTTAAAAGCGGAAGAGGCATTTCTTCTATTTTTTTGAAATTTTTTATTTCCATCTCACAATCAATGATCTCTTTGATCTGATGCAGAAACCACGGATCAATAAAGGTTATTTTATATATCTCATCAAGAGTAATTCCTTTTTTAATTGCCTCCCGTAAATAAAAAATGCGGAAAGGATTCGGGATCTTCAGCCTGTCTTTGACCTCATCCAGCGATTTTATGTCAAAAAATTTTTCTTTTTCATCACACCCCAGACCCGCCCTGTCAAGCTCAAGCGAACGAATAGCCTTTTGCAGAGACTCTTTAAAAGTCCTGCCGATAGACATCACCTCTCCCACAGATTTCATCTGAGGGCCAAGTGATGAATCTGAACCGGGAAATTTTTCAAAAGTCCACCGCGGGATCTTTGTAACCACATAATCAATTGTAGGCTCAAACGCCGCGCAGGTTTCTTTTGTGATATCGTTCGGGATCTCATCTAATGTATAACCAACCGCGAGTTTCGCGGCAATCTTCGCGATCGGAAAACCGGTCGCCTTTGACGCAAGCGCGGAACTCCGGGAAACCCGGGGATTCATCTCAATTACAACCATCCTGCCGTCTTTTGGATTAATTCCAAACTGGATATTTGAACCGCCCGTATCCACGCCGATCTCGCGAATAACGGCAATCGCCGCGTTACGCATTTTTTGATATTCAACATCAGTAAGTGTTTGTATGGGCGCGACCGTAATACTGTCTCCTGTATGAACTCCCATCGGGTCAAAATTCTCGATCGAACAGATAACCACCACATTGTCTTTCACGTCCCGCATAACCTCTAATTCAAATTCTTTCCAGCCGATTATGGATTCCTCGATCAAAACCTCTCCGACAGGGCTCTGCCGCAGGCCCCAATCCAGTTTTTCAATAAAATCTTTCTCATTATAAGCGATATTCCCTCCGCTCCCGCCCAGCGTGAATGACGGCCGGATTATCACCGGATAACCGACTTCTTCCACAAACGCCTTCGCGTCATTAAATTTATTAGCATAAAAACTGCGCGGCAGGTCAAGATTGATCTTTTTCATCGCGTCCTTGAACAGCCTTCTATTTTCCGCCTTTTGGATAGCTTCTATATTCGCCCCGATCAACTGCACATTATATTTTTTAAGTACACCGGATTCGGACAGGGATACAGCCGTGTTCAATGCCGTCTGACCGCCCATTGTCGGGAGCAGGGCATCAGGCCTTTCTCTCTCAATGATCAATTCAACTATTTCAGGCGTAACCGGCTCAATATAAGTTTTATCCGCGAACTCAGGGTCTGTCATAATGGTCGCCGGATTACTATTGACTAAAACTATCTGGTAACCTTCTTCTTTTAAAGCCTTGCAGGCCTGGGTCCCTGAATAATCAAACTCACATCCCTGCCCGATTATGATAGGGCCTGAACCGATAATCAGGATTTTCTTTATATCTGTACGCTTTGGCATTATTTTCCTCTTTCCATCATTTCCACAAACCTTCCAAATAAATATTTAGAATCATGCGGCCCCGGTCCCGCCTCCGGATGATACTGAACAGAAAAAACCGGAAGTGTTTTATGCTTTATTCCTTCGACTGTCTGGTCATTCAAATTTATATGAGTAACCTCAACTTTATTTTTATCCAGAGAATTCATATCAACCGCGAAACCATGATTTTGTGTTGTTATCTCGATCTTTCCTGTAGTCAGGTCTTTAACAGGCTGATTAGCTCCATGATGTCCGAATTTCAGTTTGTAAGTTTTACCGCCTAACGCGAGCCCCAATAATTGATGGCCGAGGCAAATACCAAAAACAGGAACCTTACCGATCAATTTTTTTATATTTTCGGCCGCGTATGTAACAGCCTCAGGGTCTCCCGGGCCGTTTGATAAAAACACACCATCGGGATTTTCCGATAAAATTTCGGAGGCTTGTGTTTGCGCGGGAACTATTTTTAAAGAACATCCCAAATTCGCGAGGTCACGGAGCTGATTATATTTAATCCCAAAATCATAACAAATTACTTTGTATTTCCCTGCGTCATTCCAATGATAAGGCTCTTGACAGGTTACTTCTTTTACCAAATCCCGTCCGACCAGATCCGGCGATAATTTTACTCTTTTAATTAAAGTTTTAATATTAAGTTCTTCTCCGACAAAAATACCGCCTTTCATCGCGCCTTTGGTCCTGATATGGCGGGTAATTGCCCTTGTATCAACACCTTCAATACCGGAAATATTATTTTTAATGAGGTAGTCTTCAATAGTACTCGTCCCCCTGACATTACTGAAGACCCGGCTGAATTCTTTTGCGATAAAAGCTTCAACCCATGGTTTTCGGGATTCAATATCAGTTTCGTTTAAGCCGTAATTCCCGATATGAGGATATGTCATTGTGACTATCTGGCCTCTGTAAGAAGGATCCGTAAGTATTTCCTGATACCCTGTCATACTGGTATTAAAAACAACCTCACCCGTTCTTTCTTCCCGCGAGCCAAAAGATCTTCCCTCAAAAAAAGTTCCATCTTCCAAAACTAATAATGCCTTCATTTGTTCGCTACCTTTCCGTCTTCCATTACTATCTTTCCGCCGACTATTGTCATCACCGGCAATCCCGTTACTTTCCATCCTGAAAACGGGGTATTTTTACCCTTTGATAAAAATGAATTGGCATCAATAACTGATTCTTTTCTAAGATCCAAAACAGTGATATCCGCGTCTTTTCCTTTTTGCAAGGTACCCTTATCCAATTTTAAAATCCCGGCAGGATTTAAAGTAAATTTTCCCACCATTTCTGACAATGCCAGTTTTTTATGATGGACCAATTTCGTCAAAATAACAGAAACCGATGTCTCCAGCCCAACCATTCCAAACGCGGCCTGGTCAAATTCGACTTCTTTATCGGTTCTCGCGTGAGGCGCATGGTCGCTCGCAATACAATCGATCGTTCCATCATTCAATCCTTCAAGCAGGGCGATCCGGTCTTCTTCTCCCCGCAAAGGCGGATTTACCTTTGTATTTGTATCAAATCCGTCAACAAGGCTTTCATCCAGTACTAAGTGATGCGGCGTAACCTCGGCTGTCACATTTACCCCGCGTTTTTTCGCCTGGCGGACCAACTCAACTGAATATGAAGAACTTATATGGGCAATATGCAAACGGCTCTTTGTAAATTCAGCCAATTGAATATCCCTTGCGACAATTACCTCTTCCGCGGCTTTAGGAATCCCGATCAACCCAAGTTTTGTAGAAATAAATCCTTCATTTATCATGCCGTTTTTTGACAGATTAAAATCTTCACAATGAGAAATAATTATTAGATCAAACAATTTCGCGTATTCAAACGCGCGCCGCATCAAATCCGCGTTCTGGATGCATTTTCCGTCATCAGACAACGCCCTGGCGCCGTTTGATAAAAGTTCCCCCATCTCCGTCAATTCCTCACCCTTTAAATCCTTTGAAATCGCTCCGATAGGAAAAACATTTACTATTCCCTCTTCTTTTGCCCGGTTAGCAATAAATCTGATCACTGCCTGATTATCAGCGACAGGTTTAGTATTAGGCATACAGGCGATCGAGGTAAACCCCCCGCGCGCGGCCGCGTAAGTTCCGGTCTTTATTGTTTCTTTATATTCATAACCGGGTTCCCTGAGATGGACATGCATATCAATAAAGCCCGGACAGATTATTTTATTGGTAAGGTCAATAATACTTTTTGCCTTATTATCAAGGTTATTGCCCAATTCAACAATTTTACCCTTTTCAATTAAAACATCTAATTTGGCATCTATTTTTTGAGACGGATCAATAACACGGCCATTTTTTAATAAAAGATTCATTTTTCCTCTTTGTAGGGGCGAACCCATGTGTTCGCCCTGTACCGTACGGTGCAGGGTTCGCCCTCTTCATATTTATATTTACATTGGGCAGACACACGGGTCTGCCCCTACAATATATATATTTATTATTTTCTTGTTCCCAGTAAATACAACACCGCCATCCTGACGGACACCCCGCTTGACACCTGCTCATTGATCAACGAAAGCGGCCCGTCAGCAACCTCAGGAGAAATTTCTACTCCCCTGTTGATCGGGCCTGGATGCATTACTAAAACATCTTTTTTTGCCAAAGAAAGCCTTTCCTGATTCAAACCGAATAATCTGGAATATTCTCTTATGCTTGGTAAAAAACCGCCCTTTTGCCTTTCCTGCTGGATCCTTAAAAGATAAATAACATCCGCCTTTTTTAAAGATTCATCAAGATTATAGGAAACCTGAACTCCCATTTTTTCAACTTCCCGCGGTAAAAAAGTCGGAGGCGCGACTATTGTTATTTCCGCGCCTAATTTTTTCATTCCCCATATATTAGAACGGGCTACCCTGCTGTGAAATATGTCCCCGACAATAACAACTTTAAGCCCTTCTATCCGTTTTTTCTTCTTTGAGATCGTAAACATATCAAGCAAGGCCTGTGTCGGATGTTCATGCATCCCATCGCCCGCGTTAATTACCGAAAATCCTGAATGTTTCGATAAAAGACTAGGAGCGCCTGAAGAGGAATGGCGGATAATAACAATATCAGCATTCATTGCCTCCAATGTCTTTCCTGTATCAAGCAAAGTTTCCCCTTTTGTAACACTGCTCGAGCTAACCTGAATATTTATCATATCTCCGCTCAACCGCTTCCCGGCAAGCTCAAACGAGGTTCTGGTACGGGTACTTGCCTCATAAAAAAGATTAATAATTGTTTTCCCGCGCAATGTAGGAACTTTTTTAATATCCCGCCCTGAAACCTCCTCGAATAACTTTGCGGTCTCTAATATTAACTCAATTTCCTCACGGGACATGTATTCTAAACCCAGCAGGTCTTTTGATTTTAATTGCATTATGCCTCACTCCTTACAATTATTATCTCATCCTTCCCATCCAATTCCGCGAACCTGACTATTATTTTTTCTTCCAGCGAAGTCGGCACATTTTTCCCGACATAATCCGGTTTGATCGGCAGCTCCCTGTGGCCTCTATCAACCATAACAGCTAATTGGATGCCTCTGGGCCTTCCAAAATCAATTAAAGCGTCCAGTGCCGCCCTGATAGTTCTTCCCGTAAAGATAACTTCATCGACTAAAATGACCTTTTTATCCTGAATATCAAAAGAAATATCGGTTTTTTTTACTATAGGATTCTTTATCCCGCTTGACGTATCATCCCGGTAAAGGGTTATATCCAAAGCCCCAAGCGGCAGATCTTGCCCGATTATTTCTTTGATCTTTTGAGAAAGCCTCTGGGCAAAATAATAACCCCTTGTCTGTATTCCAACAATTACTAAGTTGCCGGTATCTTTGTTTCTCTCCAATATTTCATGAGCCATTCTATTAATGGTCCTATTAAGTATTTCCGCGTCTATTACCTGAGTTTCTTTTTCCATTTATCAAATCCTTTACAAAAAAAAACCTCCCCATCCGCCTATGGCGGATAGGAAGGCATCATATAATTTTTTATTGTTTTTTATCATTTAATTTTCCTTTCCAGTTTCACAGAACCAGTTTAAAGGTTGGGTATATTATAACAATAAAAATTGCTTTGTCAAGAAATTTCCATCGTAATTATTCCTATTTATAGCTTAATTCTCCGCCAATAAAATTGGTACCTGCAATAATACCGGTGGGTAATGCTGAGGTAAGACTGCTGTTAGTAGTATTAAATCCTATTGAAGTCGCGGTCTGAGTTATTAAAGCTCTTAGAGTAATTGTGGCTAATGTCCCATCACCGGCTTTTCCTGAAGCAGCAATACCTCTTTTGCTGGCTCCAATAAGTAATATTCCTTCCCGCCCCTGGTATAAAACGGGATAAAAATCTATATCTTTCTCATTACCAAGATAATCACCTTTAGAAGAGGATACATAACTTATTTTGTTACTGTCATAGTTTATTTCCAACGCCACCCCATAAACATTACTTCCGCCTTTCACATTAACAGCCAAAACTATTTCATTATTACTGTTCGACAGTTTTTTCAAAAATACAGAATTATCTTCCGGAATACCACTCATACTATAGTAAATCACCCTGTCAGAACCGGTTGGGCCGGTGCTGATATTTTCCTCTTTATTTTTGCTACAACTGCCTAAAACTGATAAGAACAAAATACCTATCGCGTAAAAATAAATTTTTATATTTTTTCTTATCCTCATCTTTACCCCTATTTAGTTTTATTTACCAAAATTAATTGCCAATATCGCAAGGTCATTTCCATCAACAAAATTGTTTTTGTCAAAATCGGCAGAAATATTCCAATTAGGATTTCCCGGTTTAGAACCGAATGCCAGATCAAAAACATATAGATCATAGCCATCAACCCGATTTTCTGAACCGGGGGAAACTTTATCAATATTTACCTGTAACGTACCCGACAATAAATTAGTCACATTATTAGACTGTAGAATTGTACCGCTCATTCCAACCGCGACAAACGTATTATTTCCATATATTACGCCTAAAAGACTATTAGCAAGCACAGATGTTCTGCTGATCCAGGTATTTCCATCTGACGATGTCAATATTGTTCCACCCCATCCTCCTACCGCAACAAAAGTGTTATTTCCACAGGTTACTCCATAAAGGTCATTAGTGATCCCTGAGGTCTTGCTTGTCCAGATACTTCCCTCCGATGATGTCAAAATCGTTCCATTCTTTCCTATCGTCACAAACATGTTATTTCCATATATTATTCCATAAAGATCATTAGTAATACCGGATGTCCTGCTTATCCATGTATTACCGTCTGACGATGTCAATATTGTTCCACTTTCTCCTACGGCCACAAATGTGTTATTCCCATAGGTTACTCCGGAAAGATATTTAGTAGTTCCAGATGTCCTGCTTGTCCAGGTATTCCCGTTTGACGATGTCAAAATTGTTCCGGTTTCCCCCACCGACACAAACATGCTGTTTTCATATATTACCCCATAGAGATTATTAGTAGTATTAGCAGTATCAGATGTTATACTTGTCCATGAACTTCCGGCAGTTGATCTCAAAATTGTTCCGCTCTTTCCCACAGCTATAAAGGTATTATTTCCATAGGTTACGCCATAAAGATCACTGGTACTTTCTAATGTCCTGCTGGCCCAAACATTCCCATCCGGTGATGTCAAAATTGTACCGCTCTTTCCGACCGTCACAAACATATCATTTCCCCAGGTTATTCCATAAAGATCAGTGGTACTTCCTGATGTCCTGCTGGTCCAGACATTCCCTTCCGGCGATGTCAATATTGTTCCATAATGTCTCACCACTACAAACGTGTTTTTTCCATATATTATTCCCAAAAGGTCATTAGCAGTTCCTGAGGTCCTGCTGGTCCAGGTAATCCCATCTGGCGATATCAATATTATTCCTTTCTCCCCCACGGTTACAAATGTGTTATTTCCACAAATTATCCTGAAAAGCGAATTACCGGTTTCAGATGTTCCAATCGTCCAGGTACTGCCATCAGATGATGTCAATATTGTTCCAAGCCTTCCCACAGCCACAAATATGCTATTTTCATAAGTTATTCCATAAAGATCATTATTCGTTTTTGATATACTATCAGCCCATGTAATACCATCAGACGATGTCAATATTGTTCCTATTTCTCCCGCCGCCGCAAAAATATTATTTCCGTAAGTTATACCTGAAAGATCCTTGGTTGTTCCTGAGGTCCTGCTGATCCATATATTTCCATCTGATGATGTCAAAATCGTTCCACTTTTTCCGATCGCTACAAACATATTATTTTCATAGGTTATTTCTGAGAGATCATTAACAGTTCCTGATGTTACACTAGTCCATATATTTCCATCAGAGGATTTCAAAATTATTCCGCTTTCTCCCACCGCCACAAACAAACTATTCCCATAGGTTATTCCTGAAAGATAATTAACAGTTCCGGAAGCCCCGCTGGCCCAGGTATTACCATCTAACGATGTCAAAATTGTTCCACTGTCTCCCACCGCGACAAACATGTTATATCCATATGTTATACTGTTAAGCGGATTCCCCTGCGGCAAAGGATTTCTCCAGTGCCAGTTGTCTAAAGGTTCAGCGGAAACCTTTGAAGATAAAACTATTACAAACAAAATTAATAACATTAATAATTTATTTTTTTTCATTTTCTAATTTATTATAGCAAAAATACAAAAACAGTCAATAAAAAAGGCCCCTCTGATGTAACATCAAAGAGGCCTTTTTATAATTTAAAAATAACTAATTAAAACTCAGCTGCGATACCTAATGAAATATTATTCGCTACTGGATCAATATCTTTCAGCTTGCTTCCTAATACATCCGCTCTTAATATTCCAGTAACTCCATCAGCTATTTTGCAATTGGCTTTTAAAGTAATCGCGCTTGATTTTCCAAACATATCATAACCAAGGCTTAAATCATGTCTTTCGCCTATTTTGTAACCAACCGCTAAAACTATTTCACTTGTTGGAGCAGCTTTTGTCGGGTCAGCAATATCTGTTTCGGTAGCACCTCCTGTTACTTTCTTATCAAGGCCGCCAATAAATTGAACCGTCAAATCCACCGGATTTAATTTATATCCAACATTAGCAGCAAAGAATGAACCTTTTACACCATCATCGTCATTAGTATCTGCATTATAAGTAACACCTATTTGTGCACCAGAAACTTCAGCACCTAAATTTATAACTGCATCTTTTGATATCGGCGCAGTGGCTGCATTACCGGCAACATCAACACCATTTGCGGTGGCCTTTGTGTATGAACCATCAACTATTGCGATTGCATATGAAACCATATCCGCTTTCCCGTTATAAGCAACTTGTCTCGTACTATTTGTAGTTAATTTATTGCCTAAACATTCTTTATTTGCAATAGTTTCTCTAATAGCAAATCCAGGTATGGATGTCGCTCCAATTACAAGATTTCCACCACCAATTGCCATGTTAATATAGGTATTTCCAATACCGGCATTCGCCGCTTCTAATGTAGCTACATTGGTAGCACAAAAATTATTGGAAATTTGCGCGCTGATTTTATCAGTAAGAGTAGCTTTCGCTGTTAATCTTGCTTCACGAAGATTAAAAGCCTTAAGATTATAACTAGTTTTATTGAACTCACCTGCTGCATCCGTTGAAGTTAAACCACCTAATTCCTGTCTAACATCAACTTTACCGCTGATCTTTACATCCGCGGCGCTTGACAAACTAACCAAGCCCATAAACATTGCTGCTGCCAAAATAGATATACTGAGTTTTCTCATTTTTTACTTCCTCCTTTTTACTTTATGTTTATTACGCAGAGAATATATAAAATAATCTACCCACCCTTCAGAACTTTTATTACTCTCTAATTATTACCGGTCTTATCATTACCACTAAAGATCTTTTTACTTTTAACCGCCTCCTTTCTCTATTTTTTTATCTAAAAAAATATGGCTGAAGACGAAATTACATCTTAATCTTTTATCTATCTTGTGACAAAATTTATCATATTATCAAACCAATGTCAAGGGAAAAAGCACCCGAAGTTCAAGCAAAATAACAGTCAGGCCTGCTACTGTAATAAAATATCGGAATATACAATAAAAACTTTAGTATTTATGTAAGGCCGAAATCCTGATACCTATTTCATAAAATATTACCATCGGCACTGCCAGTAAGATCTGCGACATTGGATCCGGTCCGGGTGTTAAAAAACCCGCGGCTATAAAAATAAGAAGAATGGCATATTTTCTGTTTTTTCTTAAAACATGCGCTTGGACAATATTAAGCTTTGTTAAAAAATATAATATCAGCGGCATTTCGAATATTAAACCAAAGAAAAACAAAGTCCAGAGTAAAAAAGAGATATACCGGGCCGCGCTCCATTGAGCGGAAAGGAATTCATTCTCAAATTGCAAAAAAAATCTTAATGCCGAAGGGATAACAATACTATAACAAAAAATTACTCCGGTAATAAATAACAAAAAGGCAAGAATACTTACAAATATCATACGCCTGCCGGCAACTATTTTTTCAACCGGAAGCAAAGAAATGACCTGGTAAAAAATAAACGGCAAGGCTAAAAACACGCCCCCTAATATAGAAATTTCGAGGTTAATGTATAACGCTTCAAAAGGTGTGATAAAGATCAGAGAACTTTCGGGTTTTATTTTAAGATACGGATATTGTATTAAATACCAGATATTTTTTTTAAAAAAATAACATAAAAAAGACGCCGCAAGGACAAAGATAAATATTTTTATTATCTTTTGCCTTAAATCCTGCAGGAATAAAAAAATTTTATCATTAGAAATATCCATAATAAAAATAACTCCCCACCCCCCTCTTTAATTAAAGAGGGGGGCAAGGGGGCGTTTTTCCTTAATAAAGAAAGGGAGCCAGCATAAAAATATTTTATCTCTGGCTCCCTTGGTTATTACTGATTATGATTATTTTTTTGGCAATAACTCTTTTGCCGCTTTTAATTTTTCCTCTGCTTTTTTCAACATAGCATCGGTATAATCACTGTTATGCGCTCCACGGCTTCCGTCCTTCATCGCATAATCATAATTGTATTTAGCAATGTTTAGCAATTCTTTCGCTTCAGCTACCTCAGAACTTTGTTTTTTACCTGCCTTCTTTAATTGTTTTTCTACATCTTCTATTAAACCTTTTACAGGCGCTGCCAAAGCCTCATAACTGTTCTGCCAATCCTTGACCATATCCTGATATCCTTTACTGTGACAACCATCACAGGTAGAAACATCCGCCTTAAATTTATTACCTTCCGAATGTCCGCAATCTCCACAATCTGCCTGTCCATTCATCAGGCCGGGCGCGTCTTCAACCTCTTTAGCTCCTTTACCCGCATGCATATTAACCTGGCCGATATGACATCTCGCGCAAGCGTCTTTAAATGCTTTTTTACCATTATGACAACGGAAACAAATTTCCATCCTTGGAAGATTCATTGGCCCAATTCCTAAAGACACCGGAGCATGAGCAATCTCTTGATGACAATCTAAACAAATTAATCCTTTGTCTTCATGAGAGGCATGTGAGCCTGGAACCGCGCTGAACTTTTCCTCCATGGCAGCTGCCTTTGATTTTACCTCTGCCTTACTTTCAGGCGCCAGAGCATTAGGGTCTTTTTCAACATCTTTCTGGGCATCTAACAAGGCATTAGGATTAATCATTCCGGTTTTGTCCGGGTGGCAACGCTTACAAGATTCATTAATAATATTGCGTGATCCTGTCTCCGGAGGGCAAATAAATTCTTCACCTTTTGATTTAACAAAGAAAGTGGTCGTTGGGGTATGAAGATACTGAGGTAAAATTTCCTTACGTTCCTCCTCCGGGATCTCTGATAACGATTCGCCCCTGCGACCGGCAATCTCATGTGGTATGGAAACTAAAACAGCAACTAATTTTCCTTTTATTAAACCCACTAAACCCGGGGTATAATGACATCCATGACAATCGGCCTTATGGCCGTTATGTGCTAATGGTTTCCCATTATTTCCGCTCCCGTGGAAAGATGCCCTGAATGAATCAACATCCGGGCCCATATCATGGCACACAGCTTTACAAAAAGTCGGAGCCGAAGAAAAATCAATACTAGCCTTAATACCATAAATCACAACAATAGCAATAATAATTGAAATAACTACATTCGTCTTTATCCACTCTTTGATTTTACCCATTTATTTTTTTTGCCCCCTTTCTTAGTTTTTTCGTATTTCGTCGTTCGTATTCCGACATACGATATACAAAAATTAATTATAACTATGTAAACCCGGCAGTAAGAAATTTACACCAAAATAAGTAAACACAACTGCCCAAAAACCATAAACTGATATGTACGCAGCTTTAATCCCGCTCCATCCCGACGTTTTTCTCGCATGCAGATAAGCCGCGTATATGAACCATGTTATCAAAGACCATGTTTCTTTCGGGTCCCACGACCAGTAACTGCCCCATGCGGAATCCGCCCAAACAGCGCCCGCTATAATACCGCCTGTTAAAAATATGAAGCCATAAACCGCCGCATTATAATTTACTTTATCTACCACATCAATCGGGGGAAGTCTTTCCTTCAATTTTTTTTCATTCTTATACAATAGATAACAAACAAAAACAAATACACCTATAAAAATAAACATGCTTATTATACCCTGATTAAATTTTATTTTCAATAAAAAATAAAATATTAATGTTGTAATAATACAAATGTTCAAAGCGGCCGAGAAAAAGGCCCATTTATTTTCTATTTTCAAAAGGTAAAGCAAAGCACAGCCATATGACACGACAAATCCGCCATATCCGATAAAGATCACAGCGACATGGATTTCCAGCCAAACACTTTGTAATATAGGAACTAGAGGCTGAATATCAGAGGAAAATGTTTTTGCGTAAAGGATCGCTAAGAATGATAATGGAACTACAAAAACACCAAGGCTTTTAAGCTGATACTTAAATTGCGCATAAATATAAAAAAGAATAATAATCCAGGAAAAATATATAAGGGATTCATACAAATTGGCAAAAGGAGCATGCCCTGATTCTATTATACGGAAAATAATACCTGTTGTATGAATAATAAAACCGCATATGGTGAAAATTTTTGCGGCTAAATATAATTTATCGTTTTTATTGTAAATTATATGACATATAAAAATAATACTTGATAAAAAATAAATAAAAGCGGTAACATTAAATAATATAACATTTCTCACGGTTATTGATTATACAACTTTATTATTTTGCGGGCAACCTAAAAAAAGGGGAAATGATCAATATTTAATCTATTCGATCATTTCCCCTCACGCTATAAATCCAACTAAATTATTATTTAGTTGATTATTTTTCTTCCTTCTCTCCAGCTGCCTTTGGATGACAACCATCACATTTAGTCGGAGCCTTTTTCTCTTTATCTGTTTTATGGCATCCGATACATTGGATATGAAAAGGATTCTCTTTTGCTGATGAACTGGACGCATCAATCTTCTGTTTATCCTTCTCCTGTACCTTCGCATGGCAAGCCGCATCAGAACATTTTGTTTCTTCTGCCTTTTCTCCATCCGCTTTTTTATGATGACAATTTACACATTTTACATCTTTCATCTCACCGTGTTTTTTATGTTCAAAAACAACCGCTGATTTTTTCTTTTTCCAATGTTCAATTGTCACTTTTTCCGGAGCTGCCGCGAAAACTACTGTTGACAAAAACAATACGCTAAAAATTCCACCTAATAATTTTTTCACTATTTTTTCACCCCCTTCCTTTTATCAATAAAACTGCATACCAATTATTCCAACTTAGCCCTTGTATCCTCATATAGTTTCTTAGACGCTTCAGAATCCTCAGCTGCCTTAGCAGATTGCTTTCTAAGCTGCTCAGCCAAATCTCTCAATCTTATGGAATCTGATTTTACCTTAGCCGCTTCAGCTTTAAGTAACTTAACCTCAGCTTCTTTCTCTTTAGCAACTTTTATCTGTTCAGGAGAGATTTCAGGAGGCAACTCTTTCTGCATCTTTTCCACTTCTGCTAATTGCGCCTTCAAGGAATCAACTTTTTCCGAGACAACCTTTTCATTGTCCTGCGCCTTTTTAACGTCAGGAGCCAAAGCATTTAATTCTTTTGCTGAATTTTCTAATGACTTCTGAGATGCGTCATATTTTTCCTGAATATCTTTAGCTTCAACTTTCGCGGCATCTGCTTTCTTTTTATAATCATCCGCCTCTTCATTATTACCCCTTATACGCGCAACCCTTTCTTTCGCGGTAAAGATATTTATCTGACCTGTAATTTCATCCAATTTATCTTTATATCCCTTTGATTCAGCCTCAACTTCTTTCAGCTTACTTTCAACAGAAGATTTAGCTGTAACTTTCTTTTTTGAAACAGCAATCAAAGCTGTTAATTCATTATCCGCAGCTTTAATCTCATCCTGCAGCTCACTTACTTTTCTGGCTAACGCTTCAGGATTTATCCTTAATGCTTCCTGCTCCTGCTGTTTAACCCTCGATTCTAAATCCTTAGATCTTTCTTCCGCGTCCCTTGCCTGAACATCTAACTCTTCTGATTTGCTTTTTAGATCTTTAGCGTTATTCTCCGCTTTTTCCATTGACAGTTTAGCATTATTAATTTTTACTTTAGCTTCCCGCAAAGAATTCTTGGATTTTTTTATGATCGGGGCAAGCAATTGTTGGACCATTTTTCTGGATAACATCTCAGTGGTAGTTATTTTCCCAAAATCCAAAAGATACGCAAAATCGCTTCCGGTAGCTATATAATTCACCTGCCAGATTAGAGAACCGTCTTTTGTATCAAGCATGTGGATATCCATTGATATTACAGGATCATCTTTTTTACCCATTTCAAAAGTGTCTATTGTTCCCAAAATAACAGCATCTACACCCAAAGCCTCACCTATTTTCTGCGCGTCGGCTAATTCCAGTGTATTAACTCCACCCTTTGCCCTTACTTTCACTTCTTTTAAGGCTTTATCTACCTCTCCTGGTTCTATTACCTTAAATTGGCTTGAAGTCATCAATTCTATCGCAAAAATATAGGCTAATTTTTCACCGGCATTTTTATCTTTACTCATATTATTAAACTCAAGAAGAGCCAGCTTTTTTACTTTATGCAAAGGTGCTTCATCTTTTAAGTAGGTACGCATATTACCCCCGCATCCCACATTCAGAAAAACACCAGCACAAACTAATAAAATTATTTTCTTTTTACGGAATAATTCCCACATTCCTATTCCTCCTTTTATAAACTTGAGTTAATCGAAAGGTTCTGGCTGAAAGCCAGGTTCTTTCGCTTTTACTCATTGTTATCCTCGTCGGGGATAAATAATCATTTACAAGTTTTTTATGTTACACATTAAACACATTTTTGTCAAGTAAAAAATCCTAAAAGCTTAAAGACACATTAATTAAAATATCCTCTGTGACGCTATTCGCGCTTTGATCTGTCAAATTTTCCTGTTTGATGACCGTGTAAGTTAAAGAACTGTTACCTATGTTTCCAATAGGATAACTAGCATTAAGAGAATAATTTATATTATTAGTTGAAATAAGCTCCGCATCCCTTGAATCGGTACCTACTGATAATTTAGCTGATATAGGAATACCCTGGAATGTAGTGCTGATTCCCGGCCCAAAATCAGTCCTTTGAGAAAGATGAGTCCCTGTCTCATCAAAAGTACGGGTTAATGAACCTGTTAAGTTAACCGATGTTACCCCCAGTTTATAATCTAAACTGGCCTTATAATCACTTGTTGTTTGGTCACTGCTGGCAGTCGATGAGTTACTTTGGGTATGGCTATAAGAAGTACCTAATGAACTGTTTAAATCTTCTATTAACATCAGGCTGTAATTCAGGGTTATTGTATTACGAATATCGTCCCTGTTATCATCCGGAATATTAGAATTGTTTTTATCTAAAACATAAGCATAGGTACAATCCAATCTTTCTATAAGCTTCCCTGATAAATTAAACCCGAAGTTTTCTGCTTCAGACGCATTGTTATTTTCTACCGAATGTTTTTTCCCGAAGCCATATCTTGCGCTGGCCGTAAAATCGCTGACATTTAATGATCCTGGAGGGGCAATACTTAAATCAATGGAATCATTCGCGGTTATAGTGTTTTTTGTTTGACTGGAAGTATAAGTATAACCTATATTAACAGCGTCAAAAATCGGCGGAATTCTTACCGAGAAATCTCTGGTATTAGTATTATCGATCGAATCTACAGTCTGAGTTTCTGAAGTTTTTGCAGATGTCGAGAAGCTTAAATTCTTTATGGGAGTAAAAGCTATCCGGAAGCCATTAGCATTACTTACATCCTTTCTCCCGCTTTGAGAATTAAAACTATTACTTTTTGTCCAATCGCAATTAATATTTAAATTTTCTAATAAGTTAAAACTAAAGCTTGCATCCCCTGATTCAGTTAAACTATTGACTGAAGTAGCGACATCATAATTATTACCTACCCTGTACCCGCTATTAAAAGATAATTTATTATCCAATAATTTTGTAGAATAGCTCAAGTTTAACGCATTATTTGTCGTCTGATTTACCGTTGGACTATCTACGGAATTAGTGCTATTACTATTAAATGAAATTGCCGAAGATATATTTGAATCTTGTATCTTAAAATTCTTGGAAAATTGTACACCGGCAGTATTATCAGAAGTTGTGGTCAGTTGACTGTCTTTAATAGAATTTGAATAGTTAAAAGAAAATCTGGGTAAGACTTCAGGATTTATTGAAAAACTGAACTTATTTGTTTTCGTATTGGATACACCAATAGTAAAATCACTATTAGTGTCATCTGTTAACCCTAACGAGCAGGCTATTATATCATAACTTAAATCAAAATTTAGATCTGTTACTTCAGTTTTTGATTTAACAGCTTCGTTGATAGAATATCTAACCGCAGTACGAAGGCTTCCCTTCTCAGTCAGATCATTTTTAATATTTAAGTTGTAACTATAAATATGTGTAAAATTTTCCGCTGCATCTTCTAGCGTTTTAGCCCTATCAGTACCATCAGAGGAAGTATAAGAAAAAGAAACGTTGCCGCCGATGTCCAAACCCTGGGCAAAAATATTACGAGCATAAATAAAAATACTTATAGGAACAATTATATAGATAATTATTTTCTTATTTAACATAAAAATCCAGTTTTATATTTATTCATGGCAGTTAAAACAAAAACTTCTCTCGCCTTTTTTTAATTTATCAACAAACAAAAGCTTTGCCGGTTCATGATTATTATGGCAAGTAGCGCAATTTATCTTATTCCCGACAGCAAGCGGGAAACCGCTTAATTCCATTTTGGGAACAATATTTATCAAATGCGTATTTTTATCTTCACGATGACAGACATTACATCGATTTACAATATTTTTATCATAAGAAAGGGCATTTCCCCGTGTTAATTCAGGCAGGATAACATGACAAAATTTACATTTATTCTCAGATTTACTTTCGACATGAGGATTCTTCCTCTTAAATTTCTCATCACCACTGTGACAAGCCTGACATAAGTCATTTACAGCATCTTTACGGCGGTAAACAGGCAAATCCCTTTTTTTTATACTCCAATCTTCAGCTAAAACTGTTTCTCCGTAAGGCAAATGCGCGTCATGACAAGTATAACAAGTTATTGATTTCCACCTGTCCAGAGGAATATCCGCGGGAATGCGTTTCTTTGGTTCCACATCTAACGGATGAGAATGTCCGCTTTTATCATGGCATTCCTGGCATAAGACCTTAATTTCTGATTTAGTATAAACCTCGGCTGATTCTCTTAATTTGACCCTGTTAAAATCATTTACTTTCCAACTTACACACATTTCATTTAAGTTGAATGGGAATTCTTTATGACAAGACATACACTGCCTTTCCCAATGAGGGTTATCTATCTTAACCCGGTTCATAATTTTTAATTCATGGCAAACCTTGCATAAATTACTCATTACACGCTCAAAATCTAACGGAGTATCCCCATATGTATGCTTTTCATAATCATATTCATCTAAATCTCCGTTTGAACTTCTTAAAAAAACGGTTGCTCTCTTTATTACCCTGCCGTCAGGATAAACCTTTTCATTGCTGAAATCAAAATGACAGCTTTGGCAAGATTCCCCATGGGGATCGTGACAAGTATTACAAGTCATACTATCCGACTCATCCAAAGGAAATTTCTGAAATTCAGATTGGTTTGTCATAGCCTCCAGCATAATCGGAGAAGGTATGATATTTATAGGATGCTTAACTGTTATTTCATTATCAGCATTTTTTTTATGGCAATCATCCATGCATAATCTCTGGATAGGTTTATTTAAAAGAATAGTTTCATGGGTGTCTCTTGCCATATCAACAGCAGTAGAATGGCATTGCGCGCAGTTTTTATAAATATATTCCCTGATAAAAGAATCAGTGGAATATGAATAAGTGCCTGAATTTATTCCCCACTTCGGATTAGTTTTTTCTGTATCAGCGGAATGGCAGCTTATTGAACTGCAACTTTTTGTGATAGGATCAAAACCGGTTAAAGTCACTTGTATTGTACCATTCATGTGATTTTTAATATTTGCATCCACATTTTTGTCATAATGACATTCGTCACAAAGATCCCATCGTGTTATAAATTTCCCATCTTTACCTTTTAAATCTCTGTAACTTCCATTCTGGAATTTAGCAAACTTTGTTATATTGGTTTCATCTAAATGATCTTTATGCTTTCCAGTTTCCGGCTGTCCATATTTAGAGTTAACCCCGTGGCATTTATTACAAGTAAATTCCTGGTCGTGCGGATTTCTGTCATATGAAATAGAAAAAGTATCTGTATTTACTGCGATAAGGATTAATGTAATCAGAACAAAATAAAACTTAATATTCAAACTCTGTCCCATCCTAATATTTTCGCCAGGTTAAATCAAATTTATCCTCAATAACAATTAAAGGATCAGTATATAACCACTTGTTTTCATTCTTTAAATATTTAAAAGCTCCCCCTCCTGAACAAATTGAGGCGGCTGACCAGATATTATTATCAACGTCAATTGATAATGAAGCGGCTATAATATTATCCTGGCTGAAATCCTGCCAAATATTGTTTATTTTATCAAACCGTATCACCCCGTGCAGCCTGGTCCCAAACCAGATAGAACTTGGTTCAAAAAGGTCAGGCATAATGGATAAAATACAATCATTAGCATTTTCGCCATTTACTTTTCTAGCGTACAATTGCCAGCTGTTTTTTTCTTTGTGATAAACAACCAATCCATAATTCGCGGAACCTATAAGAACATAAGACTCATCAACTGCCACAGCATTTATGCCTTTTATTTCGATAAAATCCTCAGGCGGATTTACTTTAACAAGAAAATCCCGCTGTGAAGAATATTTAAAAAGCCCGTTATCCGTTCCCACCCACAATGAATAATTATCGCCGCCCGGATCCTCGGCAATTGAATTTACTTTTTTAGCCGTTAATCCTTCTTTGGAGGCATATGTCTTCCATTCGCCCGTTTCCGTGTCAAACCTTACTAATCCAAAATCCGAAGCGAACCAGATATATTTTTTTATAATTTTATCAAACAAAATAGCATTAATTTGTATATCAAGTATGCCATCTTTATCTTTTATTTTTTCTACGGTATTTTTTGCCCGGCTATATTTTTTAACACCTTGTACGGTACCTAACCAAATAAAATCTTTTTCTAAAGGATTAATAGCAATTACCCTAATATCCTTAACATCCTTGCTGATTATATCCCACTTATCGGACGATCTATTATATTTCAAAAGGCATTTATTAGTCCCAAACCAGATCAGATTTGTCTCGATAACATCCGCGGCAACTGAGATAAATTTTGTTCCCGGATAATAAATTTCTTCTGCCTGAATAACAGGGCATAAAAATAATATTATTATATTTAAAAACAATAATTTTCTCATTTTTAAAAAAAATATGTCTTTTTTATCAAATTAACCAGAGATAAACACAAAATAAGAACAAAATTTTATAATATTTCACAATAATTGTCAAGGTATATCTCCGAAAAATCCAGGGACTACTCAACCCTAAGCTGGGTTTCAGCATCGACTATTCCCCTGCAAATATTCTCAATAGCCTTCTGCGAGGTTTGTTTTAACTGTACAGATGTATACGGATTGCTTTTTATTTCTCTTAATAACTGGAGGGCCATACGAAAATAGCGGACCACTTCACCTTCATCAGCATCGGTAAAGCGGAGGATCTCCCCAAATTCCTCACCATGCATCCAAAAATCAAACGCCTCAGACATCTGGAATGAACTTTTTTTAATAAACGGCCTGATATTATATTTAGACTCTTTTCTTTTTATTTCTTTTTCTTGAGAGGAAACAAATTTCTCAAGCCTTTTGTACCTTACGGGCACATCTCTTTTGGGAAGCCCTCTTCTTGGTTCATAAACCAAACTGAGAAGCAGGATCCCAAGCTCATACTCATTCATTTTATTAATAAAATTCCTTTCATATAATTCTCCAAAGATCAATTCATGCCCGAACATCTGTGACACAAAAAGGCCTTTTTTTGTAATAGAATTTTTTCTTATATATCCCATTTCTTTTAGCAGCAGCAGCCTGTCTTTGATCTGGCCCTCTGCTTCTCTCCGGTGAGCAGAGTCATTTTGAAAAAAATGGAACGATCTTTCATATATTTCATAAAGCCCTTCTCCTAAATTCTGGTATAAATTCAAAATAGTAGCGTAAGCGGTATTAAACTGGCTTACGACCTTTTCTGTTTTCCCTTTTACAGCGTGGATTATCTTATCAAAATCTATTTCCAGCGGATTAATACGGCAATATATAAATCCTTCGTTATCGATTCCCCGTCTGCCGGCCCTCCCGGCCATTTGCTGAAAATCCCGCGCTTTCATAGTCCTGAAGCCGGTACCGTCAAATTTCTGCAACCCGTCAAAAATAACACTTCTTGCCGGCATATTTATACCCAAAGCAAAGGTTTCGGTCGTAAAAATAATTTTAATTGATCGCCTGGTAAAAAGCCTTTCCACAACTTCTTTCAATGTAGGCAGCATGCCCGCGTGATGATACGCGATCCCTCTTGAGATTAATGGCCGCAAAAATTCCGCTCCAGGTTCATATAAAAGATTAAATTTTTCGCATAATGAATTATAAAACTCATTTACTTCTTTCTTTTCGCTTTCAGACATAAAATCACATCCTATCAAAGACTCCGCTAATTCTTTACACCTGCGCCGGCTAAAAGCGAAATAAATGCAAGGTAATCCGTTTGCCTGATGAATATGTTTAACCAGGTCAGGAACACGGTTCGGGTGTATAGATTCAGTTGAATATCTTCGGCCATGGCGTAAATAATACTGTTTCCCTGTATATGATAATTTTTTAACTTCATCAAGGCTGTTCGCGATCTTACCCTGCGTCTGATAAAAAATATGAAGCGGCACAGACCTGTTATTTTCAACAACGACCTTAAGATCTAATTTATGGATATGCCTTATCCATTCAGCCAGTTCATTAATATTCGGGATAGTAGCGCTTAAGGCCAGCACCTTCATATGTTCCGGCAGAAAAATAATGGATTCTTCCCACACGGTCCCGCGTTCTTCATTATCTATGTAATGGATCTCATCAAAAATTATCCATTTATAATTATCAAGTGAAGATTTTTCGCTTAACAATTTATTCCTGAATATCTCCGTCGTCATGATCATAACGGGAGAATTGGGATTTATACTTACATCGCCCGTCAGGATGCCGACTTTATCACCGTATTGACATTTGAAATCACGATATTTCTGGTTACTTAAGGCCTTGACAGGAGCGGTATAAATAACACCTTCTCTGTTTTGCAGGCATTTTTTTATTACATATTCGGCAATGATCGTTTTACCCGCTCCGGTAGGCGCGGATATTAAAACCGAATTGCCGTCTTCTATATGGTCAATAGCTTCTTTTTGAAAAGGGTCATAAATAAACATGGTTATGAGTATAACAGAAATAACCGATAAAATAACAGAAAAGTAAATAAAGAGTGTGTTATAAAAAAGAAGGAAAATATGTCTCTTTTTAGTGTAAATCCTGAAAAAGAAAAAAAATTAACCGGGCAAATGGAAAAGCTGGGGATCAGAGAAACAGACCTTATTGAAAAATTTATCCGTTCAGGCGGCAAGGGCGGACAGAATGTAAATAAAACCTCAACCTGCGTCTATCTTGAACATATCCCAACCGGCCTTAGTGTTAAAATGCAGAAGGAACGGTCACAAAGCCTGAACCGTTTCTTCGCGAGGCGCCTGCTTTTTGAAAAAATTGAAAATCAATTATTTAAAGAAAAAAGCGAATCGCGGAAAAAAATTGAAAAGATCAAAAGGCAGAAAAGAAAAAGGTCCAAACGGGCGAAAGAAAAAATGCTTCAGGATAAAAAACTGCATTCAGTAAAGAAAGACTTGCGAAAATCAGTTTCATTCGAAGCTTAATCCCTCTTAATTTTCTTGACACTTATTTTTTAAGGTGTAAAATTTGGTTGTTAGTATAAAGATTTATCATAATTAAAATATAAGGGAGGAATAAAAAAATGAAAAAATTGTTTATTGTTTTGGCCGGTTTCGCTTTATGTATTAATCTGATCAGCTGCGGGTCAGGGGTAAAAAGCCATGTCAAGGGCGGGGAATTACAGCAAACTATGGAAGGTGAAACACAGGACAATGATTTTATTCAATCGATCGGAATAGGCGCCGCGGACCAAAAAATGGATAATAAAACACAAAGGATGTCAACAAGCCGTAACGCGGCTATTACTCTGGCTCAATATGAGATGGTCGGCATAATAAAAGGATTACATGTGGAAGGCGGAGTTACTGTATCGAAAGCAATGGAAACAAATTCGGATATTTATGCCAAAGTTAATGAATCCGTCAAAGGTGCTGAAATAGTAAAAACTGAATGGACAGCGGATGATGGATGCGTGATAACTTTAAGGCTTTCTAAAAAAAGGCTTGCCCAGATGTTAAAGATGAATTTTAAATAACCCCTCTAACTCCCCTTATCAGGGGAGAAAACAGAGGAACTTTCTTATCCCCCTGATAAGGGGGAACAAAAGGGGGTTTTTTGAAAAAATTTCTTTTAATAATTACTATCGCTATAGTCTTTTCCGCCTGTTCTTCTTCGAAACAGTATAAAAAAGAAACAGTTAAAGAAAAAGAGGAAGAGATCGCCGTAGTCGAGGCTGAAGGCATTGTCAGCATAAAAAACAATGATATTATTAACGCCAAAAAACGCGCGCTTGCGGATGCCCAGAAAAACGCTGTTGAAATGTCCGTCGGGGTTTATGTTAATGCCGTAACCCGCGTGGAAAAATCCATGCTTGTTGAACAGAAGATCCTTTCAAAAACAAACGGGTATATTAAAAAATACAAAATATTATCCGAAGGGACGGTATCCCAAGGGGGACAGGATAATTTTTATAAAACAAGGATCGAGGCTGTAGTTAAGATCGAGGAAATAAATAAAGATCTGAACGACGCCGGATTAAACCGCCAATCCGCACCCCCTTCCAATTTGCTTTTCTCCGTGTTGATCAATGACAGGATAGATGATATTGGAAACGAAGACAAGGTCAGCGAGAATGTTATTGCTGAAAAATTGTTAAGTAAAAATTACAAACTCGGACAGATAAACACGCAAGATAAATCTCTGCTCTCTAATTTAACGGAAAATCCCGAAGGACAAAAAAAACTCAGCGAAACGTTTAAGTCGGACGTTCTGGTAACCGGAAAATCTTCCGCAACTCTTTTCAAAGAAAATGTGATGGGAAATTTAATTTCATATAACGCCAATATTTCCTTTAAAATAATTAAAATAAGCGAATCGGCTTTAATCTACAGCAATTCTTTTTCAAGCGGCGGGCTGGGGATCACAAAAGAAGCCGCTGCCAAGGAAGCTATGAGACGGGCCGCCCTGCTCGCGAGCGAAGATGTTGCCAAAGTTTTAGAAGAAAGGCTTAAAAAGTTCAATTATATTACGATCGTTGTAAAAAATATAAGCACGATAAACCAGTTGAATACCATTATGAAAGGCATTGAGGATATTAACGAGATAAAGAATACAACAATAATAAATTTCGCGAATGGAACTGCGAAAATAAAACTTGAAACTGATGAAAATGCTTCTGTGATTGTTAAAGGAATAGGGTCTCAAGTTGAGAATATTGTTTTGAAGGTCACAGCTGTAAGCAACGATTTTGTGGAAATAGAGATCCAATAGTTTTTTTACTTCTTCTCTTTTGCGTGGTTATGTTCCATCTCTGAAGAAAAAATCGAAATAACCCGTCTAAGATGAGAAACCTCATCTTCTGAAAGATACGGGAAAACTGCCCCTGATATATAACAATCCTTGCTGGAAAAATTTTTGCTCCAAATGATCTCTCCATGGATATTTAAATTAAACGGAGTAACGGGGCAGGTAATAATAAAATCACAAACCGACTTGTGCGGCATTTTTTCAGGAAAAATAAACGTAATCCCTCCCATAGACAAATTAAGAACCTGTCCAACTTCATCAGGATATTCATCAACCATTATTCGAAACGACGCAGGACATTTAACTCTCGGATGGATACGGCGTTCTTGTTGCACAATTTATACTCCTTTTTAAACTATAAGAATATAATAATAAATTCCTTAAAGTTGAGTTTATTATATAAACTTATTTATAAATATGCAATTATTATTTTGTTTATAATTATATATTACTGCTGACCGAAGCGATCTGCTCTTTAGCCATTAATTTTTCAACGGCATTTCTTATAATATTTTTGTTTTTTGGGTTATCGGTATATACCCTGAACCGGTTCGCGCGGAAAGGAATATCTTTTATCGCGGAGCTCAATTTTTCTTTTGAAATTTTGTTCTTACCCAGTGGATCGTAAATAAATATCTGGCAATCCCCCATCTTTTCAGGATTTTCAGGACGCGGGTCAAGCGAAGCAACGTCTATCCTGAAATCCATTTTATTTCCTAAAATATTTCTAAGCCCTTTTTCAAAATCACCTTTTTCGATCATTTTAAAACCGCCTAATCTTTCTCTGTATTCATAAATTTCATCGACCACAAGCTTCCATTTTATCTTTCTTTCCAGAACATAATTCCATTTTTCACCTAATTGTTTTTTTTCTTTATCTTTTGAGAAGATCCATGATACCGCTTCCGTAATCAATGACCAGTCTGTAAGGTACAAATAACCATCCAGATCTTCCAAAGGATTTTTGCCATAGATCAACTTAAGCGTAGGCTCAAAAATATCCTCCAGGAACAGGTCAATGGCCCTTGTTGTCCTGTGATAATATAAATTTTCATAAAGATGATATCTTGCCTGCAGGAACCTTTTAACTTCCGAAAGCCCTTTTCTGTGGAGTGTAAAACCTTTGTGTGAATAATAGGAATAAAAAAGCACCCGTTCGATATTTATCGATCCGATATTAATACCTGACATATAAGCGTCGCGGCAGACATAATCAAAGTTATCCATCGTAAATATCCCGTTAAAAAGCGGGCTTAAGAATCTTAACCAGCGCGGAATTTTGGTCTTTGTTTTAGTCCCTTTTTTTATTAAATATGCCACATATTCCGGATCAATAACCTCACCCGGCAGGAATCTTCCTGAAGGGCTGCGGCGGATCTTTTTTATTTTTTCCCCAAGTTTCGTTGTAATAATTTTCTGCCCGACATCCTCATGAGTTATATCGCCGAATTTTCCAAGATATTGCTCATCAAAAAAATGTGAAAAAGGCCCGTGCCCAACATCATGGAGGAGGCCTGTAATCCTTAGAAGTGATTCGATATAATTTTGAGAGGGGCATTCCGTGCCAATTGCCGCTTTAAGCGAGGGATACAAACTTTGCGCGAATATCTCTCCAAGATGCATAACCCCGATCGAATGCTGGAACCGGGTATGTTCCGCAGAAGGATAAACCCACCACGCGCTTTGCAGCTGATGGATCTGCTTCAGCCTCTGCACCCACATCGAATCAAGCAGATCTTTCTCCGACGCCTCATTATCATCAATTGGAACAGTAAACCTGACCGTCCCATGCACACAATCAGCCACCAGATCCACACCCTCTTTTTTCCAGGCTTTCATAAAATTATTCCTTTTTTTTAAAACAGAAATAGAATAGATTAAATATATCTGTCTGTCAATATATTTATTAAGGTACTTATTTATCTTATTGTAGCTTTTAATTTATCTGTCAACGCGGATTTGATTATTTGCTGGATTGATTCGATCTCGGTGTCGGTAAGCGTACGCTCGGGGTGGCGGTATGAGATGGAAATAGCCAGGCTCTTTAAGCCCTCAGGGATCTGCTTGCCTGTATAGAGGTCAAAAATATTCATTGATTCAATTAATGAACCGCCATTCTCTTTAATCAGAGAAAGTATTTTTTCAGCCTCGATGTCCCTGGAGATCATCAGGGCGATATCGCGTGAAACATTCGGGAATTTCGGAAGGCTTGCGAACTTCATGCCTTTTGGGATAGACTCTGAAAATTTCTGCCAGTCTATTTCAAAAAGATATACAGGATTAACAAACTCAAATTTCTCTTTAATATCCGGGTGCAATTCCCCGATAATTCCGATCTCTTTATTATCTATATAAATCCTCGCGGCCTTATTCGGATGATATATACAGTCAGTTGATGCTCCAAACCTGTAATTTTTAATATTCAGGCCATCAAATAAGTCTTCCAGTATCCCTTTCAGGTCATAAAAATCAACCAGATGGTTTTCTTCAACCCATGCCTTTTCCTGATTAAATCCGGTTACCAATCCGCCCAGGACCTTTTTTTCAACAGGAAGTTCGTTTTTTTCCCTGGGAATAAAGATCTTCCCCAATTCAAATATTTGTAAATTATTATTTTTTACATTAATATTTCTTTGTGCTATTTCCAGAAGGCCAGGAATAACCGTTGACTTCAAAATATCCTGATCGCCGGATAAAGGGTTGGAAATTTCCAGGATCCTGCAGCGGTCATCATCTTCTTTAAATGAAAATTTTGTTATATTATCCTTACGGCAAAACGTATATGGGACCACTTCAAACATACCTCTTGAAGCTAAAACTTCCTTGACCTTTCTTTCAAAACGCCACTCAAATTCATTATCCGAAACATTAAATATGCTGTTTGGTATAGTTTCTTTTATATTGTCATATCCATAAATACGGCTCACCTCTTCTATCAGGTCTATTTCCCTTTCGAGATCTCCGGAACGATATGAAGGGATATTAGCCTTTAAAATATTTTTTCCTGCTTTGGAAGCAATTCCCAATTTTTTTAAAATAATTCCAACTTCTTTTATTTTTAAGTCTGTACCCAAAATACTATTTAACCGCTCGATCCTTAAATTAATAACCTTAGGGGTGCTCTTGATCGTTTTTATGTCAACTATGCCGCCGGCAATTGTTCCGCCGCTAAGTTCCTGGATAAGCAGGGCAGCACGATCCAGCGCGGTTTCAACAGTATCCCAATCAACCTGCCGCTCAAAATGATAACTGGAATCCGTTTTCAGATTTAATTTTCTGGATGTTTTATTCACGCTTGCCGGTTTAAAGAACGCGCTTTCTAAAAGAATGGAACCGGTATTAGAGCTTACTTCACTCTCCAATCCTCCCATTATCCCGGCTATAGCAACCGGTTTTTCTTTGTCCGCGATAACCAGCATCGAAGCATCTAAGTTATATTTATTCTGGTTAATTGCCGTAATACTTTCACCTTTTTTTGCCGGCCGTACAAAAATAGTATGTTCTTTTATCCTGGCAAGATCAAAAGCATGCAGAGGCTGGCCGTATTCAAGCAGAACATAATTTGTTACATCGACAATATTATTTACCGGCCTCATGCCCTGAAGCGCGAGAAATTCTTTTAACCAATCGGGGGATTCGGATACCTTGACATTATTTATAACCCTCGCGGAATATCTTAAGCAGTTCACTTTATCCTGAATGGAAATTCTAACAAGATCTTCTATCTTTTCTTTTCCGCTTTTAATTTTTACCTTAGGGGGGGTAATTTTCGCTCCCGAAAAAGCGGAGATCTCCCTGGCCAAACCGAAATAACTAAGGCAGTCGTTCCGGTTAGCCGAGACCTCTGATTCAAAGCTCTCTTTATCTTTATCAATCACCCTGGATTCAATTCCAATAACATTTAAACCCAGAATTAACTCGGCAAGAGGCAATTTAACATCAATATAATTTTTAAGGTATTTATAACTAAAAAGCATAATGGTTTAAGCTCCCTATTTCCCCCTCAAGGGGATAAAGGGGGCCTTAAAATTGTTTTAAAAAGAGCATGTTATTCTCAAAAAATAACCTGATATCATCGATCGCGAACTTAAGCATCGTGATCCGTTCAATCCCAATTCCAAAGGCAAAACCGGAATATTTCTCCGGATCATACTTAACTGCCTTAAACACCTCAGGATCGATCATTCCCGCGCCTAGTATTTCAACCCATCCGCTTTCTTTACAAACCCGGCATCCTTTTCCTTTGCAAAGCTGGCATTCGATATCGATCTCAACAGAAGGCTCCGTAAACGGAAAATAACTCGGGCGGAAACGGACCTTTGTCTTCGAACCGAACATTTTTCGCAAAAACAGAGAGAGAACCCCTTTCAGGTCTCCAAAGGTTATTTTTTTATCAACCATGAAACCTTCAACCTGATGGAACATCGGTGAATGGGAAACATCCGCGTCACAGCGATAAACCCTGCCGGGCACAATAACCTGCAGAGGCGGTTTTCTGTTCTCCATTACCCTTATCTGGACCGGGGACGTATGCGTCCGGAGAATGATATTTTCAGTAATATAAAAAGTGTCGTGCATATCCCTGGCCGGGTGATCTTTGGGAAAATTCAAAGCCTCAAAATTGTAATAGTCCAGCTCCACTTCAGGGCCTTCAGCTATTTCAAAACCAAGCTTTAAAAATATATCCTCTACTTCGTACATCACCTGGCTAAGCGGGTGTAAATGGCCCAAAGGCCTCTTCCTGCCGCTCAATGTAACATCAATAGATTCTTTCTTTATACTTTTTTGTTTTTCCGCTTCTTTTAAAAGAGCGGATCTTTCATCAATAATATTCTGCGCCTTAATCTTAAGATCATTAGTCAGTTTACCGATCAACGGACGTTCCTCCGGAGACAGTTTTCCCAACTCCCTGAGGATATTCGTCAATTCCCCATTCCGTCCAAGATACTTCACGCGAAGATTATCAAATTCAGGAATAGTTGACGCTTTTTCAACATCCGCCAAAATAAGTTTTTCTAATTCAACTAATTTTTCTCTCATTAATTTTAATTACGCAGCTTTTGCTAAATTTTGTTTTGCTATTTCAACGATCTTGGCAAAATTTTCTTTTTCCTCAATTGCCATGTTGGATAATATCTTTCTATTTAACCTGATCTCTGCCTTCTTCAAGCCCTCTATGAACTTACTGTAGGAAAGGCCATGAATTCGAACCGCAGCGTTTATCCTGGCGATCCAAAGCGCGCGAAAATCACCTTTTTTCTTTCTCCGGCCCGCAAGCGCGTATTGGCCGCTATGTAAAAGAGCTTCTTTCGCTGATTTAGTAGTCGTGCTTTTCGCGCCCATAAAACCTTTGGCTCTTTTCAATATTCTTTTTCTTCTTCGGGCCCGTACAACTCCACGTTTAACTCGCATAATAATTCCTCCTGAATTTTAATTTTTATTTGCCGTACAACAACAATCTTTTGATGCTTCTTTCTTCCCCTTTTGAAACCAGCCCTGATGTTCCTAAATTTCTTTTCCTGCTTTTTGCCTTCTTTGTTAAAATATGACTGCGGTTCGCTTTACGCCGTAATACTTTACCTGTACCGGTTATTTTAAATCTTTTAACCGCGGCTCTCTTACTCTTAAGTTTTGGCATATTTCTCCCTTTCTAAAGTTTACTGAATTAAAACCAACTGCTATATAACTCGATAAACTTAATTTGCCTTTGGTTTGCCTAAAAGCATCATTATTAAATTTCTGCCTTCATGGGTTGTTTTCTGGATTATTGTGGAATAAGGCGCAGAATCCTGAATTATCCTGTCCATAAGCTTATATCCGATATCCATATGAACTGACTGCCTGCCTCTGAACATCATATTTATCTTAACCTTAGCGCCCTCTTCCAAAAAGCTTATAAGGCTTCTGACTTTAACCTGATAATCATGCTCATCGATATTAGGCCTTATCTTTATTTCTTTTACCTCTATAACTCTTTGATGTTTTTTGGCCTCTTTTGCCTTCTTCTGCAGTTCATATTTATATT
>JAQUKH010000032.1 GCA_028719205.1 bacterium
CGCGCCTGAACTTCTTCAAACGGAGTTCCTAATTGAAAAAATATCGCAAGAGGTAAACTCGCGACCGGTTTAAACAACGAAGACGGCAGGCTGTCCGTAAAGCCTGTTGTAAATAAAACCGCCGCCGCGTCGCTTATCCCGCGTCCGAAAGCGATCAACACCGCGGTTAAAAGCCCGGGCAATGCCTGCCTGAAAATTACCTTTACGCCTGTCTCAAGTTTAGTCGCGCCCAGTGAAAGCGAGGCCTCTTCCAATTCTTTCGGTATCATTTTTAAGACCTCGTCCATACTTCTGACCATTATCGGCAAAACCACAAAACTTAAAGTAATAATTCCGGCCAGAAGTGACGCCCGAAGCCCGAAATAGATCATCAGAGTAAAGCCAAAGGCTCCATAAACGATTGAGGGAATTCCCCAGAGGATATCCAGAAAGAACCGGATCACAAACGCGAATCCTGACTTTTTATCCAGATATAGATTTAAATAAAACGCTAAAGGAAGACTAACTATAAGCGCTAAAAATGTCGAACCGAAACCCAGGATCAGGGATCCCAGGATCGCATTAAGGACTCCTCCCGCTTTTCCAATGTAATATCCGCCTTCCGGAGTTTTTGTGATCATATCTAAATTTAACGCAGGAATGCCTTTAATAAATATTGTTGTTATTATGAATATTAAGCTTCCGACAACAATAAAAGTGGAAAACATCATCAGGAATTTGAAAATTTTTTCTTCTATTATTCTTTTATTCATATTAAATTCTTTGTAGGGGCGAACCCATGTGTTCGCCCTCTGTTTTTATTTTGCCGCCATATACCATAGGGCAGACACATGGGTCTGCCCCTACTCTTCTAATTTCAACAGAATACCCCATCCGATCATATTGAAAAATATTGTCATCAACAATAATAAAAACGCCGCCAGAAGAACCGCGGAATCATACAAAGGAATTGACATCATCTCTCCATAGGTATTCGCGATAAACGCCGGCAGAGGATATGCCGTGTCAAAAATCGATCTTGGAAATCCCTGCATACTGCATCCCGCGACCATTAAAACCGCGATCGTTTCACCCACCGCGCGCGACATTCCTAAAATTATTGCCGCGATAATCCCGGGGCGAACCCTTTTTAATACCACATATTTTACAGTCTCCCATTTCGTCGCGCCCAGAGACAAAGATGCCTCGCGCATTTCCAGAGGAACTGTTCTGATTATTTCTTCAACAATTGAGATGATTATCGGGAAAACCATTACGGCCAAAACAATTCCGCCTGACAGCGCGCTATAGCCCGTATAGTTCTCCGAAACAAACGGAAAGAACGGCAATTTTCCGCTTAGAAAAGGCATCAGATAATCCCGAACCAGTGGCACAATAACCACAACTCCCCAGACACCATAGATCACAGGAGAAATTCCGGCGAGAAGATCAATCAAAGGTTTAATAAATTCCCGGACGCGCCGTGGCGCGTATTCCGCGATATAAATACCGGTCAGGATACTTAATGGCACTGTGATTAAAAGTGCTATTGATGTTATCCAAAAGGTGCCAAAGATAAAATTCAAAAGCCCGAATTTACCCTGAGTCGGATGCCAGCTTGTTGAGAACAATAGATCTTTCAGCGAGTTAATAACCAGGATCGGTTTAGACCTGTTATATAAACCAAAAATAATTAAAAAAACAAGGCTTAAGACCAACCCGGCCAAAAGCCCCATTATTTTTCTTGCTAATAAGTCTTTAAATTTTCTGGCATTCATCTTTATTCTCTTTTTTTATTCTATTTCCTTCAACACTTTTTCCCGTTCCGTCTTTGATATCGACAAACTTGTCCCCACTTCATCAACGATCTTCGTTCCTTCTTCAGAAAGTGTAAAATCTATAAATGCTTTTACTAATCCCTTTGGTTTCCCTTTAGTAAAAAAATAATTTTTACGCGTCGCCGGATACCTGCCTGAACGGATCGCCTTAACCGCGCCTTCACGGTCATTATATATTTCATCCGGATCCGCGATCCCGTTTTCATTTGAGTCGATCGGAACTAATTTTACCCCTTTGACCACTTTTCCATCCCTGGTAAATACATAACTAAAATTAGAATATCCGATCCCGATCGGATCCCTTCTCGCGGCTTCAAGCAGGCCAGGGTCGCCGTAAACACCTACTCCCTTTAAATCTTCCTGCTTCCTGCCCAAATAATCAGCCCAACTTGCAGCAGCTCCACAAGCGTCAGAACGGGTGTAAACATGAATCGATTTACCTGTCTTCCCGCCTGTTACATCATCCCACTTAGTAATAATACCGGTAATATATATATCAGACCATTTCTTTTTATTTATTCCCTTTTTTAATAGATCTGGAAGCGCGGGATTTTTATCGCTGATCACTGAAAAAACCGCGTCGTGTAAAATATAAACCGGTAAAACACCTTTTTTTATTTCCGCCGGATCCGGTTCTCGAGATACCATTCCTATATCCACAAGCCCCGCGATAGCATCCGCCGCGCCTTTTCCTGCACCGCCGGCTGAAACATCGATTGAAACCTTTGGATTCAATTTCTTAAACGCCTCCGCCCATGCGACCGCTGTCGGATAGATCGCCCATGCGCCTGATAATGTTATTGCGCCTTCCAATTCACTTGCAAGAACACTATTTGCCGCGCCTTTACCCGACAAAAATACAAAAATCAAAATTAATCCATACATAAAATTTTTCATTTTTTATTCTCCTGTTTTTTATAATACTATACTTAGTCTATCAAATTAGTATATTTTGAATCGAAAAAAATTTATATGTTATACATCAGTGTTTCCAACCTGCGGTCTTTTTTGCCTTCTATTCTCTTACATACATCAGTTAAGGTAATATGATCTAAAATTTCTGATATCGCGTCTTTTACATCAACCATAACACTCCTCAGTCCGCAAGTTGCCTCTTTCGAACATTGTACATGATCCGTAATACTGACACAGGCCAAAGGCGCAAGCGGGCCGTCGATCAAACGAATAATTTCACCTAACTTTATCTTATCAGGCGACCGGTCTAATAAATATCCTCCGCCTTTACCTCTTTTACTCTGTAAAAAACCGGCATTTTTAAGGCTAAGCAATATTTGTTCTAAAAATTTTACAGGGATATCTTCGCTTTTTGCGATATCCTGGATCTGGGTTACCCCTTTACCATAATTTAATGCAAGATTTATTAATGCCCTTATTGCGTATTCACCTTTTTTTGAAATCTTCATATTTAGACCTAATTCTATACTTATTCTATGTACTTAGTCGTATTATATCAAAGCTAAAATATTTGTCAAGCGTTATTTTATAAAAAAAGGGCCCAATCTGCCAACAAAGTATTCACTTCGCAAACAGCTGAGCCCTTTTGTTTTTCAAATTAGAGTTTTACAACTTTTGTAGCCTGATTACCTTTAGGCCCTTTTTCAATTTCCAACTCTACTTCTTGTCCCTCTTCAAGGGATTTATAGCCTTCACCCTGAATTACGCTATGATGTACGAATACATCACTTCCTGATTCCGGAGTAATAAAGCCATAACCTTTTTGGCTTGAAAACCATTTTACTTTTCCTTTTACCATTTGTCAATACCTCCTTCCTTAATAAATTTGCGGTAAATACAACAATAAATAAAAAAACCGTTTGGCAAATATATCTTACCCAACGGTTTAAATTGATTTACTATATCTTACCACGGTTAAAAATTATACTACAAAATTTTTGTTTGTCAAGATAAAAAACAAAATTTTTCTTTAAACCTGTTTATCCTTTCATCAAAGATAATATCGGTGTGGATCACAGGCCTCTTCAAAATGATCCCTTCAAGTTTGGTGCAGCGGCTCAAAGCGACATAAACCTGCCCATGCGTGAAAGCGCCGTGCCCCAGATCAATGATCACATTATCAAAAGTCTGCCCCTGGCTTTTATGGATCGTAATTGCCCACGCCAGTTTTATCGGATACTGCTCAAAAGTTCCGATAACACGCCCTTCAATTTTATTTTTTTCCTTACTATATTCATATTCTATTTTTTCCCATGTTGTTTTGGGAACTTCAAAAACATTCTCATTTATCAGGACTTTTATACAATCAGCGGTCAGGCCCGCTATCTCGGCGATCGTACCGTTCACCCATCTTTTATCAGGGTCATTTTTCAGCAAGATCACCTGCGCGCCTTTTTTAAGTTTCAGGAAATATTCGGTGGGATATAATTTCTCGTTAAAATCACCGGTAACCGCCGCCTCATATTTATATTCCCCGGTTTGCAATTTAGAAAGTTTTATTTCATTAATGGTGTTCGCGTGAACGTTTGTCGGCGTCAGGACCACGCAATGCCCGTTGTTATCTTCCGCTGTCCGCTTAACCCTTTTGTTCAGCAATTCCAAGTCCTCATCGATCTGCTCATTATTCCGTATTTTGTTCAACAGATCAATAAAACCTGTTTCTTTCTGGCGGTAGATTCTTTCCAGTTCGAAATATTTAAACTTCATATTTCTGAAAACTTCAGCGTCAAAAAAATACGGGCTTTCGTATTGCTGGCTCAGGATATGCATTACTTCTTTTTCCACAACCGGAGACAACTGGAAAAGATCCCCAAAAAAGATCATCTGCACGCCGCCGAAAGGAAGATCCATCTCATTCCTGTTTATCCGCAGGGCATGATCAATACCGTCCATAAGATCCGCCCTCACCATGGAAACCTCATCGATTATAACCGCGTCGATCATCCGGACAATATCGCTGTCGCGTCTTCTTCTGATGTTTTCCTTCTGGATCAGGCGTGACGGAAATTTAAAAAAGGAATGTATTGTCTGCCCGCCGACATTTATCGCGGAAACACCGGTAGGCGCCAGCACCACAACATTCTTTGAGGTGTTTTCCCTAAAATATTTTAAGAGCGTGGATTTGCCGGTGCCCGCCTTGCCCGTAATAAAAATGCAATCTTCCGTATTTTCCATAACGGCAAAAACAAGATTAAATTCATCGTTAAAATCCAGGCTGTCAGGTAAGGCGTTATTTTTGGAAGATTCTATTTTTTTCATTTTTATTATCATACACCATTAACATCGCGGTTTAAAGAAATATATTTTTTAACAGCTTATTTGGCAAAGATACGGGCCAAAAGTATTCCGATCTCATAAAGCGAATAAATCGGAATCCCCAATGAAAAAAGACTGATTATATCCGGCGGGGTGATGACTCCGGCGATAATGAAACTTACCAATAGCGCGTGTTTCCTTTTTTTGATCAGTGCAAATGTGGAAATGATCTTCATTTTGGCAAGAAAAAAGATGAGTATCGGCCATTCAAAGACCAGCCCGAAAGTTAAACCGGTAGACAAAATAAAATCCAGATAACTATCCACGCTTAATTTTGGAGACAGCCTGATATCGCTCCCGAATTTAAGCAGAAATTTTGTTATGAACGGAATACCTGTAAAAAATGAAAAAATTACGCCTGATATAAAAAAAATGCTTGATAAAAATACAAACGGTAAAATAAATTTCTTCTCGCGCTCGTATAATCCCGGCGATATAAACATCCAGAGATGATAAAAAATCACCGGGCTCGCGAGAACTAATCCCGAAAATAACGATATTTTAAAATATATGAGAAATCCCTCGTAAGGGCTGAAATACACAAGTTTTCCGGGAAGGCCTCCGGCATTTTTTATAATTCCAAGGATATTATTGCTGAAAAAAGAAGAAAGGACCGCAAAAAAAATAATCACGCCTAAGGACCATAAAAGGCGTACGCGAAGCTCTAACAGATGATCATATACCGGAAGTTCTTTCCCATTTTTATTTTCGGTTTTCGAGGATAACAGCGGCATAACTAATTATTGCCTTTTTTTTGGGTGAAAAAAGACAGCCTTCAGAAGTAGTAGCCTTAACATTGATACTGTTCAAAGACAATTTTAGCACCTTACTGATATTCTTTTTCATTTCAGGAAAATAAAGCGCAAGTTTCGGCTGATCCGCGATAATGGCCGTATCAATATTAACGATCCTGTAATTCAATTTTATTATCTTTTTAAATACTTTTTCAAGTAAAACCAAACTTGAAATATTTTTATATTTATTGTCTGTATTCGGGAAATGGATGCCGATATCGCCAAGCGCCGCCGCGCCCAAAAGCGCGTCGCAAACCGCGTGCGAAAGGACATCCGCGTCGGAATGGCCTGAAAGCCCCATAGCAAAAGGTATTTCCACCCCGCCCAGAATGAGCTTTCTTCCTTTTTTTAATTCATGAATATCGTAACCTAAACCTATTCTCATAAAAAAGTCACCAGTTTAAAAGTCACCAGTCAAAAAAAAATAATTTTTAATCTTCTATTCTCCTACCTTGTGACTTTGTGACTTGCAACTTTGAACTTACAGTATTATTTTATTAAGCGGATACTCAACAATCCCTTCCGCTCCCGCCTTCTTAAGTTTCAAAATTAATTCCCGAGCTTCATGCTCATTAATAATGATCTCGATAGCTATCCAGCCTTTTTCTGTTAAAGGTGAAATAGTAGGCCTTTTTAATGCCGGAATAATTTTAAGTACTTCAGGAAGTTTTGCCTCAGGCAGGTTCATTTTTAATCCTGCCATCCCTTCCGCCATAAGCGCGCCTTTTAGAAGCGTAACAATATTCTCGATTTTCTGTTTTTTCCATGGGTCCTGCCATGCTTTTTTATTCGCGATTACCCTTGTCGTGGATTCAAGAATAGTCTCAACGATCCGCAAATTATTCGCCCTCAGGGAATTCCCTGTCTCTGTTAATTCGGCGATCGCGTCAACCAATTTAGGGGGTTTTACCTCTGTCGCGCCCCATGAAAACTCAACCTCCGCCTTAACATTATTTCTTGCCAGGTATTGTTTAGTAACTTCAACAAGCTCAGTAGCAATACGTTTTCCTTCCAGATCCTTAACCGATTTTATCGTGGAATCATTTGGGACTGCTAAAACTAATCGTACCGGGCGAAGCCCCTCTTTCGCGTAGATCAATTCAGCCACTTCAACTACATCGGCTTTAGTTTCAGTGATCCAGTCTTTTCCGGTCAGGCCCATATCAAGAACTTCCTCTTCAATATACCGGGGAATCTCCTGCGCGCGTATTAAAATAGCCTCGATCTCTTTATCGTCAATAGTTGGAAAATATGACCGCTCAGGACAATTGATCTTAAATCCGGCATTTTTAAAGATCTCAAATGTTGAATTTTTCAGGCTCCCTGCCGGCAACCCTAATTTCAGTTTTTTCATTTCTTCCCCTTTCTCAATTTAATAATTACAGATTATACACAAAATCTAAATAATTTTCCACAAAAAGAAAAAGGGCGGGAATTAATCCCGCCCCCTATTTTTTATCAAACCATTAAGGCGCAACTGTGGTATCTGTCAATATTTCCAATGAAGGTGTAATTGTAGAAGAAACCATATGCGCGTGGCCATCATCCACCCTGCAATTAATTGTGTAATTAACCGATGGATTTCCATAAACCAGCGAAGCATTAATGTGCGGGGCTTTCCAAGTTACAGCCATACCATTTGGGCCTGGCGAAAATATTCCAACCGGTAAACCAGGCATACTCGGTATTGCTTCCCAGACATAAGTTAAAGGATCACCGTCGCCATCCATAGCGCTTGCTGTAAGAGCTATATCTTCATCAGATTTTATAGAAACATATTTTGATGCCGAGAGGCTGATATTATATGGTGGGGTATTGTAACCAGCCGCGCCGCTATTTACATAGACAAAAATATGCCAGGATTCCGCAGTTCCGCCTTTTCCGTCATTCGCGCTGCAAACAAATTCATAATTTGGCGGTAATCCGGTACCGACTGGCGCCGTCCAACTGCAGTTTTGGCTGTTAGGGCCGGGATTGCTGAAATTCTGCGGGCCATTTAATATTCTCCAGCTATAATTTATCATGTCATAATTAGGGTCGCTCGCGTTAGCGACTAACCTGATCGATCCTCCGGCGATAATTGTTGACGGTTCCGCATGAACATCCATAAACATTGGAGGATTATTAGATGGAGGCGGCTGATAATTTCCACCCATAACATTTACATTTATATCTCTTCTATTTTGCCCGCCTTTTGCGTCTTTGACCATACACCAAATATTCACCGGTGTCCCAAAATTAGGAGCAGTCCATCTGCAATTCTGCGAATTCTTATTATCAAAAAAACCATTACTGGCTGACCACTCAAAATAAAATGGCCCATTTTCCATAGGCCCAACCTCTACTCTTACCCCCATACCTGTATTAGGTTGAACAGTCATCATATCAGCAAAAATATTGATCCATGTGGGATTCATATAATTACCTTGCCCGCCTTGTCCGCCTCCTGTGAATCCCCCTCCTGGAAATCCCCCTCCTGTATTTTGCCCTGTCCCTGTAAGACCCTGATCGTTCCCGGGAACACAACTTGGCGCGCCGCAAATAAAAAATACGAAAATAAGCCCCAAGCCAACAAATACTTTAAATTTACAGTTCATAAAAGCCTCCTTTTTTATTATTATTTTGTTTTTTGAATTCATATATTTAAATCTCCCCATAAAATCTATTCATACTGTATAAATATGCCAAAACATAATAACAGTCAATGGCTTTTAATGCATAATTTTTTTTAAATATTCGATATAATCAAATTCAGGGCTCTGCTCAAGTGTATGGCATCTTATACAAATACGCCTGCTGACCCCGATCGGTTCCCTATGAATTTTATCATGCCCTGTTAACATTCTGTGACACTGCTCGCATTGCACACCTGATTCTTCATCTAAACTATAACCTGATGTATGACATGACAAGCAGCCAAGAACTCTATCTTTTCCTTCTTTTCTCAAACTCTCAAGCGCCTTGGCATGTCTCGTAGTTTCCCACTGGTTGTATTCTTTTTCATGGCACCCCTTGCAATAAATACTACCCAAATATTTACTATTATCTTGAAGCCTTCTTAACTGCTTATTCGCTAAATTATTTTCGAATTCATCGACCATTTTTTTGATCTCCGGATCATCCATGACAGATTTGTCCATGGTATATAATTTATTCACGGGGCGGAAATCCGGTTTTTTTGACAGGGTTATCCTGCCGACATAATGACCTTTTACCCCGGCTTGCACTAATAAAGTTTTTCTTATTTTTAATGCCTCTTCATTTGGCTTAAAATCTAAACCGCCGATAATAAGATCAATACCATCCACACTTTCCGCGAGTTTGGCATTCTCGTCAGAAGCTAACCGGCTTAACACAATTATAAAATCCACTTTCCCCTGTAATGCTAAAATATCTTTTTTCAAAACATCAATTGGCCCCGATATCTCTAAATTTAAATTTGATATATTTTCATCAGGAGAAATATTACTTTCCGCCATTATTCCCAAAACACCCACCCTGACATCATTTTTTACGATTATCAGCGTGCTATTAAAAATATTAGTTTTATCCTGTTTGGAAATAATATTGCTGGAAATAAAAGGGGTGTTTTTAGCTTTTTCTTTCAGGAACTCAAGGCCTGGGATAAGCTCATTCGCGCCGATATTTACAGCGTCGTAATTCATCTTTTTATAAATATCCAAAACAGCCTGATTCTTTTCCGCTTCATTAATATGGGAGAATAGGTCACCGGCATCCAGTAAGATAGAACTTTTCGCGTCCGGCCTTATTTCTTTTAGGATCGTACCCCTTCTATTTAATCCGCCAAAAGGAGCTCCGGGACAACTGCATGGTTGCAAAAAACCATAGGTATTATTCGTATAAATAATTTCTATTTCCTGGCAATAATATGTATCAAAACATATCAAGCTGAATAAAAAAAGAATAAATAAACTTAATTTATATAAACGCATATGTTCTCTTTATTAACGATATATCTTTTCGGCTGATTGTAAGAAAATATTTAACTTTAAAATTATATTTGTAAAATTAAAATTTAGGAGTATCATATGAATTTGCGAACTCTCAAACTCCAAAACTCAATTCGGAGGACATAATGACCAATATCGATAAGTTATCCATTATATTGAGCGGCAAAAATCTTGATAAGCCTGGGCCAGCCATGCCGTCAGATGTTCCTATACTGGATAAAAACAGTCATAATTTTTTTAAACAGATCCTTGATGAAATTGAAGATATAAAAAGTGAATTTACAAACAGCATTTCCGGCCAAAAAGTAATATCAGACCTTGGAATAAAACTCACGTCCGCGAATAACATAAAAGATATTTCCGAAACGATCCTTGATTGCGCTCTGATCCTTACCAAAACACCCGCGGGAAGCATTTCCCTGTACGATGAAAAAGAAAATACTCTTAATTTGGTCTCCACTAAAGGTTTCAGCCCTGAATTTTCCGAGGTAAAAAAATATCCTGTAAGAACGGGCGGAATGACTGAATATATTTTAAAACAAAAAGAACCGATCATAGTCAATAACATTATCAATCAGCCGTCTTTTAATAATCCCATGATGTTAAAAGAAAAAGTAAGCTCTCTGATAGCGGTAAGCTTATTCTGCGAAGAAAAAATAGTGGGTATTTTATATGTAGATGATTTTGTTCCCAGGAATTTTCTGCCTGAACAGATCGCCCTGCTTTCGCTTTTGGCCATGCAGGCCGCGTTTGGAATAGAAAAAATAAAACTGCTTACTGAATTAGAAAAGAAAAATCAGGAATTAAGCGAAACTACTGAATACATGAAAGCCGTACTTGACAATTCCGCTGATATGATCATTACCACTGATTCGCAGGCAAATATAGTTGAATTTAATCCTGCCGGAGAACGCATGCTCGGATTTAAAAAAGAAGAAGTATACGGAACATCTGTAGAAAAATTTTATCGCCACGCCGAAGAAAGACGGAAGATCATTGAAAAGCTCCAAAAGAAAGAACAAATCGCGAATTATGAAACAAAATTGTGGACAAAAAACGGAAAGCTGTTAGACATCTCTTTAAGCCTGTCGCAATTAAAAAATAAAGACGGCAATAGCGTGGGAACTGTCGGTATCAGCAAGGATATCAGCAAGCAAAAACAGCTTGAGAAAAAGTTGAGGGAAGCAAATAAAGAACTGGAACAAAAAATAAAAGAAGTCCAAAAAATAGAACAGATGAAATCTGATTTTTTATCTGTTGTCTCGCATGAATTAAGAACTCCATTAACATCTATTCTTGGTTTCGCGAAAATGATTCAAAGAAGATTTACCAAGGATATTCTTCCCTATTTAAATACTTCAGAAACAAAAATGGCTGAATCCGTAAACAAAATACAGGAAAACCTTAAGATCATCACTTCAGAGGGAGAACGGCTGGCGCGCCTTATAAATAATGTACTGGATCTCGCGAAAATTGAAGCGGGAAAAATGGAATGGAAGGTTGAGCCGGCTAAAATGGAGGAAATATGTAAAACTGCCATGAACGCTGTTTCCTCCTTGGCAGATCATAAAAAACTTAATATTAAATTTTTACCTGATGAGGACCTGCCTTTGGTAAATGTGGATCAGGACAGATTGATACAAGTAGTGACAAACCTTTTCAGTAATGCCATTAAGTTCACTAACACGGGTTCTGTTACATGTATTATAAAAAATCTTAAAGATACCTTGGAAGTCCGGATCAAAGATTCCGGGGTCGGAATTAAACCTGAGGATATCGGAAAATTATTCGAAAAATTTAAGCAGGTCGGAGATGGAGACACTGTCAGCGATAAACCTAAAGGGACAGGGTTGGGGCTTACTATTTGCAAAGAAATAATTGAGGCGCTTGGCGGAAAAATCTGGGTTGAGAGCGAATATGGAAAAGGCAGTTCTTTCATATTCACTTTGCCGGCTATCATTGAAAGCGCTCCATCCAAAGCTAAAAAAACATCTCTAGAATATGCTCCAATAAACATAAGTAAATTCCTTGATAAGATCAGCAGAAAAGAAAAAGGCCATCTTATCCTGATCGTCGATGATGAATCGCATATAAGGACTCTGCTTCGGGAAGAACTTGAAGAAGAAGGATACAAGATCTTAGAGGCGGCAAACGGTAATGACGCGCTTGTAAGCGCGCGGAAAGAAAAACCCGACCTTATAATATGCGATATATTAATGCCGGGATTAAACGGATTTGACGTCCTGACACTACTAAAAACTGATGAAAACACTTCAGATATACCCATACTCATCCATTCGATATATGAAGATAAAGAAAAAGGTTATAAACTGGGCGCGGATAAATACATTACCAAATCAGTCAACACCGAAACGTTAATAAAGTCAGTTTCTGATCTTTTATCCGGCAAAGACAAAAAGACAAGGAATAAAAAAGTCCTTCTTATTGAAGAAGATAAAGCGATCTCTAAGACCATTCACGATGTTTTAAAATCTAAAGGATATCAGGTTATATTTGCTTACAACAGCAAGGAAGGATTAGAAAAGGCTAAAATTGAAAGCCCTGATCTGATAATAATCGATGACCTGATATCTAAAGCCAATGGTTATGAGATCTTAAGAACTATACAAACGACCAAAGAGACACAAAAATCAAATATAGTTATTCTCACTAGAGATAAATAAATTTCCGGACGAAGGATCCTAATAAATGGAAACCAAAACGCCCCAAAAGGAAAAGATAAATCTTAGACGGTTACTTCTGGATGAAAAAGAAAATGTAATCATCCTGTTAGAAGAAATCGTAAAATTGCTTTCTTTCGAAAACGAGGTATCCTTATATGATAATGAGATGCGTATTATTGCCTCTACTTCCAAGCAACCCGCAGATTCGTTAACCATACCTGTTCATTTGGGCGAAAGTCATGAAATTGAAAAAGGATTGATCTTTAATTTTACCTATCAGGAAACCCCGGTTGGTTTTATTTTTATTCAAAAAGGCCCGGTCCCAAAAGAAATAATATTTAATCTGGCCGGCATGGTAAAAAATCTTTTAAATGAAATTATTAAACTGAAACTTGAAAAAAAAGAACTGCTGCAGGAAATCCTTACTAACTACAGAGAAATAAATTTATTGTATAAATTCGGCGGGAATATCAGCGCACACCTGGGCATGGATTCGGTCCTCGAAAACGTCCTGATGGAAAGTAAAAATATTATTGCCGCGGATAATTATATTATCCAACTCCTGGATAAAAAAACGAATACACTGCAAACAAAAACTTTTTTGGGGGATATATGCCCGTCTTCCGACCAGACGCATCCGGACAGGGTAATTGCCCGCATGGTATTTAAAACCGGAAATCCACAGATCGTTAACGACATAAAAGAAAAACAAAAAGTTAAAGACTGTGAATGCGGTATAAATTCTGCCATAAGCGTTCCATTAAAAACAAACGAAGAAGTTTATGGAGTGTTAACCTTAAGTTCAAGAAAGGAAAATTATTTTAAGGCGCGCGACGAGAAACTTTTATTGAGCCTTACATCACAGGCGGCTATCGCGATAGAAAATTATTATCTTGAGCAAATTAACTGGGAGAATAAACGCCAGCTGGCCTTAAAGACAATAATAAATGAGGAACAGGAAAAAGAATACAGGGAATATGTAAGCCTGTCATTACAAACAACCGCGTTAGGTAAAATGCCTGCGGATCCTGTTCCGTATCTTATATGCGGCGAATATGGAGTAGGGAAAAAACTTCTCGCGAGAGAGGTTCACCGCGGAAGCCAGAGAAAAGACGGCCCGTTCATTCCGGTCGACTGCGGAATTTTTTCTTCATCACCGTTGAGCCATAAGCTGTTGTTCGGATCAAGCCTGGGCTTTAAACAAAAAAAATCAGAAGTTGATTTTAGTTATATGGAATTGGCTGAAGGAGGAACATTATTCCTGCAGAATGTGGACCGGCTGCCGAAAGAACTTGGTGAAAAATTAAGCAATATTATTCTCACCCAGGATAAAAATAATATAACACTTTATAAAGACATTAGAATTGCCGCCGAAACATCCGTTTCTCTGGATAAAAAGGTTGAAAAAGGCGAATTTGACCGCGGCCTTTATAAGATCCTGACCCAGAATACTATTTTATTGCCTTCTTTAAGGGAAAGAAAAAAAGACATTATTAAGCTGACGGAATATTTCATAAAAAAATATTCCGGGAATCTCGGCAAAAAAATAGATGGTATTGACAGTAAGGCTTATGAAAAACTTTTGAATTATCACTATCAGCTCGGCAACATTAAAGAATTGAAACAGATCATCGAACGCGCGTGCATATTAACCGAATCAAATATTATTCCGAGCGATTACATATTTTTAGGCGTACCCCCGGCCCAGACGAAATTCTCCTTTAATCTTCTTAATATTAAACCCATTAATTATCTGATCAAAAAAGGATTCTTTCCTCATCCTTTTGCTTACGTCAGTTCCCTTTTTGTCCTTCTGATCTATTACTTCGCTTTTTTCGGGAAAAATAAATTCACGGAGAACCCCGGCACATTTCTCGCATGGTCGCTCTGGTGGCCCTTCTTTATATTTTCTTTTTTCTTTTTCGGCAGGATCTGGTGCAGCATATGCCCTATTAATGAATACGGCATTATCTTAAGAAAAATTAAACATTTTAACTTAGAAATACCTTCTTTTATTAAAAATAATACTCATTATTTTATTACGATCGGATTTTTATTAGTACTCTGGGTTGAAGAAGCTTTTGTGATGCGTTTCTCCGCGTTCCGCACGGGATTGATCATGGGAACAATATTTTCCGCAGCAGCCCTTACAAACATACTTTTCCAGCGCCATACTTACTGCCGGTATATCTGCCCTCTGGGCTGGTCAGCAGGCTTTTTTTCTTTCTTTTCAATTATTGAATTAAGGTCAAATCCCAATATCTGCGCTAATAAATGTAAAACTCATGACTGCTTTAAGGGTAATAAAAATATCGAAGGATGCCCCATGTTCCTTCATCCCCAATTTGTTGACACCAATCTTTTATGTAAACTGTGTATGCGCTGCGTGCGCTTATGCCCTAACGACTCACCGCAGTTAAATTTCAGGCTCCCCGGCTGGGATATCGTATCCAATGAACACCTCGGGCATAAAACCTCTCTTTTAATTATCGCCCTCCTTAGTGTTCCTTACTCGATCGTTCTGTTCGAGTCAAAATGGATGCATCAATACTATTCGTTTTTTAATTTTACGCTTTTATTCTGGACACTACCTGTAATAATGGGTTTAATTATCTGGGGGTTAAATTATATATTTTTAGGCCCTGATAAAAAAAATAATATCCATAATTTTTTTGATGTCATAAATGTTTATATCCCTATTGCTTTGGCGGCTCATGTAAGCCTGCAATTAAAATATATCCCGGTATTTCCGAAAATAAATATCAACGCCAATCTTCTCGGGACAGATAAAATATTTTCTTTTTCGCTTCTTAATCTTTCACAGACAATACTTATTCTGTCAGGGCTTGTTTTTTCTTATTTGTTCATGTACTTAAGATCGAGCCGTTATAAAGAAAAACATCATGCATTTTATTATATAAGCCATCATATAATTATGTTCGTTTATTGCTTGTCATTTTTATATTTTCTGATATAATAATAATTCTGTTTGAGGGAGATTTTTATTGAAAGGCCATAATTATGGGAAATAATAAGACTATTCTGATCGTTGACGATGAACCATACATCCGATCCTTATTGGAAGAAACCCTTGAAGAAATAGGTGATAAAGGTGTTGATATTTTTATCGCGGAAAATGGAGAAAAAGGTTTGGCATTGGCGTTAGCTCATAAACCGGACCTGATCTTCCTTGATGTAATGATGCCCAAAATGAACGGCTATGAAATGTGCGAGGCTGTTAAGAAAAAAAATAAAATGGAAAGCACGCATATTATCATGCTCACGGCTAAAGGGCAGGAAATTGACCGCAAAAAAGGAATAGATGTCGGGGCGAATGAATATCTTACAAAACCTTTCGACCCTGATGAGATCGTAGCAAAAACCGCTAAGATACTCGGGATTGAAATTTAATTTTGAATATTGATCAGATGCGCGATATATCCAGCGCCAAATCCGTTATCTATATTTACGACAGCCACATTCGACGCGCAGGAATTAAGCATTGTTAAAAGCGGCGCTATCCCGCCGAAATTCGCGCCGTATCCGACACTTGTAGGAACCGCGATGATCGGCTTTCCGACCAGGCCTCCTACTACACTCGGCAATGCCCCGTCCATACCGGCGATAACAACAATAACACGCGATTTTTCAAGAATATCTCTTTTATCCAGAATTCTGTGTATACCGGCAACACCTACATCATAAATTCCGACTGCCTTGCTCCCCATCACCTGGGCCGTTATCCTTGCCTCTTCCGCCACGGGAATATCCGAGGTTCCGGCGGTAACTATAGTAACCATCCCTTTATTCCCGTTATTAGGAATATATATTACCCTTCCCGCTTCATTGTACTGCACTCTTTTGTCGATCTTTTTTACCGCGAGATATACATCACGGGTAGCTCTCGTAGCAAGAAATGTATCTTCTTTTGACAATATCCTTTTAGCGATCTCAACAACCTGTTTTTTTGTTTTCCCAAGGCAGAAAATCACCTCAGGAAATCCATGGCGAAGCATACGATGATTGTCCAGTGTAGCGCACCCTAATTTTTCATAAGGAAGCCCTTTTACTTTTTCGAACGCGTCCGTGACGCTTATTTTTTTCTGTTGAACCTGCTCTAAAAGTTCCAGTAAATTATTTTTTTTCATAAGATCTCATTACCCGTAAACTGTGAAAGGGCAGACACAGGGGTCTGCCCCTACAAAAAACAATTCTTATTATTATACCAGAGATTTGTATAATTTTGAGTGAATTTATACCTTCGGCAAACTCACTACAACCGCAGTCCCTTTACCCGCACCTTCTGAATAGATATTGATCTCTCCTTTATACATCTCAACCATTTCTTTGCAGATCGAAAGCCCAAGTCCGGTTCCCTCGATCGCGGCGTGGCGTTTATAAAATTTATCAAATACCCTGTTTATATCTTTTACGGATATGCCGCACCCGGTATCCCTAACCTCAATCTCAACCATTTCACCTTTAAGCCTGCTGATCACAGAAATTGTACCGTTATCAGTGAATTTTACCGCGTTATCCAGAAGATTATTCAAAATGGTTTTAATATCCCTGTCCTCCATTTTAATTCTATCTGCATCTACAGGTATATTAATTTCTAACTGCAGGCCTTTCCTTTCCAATAACATCTTTAGATTATTTGTAATTCCTGACATTACAGCATTTATTGATGCATTCTTATCTTTTTTTCCGATAATATCTTTATGAACATCCATTGAAAATTCCTGTAAAATATTTGTAATGTCTTTACGTAGTTTCTCAAGATTTTCCGACGCTATCTTATTAGCTTTTTCAATGCTTTCTTTATCACCTGAATCTATACTTTTCTTAATTATATCAAACGCCATTTCAGTCATCGCGATCGGCGTTTTTAAAGTGTGAGACATATCGCGTATCAGGTTTTTTTTCGCCTGTTCAACTTTTTTATATTCAGTAATGTCTTCACTGATCTTAATAAAAGCTATCGCTTCATTGTTTGTATCAAAAACAGGGTAAGTATGAAGAATAACCGGCAAACGGGTCCCATCGGTGCAAACGCATTCTGATTCAATTCTTACCGCTTTTTTAAAAGCCATGGATTCTGTGCCGGGGCAATGGAGACAAACTAAACTGCTTTTCGCGCAAACCTCAAAACAATGTTTATCTATTACGTCCTCTTTTGTAACACCAAACATTTTATCGAACGCTCTATTTGTTGTTACAAATTTGTAATCCTTATCAATCAGGCATACGCCCAGATTAATATTTTCTATCAAAGTCCTATAACGCCCTTCGCTTTCCCGGAGAGCTTCTTCCGCCTTCTTACGTTCAGAAATATCCTGCGCTGTTCCGCGCAACCCTGTGACCTTTCCCCGGGCATCGAGCTTGGTTTCACTGCGGGCTGTAACCCAGCGGCACGGCCCTTTTGGATCGGCAAGCTCCAGATCGATCTCGTATGGTTCACCGGTTTGCAGGTTTCTTTTTACCGCGGCATCCAGCCGCGCCGCGCTTTCAGGTGTGTACGCCTTTAGATGTTCCTCGTATCCCGGCGGGCGCTGTGCCGGATCGAACCCATAGATGCGATAATATTCTTTAGACCAGGTAATAGTATCAGTTATCGCGTCCCAGTCCCAGCTGCCAAGCCGTCCAACACGTTGGGCTTCCTTAAGATCAGCTTCACTTTTATGTAGAGCTTTTTCCACCTGCTTGCGCTCAGTAAGGTCGTAAGCAAGCACGGCAACGCCGATAACCTCTCCTGTTTCAGTCGTAATAGGGCTATGGGATACCTGAAAATATTGCCGCGACCGGAGTTCTTCTCCCGAATATGACTCCTCCACAAGTTGCTCTCCCGCCAACGCGCGATCAAGATTGCCCTTGGCGGTTTCTCTATCCTCCGTCACAGTCATATAATCCAACAGGCTGCGGCCTTTTTCGATATCCGCTCCGTAGATCACTTTCATGACTGCAGCATGTTCCTTATTAAAACTTGTGTAACGATACTGCCTGTCCACGGAAAAAACCAGCGCGTTGGAATTGTCAATAATACTGTGTAAAGTCAAGTATTGTTCTTTCAGTGTTTTCTCTGCCAGTTCGCTCTCACGCTCTACTTCCATCGTATCAAGCACAAACGAAATATCGATGCTGATTTCTTCAAGCAACCCTAATTCTCCCTTGATGAAAAAATCTGGCTCTGCAGCATAAAGATTCAAATACCCGATGGCCTTACCTTTAACACTAAAAGGAATTACGGCAAAGGAGCAATTGCTAAACACGCTGTCAGATTGCCGGGGTTGATCAGTCTGGACGTTCTGGCAAATAATAACCTTACCGGTGCTGAGGGCGGAATTAATCGCAGTATTTAATTTATTATCGATATGGCCATCCACATATTGCCGGTATCGCGCTTCATCCCCGGCATACGTCACAGGATTAACCTTACCGCCGGATTCATCTACCAAACCAACCCACGCCGTAGTAAATTGCCCTACATCCACCACAACGCTGCAAATTTTCTGAAGCAACTCTTCCTTCTGTTTCACTCTAACAATGGTTTGATTTACCTGGCTTAGTGTGGCATACAAACGCGTGAGATTGTGGAGGCGCACCTCCGCACGCTTACGCTCGGCAATTTCTCCCCGTAGTTTCTCGCTAGTCTCTAAAAGTTTTATGTACGGATATTGGATCGATATTTCGAACATGCCCAGATATATCAGAAAAAAGGCAACCAGTTTATAGATATGCCCCAGCATGTTATAGGTGTCATAAGCGCTTTTATATAATGTAAATGCCAGCTCGCTAAAAATACACATGATGAGTGCCGCCAAATACAAAATAAAAATCCGGTCACCCGTTTTTGAGAGGCGCTTCCAATACACAACAAATGACAGGGCGAACAAGCCGACAATAAGGCACTCTGAATATATTTTGGCTGGTGTAAGGCCGATTCCTTCAATAAACATTACCGGCAGATACGCCGGATAGTAAATATCGCTTATAAAAACCAGCCCGCTTATGGCAAAGGCGACAATCAGCAGGTTTTTTTTCGAAAGCCAGTGATTTGGCGTTTCCGGATAAATATACGCGCTGACAATAAATGCACAGGCGGAAACCGTTCTCGCCGCTATCCAAAACAGGATGCCCTTGTTGGTTGAACTTGGAGTTATAAAGTCCGGCATGCCCGGAAAACTCAAAGCATGCATGAAATCTATAAGGCTTACGGCAAGAAAGGCAGCGCTGAGAAACAGGGCATACCGGTTTCTGGACTGGTTAAAAGCGAACCATCCAACACCGAAAATCGATAGTGAAACCATCACACTAAAAAACTCGATAATATTGTGAAATACAAGATAGGGTGGAGCCTTCAGCGTCATATGCAGTTGCGGTTGGAATAACATGACTAACAAGAACAAGGACAGCGACAACCCAAACACAGCTGTCAAAATAGCATACGGCGATAGTTTGGTCAGACTTATTGTTTTCATATTTTAGGAGGATAATAAAACACTTGATTCAAAACAAATACCAAACCGATACCTATAATAAATATTACTACTGATATTTTTTAAGTCAAGCTGTAAATTTTACGGGAAATTACAAAGAGGGAAACCAAGAGGTGTTCTTTTACAAACTAAAGCGAGCGTTAATAGCGGAATCACACCTTCGGCAAACTCACTACAACCATAGTACCTTTACCCACACCTCCTGAATAAATATTGATCTCCCCATCATACATTTCAGCCAGTTCTTTGCATATCGAAAGCCCAAGCCCTGTTCCTTCGATCGCGGCATTTCGTTTATAAAATTTTTCAAATACTCTTTTTATGTCCTTCTCAGATATGCCACAGCCGGTATCTTTAACCTCGATCTCCACCATTTTTTCGCTGCATTTACCTGTTATTGAAATTTTACCTTTATCAGTAAACTTCACCGCGTTTTCCAGAAGATTATTCAAGATAGTTTCCAGATCCCTGACATCAATTTTGACATTATCCACATTTAACAGTAAATTAATATCCAATTGCAGGCCTTTTTCTTCTATTAATGGCATTAGGTCATTTGCAACTTTTTCTATCACAGCATTTAATGACGCGTTTTTATCCTTGGTAATAATATCTTTATATACATCTATTGAAAATTCCTGCAAAATATTATTAACATCTTTGCGCAGCCTTCTAAGATTTTCAGATGCTATCCTGTTAGCTTTTACCAGGCTTTCTTTATCTCCCGTGTTTATACTGCTATTAGCTATATCAAACGCCATTTCAGTCATCGCGATCGGAGTTTTTAAACTATGCGAAATATCTCTTATCATATTTCTCTTTGCCTGTTCAATTTTTTTTAGTTCACTTATATCTTCAATGACCTTAATAAAATATTTCACATCATTATTTAAATCATAAACCGGATAGGTACTAATATTAACAGGCAAATGGGTGCCGTCAGCACAGATCCTTTCTGTTTCCTCTTTAACCGCTTTTTTTGAAGCTAAGGCCTTTATGTTTGGACAATCAGGACAAACTGAATCGCGTTTATTATAGGCCTCAAAACAATGCTTTCCTTTTATCTTATCCCTATTAAGGCTAAACATTTCACAAAATCTGCTGTTTTCCATTATTAATTTAAAATCCTTATCAATTAAACATACACCCAGATCAATATTTTCTATCAAAACTTTATAACGCTCTTCACTCTCACGTAACTGTTCTGCTGATTCCGCGATTTTAGCCGTTCGTTCTTTTACGCGAATTTCAAGCCCGTCGCGCGCTTTTTGCAGCTCTTCTTCCCTTCTGGAGATTTTTTCGCTCAGGATAACAACTACAACAGAAATAGCAATGAACATCACAGCTCTGAGAGCATCGTCTATGGTTATCTTGTTGGTGGCAAAATAATTGCTCAAAGTGAGTATTGCCGCAAGAAATACCGCGACAGAAAGGCCTTTTCTTTTCCAAAACAGGGCTGATAGAATTATAGGAATATAAAAGAAATGAGTGAAAATAATATGTGTTTTCAGGATAAAGTGAAAATAATATGTTAGAACTACAGCTACCGCTAAAAGCACGCCCACAAGCAAAAATTTATATTTTTCTTTTAATTCAGTCATTGATCCGCCTTAATTGTTTAAAAAAAATCAAGCCGCCGGCAACTTAACTATTACCGTAGTCCCTTTGCCAGCACCCTCTGAATAAATACGGATATTTCCGTCATACATTTCAACCATTTCTTTGCAGATCGAAAGCCCGAGTCCTGTTCCTTCAATTGAAGCATGGCGTTTATAAAATTTATCAAATACCTTCTTTATATCTTTTTCTGAGACCCCGCATCCGGTATCTTTAACCTCTATCTCGATCATTTCACCATTGAGCCTGCTCGATACAGAGATATTCCCTTTCTCAGTAAATTTTATCGCGTTATCCAGAAGATTATTTAAAATGGTCTTAAGATCCCTTCCTTCAATTTTTACATTATCAGTATTTAGAGCTAAATTGGTTTCAAACTGCAGGCCCTTTTCTTCCATCACGGCCTTTAGCTCATTATAAGCTTCTTTTACCACAGCTCTTAATGACGCTTTTTTGCTTTTATCAATAACGTCTTTATGAACATCGATCGAGAATTCCAACAAAATATTAGTAACATCTTTGCGCAGTTTTTTAAGATTTCCCGAGGCGATCTTTTCGGCTTTTACCATTTCTTCTTTATTGCCGGTATTCATACTATTTTTAGCTATATTAAACGCCATTTCAGCCATCGCGATAGGTGTTTTTAAACTGTGAGAAATATCCCTTATCATATTTTTCTTTGCCTGTTCAATTTTCTTCAATTCACTTATATCTTCAACGATCTTAATAAGATATTTTAAATTATTATTTGAATCGTAAACCGGATAAGTAGTAATATTAACAGACAAATGGGTGCCGTCAGCACAGACCCTTTCTGTTTCCTCTTTAACCGCTTCTTTTGAAGCTATGGCCTTCTTGCTCAGACAATCAGGACAAATTGAATCGCGTTTATTATAGACCGCGAAACAATACATTCCTTTTATTTTATCCTTACTTACACCGAACATTTCGCAAAATTTACTGTTTGCCATTATTAACTTATAATCCTTATCAATTAAACATATACTTAAATTCATATTTTCTATCAAAGTCCTGTAAAGCTCTTCGCTAGCCATCAACGTTTTCTCTATCTCCTTGCGTTCCGTAATATCCTTGCCAAAACTTGTCGTACCGGCAATTACTCCTTTTAATAAAAGCGGAGTAGAATCTACCAGAAGAGTGATCAGCCGGCCCTCTTTATTATAAAATGATACTTCGTACTGAAGCGACTCCCCGCCTAAAGTTTTTTTGAATATTTCAATGGTCTTCGGCAGGTCATCCTTAACGATAAGAGGGGCAAAGGACTTTCCGATCAGGTCTTTTTGACTAAATCCTGATATTTCTTCGGCCCGTTTATTAAAAAATAAAAAATTACCTGCTATATCCAACGACCATATCATGTCGTTGGAATGATCGATCATCGTGCGGTATTTATTTTCACTCTCCCGCAGCGCTTCTTCCCCCTGCCTAATTTTGGTAATATCAATAAAGACCATAACCACACCATCGATCTTATTATCCATAGTCCGGTACGGCCTCACATTTACGAAATACCAGTTTTCTTGCTTGTCTTTTATTTCAAAGGCCGCAGGCCGAAGCGACTCTATTACATCAAATAGCAGTTTCTCCAGATCAGGAATATCCACGTTGAGTTTAATTTTATTTATCGGCCTTCCGATATCGGATGAAGTTAGATTAAGCGCTTTTTCCGCCTGTAAAGTTATTTTGCGTATAACAAGGCCGGTATCCATCATAATTACCGGCATGTTGATACTGCCGAGTAAATTTAAGAGATCATTATTTAAGGAAGATACTTCCATGTTACGGTTATTCAGTTCCTCGTTCGTGGTTGTCAATTCTTCGTTTGAAGATTGCAGTTCCTCTTTAGACGTTTCCAGTTCCTCATTGGCGCTTTGCAATTCTTCGTTGCTGGATAATATTTCCTCATTAGCCGTTTTCAATTCTTCATTCGAGTTTTCCTGTGCTTCTATAACTGTCTGAAGATATTCTTTTGTCTCCAGAAGTTCTTTCTGCATTGCCTCAACGTATTTTTCATCTTTTAAAGATTTTCTGCTTACTTTTGGCAGATTTTTGAAAGAAACCAAGTTCGGAATTTCTTCAAAAAGTACCAGAAAATAATCCACCTTAAGGCCTTCGAGCCTCACGGGAATAACGGTTATATCAACCCTCCGCTTGCGTTTGTTATATTTTATATTGTTTACTTGATTTATTACTGTTTGTTTTGTTACCCTTGCCTTATATATCGCCGAGCGCAAAGGTGAAAGCAGCCCTTCCCGCGCCAGTTTAAATATATTAAGGCTTGGCTTTCCGGCTGGTGATTCAAGGAAAGCGCCTGTGTGCCCGCGGAACTGGACCACTTCCATATTACTATCTATCAGCGCGCCGCATACGGCGTATTCGTTAAGCAAAATCCGGTCTATTACAATGTCGATATCATTTTTTTTAATTTTTTTAGTATCAGCTTCTTCCTTAATTTCTATATTCTTAGGATGATAATATTTCCCGGCAAATTCATAGGGTAAACGGGCAGAAAGAGGTTTTCTCACAAAGATCCTGTGTTTCCGGTCCAATGCATCAAAAAAACTTGAATAACCTCCCACGGATTCAGAACTTCCCAGCACCAAAAAACCTCCGGGTATAAGGCTGTAATGAAAATTTTGGAATACTCTTTTCTGCAAAACCGGCTGGAGATATATCAAAAGGTTTCGGCAGATTATAAGGTCTATATTAGAAAAAGGCGGGTCGTTAAAAACATTCTGCCTTGAAAAAATACATATCTCCCTCAACTGTTTAGAGACCTTATAAAAATTACCTTCTTTTATAAAAAACCTTTTCAGGCGCTCCGGTGTAATATTATCCTTTATAGTTTCTCCATATATACCTTTGCGCGCTTTTCTTATGCTGTTTTCGCTTACATCAGTGGCAAAGATCTGGATAGACTTTTTTGTTTTATTCTCCATAGCTTCAAACATGCATATCGCGATAGAATAAACATCCTCCCCAGTGGAACAGCCTGAAACCCAAATTCTCACATCCTGATCTTTTGTCTTTTTTTTGAGAATTTCCGGACAGACCCGTTTTTTTAATGTATTAAAAACTTCCGGATCGCGGAAGAATTCTGTAACGTTTATCAAAAGGTCTTCATAAAGTTTTCCTACCTCATCCTTATTCCCCCGCAGATATTTCACGTAGTCTTTAATTTTATTAAGTTTTAAAAGTACCATTCGGCGCAATATGCGCCGTGATATGGTTGCATCTTTATAATTAGTAAAGTCAAGCCCGTTAGAAGCGAGCAAAATCTTAAAAACTTCCTCAAAACCTTTTTCATCCAGCTTCACAGTCTCCGCGGGCGATATAACGGGATGTTTCACGATACGCGCCAATTCCTCCGCGATCTTTTTTGGAGAAAATACAAAATCCACGCAGCCCGAGGCGATCGCGCTATTCGGCATCCCATCATATTCAGCTGTTTTATCATCCTGCGAGAAAGTAATACCTCCTTCTGTCTTTATTGCTTCAGCTCCCAGGGTCCCGTCTGACCCTGTTCCTGAAAGAATAACACCTATGGCCTTCATACCTATTTCTTTCGCGAGTGAATGAAAAAAATAGTCCAAAGGCATATGAGGTAAATCCGTTTTAGTCATATTTTTGAGTAATAATTTTCCGTCAGAGATAGATATATTCATATCAGGAGGTATTACAAAAACATGGTTTGCTTTTACGCGCATCCCGTTCTTTACCCGGCTCACCGGCATCTTTGTCACTTCGGAAAGCAGTTCCGGCAGCGCACTTTTATGTTCGGGCAATAAATGCATTATAAATACAAATGCCATTCCTGTTTTATCCGGCAGATTTTTAAGCAGTTCTTTAAAAGCCCTGAGCCCTCCGGCGGAACCGCCGATGCCTACAACGGGAAAAGACGGAATTGTTTTTCTTTTTTTCATTTAATTTCCCCTGAAATAAAAAATCCAAACCCTCTGGCCTGCGCCAAAGGATCTGGATCAATAAAATTTTTTATCAGAATAGTAATAATTGTAAGCGCCATAGTTGTTCCCCTGTTTTACCTATACTGATTTTACTACTAATACCTTATATGTCAAATGCTAATTTTTATACAGTTCCAATGTTGTTGTTTCAATATTTCCGGTAAGAGATAATTTGATTCTGAATTCGAGTAGAGGGAGTAGCAGCATCCCAAAAGAAACAGTTTTTTATTTCTCTGTTTTATAGGCTTTCAGTATTTTCTCCGCTTCCGCCGCCATTTTTTCAAATTTAGGATCCTTTGGCAGATCACGGCCTTTCATTAATGCTTCAACAGTTTTTGATTTTTCCGTTTGTTTAAGATTTAATGTCTTTGATATTATTTTTTCTATTGGTAACATATTTTGCACCTTTCGTAAATTTTTATTTCCGCGAATTATAACACAATTTTCTTAATATTTTAATTTTCCTGATTTTTATTTTTAATGCGTATTTTTTTATTTACCTTTGATATTATGAATTAGTTTCAAAGAATATTATTATTTTTTAGTACTGTTTTCCAAAATTATTAGCCAAAATACTTAGGTCAATCCCGTCTATAACCCCGTCCCCGTTCAGATCCGCGTTCGGATTGTAGTAATCATCGCCGATCCTCGACCCAAAACTTATGGAAAGCATTATCAGGTCATAACCGTCAACCCGGTTTTCAACAGGAACATCACCTTCCATTTCAATGTCTCCCAATTTCAACCTCGGCCTCATCACCACTTCATTAGAAAAAATACTTTCCTCCGGAAAACTGCCTCCCCTGACAGCCGCCACCACATAATAATATGTCCTTCCTTCTTTCACCGCCAGGTTCTTATATGTCAGATTTTTCGTCTGATAAATTTTATTATATTTTAAACCTTCCGCTTCTTTCCGGTATATCCTGTATTCATCAATATTTTCGCCCGATGATGTCCAGTTTAATCTGATACTGCCATTCTCGCAGGAAATATCAAGCATTGGAGCGGAGGGCGGATCCTTGTATATATAATTAGTTTTTAGAGGAACACCTGTAATTATTGAGGGATTGCTTGTATTGTTTTCGGTATCAAAAGCAAAAAGGGCTATGGTATATTGCTCCCCTTCGGTTAATCCAATTAGCTCAAACCTGTTTGTTTTCCCTATTATTATTGGATCGTTAAAATATTCCTGATTTGTTTTATAAGCAATTTTGTAACCGGATAGATCCCATTCCTTATTCAGACTCCAGCTTAAAAATAAACTGGTACCGTTAATGCCTGAAAGACAAGTAAGTCCATTCGGGGTATCAGGAGCGGATACATCTTTTGGCAAAACAATACCCGATACGCGTTCACTTTCATCTTTGCCTATAAAACTGCTTACAGCCGTAAAATATTTATTACTATTTGATAAATTATTAAATATAAAAGTTGTATCAGATGTGATTAAAGGAGCTATCACAAAGTCTTCCGACCTTCCAAAATATACTTTATACCCATCCGCGCCTGGAACCAAATTCCAGCTTAATTTAACACCCTTATTTATAGGATCAATTATCAAAACATCCGGCCCTGGTATAAAAGTTGAATTGACGCGGGGTATTCCAATTTCCTCAAATGATTTTAAACCTTCATTTCCTTGAGTATCAATACCGGATACCGCTACAAAATATTTTGTAAAATCGTTTAATCCACTTAAAACATATTTTTCATTTCTTCCGACAAAAAGAGGGGTATTATATTCTGATGAATTTAAACCGTAATAAATCTTATATCCGGATAGATCCGGATCGCTGTTTTCCTGCCATTTAATCTTTAACTCTCCTGTTTTTCCGGTATCCCTGATTCTTAATCCTTTTACCTGAGAGGGAGATTTTATGTCAGTAAATAAAAACGAAACCATATTGCTTTTTTCGCTTTCTCTATTATGATTATCGCAAGCAGATACGGCAAAATAATATTGTATTCCAGGCGATAAATTATTTAATTGATGAGAGGGCGTATGATTACCCGCCTGCCGGACGGGCAGGCACGCCCTTACAAATATTTTTTTATCCAAATTATTGCTGTCAACACCCTGATACAAATAATATCCTGCCAGATCGGAGTCCTCCGCCTCAGGCGGATCCCATGAAAGTAATCCATTATTATCAACCACAAGATTAACCGGCGAAGACGGAGCAAACGAATCTTCCGGAACAGCCAAAGCTTCGTTAGAATTAATACTTTCTTTCCCATTTATATTAACCGCCCTGACAAAATATATATATTCCTTTCCATCAACCAAACCTGTATCTAAATAATTATTTTTAGTAACGAGTGTTTTATTAATTTTTGAATTATCACGATATATATTATATCCCAGCAGGTTAAAATACTTATTCTCATCCCATTTCAGGAAAACACATCCGCCCGTCCCTGTTTTGGCAATCAAATTTAAGGGAGGCCTTACAGCGACATCTTCAACTTCAATATTCCAGGCATTTTCAACAGCAAAGCTTGAATCTGCCACTATAAATTTCACCTCATGTTTACCCGAATCATCATAACCAGCGAAATATGTCCAAACATAATTTCCTTCACATACAACCGATGAATCCAAATACCATGTTAATTTAATTATATTATTATCAGGATCCAATACGGAAACCTCGAAATCTATTTTTTCTCCTTCTTTAATTCGAAGGTCTATATCAGAAGGCTTGTGAGAAAGTATTACCGGTGATGTTTTGTTAATTGTAAATGCGCAGGATTTTAAATTACTATTTCCCGCTTTATCGAGTGTATAAACCACTAATTTGTGATTGCCTTCATCTTTCACCCAAACAGTTTCATTTTCCGGGCAAGTTGCGCCATCGAGTGTTATATTTTCTTTAACCGGATTCGTCTCCGATATTTTCACTTTAAACCAGACATCTGTGCTGTAATAAGCGTTATCGCTTACACCTGTTATGCTGATCGCTGATTTTGTTTTGTCAATAGTAAAGTTAACCGACTCATAACTCGCGTTCCCAGCTGAATCAAAGGCTGAAGCAGAAAGTCGGTATTTTCCATCTTTTTTTATCTCTGTCCCGCTGACATAAGCTGAGTCCGCTGAAGTATTTAATTTTAAAGTAACTGTGGAATAGGCCAGGTTTATGTCTGAAATTGAAATTTCAGGGTAGACGGCGGTAGAATAGTATTGGGATTCGGAAATACCGAAGATGGTTATAATCGGAGGTAAAACATCGTCAGCATAAACATAGGAAAAAATAAACAGGTTAAAGATTATACTGATTAAGATGTAAAAGACAGGGAATAATCCTTTTTTCATAAAGCGAAAATTATATCAAGAAATTGGATTTGTATGAAGGAATTTTTTTCATATTTTTTGCATTTTCAGGGGCAAACCACATCCTGATATTTACAGGATGTCTTAGAATTCATATGCCATACCTAGCCGCACTGATTTCTGTTCATTTTCTAGTTTTTGGCTGTAATCGGTAAGCCGGTATTTAAGGTCTAGATTCACATTTAATCCACCGTTTACGAAAAGTTTTTCCACAGATAATTTCGCG
>JAQUKH010000033.1 GCA_028719205.1 bacterium
GATTTATTTACAAATAAATTATTATCTTGAGATACACAACACTTTATATTTTATAGTTCCGGCAGGAACTTTGATCTCAACGGTATCATTTTTTTTAAGCCCCAGCAAATTATTGCCTATAGGGGAAGAGATGGAAATTTTATTCTCCATAAAATCCGCCTCAAACTCTGAAACAAGGGTATATTCCAATTCCTCGCCTGAATCCAGATCTTTCAGCTTAACAGTCGCGCCTATAAGCACCTCATCATTTGAGATATTTGATTCATCAAGTATTTGCGCGCGCCGGAACTTATCCTGCAGCTCGGAAATTCTATGTTCATTAAAGGCCTGCGCTTCTTTTGCCGCGTCATATTCAGCGTTTTCACTTATGTCTCCATGGTCCCGGGCCACACCAATCGCTTTAGAAAGCTCTCTGCGTTTAATAGTCTGGCAATATTGCAGTTCAGCCCTTAATTTTTCATAACCGTCTTTACTCATATAAATTTTTGCGTTACTCATCTTTACTCCCTCTGATTAAGATCTTATTTGTTGAATCAAAAGCAAATATGATACCATATTTTGTTTGTCTTTCAAATATTTTTTTAATCATTTTTCAGATCCCCATATTTGACAGGATCCTGGCAATAGCATTTACTGTTTCCGTTAATTCAGGATGCGAAACCTCCAGCCCTTCAATAGACGATACCAACCCGTCTAATGAAGCTTTTATAAGATTCGGATTTTTTTCTTTTTTTGTCGCCTCGTGAGCGCTTATTTCAGTAAAATGCGCTATGCTTTGCGCGTCATCTTTGCGGCTTTCATTAAGGATTGAAACTTCCGCTTTCAGGTCATACAAAAGCCTGAGTAATTCTTTTCTGTTTTCTTCATTAATAGTTTCAGCCCCTTTTATTTTTTCCTCTATCTTTGAAATCGTAGAATCTATCATATTACCATCCTTCCTTTCGTTCATTAAAACTGTTAAACATCTTAAGCTATGCCTTCGGAAGACTTACTACAACCGTAGCCCCTTTCCGCAAACCTTCTGAATAAATACTAATTTTCCCATGATACATTTCAACCAGCTCTTTACAAATTGAAAGCCCCAAGCCTGTCCCGTCAGTCGCGGCATGGTGTTTATAAAATTTATCAAATACCCTGTTTATATCTCTCGCTGATATACCGCAGCCGGTATCTTTAACCTTTATATCGATCATTTTACCCCTAAGTATACTGATTACAGAAATTTTACCTTTATAAGTAAACTTTATCGCGTTATCCAAAAGATTATTCAATAAGATCCTCAGGTCATTATTGTTAATTTTAATTTTATCCGCGTTTGGCGGTATAAGTATACTTAATTTCAGATCTTTTGATTTCAAACAGGATTTTATATTTTTCACAGCGTCTTTCATTGTTGTTTTCAAAGATGCCTTCTTTATCACCCTTTTACTTTTAATCAAGGCCTCTTTTTTCATTTCCATCGAAAATTCATTTAAGATACCATTTATATCCCTGCGCACTTTTTTGATATTATCTTCCGCTATCCGTTTAGCCTTAATCAGGCTTTCTTTATCTCCTGACTCCATACTATTCTGGATTATTCCCAAAGACATCTCTATCATCGAAACCGGAGTTTTTAAACCATGAGAAAGGTCCCGTATCAAATTTTTCTTTGCCTTTTCCACTTTTTTATACTCGCTGATATCCTCAGATATTTCAATAAAAGCTTTTGCCTCATTATTTGGATCCAAAACAGGAAAGGTATGTATAATAACCGGCACACGGCTGCCGTCATAGGATAAATATTCTGATTCCGCTTTAACTACTTTTTTCGAAGCCATAGTTTTTGTCCCGGGGCAATCAGGACAAACTGAATCGCCATTCGCGCAAATCTTATAACAGAGCATACCTTCCGCCTTCTCTTTCGGGATACCGGTCCTTCTACAAAATTCACTATTTACCATTACAATTTTATAGTTTTTATCGATCAGGGTTATTCCAAGATTAATATTTTCTATTAAAGTCCTGTAACGTTCTTCGCTTTCAACAAGGATCTTTTCCATTCTTTTGCGTTCAGTAATATCCCTTATGATCGCCATACTTGCGGGTTTGCCCTCATATTCAATTTGATTGGCATTTATCTCAACCAGCGTTTTTCTGCCTCCTTTGGCTAAGATCGCTATCTCATATATATTGGGGATATCATAACCCTTTAGTCTTTTTCCGTATCTTTCTATCACAATCTTCTTATATTCCGGGGATACATAATTTATAAATGGTTTTCCGATCAATTCCTCTCTTTTAAACCCTGTCATTCTGCAAACTATTGAATTTAAATATTTGAGAATATTATCCTGCATAATTATTATGCCGTCATTCCCTTTTTCAACCAGATTTGAATACTTCTTTTCGGAAGCTTTCAGCCTTTCCTCATTTTTCTTGCGCTCGGTAATATCCCTGAAGGACCATACACGCCCGGGAATATTCTTTTCCATCATTAGCGGGGAGGAAAAACGTTCAAAGATCCGGCCGTCTTTGAAATAAAGCGTGTCCATATCCTCCTTGTCCGTACCATAAAGAAACTTTACCTTCTTAAGAAACGCGTCCGGATCTATCAACTGTTTCAACACAAAACCCAATAACACATTATCATCTTTGGATTTCATAATAGATTTTGGGATCCTCCAAAGATTTATGAACCGCTGATTCGCGTTAATTACTTTACCTTTATTGTCAACTGCCAGTATCCCGTCAGCAGTAGATTCCAATACGGCTTGCAACTTAATTTCAATTTGACGAAGATCTTTCTCAGCCTTCTTGCGTTCGGTAATGTCTTCGATAATGCCTTCTACGCGTATCAGACTGCCATCAAAATCCCTAACTGGTATTACATTAAGATTACCGATAAATGAACTGCCATCTTTGCGGCGGTAAACATTCTCGAAGGTTCTCAAATCAGGATTTTCTTCCATCAGTTGAAGGATCTCTGTCCGGCGGTTAGGGTCAACAAATAAATCGGCGGCAACGTTCCTTATGTTCTTAATGACATCCTCGGGTGAGTCGTAGCCGAACATGCGGGCAAACGCGTAATTAACTGAAAGTGCTTTCCCTTCCGGTGTAGACTGAAAGATCCCCAGAATCGCATTATCAAATAATCGCCGGTATTTTTCTTCGCTTTCAAAAAGAACCTTTTCTGCCAGCTTGCGTTCAGTAATATCCTGCACCGTTCCATAAAGACGGACTATACGGCCGGATTTATCCTTTAAGGCTCTACCCTTTGCATTTGTAGTAATTATCTTCCCGTCAGGACGCACCACATCCAATTCCAGTTCATAAGACGTACCATTAGTAACTGCCACTTGCACAGCTTGCGACAGAAGTCTCCAGCTCTTTTTTGTGTAGCAGGAAGCAAGGCCCCCGGCATATGTGGGAGGAGGCAATTGCGTATCCCGTCCGACAATTTCATAAAGCTCTTTAGACCATCGCACTTCATCGGTTGCCACGATCCATGACCAACTTCCAATATGGGCAATTTGCTGGGCTTCATTCAACAATCTCCCGCTTTCCATCAGTGTCTCTTCAGCAAACTTGCGCCCGGTAATATCGTGAATCACCGAAAACAAATATGTTTTATTTCTCACAACTATTGGAGTAGTGTGCACCTCAACAGTCCTGAACTCCCCGTTTGCCAAAAGGTGCGGCACTATAAAATATTTTCTCTCTTCCTTCACGGCCCTTTGCCGTTCAGCGTCAAGCTCTTCAGGCGGAAGCTTGTTAATATCCCCTATCTTCATTGATTTTATCTGCTGTAAGGAATAGCCGTAAAAACGCAGAGCCGCATCATTGGCATCTATCAGCTGGCCGGTCTCACCGTTCATAAGTAAAAAGACAGCGTCATGCTTTCTGAAAAAGCTCTCAAAACTATCTGAGATCATATCAGGACTTTGATCCATAAGAATTTAGAAACTCCTTTTTTCTTAATTTTGCTTATCTGTAAATTTTACTACTAATATTTTATATGTCAAACGCTAAATTTTTGATAATTATCTTGTTTTTTGTTGAAAACAACTGTATAATATGGGCTCTTTTTTTGTTTACATTTTGTGAAGGGATAAAATGATAAAAGTTGTAAATGTATCTAAAACTTATGGGAAGCAGGTTTTATTTGAGAACCTGACTTTTAATGTCAACAGCCGTGAAAAGATCGGCCTGGTCGGCAGGAACGGATTTGGAAAATCAACCATATTCCAGATGATCATTGGAAATAATGAGCCTGATACCGGTGATATTCTGATCCCGAAACATTATAAAATAGGTTACCTTGAACAGCATATAAAATTCACACAGCCGACTATTCTTCAGGAAGGATGTCTTGGGCTTCCGGAGAATGAACAGCATGATGAATGGAAGGTTAAAAAAATACTTACAGGGCTGGGATTTACTGAAGACGATATGTATAAAGACCCCTCCACCTTTTCAGGCGGGTATCAAATCAGGTTAAACCTCACTAAAGTACTCGTATCCAAACCTAACCTGCTTCTTTTGGATGAACCTAATAATTATCTTGATATCGTCGCCATCAGATGGCTCGAAGGATTTTTAAAATCGTGGGACGGTGAAATAATACTTATTACGCACGACAGAAATTTTATGGATTCTATTTCGACTCATACCTTGATGATCCACCGCCAGAAGGCCCGGAAGGTAGCCGGCGACACTGAAAAGCTCTATAATCAGATCGCTCAGGAAGAAACCATACACGAAAAAACCCGCATGAATGACCAGAAAAAGAGGGATCAGACTGAACTTTTTATCCGCAGGTTCAAGGCAAAGGCAAGTTTTGGAAGCCTTGTGCAGTCAAGGATAAAATCGCTTGAAAGACAGGTAAAACTGGAAAAACTGGACAAGGTCGCGACGCTGGAATTTTCATTCAATTCCGCTCCTTTCCTCGCGGCATCAATGATGTCTTTGAAAAATATAAATTTCTCATACGGCAAAGATGAACCAAACCTCATCAATGATTTTTCATTACATATCGGAAAAAATGACAGGATCTGCATTATCGGAAAGAACGGAAAAGGCAAATCTACATTAATGAGAATAATGGCGGGCAAACTTCCCCCCACGTCAGGAAGTATAACAACACATCCCTCCCTTAAAATAGGTTACTACGCCCAGACAAATGTGGCTGAATTAAATGAACATAAAATGGTTTATGAAGAAATAATGAGCGCGAATCCGAAATGCCTTCCTGAACAGGCGCGTACTATCAGCGGAACGCTTATGTTCAGCGGAGACATGGCTTTAAAGAAAGTGTCCGTGCTCTCAGGCGGTGAAAAAAGCAGGGTATTGCTCGGAAAGATCCTCGTGCAGGAATCGCATTTACTCCTTCTGGATGAACCTACGAACCATCTCGACATGGAATCCTGTGAATCACTGCTTGACGCTGTAAATGAATTTGACGGCTCTATTGTTATGGTTACACATGATGAAATGTACCTTCATACGATCGCGACACGCCTTGTAATTTTCGACAGAGATAAGATCACGCTTTTTGAAGGAACATATCAGGATTTCCTTGATAATATAGGATGGGAAGATGACGCGAAAACATCAGAAGTCAGTTTGAAATCCGTAAAAAAAGACAGATCTGCCGACACGAAAACAGAAAAAAGATTAAAAGCGGAACTCTTGCAGGAAAAATCAAGAACCTTAAAACCTATGGAAACAGAAATAAAAAAACTTGAAAACGAAATAATGGCCCTCGAAGCGGAAAAGATGAAAAATATTGAATTACTGGCAAAAGCTTCCGCGGATCGTAATATCCCGTTACTGACAGAACTATCTCAGAGGAATAGCCTTGTAGGAACACAAATAGAATCACTCTTCTCTAAACTTGAAGTTGTTTCAAATAAATACGCGATAGAATCCAAGAAATTTAATTGAAAGGGTTCAAAATTTTGCCCCCCTGTTCAATACTTCCTTTACCTTTTCAACCACTTCTTTTGACTTGAAAGGAAGGCTTATATAACCATCTGCACCGGTATCCTGTACAATTTTTATCAGGCGGTTTTTTTCGATCGCGGAAACAAAAATTATCGGGATTTTCTTGAAATCCACATCATTTTTTAATATATTGTAAACTTCGGCTCCGTTAATATCGGGCAGGTTATAATCTAATAAAATAAGCTGGTATTGATTGCTCTTTGCCTTGTTAACTCCATCCTTGCCTGTCTCTACGCACTCCACTGAATAACCGGCTTCACTGAGCCTTATTTCAAATACCATATTTAACGAAGAATTGTCTTCAATTACTAATATTTTTTCCATATCCGGCCTCCCCGCTATTCAAGCATTTCTTTCACAAGCTTATCAATATCACATTGCGACAATGTGGAACCGCTTTCCGGTTTCAAAGATCCTGTTTCCGGCCGCCTGTAAACGCGGAGACGGTTATCCACAGTTTCAAAAACATCCGCAGCGGACCCTACAAGAGACTCGACCATTCCAAGGACCAAAAAACCGCCGGGATTAAGACATTCATAAAGTTTAAGCAATACTTCCTCCTGCAGTTGTTTATTAAAATAGATCAAAAGGTTTCTGCAAAGAATTATATCGCATAGCAGGAAAGGCGTATCAGTTATAATATTGTTGTACCTGAATTTTACTAAATTTCTTACATAGCTTTTTAATTTGTATTCATCTTCGCCTATTTTTTCAAAATATTCATCTAAAAGTTTTTTGCTGACCGCTTTTAATCTGTTTTTGGAATAAACCATATTCTTAGCCTCTTCTAAAGCATCTCTGTCAATATCCGTTCCGACTATATTCAATAAAAATTTTTTTCTCGCGTCACCCAATTTCTCAAGCAGAAGGATTGCCAGTGAATACGGCTCGTCTCCGCTTGAACACCCGCAGCTTAACGCGCGAATGATCTTGTGCTGATTAATACTTTTGGAAAATATTACCCGGGGAATTACTATTTTATCTATCGCGTTAAAACTTTCCGGATTCCTGAAAAATTCCGTTACATTTATTGTTAAGGCATTGATCAACTCTTTATACTCTGCCGGATTAGTTTGTAATATTTTTATATAATCATCATATGAATCCGTTTTATACCTGTCCATACGCGTGTTTATTCTTCTTAAAATAGAGGTTTCCCTATACTGGCTAAAATCAAGCCCTTTTTCATCATGCAGTTTTGTCAGTAAACGCATTATCGCGGGATTATCTATTATTTTCATTTTTTAGTTTATTTAATAACTCCTCGGCGGCAGTGCCATCCTGAGGGTATGCTTTTATTTTATAATCAAACTTTATTTTTGACGAGTCCATGATCCTTTCAGCAAGCTTAATGCCGTTTTCTCCGCTGCTTTCCGCTATGATGATAATAGCTCTATTATGATAAACCAACACAAGATCATCTTTCCTTCTCATACTGTTTTTACACTGCTTTTCCAGATAGTCAATGTGGCTTTTATTTTCCTCTGTTAATTCCTTTCCATAGCCCGGATCAATTAATATTAAAGAAAGATCTGTCCCTTCTTTTTTAACTCTGTCTATTTCCTGCTGGATCAGATCAATGTATGCTGAATTTTCATTAAATATCGGAATTGTAAACAAAAAAGCCGAGCCCTTTCCCAATTCTGACTCGATCCAGATCTTCCCTCCGTGTTTTTCAACAAGTTCCCTTGATATTACCAATCCTAATCCGGTACCACCTGATCTATGTTTGGATCCCGCTTCCAATTGACTAAATTTTTTAAAAAGCTTTTTCTGGTCTTCATCTGAAATACCCAAGCCTGTGTCTTTGACAGAAATTACCACAAAATTTCCTGAAATATTACAGTTCACAATAATATTCCCACCGGGGGGAGTGAACTTCATCGAATTTCCGATCAAATTCGTAAGTATTTGTATTATCTTATCGGGATCAGCAAAAATAGAAGGCAGACCATCGGGAATATTATTTATTATTCCTATCTTGCTATTTCTAGCTAAAAGTTCAAAACTTGCCATTACCTGATTAACGATTTGCGAGATCATAACCGGAGCGCGTTTTAACTTGATCTTTCCTGACTCGATCTTTGACAGGTTCAAAAGGTCATTTACGATCCGTGCTAATCTGTCCGAGTCGTTAATCGCCGTGTTAAGGCACTTGATCTGTTTTTCGTTTACCGGCCCCACAGCGCCATCCATAATAATTGAAATTATCTCCCTTATAGAGGTCAAAGGCGTCCTTAGTTCATGGCTTACAGCATTCACGAAGTCGGATTTCATCTGTTCAATTTCTTTTTCTCTTGTAATATCAGTAAGAAGTGTCGCCCTTCCCATAAATATATTATCGGGGCCGAATATCGGGGTAGATCCTATATGAACTATTCTCTTTTTGGGTGCTCCGATATTAATGATCTTCTCATTGTATTCATTTTTATTCGCTTCCAGCGACAAATCTTTCAGCATAACATCTATCGCAAATTTATTTTCCAGATTTCTGTGTAAATCAAGCATATTTAAAGCGGCATCATTGATAGTAATAATATTTTCCCAGTTATCCGTTATTATCAGGCCTTCTTTCATCCCGCCGACGATCGCTTCTATTCTTCTTTTTTCCTCTTCAACTTTCTTCTTTTCCCTTTCCAATAAATGTGATTGTTCTATAACCATATTCCGGTCCAGTAAACTGCGTAATCCCAAAGCAAGCTGGTTACAAAATATTTCCAGAATATTCAACTTGAACCTTACAAAAGCATCTTTATGAGAACTGCCGACAGTTATATATCCAAGCGTTTTGTCTTTTACTTCTAACGGAAAAATATAAAAAGAATTGAGAGACTTCAAAGATCCTTTTCTATTATCTATCGGGTCTTCCTCGATATATGTATTCAATTCCTGCCAGACTATTGAATTTGAATTTGCCCATTTCCGGATCTCCTGCTTAACTTTTTCTTTAAAAAGATCAAAAACAGGACTATTTAAATCTATAACTGAACTATAATTTATTAAAGCATGATCACTATAAACCAATGCTAACGAGCAAAATTCACAATTCACTAAAAAGGGTATATTAATAATTGCCCATTTGATCAAAGGTTCCGGGCCATCCAGTGATAAGGCAAGATTATTTATTTCATTTAATACATCAGTTACTACTCTTTCCTTCTGCATTTGTACCAACCCCCATTGCATTTAATATTTTCCCCAAAGACAACATATCCGGTATAAAAAAGAAATTAGCTAATATCTTTTCATCAACAACAGTAAACTCTGTTTCAACAAGGATAACATGATCCGCTTCCTTGCTTGTTTCGATCAGTATATTGTCAATTATCGCGCCGGCCATATCTTCAGCTAAAGCAGGCGATGATACCAAAAACTTCATTTTCAAAAGTTTGGCCATGGCGCTCAGATAAGCACCTGAAATTATTGTCATTGTTTCTTTTAAGGCGGATTGTTCCATATCACTTAAAACATTGGTTTGTTTAACCCGGCCCAGCAATAAACCCACTAATTTGCAGGCATCTTTCTTAAAAAAAGGAAACAGGATCACACCTGTGGCGTCACCCAGCAGTTGTAAATATATTGCTATTACAAGCGCCTCAGCATCGCCAAAAAGCTCAACTGCCTTTTCAATAGTGGAAAAATTTACCTTAGGAACCTCAATATTGATCTTTTTATTCAGCATCTGCGATAAAGCGGTAGCGGCATTACCCGCGCCTATGCTGACTATTTCTCTTAAAGCATCTTTTTGATCCTGATTCAACTCATTTTCCATGGCAGATCTCCTTTAGCCTTAATAATTAAACACCCAAAGCACTGATAATTTTTTTAATTGCATCTCCAATCGGAATAAAAACTAAAAAGCCCTCTACTTTTGTAGCGGCTTCAGTAAATTCGGTTTTTATACAAAGAACATCCTCTATATCTTCTTTACTGATCCCGTTTTTATTAAGAAACTTTTCTGAAAGCCCGATCTTCCCAATATTGTAATCAGGGGTAGATACTATCAGGGAAAGCCTTGTCATTTCACCTACCGCGTTTAAATATGACGCGGCCACGATATTTCCGATCTCTCTCAGCGCCGATTGCTGAAATTCATCTGTAAGTTTTGAAATTATCTTAGGTTTTCCCATTACAATATCGCATAACATTGCCGCGCCATCTTCCTGTATCGCGAAAATTATTATTCCTTTCACACTGCCCAATACCAATAAGCTTATCTGTATAATTTCTTTTTGCGTGCCATTAAGAAACGTGTCAAGCCGCGACAGTTCAATAATATGAACAGAAGGAACAGCGATCATGATCTTTTTGCCCAGGAGTTGTGAGAGCGCGATCGCGGAATGTCCTGAACCGATATTCCCTGCCTCCTGCAAAGCACTTCTTTGCATTTCAGTTATTTTTATAGCCATATTTAACTCCTTTTTAATAATTATATTAATGTCGCAACATCTAAAATCAGCGCGACTTTTCCATCGCCAAGTATGGTCGCTCCGGCAAATCCATGAATTCCTTTAAATTCTTTAGACAACTGTTTTATTACTATATCCTGCTGGCTTAACAGCTTATCAACCACAATACCAAACTGTTTATTTTCAAATTCAACAATTACGATCTTAATTAGCGAATTGTGTGCCGCGGTCCGTGAATCGCTGTTCATATCACAGACTAAAGAAAAGAGATTTTCGAGCCTTATAATCGGGAGGACTTTGTTACGATGCAGGATTGTTTCACTTGCTTCTATTTTTTTTATATCATTTTCTTTCGCGACAAGGATTTCAATTACGCTCGATATGGGAATAGCAAAAGTTTTTTGTAAAATTACAACCATTAACGCCTGAACAACCGCTGTGGTTATTGGAAGGCGCATTGTGATCTTCGCCCCAAGGCCGACATCAGATTCAATCACTACACTGCCGCCAAGGCTTTCTGTTTTCTGTTTAACAACATCAAGGCCTACACCTCGGCCTGAAATATCTGTTACCTCCTGTTTAGTGCTCAAACCCGGATGAGCGGTCAAGAGGAGGATATCTTCCTTATTCATGGATTTTAAATCTTCTTCTTTTATTATGCCCCGCTCTATAGCTATTTTTTTTATAACATCAGTATCAATTCCTTTACCATCGTCTTTTACTTCGATCAGCACATAACTCTTTTCCCTGCGCGCTGAAAGAACTATTGTACCTTCTTCCTGCTTACCTTTATTTTTGCGTACTTGCGGGCTTTCAATGCCGTGGTCTACTGAATTTTTCAGCAAATGGATAAGCGAATCGCCAATTTCATCCAATACACTCCGGTCTAATTCTATGTCCCCGCCTGTCACATCAAACTTTATCAATTTAGATTCTCTCTTAGCTAAATCCCTTACAAGCCTTGGAAAACGTTCAAATATCTGGTTCACCGGAACAAGCCGCGCCTGCATAACTTCCATCTGCAGGTCATCAATATGGCGATTGAAATCTTCTATAACGGATTTCAGGTCATTGTCCTGGAATCTTAAACCAATTTCCAGAAGCCGTAACTTGCTGATAGCTAATTCTTCCACAAGATTCATTAATTTATCCAGGCGTTTTATATCAACACGCACACTCTGGATCTTGCGCATTTGCCCGCTCTGCCCCGCAGCTTCTTTAATTTCTTTAGTATCATCAATGGAACTTTGCTTTACGTCCTTATTCCATAACGGATTTATCTGTATCTCATTAACTATTACTTTTTCGACATCCAATATTTCAAAAACATTTTTTTCCACAATGTCTTTTTTTTCTTTAGTAACAAATATACAGCTGAAACTCTCTCCAAACTTTTCTTCTTCAAGATCCTGGCTGCTTGGTATTGACTTTATCACCTCGCCGATATTGTGAAGATTTCTGAATATCATAAACGCCCTTACGCTCTTAAGGACGCAATTCTTTTCCAAATAAATTTTAATATAATAAGATTGAAAACCTTCTGACTTTACCCTGGCTAAAGTCTTTTTTTCAAACTCATTAAGGCTGATCTCATCAGTTACTTTTTCTTCATTAAATTTTATCCGCTTTGTCATAGCCTTGTCCAGTTTATTGACAAGCGGTTGTATATCTTTCTTGATTTCTTTTTCTTCCTGAACATCTCTTACCATGCTTTCAAGGCTGTCAAATGATTCAAATAACAAATTTACCAATTCCTCTGAAATCTGCAGGGTATTGTCCCGCGCCTGTGATAAAACATCCTCCATCTTGTGGGATAGATCCGCTATAAGGCTATACCCCATGCTTGCGGACATACTTTTAAGCGTATGCGCCGACCTGAAGATCGTGTTTAACGCGTCTGTATTTTTAGGGTCTTTTTCTATAATAAGCAGATTTTTATTCATTTCCTGCAAAAACTCGCCCGATTCCTGAATATATAATTTTTTATATTCGTTCTGTTTTTCCATTTTATCCCCGTAAATTAAACTTTCACTAATTTTTCCATCTCTCTAGCCATTAGATGTAAAGGAACAATTCTGTCCGCCAGGCCCGCTTCTACTACCGATCGCGGCATGCCATAAACGATACAGCTTGATTTATCCTCAGCTAAAACCATGCCTCCCGCGGTTTTAATTGCCTGCGCGCCGAATGTTCCGTCAGTGCCCATTCCGGTAAGAATAATACCGACAGTTTTTTGTTTAAAATTTTTTGCCACGGATCCCATCATTATATTCGCGCATGGCTTCACGCCAAGCTGAGCGGGTTTATCGCTTAAAATTACATGCGGATTGTTTTCTCCTCCCTCAACTTCCATATGTATTCCCCCGCGGGCTATTATAACCTGCGCGGGTTTTATGGGCATCTGGTCTTGCGCCTCCAGGATACTGATTTTTGACTGCCAATTCAGCCTTTCGGAAAAACTTTTTGTAAAACCCACCGGCATATGCTGTACTACCAGAACTGCGGCAGGCAAATCCGCACTTAGAAGAGGTAAAATTGTTGACAATGCCTGAGCACCTCCCGTTGAAGAAGCAATCGCAAAAACCTTAATAATAGAAGACGGTTTTTTAATAATTTCCCTGCTCTCTTTTGCCTTCTCAGCCCAAATTAACTTTAACTTTTCAATAGGAACCTTTGACGCCAGCTTCACTTTTTCAATTATTTCTTTGCTTATTTTTGTAATATCAGGCGAGATCACGCCTCCCGGTTTGCAAATAAAATCTATTGCCCCAAACTCAAGAGCGCGTATGGTCTCCTCAGAACCCTCCTTTGTAAACGCGCTGATCATAACGCACGGAACAGGGCACTCGCTCATTATATAACCTAAAGTGTCTAAGCCGTTTAAAACCGGCATTTCTACATCTAAAGTAACAACATCCGGCTTCTGGTCATGAATAGCATCTATAGCTTCTTTACCGTCTTTCGCTATAGCGACTACTTCTATTTCAGGATCGCTTTGAAGTATTTCGCTTATCTTCTTGCGCATCAGAGCACTGTCATCAGCAATTACTACCCTTATTTTTTTATTCATTATTACTCCCGTAATTCATGCCGCTTGTTAAAATCATATTTCCTTAACTCCATGCACTATTGATCTAATTTTTAGTTTACCGGTTGAGGTATCCAGAATGATAGTCCTTCCGATTGAACCGCCGGTCTCCTCAGCAATAAGCGGAATTTCAAGTTCCTTAAGTTTCTTCTTTGCCGCGTCTACATTTCGCTTGCCGATGGACAATGAATTATCTCTTATTATATTCGGGAACATATTAGCTCCGCCTGCAATTTTTGCTTTAATAAACCTTTTATCGGCGCCAAGTTTTATAATTTGTGTTAAAAGCATATCAATAGATGAATTCACAAATTTCGCAGGGTTATTGCGTAAACTTTCCTTCATATTGTTTCCATCCGGCAGCATAGCATGCGCAAGGCCTCCCAATTTGGCATAATTTTCATATAAAACTATTCCCACACAGGAACCTAACGCCCGGGTTTCAATATTATCAGGGCTCTTAACTACAGCCAATTGAGCCATATTTACGCGTATTGTCGCCATAAAAACTCCTATGAGATCATTTCAACGCTCTTTCAACCGCGCTTAACACACGCGAAGATTCAAATGGCTTTACGATAAAATCCTTGGCACCCGCCTGGATCGCTTCAACAACCAGCTGCTGCTGGCCCATAGCGCTTACCATAACTATTTTAGCCTTTTCATCATGTTTAATAATTTCTTTTACAGATTCAATTCCCCCCATTTCAGGCATAATAATATCCATAGTTACAATATCCGGTTTCACTTTTTTATATTGTTCCATACCTTCTTTGCCATTCGCAGCTTCTCCCGCGACTTCATAACCGCCCTCTGTTAAAATATCAGTCAACATCCTCCGCATAAACACCGCGTCATCCACCACCAGCACTTTTCCTTTTGTCTTTGCCATTTTTTCACCTCCTTAATTTCGTGATTTTTAAAAATTCAATGTTTATAATTTACTCTTTGACTGCTTCTTTTACTTTTTTAATTTCTTCATGGCTCAGTATCCTGTCAACGTCAAGCAGAATAACTAACCTGTTCTCCAGTTTTCCGACTCCTTTTATAAATTCCGAATGTATCTGTGTTTCGATCATCTCAGGCGCGGGATCAATACTTTCCTCCGGGATCCTTAATACCTCCGGTACTTCATCTACAATCAGGCCTACCGTATTATCCTTAACTTCCGCTACAATTATCCTGGCCTTATCAGTAAGCTTAATCTCTTTCAGCCCAAACCTTTTGGCTAAATTCATTACAGCTATGATCTGACCGCGAAGGTTAATAACACCCATAATAAATTCCGGCGCGCTTGGTATAGAGGTTATATCCTGCATTCTTATAATCTCTTTTATCTGTGAAATATCCACTCCAAACTCCTCACCTGCCATAAAAAATATTACAAGCTGTTTTTCTTTCACACTTTTTTTTTGCTCTTTTTTTTGGTCAGCCATTCTCCGCTCCTTTCATTACTCAACCATCGGATTTTCTTTCCAACAGTCATTTCCATTATAGCTTATCCTTACTTATTTTTTAACATAAATTCTATTTTTCGAGTCATATTCGATAAACCTATCTGTCATATGGACGGGAATCGATTCAACTCTGCCTAAGATCAAAAAACCGCCTTTATTTAATGAACTTAAGAGCCGCTCAAGGATATGCTCCTGAAGTTTGCGGGAAAAATATATAAAAACATTACGGCATAAGATCATATCCATATTTTTCAAAGGAACATCCGCGATAATATCATTATAATAAAATTTCATATAATCCGGCCATCCTTCGCGGATCCAGTACCGTTTATTTCCTATATCATAAAAATATTTATTAATGAGCGATTTTTTTTGCGCTGATAAATTTTTAAATTGACAATCCTCGTATACCCCTTCTTTTGCCTTGGCAAGCACCCTGTTGTCGATGTCAGTCCCAAAAATTGTTAATCCATAATTTGCTATTTCCTTATTCAAAATTTCCGCGAAAAGCATTAAAACCGAATACGCCTCTTCACCTGAAGAACAGGCACAACTCCATACGCGGACCGGATTTGACCCCATTTTTTTTTTTGAGATCAGCTCAGGAATTACATTTTTTTCTATCGCGTCAAACACAGGCGTGTCCCGAAAAAATTCGGTCACATTTATGGTCATTACATCCATTAAATTATCTATTTCTTCCGGATGCAATTTCAAATAATAATAATATTGTTCAAATCCCCCCGTTTTGGTGCTTCTTACACGCGCCATTACCCGCCGGGAAAGAAGATTCTCCCTGTATTGTGAAAAATCAAGATTGCGTTCTTCTTTAATTTTCTCAAGAATATTTTGTAAATAAGGACCCTTTTCTGAAATCATTTTTTTATATCTTTTTTTCCTTGTTATCCGTCGGCCATGCATTCAACCCAACCATCTCGTACATCTTAGAAAAACAAAAATCCGCGAAGATCCTTCGCGCGTCTTTATTCACGGCATCAAATAATATCCCAAATTCATACAAACCGCTTTCCGTTCTTTCCAGCCTTACTATTCTTCCTTCCAGAGTCAAGACCGCTGATTCAAACTCATCCAAAAGTATCTCAAGCTGCACCCTGGAGTTTATCGGGATATTTTCAGTCGTTAATAAAAGGCACCCGTTTACAGAAATATTTTTTGCCGCCACAGATAATTCATTAACATTTTTACTGCCGCCGGTTTCATTAATAAGCTTGTACCTTACTTTTAGAGGCAAATCCAGACGAGCGCATTTTCTTTGTTCGTTAAAATCATCACTATTAACAGCATGTTTTAAAACGCTCTTGATATCTGCTGTTTTAAATTTAATTTTATCCATGTCTGCCTCCTAGTATATGTCACCAGTCACCGCGTCATCAGAAAAAAGACTTAATTCTTTTTTCTCTTTGGCGAACTAGTGTGATGTTGCCTCGTTGCCTTTAAAGTTTGCGTTTTTTTCTTATGTCTTGGATATTTTTTAACTATTTTTAGGGCCTTTGCGATCTCGCTCACAATATCCGTTTTAAATTGAATTTCCACTGCTTTTAGTTTCTTATAAGCCCTGCCTACATCTGAAACACAATACATAGGCGGAAGATTATTCAACGCCAGGGATATTGTATCCAATCTGCATCTTTCACAATTACAATATTTTTTACTATAAGCCAATATTTGATCCAAAGTTTCCATTACCAACTCTTCCATATAATTCCTGTATTCCATAATTTTCTCCTATGTTTAAAAGCAAAAAGCCTGATTTTAAAAAAATCAGGCCCCGCTAATACCTTACTTCAAAAAACATTTCCGAACAATATAAGATTTCCATACTTTAAAAGATTTACCATTGTAATCCTATTATCGGCATTTCATATTTTTTGTTTTAAGCAAATATATTAATTTTTAATTATTTCATAAATTCCTGCAGTCTTTCAGGCATTTGAATATCTCATTCCGGTTTGAAACTGAAAAAGCGGTAAGGACCGTACGACCCGTTAAATACTTTTTAACTTAAACTTTCCGACCATATCTTTTAATTCAACAGCTGTCCGCGCTACTTCCTGAGCCGAAGCTGACATCTCCTGCATTGACGCGGTCTGTTCTTCGACAGAGGCCGAAACCTGCTCGATCGTAGAGGAGGATTCTTTAGCAATTGAAGCAACTTCATTAACCGCTTTGGCCACACGTTCCGTATCCTTAACCTGCTCCTGGCCGCTCTGTTCAATTTCGCGGGTAAGTACATTTGCCTCATTAGCCACTTTATTAAGATCTATTAACATCTCCATGATCTTAGAAACCTGAATTTTACCTTCCTGCATCTCTTTTGAGTTCAATTCTATCGCTTCAACAGCGTGGTTAGTTTCTGCCTGAATAGACTTGATCAACCCTCCGATTTCTCTTACCGCTTCAGCCGAACCTTCCGCTAATTTTCTGACTTCCTCCGCCACCACCGCGAAGCCCCTGCCCATCTCACCCGCGCGGGCCGCTTCTATAGCCGCGTTTAACGCCAGTAAATTCGTCTGGTCGGCGATTTTGGTGATCGTTTCCGTGATTTCTCCGATCTGCTGAGATTTGTCTCCCAAACCGCGTATCACTTCCGCGGTATTTGTAATAGCCTTGTTAAGAATACCTATTTTATCAACTGTTTCACTGGTCAAAGTACGGCCGTTTTCGGCGCGGGTTGAAGTTTGGTTTACCGTAACACCGGTAGACTGGGCCTTGGTAACCATCTGTTTTATCGTTATCGCTGCTTTTTCCGAAAGCCCGAAGGCTTCTTCAATACGTTCAAACTGGGTAGCCGCCCCTTTAGACACATGCTGTATCGCGCTGGAAATCTCCTCAATTGAAGCGTTCATCTCCTCGGCGGAAGAAGAAAGCTCTTCGCTTGAGCTTGCCACTTTTTCCGCGTTAACACGAATATTCATCACCATATCATGCATTGATTCTATAATTTTATTAAAGGCCTCGGACAACTGGCCTATTTCGTCATTAGAGGATACCCCTATCCTCTGTGTAAGATCACCGGCCCGCGATGCCAAAGTGACCGCCGCAGCCTTAAGTTTGTCTATCGGGTTAGTTATAGTAAATCTGATAAAAGCAAACACCACCAAAATAGTTACCAGCAGGCACACCCCCGCTATCAAAATACTTAAGAAAGTTATATTTTTTATCAAAGCTTCTATCCTGTTACTTGAATATCCCAGTACGATCTCTCCGATACCTTTTTCCTCTTTGATTATAGGTATCCGTATCTCATGCAATTTTAAATCCTTTACATCAACATCAGAAACAATATATTTCCCTGAAAGCAATTCTTTTGTATTTTTACCGACAGGCAAACGGAAATTTGGATCCTTCAACCTGTTGGCGGTTGTTACCTGCTGATCTTTCCTTACAATGACCGCGTAATAAATATCATCCTGTTTGTCAACAGTTATTTCACAAGGTGTATTTAATATTTTAATTATCTCAGGTGAAAATTCATCTGAAATAGAAATAACGGAATTTAAAGGGCCCGCTACCACAGCGCTTAAGTTTTCCCCCACGGAAACAATACGCTCGGAAAATTCTTTGTTCATATTATTTCTGAAGATCATCAAATAAAATATCATTAGAACAGCAATAGAAATAACCAGTGTACCGCTAACCAATAATCCGATCTTCTTTCCAAGCGAAAAAAATTTTTTCATAAAAATAACCTTTACCTGCTATTCGTTTATTAATAAAATAACCTTAATCCCCTCAACACCTTTTACCTCACTTTCCAGAACATACCCGATACCGGTTTTCTCCTTCTGGACAAAAGATATTATATCCTTTGAATTATCAATGGCTTTCGGAATATCTGACCCGGACTCAAGCGAAAATCTTACCCAGTAGCTTTGATATTCACTCACGCGCATCCCGCATATTTTTTTTAGAAACCTCTCAAGTATCGACTTATCCTTATGGTTGGCTGCTTTAATAGCGGAACCCTTCCAGTACTTCACCTTTCCCACATAGATATCTTTAATATCTTTTATCTCGGGATTTTCCTTCTCCGAAAATACAGGGGACTCGCTATTAACAATTACAGCGATATTTTCCACGGCAGCTTTTTCTGCAAAGGCTGATACGTGAACACATAAAATTATGAACGCGCATAAAACTATTATTTTTTTCATTTTATTTCCTTGTCTTACCTCTCCTTCCCCTCCTTGGCAAGAAGGGAATTATGGGGTGGTTAAAATGATGCTGCCAAACCTACTGACATTCTGTAATAACCTAATTCTCTTTTCGTCTTGACATAATCAGTTTCAATTTTTAACAATGTCTGCCACGGAAGTATTTGATACGCGAATCCATAAGTATAATATCTTGTTTTGAATTCCGGGGCACTTTTATCCGGGGCCCAGATCTGATACTGCAAAAACGGGATCCAATTTTCACCCACGTTATATTTTGTCATTACATAAAAAGCTCTCATATTCACACCATTTTTATCCGAATTCGCGAGCTCAGAGGTAATACCCAGGTCATAAGCGTTATACTCCGCGGAAAACGCGTTGGTATACTGTTTGATAAAATTCTCGCTTGATACCAGGGAAGGCAGTATATAATCATAATTTATACTCTGCAATTTATATTTATCATGGTTATGTGAATACATCATTTTAAGATTAGTCTGCCCAAGAGGGAGGTCATATCCAATTCTGCAGCCTAAAGCTTTAGATTCATTGTCATCCTTATACGCGCCGCCTACTTCAACCAGTTGAGCATTACGCTCATCATGACAATTACTGCATTGGGTAGCCTCATTCCTCACTATATGCGCGGGGCTGACCGCCTTACCGTTTGCCACATAAAGATCATAGGTGAATTGGCCCTTCTCGCCCAGGATCCAGGCTCCCTGAGAATACCTTTGAAATAAGTTAGCATCACTATCAGTGTTGCTTCCCCGGGTATATAAAGAATACCTGCCCGGCTGGTCTAAAGTCGGATAGGTAGGTACCGCGAACTGCATGGTATTCCAAAGGCCGAACGGTGTGGCAAATTTTCCGGCCCGGATCTTAAACCATTCTTTGGCGGTAAATGTAATATATGCGTCATTAATGTTTATTTGTCCGGACGAACGCGAGTCTAAAGTTCTTAAGGCCGTAATAGCATAATAAGGGGCATGTTCAAACACGATCTGGCTATATACGTCTATTTTATCACTTAGCGTGAATTTAGGTATAAGCGCTAACACGAATGGATCAAATGTTGAATTAGGATTAGGCCCGTGCTTAGTTTCACTTATATAATTCCAGCCGAAATAACCGTGCCAGGTCAATTTTTGAAATTCCTGCGCGTGGATCTCAAGCCCTGAAAAACCGCAAATAAAAAAGGCCAGAAAAACTAATCTTATCTTTGAAATTTTCATTTTTTCTCCTCTTATAACCTATGCCCCATATCCTTTTATATTAATTACCATCTTTTACTATGACAAATAGTATTGTTACTGCATCCCAACTCTGTGCCGACTGCTACATTTTTATCCGGCTTTTTAGTAGAGTATGTCCCATTTTTATGACAACCAAAACAAACAGTTAAATTAGTTAAAGACATTGGATTTGTTTTGGAATGGTGTACCGCCCGTGGTGTTGTTGTATCGGTAGTGCTTGTATCATCGGCGGTTTTGTTATTCCAGGGCGCCCGTGGATGAGGTGCGCTAACACCGTGGCAGGTAAAACAAGGCACATTTACGATACCGCCCGCAAAATCCTGGCCGTGGCATTTCTGGCAGCGAGGGAATCCATAAGTTGATGACCCGTTAATAGATGTAGAATTATATTTGGCATTCGCCCCGTGCGCAGTGAAATCCGACCAGCCGGCAGGATGCTGTTCATGACAGGCTTGCCCCTTATAACTCGCGGAAAAACAATTTACATTCGAGTTCCCGCCATCACAATTGACCCCGTGGCAATTAGTACACCCGGTTTTTTCTTTATACGCGAGATATCCGGTCTTATGAACTTCGATCCAATTTTCAGGATGTAATATCGTACTAACCGTTGGTTGTTTATTCTTGCTACCGCACCCTGAAAAACATATTAAAAACACTATAAAAATAAAAAATCTAAAAGAAACAATTTTTATTTGTGACACGGTTTGCCCCTTTCATTATTTTTCCGGCTATGGTATTAGCTTAACTAGATGGATCTATATGCCTATTAAATTTTAATTGTAGAACACAAAATTTATATAGTCAATGCAAATTTTATCTTGACTAAAAAAGTATTTTATTCTATTATCTACAGCAAAGTATCGGTTTTGTAATATAGAGACTTTAATATTATTATGAGAAATAGATCATTAAAAATATATCCTCTTATATCGGAAAAAAGTATAAATCCTAACCTTTATTCAACTACTAAAGAAGAAGCCATTAAAGAAATAATCGAGCTGGTTAATTCAGATCAGGTGCTGACAGATAAGAGTAAATTTTTAAATTTAATTATAGAAAGAGAAAATCTATGCAGTACCGGGCTTGAAAATGGCGTGGCTTTTCTTCATCCGAGAGTAGCGGTTGAAGGGCTTGTAAATAAAACAACCATCGGCATAGGTATTTCCCGTAAAGGAATCGATTTTAATTCAGCGGATGAAGAATTAACCTATGTATTTTTCATATTATGTTTTAAGGAATATGAGAATCATTTGCAGTACTTATCCTATTTGAGCCGTCTCTGTAAAGATATTGAATTTATAAATAATCTGAAAAGTGCTGATAATTTCAAAGAGATTATAAAAATTATTGATGAAAAAGAAAAAAGCGATAAATCTGCAGGGATACCACCGCACAAGACACTTTATGATGGTATAATGAGTTTTTATCAAAACAAAAAATAATATGCTTACTAAAATTGGCGTACAGCGGGGTACAAAAGACAATATTAAGCTTGCGGGAATATTTACTGTCGTTTCCGGTTATACAAATACACTGGCTTTTTTAACTGTTGGTTTTCTTGTATCACATGTTACCGGAACAGCTACTCATTTCGGCCTTAATGCCGCTAAACTGGATCTTAGCTTTATTCAATATGGTTTGATGCTGTTGATGTTTATACTCGGTGCCATCATGAGCAGTTTCATAATGATCCATCCGCATTTAAAAAACAGTATCGCTCTTTTGATCGAAGGCGGCATTCTATTGATAACCGGTTTAATAACTTTACCTTCATTAAAACTTTCCGCAATAATTACCATAAATCTTGTTCCATTATCTTTATGCCTTGCCATGGGAATACAAAGCGCCTCAACAACTTATTTATCTTCAGCTATAGTCCGGACAACTCATCTTACCGGAGCCGCGACTGATATCGGCATGGCTATAGTAAAAAAAGACATAAGGGCGTTAATTATTCTATCGGTTATTATCTTAGGTTTTATTTTTGGATCATTTTTAGGGTATTTCGCGAATTTATATTCAGGGATACACGGTTTTATACTCCCCGGGATCGTAATTACTGTAATAGGAATAGCGTATTTATAAATAGGTCCGGCATTACGCAAAATCAGATGAGGGTTTGTCGATATAATAACCCTGCGCGAAATCGATCCCGAAATCTTTTAGAAGCTCCAGCGTCGCTTTTCTTTCTACAAATTCAGCAATGATCATGATCCCCATACCTTTAGCCATATCCGCAATAGCTTTTACGATCAACTGGTCTTTCAGGCTTTGTTCCAGGCGTTTAACAAATGATCCGTCTATTTTAATATAATCTACATTCATTTCTTTCAAAAACACAAAAGAAGTAAACCCCGCTCCAAAATCATCCAGTGAAATACCGCAGCCTATTGCTTTTATTAAATTAATAAATTTTACGGCCGTGTCCATATTTTTAATGGCGGCAGTTTCTGTTATTTCAAACACTAAAAATTTAGGGTCAGCTCCTGTTTCCATTATTTTAGACTTCAAAAAAGAAATAAACTCCATGTTCTCCAGATCTTTTTCAGAAAGATTTACGCAGAAAGTAATATTCTTCCCCTCACTTTTTAATTTTGCCATAATTTTTAATGTTTTCTCTGTAATAACCTTATCTATAAAATATATTAATCCGGTATTCTCCGCGGTTTCCATGAACATCGCGGGCGTAGCAATATTCCCGTTTTCATCGACTATCCTGGCCAGTACCTCATAATGATGGATCTTATTACTATTTATATCCAGGATCGGCTGGTACCATGGCTCCACCCGGTCTTCTTTTAATGCCTTCTGAATAAACTCCTTCCACTTGAATTTTGAATAGATCTTTTCCAGATCATGATCTTTTGATTTGAAAAAGCAATATTGATTTCGTCCGGATTTCTTTGCCCTATACATTGAGGTATCTGATTTTCTAAGAAGGTCCCTGACGGTATTCCCGCTTTCAGGATAAAGCGCGCATCCCATACTTATTGTTGAATGTATAGCAGCGTCAGAAAAATAGAAATTTTCTATAGCCCTGCAAATGTATTCTGCCGCTTTTTCCCCTTCTTTTTCATCAATGTCAGGCATAAAAACCGCAAACTCATCGCCTCCCAGCCTCCCGATAATACCTTTTTCCCCCGGTTTTTTTATAATGGAATTATATATTTCTACTATAGTTTTTTGTAATAATTCGGCTATACCGCGCAGATAATCATTTCCAACCGAATGTCCGTATACATTATTAATAACCCGCAGGCCGTCAATATTAAACAAGGATAATATACCAATCTTCTCAAAATTTTTATCCTCAGCGATCCATTTATCTAATTGATCCATAAACCAGCTCCTGCTGAAAAGGCCTGTCAGTTCATCACAGGAAACAAGGTTTTTGATCTTTTTCTCAGAGACCATCCTTTCAGTAATATCTTCCTGAATAACAAGAAAATGCACGATTTTACCGGTTTCATCAGAGATAGGATTAACCAGGGAATAACACCAATATTCTTTCCCGTCTTTCTTTCTATTTTTTGATACCCCCCGCCATCCCCTTCCTTCTTTAATGGCTGACATCAACTCGTTATCTTCATTCTCTTTACCTCCGGAGGAAACAAACAAATATAAACTTTTTCCAAGCAGCTCTGCCTTTAAATATCCTGTTAAAATTTCAAAAACTGAATTTACATTTTCAATTTTGCCTTCCCTATTGGTAATAAATACCATATTGGTACTGTTATCAATAACAGTTGAAAGTTTTTTTATTTCAAACTGGGCGTCTTTCTCGCTGGTAATATCGCGAAATGAAGCAAGATAAGCAGGTTTATCCTCCCATATTGTTTCTACTACCCTTAATTCCGCGAATCCTGCCCTGCCGTCTTTATAGATAATTTCTACTTCCAGCGTTTTATCAATCTTTTCAGAAAAAGCTGTAATTTTACTTAATACATCGTTTATGTTATCTCCAAAAAGGGATTTAGCGGTAGAATTTATGAACTGTACTATCCCGTTTTTATCCAGAATAATAATGCCATCCGAGTCTTTTTCAACAATATTTAAGAAATTTGCCCTGCTTTGCTCTAAATTTTCTTTTGATTCATCCAGGTCCTTAAGCATATTCAAAATTGCTTCCTGATACTCTGTTAAATTCTTAGTCCGGTCATTAACTTTTTCTTCCATAGTCTGAAGCAACTCATCATGGTCCTGGTTTAACCTGTCTAACTCTTTAATAAGCCATTTTGTTTCCCGAATATCATAAACTCTGCACACAAAACCTTTTATTAAAAGATTCCCTGAATTTTTAGATTTTATGTTCTCATTTGAATATATTGCCGCGCCTGAAATGCTAACAGGTATTTTAACGCCGGTTTTTGTAATACAATATGTTTCGATCCATTTTGTTCTTTCCGGCCTGATAAGCCTGTCTGTCAAACTGCCGGTTAAGACCCTGCCTTCATTAATTAATCCCACATAATATTTCAGTTTATCTTTTAATCTTTTTATATTCCTGAAATCACTCGCGGTTAACTGTCCTGCCTGTGCCCTTTCACTTATCCTTTTTGCCATATGAAGGTAATATTCCTCTCTCCCTTCCTTTATCTGTACCGCTGCAATAACATTAACTAAATACTTTTTGCCCTCATTGTCAAAATGTGTGTGTACTACAGCATAAGGTTCACCCGCGGTTAACATTCCTGAGATAGGGCATTTATCCTCGGGGGGCTGGCATTTGTAATCTTTACCATGTGTTATTTTATAGCAGTACTGGCCGATTATTTCTTCTTTTTTAAGGCAAGACATATTTAAAAAAGCCTCATTGGCCTTTTTTATTCTAAAATCTTTAGATATCAGGCAAATACCTTCATCAATTTCATTAAATATCTCTTCTTCCGCGAAAATTGATGAAATATGCCGCCCGATAAGGCTGTTTTTTTTATATCCTAACAAGTCCAGTAATCCCTGATTGACTTTTTCGATCATCCCATCAGGATTAAACATAACCATTGAATCAGTCATACAGGAAGCAACTTCGTCTGTATATTTTTTTTTATTAATTCCCGTTTTTTTCATTCAATTTCTCTTCAAGTTTTCCGATCTTCTTTTTCAGCTCTATCATTTTCAATTCTCTTCCCACTGATGACTTCGCGAAAATTTCCAGATCGGATATTTTTTTCTCAAGTATTTTTTTTGTATTTGCCATTTCAGAAATATCTTTGGTAACATGCACAACTTCTATCATTTTTGATTTTTCATTGAATATAGGATAAATAGAAATTATAAAATGATTTTCTTTTATCGGGTTATCCATTTCAATACTGCGGGATTGGCTATCTATTTTAGTCTTTTTAAAAGGGCAGCCCTCCCATGGTTCATCAAGTTTATGCAGAAGTTTATAACATTTCTTGCCAATAATATTTTTTGTATCCAATCCGATAAATTTATAAAAAGCCTTATTTGCCCTTAAAATATTATAATCAAGGTCCAATATGAAAATAAAATCTGAAATCGCGTCAAATGTATTCTGCCATTCCTCTGATGACCTTTTAATAATATCAATAACCATCATTCGTTCTGTTATATCACTGCCAAAACTTACAGTGCCTATTATTTTATTGGATTCAACAATAGGAGCTGCATTCACCGATAAAATAAGTTTTACTCCATCTTTTAAATTTACAACAGCTTCATAAGTTTGAGATTTACCCGTTAATGTCTCATTAAAAATTTTATTAATCCTTTCCAGATCTTCAGGCGGTACTAATAAACTATAAGGTTTTCCAATAATATCAGCTGATTTAAAACCGCCGACTTCTTCCGCTTTTTTATTTATATAAGTAATCATACCTTCGTTATTTGATACCCATATCAGATCATTTGAGTATTCGATCATATTTTGGAAGATATGTTCCTTTAATTCGACCTTATTTTTATTCTTTTCTTTTACCATTTAATTATCTCCCAAAAATAAAAAACCCAGGCTCTGTATTAACACATACACAATACCCGGGTTCAATTTTAGTAAAAATATTTATAAGCGCTTTGCTTATTTTTCTTCCCTGCAAGAACATCATATTACATCCTCAAAGAAATGTTTTAAAACTTTATTTTAGCATGAGCACAATTCAACGTCAATCAATTTCAGAAAACTGTGCAATACAATAATTCGGTAATCAAATTTAGAACTTTAATTACCCTTTAGCTATTTTGTGTTTGTAAATATATATCTTCGCGCCTATAATTTGCCCAATAATGTCAGCGCCAAGCATTACCGGATAAGTAATAAACGCAAAGCCCAGCCCGCTGAAGATCCTCAAAAGGACTATAAACGGAATAGGCAGATGTATCGCCAGGAACCACTGTAAAGAAAATTTTTTCACTTTTCCCCGCCAGTAGCCAAAAGGCAGGTTCAGAATAATAACCGCGATAGAAATAAGCAAAAGCTTCATTTATTCTCCAAATACTTTTTGCCGTATATTATAAAACAAAACACATCTTTCCTGTAAGAATTTTTATTACAATAAAAAAAAGTTTTATGCTATCATAATAATATGGATCAAAATAATTCCATATCCCTTTTGATGGCATTTTCCTCGGGTGTGCTTTCTTTCATTTCCCCCTGCGTCCTGCCTCTTATTCCCGGTTATATTTCGATCATCACAGGATTGTCGTTTGACGAACTTAACACTTCAAGTGAAGACTATAAGGTAAAAATATTTGTAAGTACCTTATTTTTTGTTTTCGGGTTCAGCTCGGTATTTATTCTTATGGGCGCGTCAGCCACATTTATAGGGCAATTGATCTTCCGCTATTCCAATTCAAGCATAGTCAGATATATCTCCGGGATTTTAATAATAGTATTTGGGTTACACTTTTCAGGAATATTTAAGTTAAATTTCTTATACAAAGAGAAAAAACTTTTTGCCAATAAGGTTAATAAAATGACCCTGCTTGGGGTTTTTTTAATGGGCGCGGTGTTTGCTCTCGGATGGACACCCTGCATCGGCCCGATATTATCTTCCATCCTGCTCTATGCAAGCACAAAAGAAACTATGAAGGACGGGCTGATTCTTCTATCCGTTTATTCGCTGGGATTAGGAATACCTTTCATCATCACCGGAATAGCCTTCAGTAAATTTTTGAAATTATCGAGCGGGATAAAAAAACATTATCGGTGGGTCGAAATAATAAGCGGCACAATATTGATCCTGATCGGGATATTAATAATAACCAACAACTTCCAGAAATTCTCCTTCTGGCTTATCGGAAAATTTCAATAGTTCTATCTTTCCATAATATAATAAACGCCGTAAAAAACCCCGAAGATAAATCCAAAAGACAAGCTGAATAGAATAGTAGAAAGCATATGCCCGCGGCTGGCCCCGAGCCAATAGCCTATACCTCCTGAAATTATTCCGCTCAGGAGGCCGATCCCCAATACGATCAAAAAACTAGTTGATTTAGCGCGTTCTTTTTTTTTACTCTTAAAACTCCTCTGAGCCCTCCAAATTAAGCCTGCCTTAAAACCTTATTTACCTTGCATATGACAAATATCGCACGTTTTCTTGTCTTCTCTTTCT
>JAQUKH010000034.1 GCA_028719205.1 bacterium
ATTATAAAGCGGCGGGGTTATTTTGTTTCAGGAAAATTTGATCTATACCAGAAAAATATTCCCTATAGCGCTCTTATCCAGAGCTTAAGAAATTTAATCAGGACCTATTTAACGGAAAGCGATAAACGGGTTGAGACCTGGAAAGATAAAATTTTAAGAGTACTGGAAACCAAAGGAAAAGTAATAACAGATGTTATACCTGAACTGGAAATATTGATTGGTATCCAACCGGAGATCCAGCCGCTCCCCCCCGTGGAGGCAAGAAACCGGTTTAATGATCTTTTTGGAAAATTTTTGGCATGTTTGGCCAATGAAGAAAATCCGCTGACGCTTTTTATTGATGACCTTCAATGGTGTGATACCGCGACCTTTGATTTTTTAGAGAGTTTATTTTTCAATTATAAAGACTACAAATATCTTTTTTTTATAGGCGCTTACCGCCATAATGAAGTGAATTCAAGCCATCCCTTAACAAGATTGGTCCACGATATTAAAGAAACTAAAGGCCCGCTAAAAGAAGTGAGGCTTGGCCCCTTAGATTCCCGTCATTGTCATGAAATGGTATCTTATATACTGGATTCTTCGCTTGCGCATACAAAGGAATTATCTAATTATATAGCTAACCTTTCAGAAGGAAATCCTTTATTTGTCAGCGAAATATTATCATATCTCAATAATGAAAAGTTGATGTTTATGGATAAAAGCAGGAATTGGTACTGGGATCTTAATAAAATAAAGCAGTCCAATATGCCTTCCACGGTTGTCGCGCTTTTCAGTTCCAAAGTCCAGAAATTGCCGGATCACACCAAAGAACTGCTTGAATATTGCGCGTGTATAGGAAACCATTTTCTTCCAAGCGAAATTTCTACCGTGAAACAAATAACACTGCTGGATACTTTTGAAATATTAAAACCTGCGTTAGCTCAGGGACTTCTAATGGAAGGCAAAGATGACCTGCAGTTTGTCCATGACCGCGTGCAGGAAGCGGTTTTAATTTCAATTAATTCGCAAAAAAGAAAGGAACTGCATTGGAGCATAGGAACCCATTTATTGTCTGTAATTCCCAAAAATACTGATTATGAAAAACTCGATAATCTTTTTTCTATAACCGCGCACTTAAATCTGGGTTTGCCGGAAATATTAGAACCGGAAACCAGGTATCAAATCGCGGGCATAAATTACAAGGCAGGCAATAAAGCATTAAGTTCATTAGCTGCAGAAGCCGCGAATGAATATTTTAAAGCGGCAAAAGATTTATTGCCGGATAATTGCTGGAAAATCCGATATGAAGAGGCATTTAAAGTTTATAAAAAACTGGCAAAAACAGAATTAATGTGCGGGAATTACGATAAGTCGGAAAAACTGCTTAATCAACTGCTTAAAAACGCGAAAAGTGATCTGGATAAGGCTGAATGCCTCGCGGAACAGACGACCTCGCTTTCATCGATCGGGAATTTTATTAAGGCAATAGAAACGGCTAACAGGGGATTGGCATATTTTGACAAATCGATCCCGATGAGCGCCGGTAAAGCGGAGCAAAAAAGAGAAAAATTGATGAATCTTATAGAGTCTAAAAAAATTGATATCTGGAATAAGATCCTTAACATGCCGTTTACTAACGAAAGAAAAAGCAAAATAGAGCTGGCTTTTTACAGTGAACTTATTCCTGATCTTTATATGTCGGGCCTGGTGCCGCAGTTATATCTTTCCGCGGTGCAATCGACGGAAAACTGTTTGCTCGGAGGTATGGATGAGTCGGTAATATATTCTTTCAGTATTATGGGGCTTTATCTTGGAGAAAAAGGCGATTTTAAAAAAGCGTTCAAATATGAAGACCTGGCCTATAATTTATGCGAGAAATATCCTAATACTTTCGGTGCCACGCGCGGAATGAACGGGATCGTGTGGTGCAATATGCATTCAAGGAGCCACCCTGAAGAAATAATTAATTATTGCCTGAAGTCCATCCAGTGCGGGAAAAATTCTGGGGACCTTTATAACGCGGGGCTCTCATACGGCCCGTTAATGTGGAATTTGCAGGTGCAGGGAAACAATATGCTGGAAGTTGAGAGATACGCGAATGAATGCCTGGAATTTTCCAATAAGTATCATTTATATTTTTCTGTTCATTTAGCGGAGGCGATGCAGGCGTCATGGGTGGAACCTATGAAGAAAAATTACACGCCTGTTCCAATGGAGCGGAAAATAAAACAATGGGAAAAGGAAAATCATATCGCGTCGGTGGGAAGTTATTACGCGCATCTGGGGATCAACCATTATTATTTTGGAGAATACGAAAAAGCCGAGGAAAATCTTTTGGCAGTTAAAAAGTATCTGACAGGTTTAACGGATAATGTCCTTAAACGGCAATGGCATGTTTTTCTGGTGCTTAACGCGTTAAGGCTTCACGAAAGGAAGATCAAATATAAAACAAAAAGGAATATACTTTCATATATTCAACCATTAATAAAAAAGATAGAAACTTGGGCGCAATTAGGCCCTTTACTTAAGCCGTATCTGGCTCTTATTTATGCTGAACTTAAACGAATCACCCAGGATCTGGAGGAATCAAGAAATTTATATTTTGACGCGATCAATATTGCCAATCAAAACAGATATGTCTTTTTAGAGGCGTATCTGCATGAATGTATAGGAGAGTTTTCAGGGGCAAATAATAATTTATCCAGGATTTTCATTAAAGAGGCAGGACGTTTGTATAAAAAATGCGGCGCGGGGCGGAAAGAGATATTGATAAAAGAAAAATATCCCGGGTATTTTGAGGATGAAATAGTTTTAGTTCCAACCGCTGTATCAGAGCCTGCTTTTGCTCTTCCGAATATTGATGTAAATTATCTTATAAAATCCAGTTTGATCATTCCCGCTGAGACAGAAGAGCAGGTAGTTTTGCATAAAATTATGAATGTTGTTCTGGAAAGTTCCGGCGCCCAGCATGGATATTTAATTATGGGAGAAAATGGCGAATTGATCATACGCGCGGAAAGCCATATAGGTGAAAAAGATAAAGTAAAAACACTTAATCAGAAATTTGAAAGCTGCCAGAATTTATGTCACGCGATTGTCCGTTATGTTCATCGTACAAATGAAATGGTGATTCTTGAGAACGCCTCTGAAAAAGGAGATTTTAAGGATAATCCCGAAGTCCTGGAAATGAAAATGAAATCAGTTCTATGTCTTCCAATAATAAAACAAAACAGATCTATCGGGATATTATATCTTGAAAACCGTTTATCGGATTCAGTTTTTACAAAAGAAAGGACGGATCTGACAAAATTATTTACTTATGAGGCCGCGGTTTCTATTGAAAACGGGAGATTACTTGAAAAAATGAGGCTGGTGGAAGATGAACTTCGCCGTCATCGTGAAAATCTGGAAGATATGGTTAAAGAGCGGACCGAGCAATTGCAGAAAACACAGGAAAATCTGCTTATCGCGGAACGCCTGGCTTCTCTCGGAAAACTGGCAGGAAGTATTTCACATGAAATAAGGAACCCTCTTAATGTTATCAGCACCTCGGCATATTATCTTAAAATGAAGCTTGATACAAAAGATGAACGAATAAAACAGCGGATTGAATTTATTGAGTCTGAAGTAAAAAAAACGCTTTCTATTATTGATACAATTTTAAGCCTTTCAGGTTTGAAAGAACCCCGGAAGGAACGTATAGGTATTATAAGCGTTTTAAATGATGCTGTTCTTGATTCGAAGATACCCGATACTGTTGAGGTGGTTAAAAATATGCCGCCGGAGGAAATTATCATAAATGCGGATGAGGATCAATTCAATATAGCGTTTACAAATATTATTAAAAACGCGCTGGACGCGATGGATAAGAAAGGAAAACTTACATTAGGGATTAAAAAAACAGATAATGAGAAGGTGGAGGTATCCTTCGGGGACACAGGGGCGGGTATAGCGTATGAAAATATTAATAAGGTTTTTCAGCCTTTGTTCACCACAAAAGCGCGCGGTTTCGGATTCGGGCTTTCAATATGTAAAATGATCGTAGATAAGCATAATGGAAAAATTGAAATTAAATCTGAAAAAGGTAAAGGGTCAACAGTTACATTAATATTTCCTTTAGGGTGAAATTATGTTATTAGAATTTTTTACCTTTAATTTAGACCTGGTTTTCTTTGTTTACGGCCTGGCATTTTATGTTATGGGTGTGGCAATCCTGATACAGCCGCGAAAAGAAGAAAGCGTTTTTAAACTGGCGGAATTCATCTGGCTGCTGGGTGCTTTTGGAATAAGCCATGGGGTAAATGAATGGCTGGACATGTTTATTCTTGTAAAAAGATTTGAGTTAGGAATATGGCATATAATACGTATGGCAGTTCTGACTGTATCATTTGTATTTTTATTTGAATTTGGACGCAAATTAGTTTCGCTTAATATTAATAAATTGTTGAGCGGGTGGATCACAGTTTGTTTGTGCGCGGTTACAATCGTTTTTATTTTTACGTTCAAGGAAGATCCAACTATCTGGCCGAGATATTTTTTAGGCCTCCCGGGCGGGTTAATGTCAGCTTTGGGTTTTTTCTGGTATCAACAAAAGAACAAAGATGATTGTGAAAAATTTGGTATCGGCAAATATTTTTTATGGGCAGCCGCTTCAATGGGACTTTACAGTATTTTTACGGGAATTGTTGTTCCAAAGGGAGGTTTTCCCCCGGCATCCTTCATAAATAACACATCTTTTTTAAATTTTTTTAATATCCCTGTCCAGGTGTTACGGGCTGTTTGCGCGGCCGCAATATCGCGCGCTATCTGGAACATATTGAGTGTTTTTAACCGCGAAATTATCAGTGACCTGAGAGAAAGTTTAGACAAATTAAAACACTCTGAAGATCTCGTTACAATGGGAAAATTCGCGGGCATAATGGGGCATGAATTCAGGAACCAATTGGCTGTTATGAAAAGCTCTTTGTATTTTATTGATATGAAATTCCAGGGAGTAGATGAAAAGACAAAACACCATTTGGAAACCTTAAAAAAGCAAATTACAGAAACGGATAATATTATTGAAGACATTTTGATGTTTGCCAAAGGCAGACAGATAGATTTCAAAGACGTGAATTTGAAAAATATCATATTACACAGCGTTAGCGCGATTCGAAATTCAGAAAAAATAAAAATAATTATAGAAATTGATAAAGATCTGCCGATTATAAAGGGCGATGAAATAAAACTTGACAGATGTTTTGTAAATATTGTTTTAAACGCGGTACAGGCGATGGAAGACGGCGGAAAATTACTTATATCAGCCGATAAAACAGGCAATTTTATCAATATTATATTTAAAGATACCGGATGCGGCATAAAAACACAGGATAAGGAAAGGATTTTTGAACCGTTTTTTACAAATAAGAAAGGCGGGACAGGGCTTGGCCTTTCTACCTGCAGGATCATTGTAGACGCGCATAAAGGCCATATTGATGTTAAGAGTGAAGTTAATAAGGGGACAACAGTTAAAATAACGCTTCCTATCATTCAAAATTGGAAAGGAGATAAATTTTAATGGAAAAATTAAAAGTTCTTATAGTAGATGATAATGAAAGGTTTTGTAATAATATGGTGGATATCCTGGAATTAAAAGGTTATGGAATTAAAGGTGTTTACGATGGATTTCAGGCCATTGAAGCAGTCAAAAAAGAAAAATTCGATATAGTGCTTATGGATATTAAAATGCCCGGTTTAAGCGGTGTAGAAACTGCGAAGATGCTAAAAGGTATTGTTCCTGGCCTTAATATTATTATGATAACGGCCTTTGCGGATGATATTGCCTTTAAAGAGGAATTAGTAAATGCCAACCTGAAGATCATGCAGAAGCCTATGGATATTGATGTTTTATGCGGTATGCTGAAAACTATATCGTAAATCCTTCAGTGTTTAAATGAAATAAATCCATATTAATATTTTCCAGGGGGGGATAATGAATAAAATAATATCTAAAATAATTTTATTAAGTATTGTTTTTATAATTATTTTATTTTTTTCTAACGGGACAATAGCAGAGAAAAAAAGGATAGGTATACTTCAGTGGAGTAATGAATCGCGTTACAGCGATTCTAAAGAAGGTTTTCTGGAACAAATGAAAAAGGAGGGATTTTCAGAAAATGAAGTGGAATTTATAACAGAGCTGGCTGACGCGAATAAAGTAAAAGCGATGAAAATAGCCCAGAAGTTTGCGGCTGATAGATTAACGATGTACTATACTATCGGCACCTCCGCGGCTGTGGCCCTCTCCAATGAAATAAAAGATTTACCGATCATTTTCAGCACGGTGTATGATCCAGTGGAATCAAAAATAGCTTTAGGTTTGCAGAGTTCAGGCAATAATAACACCGGGTCCAGTTCTTATGTCCCCATGTCGCAGATCCTGGAAACTTTAAAAAAATTAAAAACCATAAAAAATATAGGGATTCTATATACTCCGGGGCAGAGTAATTCTGAGGCGCAATTAAAAAATCTTCAGAAACTGGAGCAGGAATTTAAAGTAAAAGTAATACCTATCCCGATCAAAACAAAAGGCGAAGTGTCTAATGTTTTAACTTTTGCGGCAGGAAAAGTGGATGCTGTTTATGTCTCCGGAAGCGGAATTATGGATGAAACTATTCCGGAAATAGTGGAAATAACCTCAAAATATAAAATAATCACTTTTACACATCTGGAAGACTCTGTAACAAAAGGCGTATTATTTGGTTTAAGCGCGGATCCCAGAGAAATGGGCCGATTGGCAGGTAAAAAAGCGGCTTTGGTATTGAGAGGCGCTAAACCTTCGAATATACCCATCGAGCCGTTAAAAAATTTTAATGTCGTGCTCAATATGAAAACCGTAAGAGCAGGACAATTTAATATACCGCCTGATTTTATGAAATTGGTAACAAAAAAAATTGAGTAATATGCTGATAAAAAAATTTCAGGAAAGCCTGCAGTTCAAATTTGTAAGTTTAGCTTTGGCCATCACCGTGTTTGGCGGTATTATCGCGAGCCTGGTCCTCGTCAGCGGCGACATTAAGCTTCTGAGAAAGACCCTGTTGACTAAGGGCTACAGTTTCGCGAATTATATAGCTGAGATCGGCCAGGATTCGTTAATTTCCAGGGATTATCTCCGGCTTGATGATATAGTCAGCGCGATCAATCATGACCCTGAAGTGGCTTACGCTTTTATCAAAGATAATAACGGCCGGATAGTTACATCTTTTTTTGCCAGCTTAAATATGAATATGCCGGAACTTAAAAAAATATTATCCGGTATGCCCGCGGATGCTGATGTTGAGGATACGATAAAATCCATTAAAAATAAAGCTGTGATAAGTGAAATTTCTTTTCCAATTGCCATAGAAAATGAAACCGTAGGCAAAATTTTTATCGGCATGTCAGAATACGATATAAGGCAGCAGATAAAAAAACTTATTGCTTACATTACTATGGTTTCTATTTTTATTTTTATCTTTATTCTTTTTTTATTGATAATATCCCAGGGAATACTTACTAAACCTGTAAAAGATCTGGCGGTTTTAATGACCGATATTTCTGTAAAAAAGGATTATTCTATAAGGGCCGCAGTTAGACGTAAGGATGAAATAGGGTTATTATCCAGCTGTTTTAATTATATGTTAGAGCAGATACAGAAACGCGATGCGGAACTTGAGTCTCATGGATTGGATCTGGAAGATAAAGTTGCAAAACGCACGGAAGAATTATTAAGCGTGAATGAGCGGCTTCAGAATGAACTGTCTGAACGTAAAATAATAGAAGGAAAAATGCGGAATTTGATGGAGGAATTAAAAGAAGTCTCGATAAGGGACAGTTTAACCAAACTTTATAACCATGGATATTTCCGGGATGCCCTGGATAATGAATTTTCCCGCGCCAAAAGATACGGGCACAACGTAACCTGCCTGATGCTTGATATTGATTATTTTAAGAAAATAAATGATACCTACGGCCATTTATTCGGGGATAAAGTTCTTATTGAAGTCGCTAATTGCTTAAAAAAGTGCGTCAGGGAAAGCGATATTTTAGCCAGGTATGGCGGGGAGGAATTCAGTATTTTACTTATTGAATCGGATTATGAAAAGGCGTTAATGGTTTCGGAGAAGATAAGGAGCTATATTGAATCCTATAATTTTAAGGACGCGGATATTTCCGTTAAATTAACTGTAAGTATTGGTTTGTCCTCTTTACTTGAGGATGCAATACTGGACAAGGAAAAGTTTCTGGGATTTTCCGATCTGGCCCTTTACGCGGCAAAAATAAACGGGAGAAATAATATTGTTATGCATAAGGATATTAAAGATGCCGCGGTGATTGAAGATATGAAGATAAAGAATATAGAAGATAAGATTTTTGAGGTTGAAGAGGTTTCCAGGCAGTCTTATCTGGAATCTATCAGGATGTTAATAACGACGTATGAGAAAAAAGACCCGTACATGCGAGAACATTCTTTAAATGTTTTCAGATATGTTTTTATGATAACTGAAGAGCTCAAGCTCCCCGCGAGTGAAGCCGCGGTTATCGGCAACGCGGCTATTTTACATGATCTGGGAAAGATCGCGATCCCTGATGATATTATGTTCAAAAAAGGAGAATTATCCGAGGAAGAGTATTCTAAAATAAAAGAACATCCGGTAATAGCTTTTAATATATTGAGGAAGTCCACTTATGTAAGGCGGGAGCTGGATATTATTTTACACCACCATGAATGGTTTGACGGCAAAGGTTATCCGATCGGCTTAAAAGGCAGGCTCATTCCTCTGGGAGCCAGGATCATTGCTGTTGCTGACAGTTATGACGCTATGAAGAGTTTTAGAACTTACAGGAATAATGTTACACCTGATACTATTATAGATACTCTGGTGGAAAAGGCAGGTACTCAATTTGACCCTGAAGTAGTTTATGCTTTTATAAACAGTCTTGATAAAAACGGATTATGGCCGTCAACGATGGATATTAATCAAAGATTAATAAAATTAAAACGCCTCGCCAAAAGTTACAAATAAGCCCTGTTGATCTTCAGTAATTCCAAAGTCAACTCTTACCTTCATTAAAGAATCGGGAGGGAGCCCGAACCTTAATCCAAATCCGTATGTGCTTTTTATTGACCCAAACTCAGGGTATGCCACGTCTCCCGCGTCGCAGAATATTGCCATAGATACGACTTTATCCAGCATTCTCCGGTATTCTCCCTGTAAAGCGTAATATTTTGGTCCGATAAAACGGCCGAAAGAGTAACCGCGAAGCTTGTCAGAACCACCTAATTTATACATAAACGGGAAGCTTGGATCGTTATTTGAATATCCTCCTGAAAGTTTAAAGGCAAAAACATTTTTAAACAATATCATTTTGAAATACCTTATGTCCATTTCAGACTGAAGACAATCTGTTAGATTGGTATTAGAACTTAATTCCTGAGGAATGTATTTAAATGAAAATTTAATATATTTTCCTTCGTGTGTGCTGAATATATTATCGCGATTGTCAAAAACAGTGTTTAATCCAAAGCTTATTGTTGTTTCATCGTCGGATGTGTTAATATGCGCATTGCCGTTAAAATCTTTTTCTTCCCAGGATTCCAGGTCAAAAAACGGGCCGTACGAGAAATGAGGAGCAGTTTTATAATAAAATCTGGTTTCCAGAAAATACCTGAATACATCTATCTGTTTTTCATCTTCTAATTTGGTGTTGTTGCCCATTCCATAATAAAATACAGGGAAGTTTGAAACAGCGGTTGATATTTCATATGTGAGAGGGGTTCTGGATAATTTCTGGTAGTCTAAGGACAAGGTCAATCCTTTGTTTGTGCTTCCCATGAACTGGGTGCCCAGATAATAACCTGGTTCTTTGGGCGTGTAAAAAAAATACGCGCCTCCAAGGATTAGCTTATCGGTTGGATTAAAACCAATAACCGGGGATATGGATCTTGTATCTTTTTTTTCTTTGATCAGGCTATATCTGCTTTCTTCAATGCTGTAATTTTCTGAAACTTCAGTTCCTTCAGCATAAACGGAAATTCCGAAAAAAGAAAAAAATAAAATAAAAAGAGGAATAAAATATTTTTTCATTAAATTTATTAATTATAAAATCGACAGTATATCAAAAAATTGGTAAAATTAAAAGTACATTTGATATAATGAAAAATAAAAGGAGATCAAAATGTTATTAGAGAAGATCAATAGTGACATAGTTGAAGCAATGAAAGCAAAAGATAGTCTGAGAACTGAAACCCTGCGGATGGTGAAATCAGCCTTAAATTACGTTAAAATTGAAAAGAAGAAAGAAATATTGGATGATGAAGATGTTTTAGCAATAATCTCAAAACAGGTAAAACAGCATAAAGAATCCGTGGAAAGCTTTGAAAAAGGCGGGCGAGCGGAACTCGCGGATAAAGAAAAGAAAGAATTAGTGATCCTGGAGAGTTACATGCCTAAACAGATAAGCCATGAAGAAGTAAACAAGATAATTAAAGAAACAGTCCGGGAAGTCGGGGCAGCAGGCAAAAAAGATTTCGGAAAGGTAATGAAAGCTGTTTCCGCGAAGCTTAAAAATCAGGCGGACGGTAAAGTAGTCAGCCGGATAGTCGGGGAAGAATTAAGCAAAATAGAAAATGCCTGAAAACAATATGCATATATTAACTGTTAACAGAGGGTCTTCCAGTCTTAAATTTACCCTGTTCGATATGCGTGATGTAGGGGCTCCGCGTGCGGAGCCCCTGCTAAGCGGAAGCATCGAAAGATTAGGTTCAGCTTCTGCGGCTTTTCAGATAAAAGATAATGCGGGTAAAAGCGTATTAGACCAGAATTTAATAAACAAAAATTCCCCCCAAACCATTCAGATATTTCTGGATTGGATAAAAAAATATTTTTCAAATTATAAACTGGCCGCGGTCGGCCACAGGATCGTGCATGGAGGTTCAAAACTAAATAAACCTTGCATTATCACACCTGAAATCCTTGATTATTTAAACAGCCTGATCCCTTTCGCGACGGAGCATTTGCCTGTTGAAATAGAAGTTATTAACGCCTTCAAGAATACATTTCCCGATATTTTACAAATTGCCTGTTTTGATACTGCCTTTCATTGTGATAAGCCCGATATCGCGAAGATGACACCTTTGCCGAGGGAACTCTCAAAAGAGGGTGTTATCAGATATGGGTTTCACGGATTGTCTTATGAATATATTATGAGTGAATTAAAAAATATGACAGGAGAAAAAACTGCAAACAGCCGTGTAGTTATCGCTCATCTTGGAAATGGATCGAGTATGTCCGCGGTTAAAAACAGCAGATGCGTTGAAACAACCATGGGTTTTACCCCGACGGGAGGCCTTATGATGGGAACCCGGTGCGGCGATATTGACCCCGGCCTTATATTTTATCTCCTGGAACAAAAATCAATGCCGGTTTCTGAAGTTAAAAATATTTCAATTAAAAGATCCGGGCTTCTGGGTGTATCTGAAATCAGTTCGGATGTGGAAACTCTTTTAAAAAGCGAGGAGAAAAATCCTTTTGCCGGAGAGGCAATTAACCTTTATTGTTACACCGCGAAAAAATTCATTGGTTCACTTGCTTCGGTTTTGAACGGTATTGATATATTGATCTTTACCGCGGGTATCGGGGAAAACGCGCCTTCAATACGCGAAAGAATATGTAAAAATATGGAGTATCTGGGGATTGAAATTGACCTGGAGAAAAATAATAATAATGAGGCCGTTATATCTAAAGAAAAAAGCAAAGCTACAGTTCGTGTTATGAAAACAAACGAAGCGCTGATGATAGCGAGGCATACAACAAATATGCTGACAAAATATCATGGAGGCTAATGGTATGGGAATATTATCAAAAGACGAATTAAAAAAGATCAATATGTATTGGCAGGCGGCTAATTATCTTTCGGTCGGTCAGATTTATTTACTGGACAATCCTTTGTTAAAAAAGCCTTTAACGATAGAACATATTAAACCGCGGCTTCTTGGTCATTGGGGAACTACTCCCGGGCTTAATTTTATTTACGCGCATTTGAACAGGATAATAAAAAAACGTGATCTGAATATTATTTATATAACAGGCCCCGGGCACGGCGGGCCCGGGCTAGTGGCAAATACTTACCTTGAGGGAACATACAGCGAGGTTTATCCAAATATTTCGAGGGATGAAGAGGGGATGAAAAAATTGTTCAGGCAATTTTCTTTTCCCGGCGGGATTCCGAGCCATACAGGGCCCGAAACCCCTGGATCAATTCATGAGGGCGGGGAGCTTGGTTATTCTGTTTCGCACGCGTTCGGCGCTGTTTTTGATAATCCGGATCTGATAGCGGCCTGCGTGGTAGGCGACGGTGAAGCGGAAACAGGGCCGCTTGCCGCGGCATGGCATTCCAATAAATTTTTGAATCCTGTCTCTGATGGTGCGGTTCTTCCGATCCTTCATCTGAATGGATATAAAATTTCCAATCCGACTATATTAGCCAGAATAAGCCATGAGGAATTAAAATGCCTTTTTTCAGGCTATGGTTATAAACCGTATTTTGTGGAGGGGTCTGACCCTGAAGCCATGCACCGGTTAATGGCGGAAACTTTGGATAAAATTTTTAATGAAATCAAATCTCTTCAGGATGAAGCAAGAAAAGAAAGTTTGCCTAAACGCCCATTATGGCCAATGATCGTATTGCGCACGCCAAAAGGCTGGACATGTCCCAAAGAGATTGATGGATTAAAAGCCGAAGGCTCATGGCGTTCGCATCAGGTGCCTCTTTCTGAAATGGCTGAAAAACCGGAACATATAAAGATCCTTGAAGGCTGGATGAAAAGCTATAAACCTGAGAATCTTTTTGATAAGAAGGGAAAGTTAATCGATGAGTTAGCCGAATTGCCGCCTGAAGGAAACCGCCGTATGGGATCTAATCCGCATGCTAACGGAGGAGCGATCTTAAAAGATCTGAAGATGCCGAATTTTATTAAATATGCTGTTTCTGTTCCAAACCCCGGAGAAACTGTTGCCTCGGCTACACATGTTATGGGAGAGTTTTTGCGTGATGTAATGAAACTTAATATGGATAACCGTAATTTCAGGGTAATGGGGCCTGACGAAACAGAATCAAACCGGTTGGGCGCGCTGTTTGAAATAACCAAAAGGACCTGGTTAGGCGATACTGTTCCCGGAGATGATCATCTTTCACCTGACGGGCGGGTGATGGAGATCTTAAGCGAGCATACCTGCCAGGGATGGCTGGAGGGATATCTGCTTACAGGCAGGCACGGATTTTTTTCGTGTTATGAAGCCTTTATTCATATTATTGATTCAATGTTTAACCAGTACGCGAAATGGCTTAAAGTAACAGGAAAAGAGATTCCGTGGCGCCGCCCGATAGCCTCTTTGAATTATTTATTAACGTCTCATGTCTGGAGGCAGGATCATAACGGGTTCAGCCATCAGGATCCGGGATTTATTGATCATGTAGTGAATAAAAAAGCCGATATAATCAGGGTTTATTTCCCGCCGGACGCTAATTGCCTTCTTTCCGTGACAAACCATTGTTTACAAAGCCGAAATTATATAAATGTTATCGTGGCCGGTAAGCATCCCCAGCCTCAATGGCTTAATATGGATGCCGCGGTTAAACACTGCTCTTACGGGATCGGGATCTGGGAATGGGCCAGCAATGATAAAGGCTCTGAACCGGATGTTGTAATGGCTTGCGCCGGCGATGTCCCGGCAATAGAGACACTTGCCGCGGCGGATATCTTAAGGAACCTCGCGCTGGATTTGAAAGTACGGGTGATCAATGTAGTTGACCTGATGACGCTTCAGGATAAAGATGAACATCCTCACGGCATTTCACATAAAGAATTTGATCTTTTGTTTACTTTGGATAAACCGATAATATTCGCGTATCACGGTTATCCGTGGCTGATCCACCGGCTGACATACAGGCGGGCCAATCATAAAAATCTTCATGTTCGGGGTTATAAGGAAGAGGGAACAACAACAACCCCTTTTGATATGCTGGTGCGTAATGAAATGGACCGGTTCCATCTGGTAATGGATGTTTTTGACCGTGTTGAAAAACTGGAGTATTTAGCGGCGCATATTAAACAGGCCATGCGTAACAAACTTGTCGAGCATGAGGAATATATTAAAAAATACGGGCAGGATATGCCTGAGATACGGAATTGGACGTGGAAAAACTAATGAGGTTTAATTAATTGCAAAATCTCTTTTTGCTTACCTGCCTGCCGGCAGGCAGGAACCCAAAGCGTTTCTATAGACGCAAAAAAAGATCTTGCAATTAATTTTATAAAATTGAAAAACAAGGGGAAAAACATGGCAGACACTGAACAGAGGCTGCGCGATATTAATGAGGTTTCGATCGCGATCGACACCTGGGATGATATTTTTTCCGATTTTGACCCGAGGCCTTTAAATGAACGGGAGTTGTCGGAAGATTTTATCTCTGAACTTAAAAAACGGTACAGGGAAACGCAGGCGGGAAATATTATTGTTTCGATCTATGAACCTATTTCCCTGAAAGACGGCAACGCGGAAAAAATGGTAGTACACAGGATAAAAAAGTTTTTTAAATATCAATACCTGCAGGGACTAAAAGATATCAGGCGTATCAGGGTCAGGGGAGGGATCTTTCTTTTCGCGGGTATTTCTTCATTAACTATTTTGACCTTAGTTAATCATTATAATATTTTGATTACAAAACTCGCGAATGAGATCCTCGGCATCGCCCTGATGCCTTTAGGCTGGTTCGGCATATGGGAGGGTTTTTCAAAACTCGTGGATACCTCCCCGAAAGTTTTTCAGGATAATGAGCTTTTCGACAAGCTGTCAAAAGCCGAGTTTCGTTTCATTTATATTGAAAACGGAACCATCAAAGAAGAAAATAAAATTTCTGCGAAAGAAGAAAATAAATTAATATAATTCTTTCAGCTGTTCCTTGATATCTTTATTTAACAGGTATTCGTCAAACGTTGTGTCCGCGCGGTCGATAAAACCTTTCGGCGTGATCTCGATTATGCGGTTCGCTACGGTCTGCACCAGCTGATGGTCATGCGAGGAAAAAAGAAGGGTTCCTTTGAACCGTTCTAGGCCCTTGTTTAAAGACGCGATCGATTCAAGGTCCAGATGGTTGTTCGGTTCATCCATAAGCATTACATTGGGCAGGGAAAGCATCATGCGGGCGAACATGCATCTGACTTTCTCGCCGCCTGATAAGACCTTAACCGGTTTTAGTGATTCTTCTCCTGAAAAAAGCATACGGCCTAAAAATCCGCGGATAAAACTTTCATCGGTGCTTTTTGTATACTGGCGAAGCCAGTCAATAATATTAAGTTCCACATCAAAATATTTCGCGTTATCTTTGGGATAATATGCCTGTTTTGTTGAAACACCCCATTTAAAACTGCCGCTGTCCGGGCTAATTTCGCCCGAGAGTATCTGAAACAGGGTGGTTTTTACAAGGTCGTTAGGGCCGACAAAGGCGATTTTATCACCCTTGTTAACCTTGAGCCTGAAGTCCTTGAACATAACCTGCCCGTCGAGCGATTTGGACAGTTCCTCGATATCTAAAATATTATTTCCGGCCTCGCGTTCCTGTTCAAAATTGATATACGGGTATTTTCGTGAAGAAGGGCTGATATCGTCAAGGGTAAGTTTTTCCAAAACCTTTTTACGGCTGGTTGCCTGCCTTGATTTAGAGGCGTTGGCGCTGAACCTGGCTATAAATTCCTGCAGTTCTTTCCGTTTATCTTCGATTTTTTTATTGGATTCACTGCGCTGTCTTAACGCCATCTGGCTTGATTCAAACCAGAAATCAAAATTACCGGAATATAATTTTATCTTGCCGAAATCAATATCCGCAATATGCGTACAGACTTTATTTAAAAAATGCCGGTCATGTGAAACGATGATAGCGGTATTTTCAAAATTACATAAAAATTCTTCAAGCCACATGGCGGTTTCAATATCAAGATGGTTAGTAGGCTCATCAAGCAGTAAAACATCCGGGTTACCGAATAACGCCTGGGCTAAAAGCACGCGCATCTTTTGTCCCGCCTCAAGCTGTTTCATCTGCATTGTATGAAGTTCCACAGGGATATCCAGTTCGCTTAAAAGCTTAGCCGCGTCGGATTCAGCGGACCAGCCGTCCTGCTCGTTAAACTCTTCTTCAAGTTCTGAAGCCCGGAATCCGTCAGCGTCGGTAAAATCAGGTTTAGCGTATATCGCGTCTTTTTCCGTTATAATATCAAAAAGCCTTTTATGGCCCATAATAACCGTAGTTAAAACCGTGTATTCATCAAAGGCAAACTGGTCCTGCTTTAAATATGATATCCGTTTGCCCGGGGGCAGCACAATATCTCCCGCGGTAGAATCTATTTCGCCGGAAAGGATCTTTAAAAAAGTGGATTTTCCTGAACCGTTAGCGCCGATAAGCCCGTAACAGTTCCCGGGCGTGAAAATAATGCTTACATCCGAAAATAGTTTGCGCTGGCCGTAATGCAGGGATACTTTGTTAACTGAAATCATTAGTAAATGCCTTTCTATTTTTGCTAAAAAGCAAATATTATACACTATTTTGCTGTTTTGTCAACACGATTACGGATGACTTATCATTCGATCATCCTTATTTTCAACGCCTTCTGGATATCAAGGTTGAACAGGTATTTTAATCCGGGGATGATGCTTAAAGGCCCGAGGATCATCAGAGGGATTACGGCTTTCATAAAATCTGAAACATAAAAGAAATTTTCAATATCAAACCACGCGTTACTCATAACATGATTAAGATATACTGAAACGCTAATAGCCAAAGGAATGGAAACGATCCCTCCCAATACCGTTAAAATAAGCGCCTCCGTAAAAACGCTGACAGAGATATGCCGGTTATCATAACCAATGGATTTTAATGTCGCGTATTCTCCCTCACGCTCCATAATTCCCATATTGGAGCTTGTAAAAATAAAAAGAATAGCGACAAAAACGCTGACAGCTATCGCGACATTTACTATTCCTGTAATTTCTCTTATGAATTTAATAAAATCCGTAACAAGAGTTTCTCTTTTTGTGATCTTGCCGATAAAACCGAATTCATGGATCTTTTTCATCAGCGCGTCGGGAACAGGCTGAATAGAATCGATCATTATTCCGCTTGCCTCATCGGGAAACTCAAGTATCTCCCTCGCCCGGTAAAAATCGATCACCGATTCTCTCTGGCTCACATCGGATTTAATGCCGCAGACTGTAAACGGATAAATTTTCTTGTGGACCTTCAGTTCTACCGCGTCTCCAACTTTTAATTTAAGTTTTCTGGCAAGGTCATTGTTAATAATTATCTCATCTTTTTTTTCCACGTTTCTTCCTTCAACTATCGGAAAAACCTGAACCTTCGACGGGAACACTATCGCGAATAATCCCGTCCCTTCAAAATTCCCGCCTTTACCCAGTTCCGCGTAATACCTGAAATACGGCTCAATTTCTTTGATGCCTTCAATTTTTTTTATTTCCTCATAATCCTCAAAATAAACGGGATAAAGAAAGTCCACTACCATCGTCCATTTCTGGCGGTCAAACCGCTTTTTGATCGTTGTTTCAAGCGATGACATGCTGATCATATAGGAGACAGCGACCCCGATAGAAAGCCCTATGGAAAAAACAGAGGCTGTGGAAAGATATTTTTTTCTTAAAATATTCCTTATTCCTAATCGCAAACCTATGGAAAGCTTTGAAGTAGCAATAAAGATAAATTTAAAAAATGATCTGTTTAATGATGAGCTGTTTTTTATCACCGGATGCATAATATCGTGCGGGTTGAGTTTCAAAAGCCCCCATACTGGAATAAGCGAGGCTATTATGCTTGTTGAGAATCCGAATAATATTCCTTTAATGATACTCGAGATAAATATCCTGTTGAAAACAAATATCAGCCCGTGAGCGCTTCCATAAATGGAGGTAAAGGTATTTCTCATAATTATGGCGAAAGGGATCCCGAGAATGATCCCGAAGCATCCCAGGATGATACCTCCCAGAAAATAAGAAAAAATAATTTTTTTAGGATGATACCCGATAGCAAGAACCGCTCCGATCTCTTTACGTTCATGGATTATCAATCTGCTGAAATTAATAAGCGCGATAATAAAAGATAATGAGCCGAGAACAATAACTATCGCCGGCACATAAACTTTAAAAGCGAGCAGGTCCAGTTCAAGATATTTATAGGCAAAATGGTCTTTAAACGGAATAACCTTTTCAATATTTATTCCGCTAAGACGGGCTAAAATATTTTTTTCCATTTTCTTATGGTTAATGCCGGGTTTGAATTTAATAATAAGGTCATTAACCATAGTAAATCCCAGGCTCTCGCTTACTCGGGAAAGCGAGGTAAAAAGGACGCCGACCGACCCTTTTTCCGGCAGAAAATATTCAGGATTAGCCGTGATCGTAACGTATTCCGGGCCGACACCGAAGCCCACGATCTTATTTTCATATTCCTTCTCGCCGACCTTGACCTTCACGGTATCGCCCGGTTTAAAGCCGTAAAAATCCCTGAGGGTTTTCTCGGCAACAACTTCATTAAGGTCTTTGCCGTTAATTCCTCTTCCCTCCAGCAAATGTATCTTATCGATCGCCGGGTCATGCGTATCCAGAAAGACCATACGCGCGACGATCTTTTTATCACCCGGCAGAGACATTATCCCCGGGAAGATCAGCCTTTTTTCCACTTTGTCTATACCCTGAATATCTGAAAGGTCCGGCAGGTTATGAATATCCTCAGGAATAAATTGAATTTCGAGATCCGCGAAATTAAGGTCGCTGAATATCTTATCGCGGGTGTAATAAAGGCTGTTCAAAGCCATATCCACGCCGCTGTAGATCCCTATCCCGCAGGCGATAGTAAGGGCGATGCTCACGGCATGCAGTTTCATCTGCCAGAGATTACGAAAGATCTTGAGGTTGATTTTCTTCATGCGTTTTCCATAAAACTATTTAACAATTTCTATTTTAATATCACCCCGCTCTTTTATTTGAGATTCCAGTTTTTTGTGATCAATATTTTTGAGATATATCTTCAGGTCTTCCCACATTTTATTAAAACTAATTTTAGGCAATTCCTTTAAGGCTTCAGTGTACGGCCAATTTTGAACATACACTCTATATATTGCCACCGCTGTTCCGGTTCTGTCTAATCCGTGCTGGCAATGGACAAATACCGGCTGGTTATTCGGATCAGTTACAACTTTTAAAAAAGTTACGACATCTTTATCATTCAGTTCCCAGGGATTAATAGGAATATTAATATATTGAAAGCCTAAGCCCTTGATCATTTCAACATCAGAATAATTATCCCTTAAATTAATAATTGTTTTAACTCCAATTTCCTTAAGCGCTGCAAAGCCCTTCGCGTCAGGTTGAGCGCCCCGCAGAAGAGAGTCTGTAACCTGATAAACATTTGCTAAAGGATCTGTTTGTTCAACCGCGAAAACAGGAAAAGATAATAAATTTAAAACAATAAAAAGATTGATGATCTGCTTTTTAAACATGATTTCTCCCGGTATTGTTAGGAAATCCCGCTTTATTTTTTCTCTGTAACTTTTCCATCCTCTATATGTACCACGCGGTCCGCGATCTCGCCGATTTTGGGATTATGCGTAACAATGATAAGCGTTGTGTTAAAATTTTTATTCAGATCTTTTAGCGTGGATATTATTTTTTCTCCGGTGTGAATATCCAGGTTCCCGGTCGGCTCATCCGCAAGGATCAATTTAGGCTTTTTTGCGAGTGCCCGGGCAATCGCCACCCTCTGTTGTTCCCCGCCGGAAAGCTGAGAAGGAAACTTATTTTTCTTATCTGAGAGTCCGACTATGCCTAAATATTCCTTAGCGGCTGTTTTGATTTCATCCCGGCTCCACGGCAGGATCTCAAGGCCGGCTTCAATATTTTCTTCCGCGGTTAAGGTAGGCAGTAAATTATAGAACTGAAAAATAAACCCGACCTTATCTCTCCTGAAATAAGTCAATTCATCCCTGTCAAGTCTGGTCAACTCGGTTCCGTCTACTGTGATTTTTCCGGAGTTTGGAGAATCCAGCCCGCCGATAAGATTGAGGAGGGTAGTTTTCCCGCTTCCCGAAACTCCTAAAATAACTACTAACTCACCTTCATTCGCTGAAAAATTCGCGCCATTAATAACGTCCGACCTGACCTCATCAACAGAATAATATTTACTGATATTTTCGATCCGTATAATTTCTTTCATAAATTCATTAACTCTTTTGTCTGTCCCAGCAGAGCGAACACATATTCCGCTTCTTTCTCGGTCTTTGAGCCTAATCCGCAGCTTGGCGTAAAAATCGTATTTTTAAGCAGCAGATCCTTATCAATTCCCTGCGCTGTTAATATTTTTACGCATTCCTGGAATTTATTTTTCAGGTCATTTATTTTAACCTTAAGTTCCATCGCGTTCGTTGGAACGATCCCCCAGGCGATAATGCCTCCTTTTTTCAAGAATGTTTTTAGCTGATCAGGGTAAAGCGCGAACTTTTCCGCGTAATTCCAGGCATCAAAATTCACGATATCCACTCCCGATTCAAACAGCATCGGCCAGTCCGTGTTGCCGCAGCAATGTATTCCTGTCAAAGCCTTCGATTTTACTTTTACAATATTAAAAGTCTCTTCAAGAAGGGAAATAACCCTGTCTTTTGTCAACGGGCAAAAAGCTGAACCGAAAGAAGAAAGATACGGCTCGTCAAAAAATATAATTATATCCTTATTGAATTTCTTTTTTAATAAATTTGCCTGCCACACAGCCTTCATCGCTAAAACCTTCGCGATAGCCTCAAGCATTGCTTCATCATATAATAAAGACTTATCAAAACTATCCACAGCGGAAAACGCGAAAGTAAACGGGCCTGTAACATGGCCTTTAACCATCAAGGCCTTATCTGAATCTTCTTTAGGTATTTTATCCAAAAAATAATACAAACCGCTTGCCCGTTCCTTAGTTATCTTAAAATGCTCTATATCACCTTCAATGAATTTTTCATACATTTTAGTTAACGCTTCCTCTTTATCCTTTTTTGGATCAAGAATAAGCTTATCTTTCTTAGGATCATGGATAACAGCCGGCATCGCGTCCAGATACTGGAATATCATATCTTCTTTTTTGTCTTTTTTCGTAAGTTGCGGCCAGAACGGTATTTCCGGAATTGACGAAAATATCAGGTCAACCGCTTTTTTAGGTTCCGAATATGGCAGGCTCCCGATCCCTGTCGCCAATCCGCTTATAGAAATTTTCTTATCAGATTTCATTTTTCTCCTTGCTTGTTTTGTATAGATATTTTAGGAGTAAAAAACTAAATAGTCAAGAAAAATAGGCATACAGTCGATATATATTTTGTCACTAAAATCCGGAGGAAACTATGCCAGAAAAAAATAACGAATATCCTATAATAGAAATGAAGTTTACTTCAGAAGAGGATCTTATATATCTTGTTAAACAGAAATTAGGGCAGGTTGAGCCGGATATAAAGATTATTAAAGAAAAAAAACTGTCTTTTGAGGATGAGGAGAATTTTTATCTTCTGGCTCATGATCAAAATAAAAAATTTGTCCTTATAGCGGTAAAAATATATGAAGATGAAAATTGGCTTTACCGTATTGTCGACCACCTTGAATGGTTCCAGCATTATCTCCAAAGATCGCACGATACACTCCCTCAAAATGAACGAATAGCGCTTAATTTAAAAGACGCGAGAATAATTCTCATCGCCCCGTCTTTTTCAGATCCTTTAAAAAAATGTGTTCCCTACTTATCAATACCATTAAGCCTTTATGAGTATCGTTATCTAAAGGTCGGATATCAGCAGGGCCTGCTTTTAAATCCAATAAAATGGAAAAGTATGCAGATAGAAAATGTGGTTGAATTAAATATTAATCCTCCGCTAAAACCGATCCTTGATAATTTTATCAATAAACTTTCAAAATTAGATACAAAAATAATCCTGAATTATGAAAAAAACCATATTGATCTGACCTTTAACGAGCAGTCCCTGGGGCAGATACGTTTCGCGAAGAAATTTTTCTGGATAGACACGGGGCTGGGATCATGGCAAAGTATTTGCGTGGAAAATGAAGCATCTTCTCATATTGCGTGGGAAAAAATAAAACTGATATACCTTCATCTTGGCGGTGAAAATGAAGAGTTGTTAGAGGAAGATATGGAATCTTCCTCGGAATCCTGTTCACCGGTAAAAAATCCGAATGGGTTAACCCAGGAAGAAATTATGGAACTCAGCAAAATAGATCAGGATGTAAGAAATATCCTGAATTAAATTTCCCTGATCGGGCATAGAGAACACTTTGGATCTTTATTCGAACAGAATTCTTTTCCTGTTCTTACGATTAACGCGTGATATTCATTATATAATTTTAAATTCCCGGGCAGATTTTTTTCAATAAAGTGTTTCAATTCATCATAAGGCAGACCTTCTTCAATTAATTTATGCCTTGAAAAGATCCTGCGGGTATAAGCGTCAACAACAAACGATAATTTCCCGCCGGCATAAAGCATAATACTATCCGCGGTTTCCGGGCCGATCCCGGAAATATCAAGAAGAACATTACGTAAAGTTTTCCCTTCCTGATCTAACATTTTCCCAAGATCACCCTCGTATCCGGAAAAAAGGATATTCAGAAAATTATTCAGCCGTTTTGCTTTTAGATTGTAATATCCGCTTGATCTTATCAGTGAACCCAGTTTCTCCAATGGAAGGTCATATAGTTCACGCGGGGTCAGGACTTTATTATTTTTCAGATTTTGTATGGAAACCGAAACGTTTTTCCAGGCGGTATTTTGTGTTAGTATCGCACCGACAATTACTTCGAAAGGAGAATCCCCGGGCCACCAATGCTGAGGGCCAAAAGCGGAATACAATTTATCATAGATCAGTTTAATCTTTGGATTTTTCATTAACTGACGGAATATTTACTTTTTCTGCTCCATTCGCGTTAACAATTACATAACCAAATTCCTCGCTATTTGATTTATCTCCCGCGCCAAAGATTTTTGCTGTTATCATTACCCAATCTCCTGATAAGATTTTTTTCAGTTCCCTGTCCATTTTTTTATCAAAATACGCGAAAAATAATCCGTCTTTTCTGGCTACCAGATCCTTTGAACTTAAATTTCTTGCCAAAAGATACCATTTTATCCGTCCGTCATCGGCCGTCCCGATCTTGTCCAGATAGCAGATCCATTTAATATTTCTATCCTGATATCCTATCGGCGCCTTATGAACTTCATCCCAGGTCAGATCTCCCTTATCCTCCAGAAAGATCTGATCAACCATAGTTTTTGGAACCCAAAAGGTGACCCTGGCCTGAACCCATGACCCTCTTTCATCTAATTGTTCAACGATAATATTATTAAAAAGCATGCCTGCCGCCGGGCCATCAGGATCAGTATAAATCTCTGTTGATTTATCCTTTATTTTTAAATCAACCGCGAATATAGAAGTCACCTGACATAAAATTATCATACTAAATAAAATAAATACTTTTTTCATAATTATCCCCTTATTAAAATTTGTTATTTTTCAGGATTAGTGATAAAATATAAAAAGTTCTAAAAAAATATAATACCAAATTTTAATAAAAATAACAATACCCAAATCATGTTTATAGATTCACACTGCCATTTAAGTTTTCCCCAATACGAACAGGACCGGACGGAATTGATCAATCGCCTTCAAAATGAAGGTATAGATTACGCGGTCGATATCGGCACGGAAGAAGATAATTGGGCTAATGTTCTTTCCTTGTCGCAGCAATATGATTTTATTTATTCGGCGCTTGGTGTCCATCCGCATGAGGCTCAAAAAATTAATGACCAGACCTGGGAACGGCTTAAAAAACTTTCTAAGGATAAAAAAGTAATAGCTATCGGGGAAACAGGGCTGGATTTTTACCGCAATCTTTCTCCAAAAGAAATCCAAATAGCTGCGTTTCGGAAACACATCCAGATCGCGAAAGAAACCGGGAAACCTCTTATAATCCATATCCGGGACGCCTATCAGGATGCGATTACCGTGATAAAAGAAGAAAAGGCTTATGAATGCGGCGGAGTGATACACTGCTTTTCCGGCACCTATGAATCAGCGAAGATCCTTATGGATGAGAATTTTTTCATATCATTCGCGGGACAGATCACCTTTCCTCCTGTCCGCCATGGCGGAAAAAATAATTATCCGGAGCTTATTAAAAAAATACCGATCGAAAAAATACTGATCGAGACCGACGCGCCGTATCTTTCGCCTGTTCCTAAAAGAGGGCAAAGAAATGAGCCGGCTTTTATTAAGTATACTGCGCAAAAAATAGCTGGAATAAAAGGGCTTTCAGTTGAAGATATCGCCAGGATAACCAGCCTGAACGCCAAACAGGTTTTTTCTATAAGCGTTATTAAAAACGAAGGCCGGATCACTTATCCGATCCGAAACTCTTTATACCTTAACTTAACAAACCGCTGTACCAGTGAATGCGCTTTTTGCGTCCGGTACAAAACAGATTTTGTTAAAGGGCATAACCTGAGGCTTCATAAAGAACCTGAATTGGAAGAAATTTTAAATGAGTTAAAAGATGTGGAAAAATATAAAGAGGTGGTATTCTGCGGCTTTGGAGAACCTTTGATCCGCTTAGACCTGGTTAAAGAAATATGCAAAAATCTAAAAAAACGTAATATACCCGTCAGGATCGATACCAACGGGCACGGGAACCTGATCCACAAAAGAAATATCCTGCCTGAATTAAAGGGGCTGGTAGATTCGATCTCTATCAGTTTGAACGCGGAAAATGAGGAAAAATATTTTAAGATCTGCCATCCATCTTTCGGAAAAGAAACTTACGCGAAAGTAATAGAATTTATTAAAGAGGCAAAAAAATATATCCCGGAAGTAAATATAAGTGTGGTAGGTTTACCCGGAGTAGATATAGAAAAATGTAAAAGTATCGCTCTGGAATTAGGAGTAGGGTTCCGTCTGCGGGAATATGATGAGGTGGGATAAATATACGCAGTTTTAATGTTTCAATTTTTGTTCAGCCATAATTTTTATTGCCAAATTCCGCGCTTGATAAACGCGCGCGTTATCCCCGCGTGTTTCATATCTTACCCACGCTTCCAAATCCAGTTTTTTAGGCGCGTCAGGCAGGCGGGACCAAAACGTGTAAGCTTCATCTAAACGTCCGCTTCCAAGATACGCGGAGCCAAGCATTTGCAATGTTACAGGATCTGATTTGTCGCGCGCGCGGGCCGTTTCCAGTAATTTTACGGCGCCGGCGTAATCATTCCGCTCAAGCGCGAGCATTGCCAATCTCTGATTGGCGGAAACATTGCCGGGATCCAGAGCCAATGCCTTTCGGAAATATGGTTCAATCTTAGAGTAATCTGCCTTGCGCCTGGTGAACTCAACCAGTTTATCGGGGTATTTGTACTGGCCGAGTTCCAGGCGTGTTTGATATATACTGCCAAGATTTGTATACAATGCCGGCATGACCAGTTTCCGCCCTGACACCAATCCCAAAATGATAAATAGAAACGCGCCGAGTACGCGTTGCCGGTTCCAGATATCAGATAATTTCCTTACCGGTGAATGTCCGGTTGATGCCACAGTCAATCCTATCGGCACAAACATTAATGGTAACCAGACTGTCGAATAAAGGCTAACGTCCATTAAATCATGGCATAGCATTGTTGTTGCTGATACTAAAGCGCCGGCTGCCAGCATATTTAACTGATTACGGCGTTTCCAAATCCAAATATAGAACGCGAAAACCAGCCAGATAAAGGCAATCAATCCCAAAAGGCCTTGCTCGATCCAGACCTGCAAAAAAGTGCTTTCCGCGTGAGGAATAAAAGGTACCTGTATCAAAAGGTTGTAAGTTGATAAAACCATGGGATAGACACCTAGTCCGCTGCCGGTGAAAAAGTATGCCTGGATCAATCGCCACGTGCGCCAATTATACTCCATATGCGAATCAATCAGGCCGTTGACCCCGGCAAGGCTCAAATGACTGAAACCAAATAAAATAAATAACAGAAAACCGGCCCCTAAAACGATAGCTGCAGATATCAATGCCCAAATTGCCGCTGAGGAATGTATGTGCCCGCGAAGTATTTTTACGAGGTGTATTATAAGGGCAACCAATAAAACGGTGCCCAGAATGATCAGTGAGCGCAAGGAACTGGACATTAAGCCGAATAATATGAGCAGG
>JAQUKH010000035.1 GCA_028719205.1 bacterium
TTGAATGATCCGGATGGCTGTCAGCCGATATTGCTATAAATACCACATTTTCATTGCATAAATCTTCTATCTTTCTGGAACTGGTTATTCCTCTTGAATAGGCTAGCAATACTATCTTTAACAATATTGAAGGGTCAAAAGCGGTTGCTCCGGTTTTATCGTTTTTGTATTTTGATTCAAAAACTGACAAATCAATATAATTGTCTACTATCTGGTTTATCGCTTCTTCGAAACTTCCGGGTAATATTTGCTGATCGTATCGGACAGGGAGCATAATGGTCTGTTCATAAGAATAGTTTTTAAAGCGGGCCATTTAAATACTTTCTCCTTTCAGTTATAATATAATATTTACATTATACCTGATATTTTAATCAAAAGAAAGTATTTATTAGGGGAAAATGGGGTTTTTCGACAGCTTCAACGCTAAAAAATCAGGCGTGGCCATAGGCCATCGCCTGAATTGCCATTGTTAAAATCTTATTTTTTTAATTTCTTTTTTTAAATCTTCAAATATTTTAGGAGCATCCGCTACAAGCGGTTTCATTCGATCTGGATATAATTCGAGGGCATAGGCATGGCTAAAGAAATGTCTAAAAGCAAGAAAGCGTTTAAGTTCTTCAGATAGTGATTTAGAAATGATATTTTTCTTAACGGCATTTAATATTAAGTCTCTATGCCATGATTCACCTGTTGGAATTTTAAGTTTCTTGGCAAAAAACACCTGCTTTAAGACATTTTCAATACCATTATAAAAATTATGAAGATAAGCGGCAACTCCGGCTAGTTCAAGTTCGGAAATTTGGGATAAATCTCTTGTGGGAAAAGCAGAAATAATTTTACCTATGGCTTCGTATTCAGCATCAATATTTTCTTGATAATCAGCCATAGAGAAGAACTCCCTCTTTAAGTATCAATTTAATAAATTTAGATGTTCCCGAAATATCTATTATATCAACAGGTTTTGATAAAGAAAGCATAAGGTCACCATAATAGCTGAAAAAATCTTTTGGCAGGATTCCTTCCACTGCAATATCTATATCCCGGCTTTTTCTTTCAGTTTTCAAACTTGAGCCGAAAAGTAGGACTCGTTTTGCTCTATATTTTTTAGAGATATCATAAATTGTTTTTTTATCGGTTTCTGTAATCATGTTTGGATTATAGCATTTTTTTATATTTTTATCTATGTTGATTTAAAAATCTGTATTTACCATAATTGTCGATAAAATTATAGAGTAGGGTTGGTAAGTGTTAATATTCATAACGTTATTTTTTTATCTTATTTTTTATTACAATTGCAGAAAATACTAATCCAATGCTTGCTAATAAATATTGTTTGCCTGCAATAAGAGCAAAAAAAGCACTCGATGAACAAAGAAAGGCTCCAGGTTTAATTAATTTTAGGCCGAAAGGTTTATATAAAACATAAGATGATATCATTCCAATAAAAAGAATAATAAATCCTAAGATTAAACATATTATGGCTATTCCGCCCAATATTAGAGGAAAATTATTAAAATTCATATATATTTATGTTTTATTATTTAATTGTTTTTAACGTTGAAAACTCAGGCGCCGCCATAGGCGGTCGCCTGTAGTGCGATGTTAAGACTTTTATTTAAACATTATCTCATCAATCTTTTTTTTAGCTATTGTATTTCTTTCCAAGCCCTAAAATCAAAAGTGCCACCTATCCATTGGGTATTAGAGATATTTTCTGTTGGGGATTTAAGTACGCAATTTGTAGTATTAAATCCCATAAAAAAAGTCCCTGAGTTTTGAGAATAAAAGCCAAAATTAATAGTTGCTAATAATCCATCACCACTTACTCCCACGGTATCATTTTCACGATTAATTTCAATACTTATTTTTCTTTTATCTTTAACAGTAGTTGAAAAAGTTGTTATTCCCCCATCTTGTTTTAAGAAATCACCTTCAATGTACTTCTCGGCACTCATACCATAATAGGAAGTAGAAGTATCATAAAATATCTCTAATTTTATATTAGATACATGTTCAACTCTTTTTGCTCTTACTTCTATAGAAACACCTCCACCATGATGAATATGAGTAGTACCATAGCTATTATATAAATAAATTGAATTGTTAATTGGGGTTTCATCTGGTTTAAAAGAAATAGCGTTATCATAGGAAACCTCTGGGCCATCAAAACCCCAAATAAGAAAATCACTAAAAGCTTTATCATCTTTCTTACTACAGGAAATAAGAAAAGAAAGACTTAAAATAATTATTCCTATTAAAACAAATTCAATATTATTTTTCATTTTTAACGAACTAGCTCAGGCGCGGCTATAAGCCGTCGCCTGAAGTGATAGTATGAAAACGTGCCTACCATAGGTTATAATATTTCCGCCAAGAAAAAACAATAACCTTAAAAAAGGAGGCACGTATGTATACTATCGGTTGTGATCAACACAAAAAATATTCGTATTTAGTATCGAAAGATCAGAACGGTAACACCATTGATCAACAGAAATTATACCACTCTGATAAGGAAAAGATAAGAGATTATTTTAAGTCTGTACCAAAAGATTCAATTGTAGTTTTGGAGAGTTGCGGTTTTGATCACTGGCTGGGAGATATGGTAGAAGAAATAGGGTTGACAGTTAAATTAGCACATACCGCAAAAACAAAAGCAATAGCCGAAGAGAAAATAAAAACTGATAAAATAAGTGCGAACGTTTTGGCGGATCTATTGAGAGCAAATATGCTACCTGAGGCTTATCGTGCGCCCCGTGAAACGAGGGATGCCCGGGCAATGATGCGATACCGGCTAAGATTAATTTCGATAAGGACTAATTTGAAGAATAAAATTCATTCGACAATTGATTACCAAGGGATACAGCAATCTTTTACTGATTTATATGGTAAAAGCGGTAGGATATTTTTAGCCCAGTTAAATTTAAAAGAACCCTACAATTCTATAATAAAGAATTATTTATCGATAATAGATGAATTAACTGTTCTGATAAATAAAGTAGATGTTCACTTAAGAAAACATTTAAAAATAAATAAGGATGCTCAACTTCTTAACACAATACCGGGAATAGGTGTTATTACAACACATACGATTTTAGCTGAGATCGGAGACATAAGCCGGTTTAAAAACAGGCACAAGCTTGCGAGATATATCGGGATAGTTCCTTCATTGCATCAGAGCGGCCAGGTTTTATATCAGGGCAGAATAACTAAGCAGGGAAATAAATATTTAAGAACAGCTTTTGTGGAAGCTGCGCATACTGCTATGAAAAATGATCCATACTTAAAAAGTCATTTTGATAAAATATGTAATAAAAAAGGGTATGGAGTCGCGATAGTAGCAGTTACGCATAAACTTGTAAAATCGGTATATAAAATTTTAACTGAAAAAGTGGAATATAGATATAGAGCCATATATAATGGGTGATGCCGTTAACAAGGCTGGCATAAATAAAGGCCGTTGAAGTGATTGGCACACCCTGTCATAATTACTATTGTGCGCAAAGACAGCGCGAATGGATGAATTGGCTATATTTTTTTGTCAGCTGGAATGCTCTATATTTAAATGAATTGTGAATAGTGCCGTTCTGTTGATAATAAAATCTTATCAACAGAACTTGGATAACTACTTCGTAGTTACCCACACTCTTCACAATATGATTATTGATATCTCTTCCTGAAAGGACGTATAGGTTATTTTTTGCTTGACAGGAGGTACGTTTTCATGGACGCCTGGTTAAAAGTTTCTATTTACTATTAAATTATTTAATTAAAATTGTTTGAATCTATTATCAATTTTATATCTTCGGCAATCGTTGTTGTGTCAGTATACCAGTTACCTGCTGTATCAAGTAGCCTTCTGTTATCGAAGAAAGCGTTAGATTCAATATTAAATTCTTTTAATTTTCCAACATCATCTCTTATTGTTATAGTTTTATTATAATAACTTGGAGCTTGAGATGAGGGCCCTTGTGACCAAGCCATATTTAGTGTTCTTGATTCGTTTGCAGGAATAATTTCTTCTTTATCACTGACACGTTGCTCAGGGAATTGTGAATCATTTGGTCCTTGCCAAATTGAAAATATTTCACCTGAAAAAACTTTATATTTTGCAATAATATTTTTTGATAATTTGTTTTCTATAACAAGCGTTGCACGTTCTTGACGATATTCTTTATCTCCAGCAATTCCGCAACCATTGAAAAACAAAAATACTGTTAATAAAAACATGAGCTTCAAAAAAATATTTTTCATTATTTTCCTTTTTTAACATTAGAAATCAGGGAATCGCCGAAGGGCAATCGCCTACTGGCGATCGATTTCCTGCATTGAGTTGTTGCCCGTTTCTAATTGAATTATTTTATTAATTTATTTTTTATTAAATATTTTCGTCCTGTATGGGTTAAACTCCATGTATAGTAATCGTTAAAGTCGTTTGCATAGATAACATGGACTTTGTTAATTAGATTTTTTATTTTGAGTTCATTTATATAAAACTCAATAATTGTTTCTTCTATATTTAAGAATTTTGAAATTTGTTCTGGTGTTACTTCTTGATTTGTTTGATATTTTGATAGAAATAAAAGAATTTTTATTTCAATATCATTAAGCTTTATATATATTTTTTTAAATAACAACAGGAGGATAAAAAATGACATTAACATCAATGATAAATTGGTTTCTACCTGCAATAATAGCATTTTTAATATACGATTGGTTATTATTCCCTTGTGGAAAAAGGGTAGAAATATTTGAAGCAAGAGATAAGATATTGAAAATAAAGCTGAAAGAAACTGAATGGGAGATACACAAAATTCTTGATAAATCTTATGTACGAGGTTTATTAATTTTTTTCTCATTTTATTTATTTATTATCTTCGGGCAACGCTACAAACTCAGCGGTTCTTAATGGCGGCGGTTTTTCGCCGCTATTAAGAATCCGCTGCAGTGCTTTGTTGAAAATTTAATTTATTTCTGATTTTTGATTTCTTTTTTTAATTCAATTATAGTAATTTCTTTTGGTATTTTATCAGTATCATTTTCCCAACACACGAGACACAGTGGGGATGTGTTTTTCCAACTGCCATTTTTAATTTCCTCGTGTGTAAAGATATTTGAGCTTTTATGCTCAAATTCAATATATATTGGAAAATATTTATCTTTTTTTATTTTTGATTTTATTAATGCTTTACAATCTGGGAATTTATGTGTCCATAGTTCTTCTATAATTAAGTTATAATTATGACATAAATGTCCAAATAAAAGAATTACAGAATTTTCATTAGTAGGTTCACTAGAAAAAATAGAATCAGTTAAAGGCTTAGGTTTATAATTTGTTTCATTGTCAGGCTCAGAAATTTGCAACATTTGCCATAATTCACTTTTGTATGTTCTTTTTCCTACTTTTTGCCTTAGCGTAGGGTCATTTTTATATTGACTTTCTTTTGATTTTTTTTGCTTTTTTGAAAAATTTTGAGAATGAAGAAGGTCATTAGGATATTTTATGGAATATGCTTTAGAAGTCATATTATGTTTTTTTTCTAAATGTCCACCTGACAAACGAGAACATTTTTCTTTACATATTTGACATACAACGTAGTCTTCACCCTCATTAAAAGCAGAGCCATGTTTTTCCATGAAATCATAGTAATTAGTTTTATGGGAATTAGGTATGTGGAAATATTTAAAGCCTTCTTCTGTCATTGTAGTTTTACATTCAGGGCATGTAATAAGTTGATTGCTTTTTGATTTATTTGTCATATTATGTATTTCCTTACTTTCATTTCGGTATATTTATCTAATACCTATTTAATCAATATTATTCTATTACAAAACAAGGAATCTCTTTCATTATTTTATCAATTATTATATTACAATATTCTATCCCTTCAAGATTTATTTTCGGCGCCATAATTTCTTTGTAAAAATGATTGGTGTAGTATGGAGACCTATAAGGTATATAAATTAACGCGTCTAGAGGCATATCTTGTGAAGGTGGTATTGTTTCAAATTTGATTTTTAAAAATCCAAATATTTCTGTAAAATTTTTTACCCATTCAATGGGTTCCGTTTCAATGTCAGGAGAGGATATTACAAGAGGTGCATCCAGAAGTAAATTAATAGTTCCGGTATGATAACTATCAATATTAGGTATATATTTTTTAAAAAATGGCTTTTGTTTTGGAATATTAATACTTGATGCTGCCCCGAAACCTTTTTGTATTTTTCCTTTTATTTTCATTATATTATTTTTCAACGATGAAGTTCAGGGAGCCGGCGAAGCGAACCCCCGAAGGGGGCGGGTTCCTGCAACGCCTTGTTAGCCGTCTTAATATATTTTTCTTAATCATCTTAATTCAAGGAGTGTAAATTATGCAATTATTACCAAAAGACCAAATAAAAATTATAGTTAATGACCTTGATAATACTGAAATTATTGCTGGCATTCATTCACATATTATTGATGGTCATAATATAAGATGTTGGGAAAAATATAAAGTTTCAGATCTTCCGAACGATCTCATTGATTCTAATGATTTGAAACGTTGTGGAATCAATTTGGTGGACGGAAGAGCCTTCGGGCGTACTAAAATATTCTAATCCATTTGTTTCAGTATATGAACCAAAATTATTAGATATTAATATTTCTTGAAAATGGATTATTGTATATCTTTTACCGGAATTTGATTTAGCAATAAATCTATCAATTTCTTTTATTTTAATTTTTTTCTCCTTTTTATTATTTATTTATTTATTATCTTCGGCTAACAATTAATATACGAACTTCTTATTTACGACAAATTATAAAAATATTAGCCCTATATTTGGCAATAGTCAAGAGGATTTTATAACTTGTCTTGATTTTATTTCGTAAAACTTATATAATACCCTGAAATACGAAGTTCGCTTTTTGGGGGAAATTTGTCATTTTGAGGATTTTATGCTGGATAATATACTGCCTGAATACCAGAAATATTTAATTTTAAATAAGCTGGTTCCTGAAAAAAATATTCAGTTTTACGCCTTATGGGTGAGTAAATTTTTGTCATTTTCAAACAGGAATGATAATATTGTGTTTGAAAATAGAATGAATAAGTTTTTAGAGTTATTATCCGGCGATGAGGCAATAAAAGACTGGCAGATAGCGCAAGCAGAAACGGCTTTGAATTTATATGTTAATAATTTTCTTAAAGGCAACAAATCGTTAATCGATCCGGATTGTAACAGCAAAAACAGCCGATTAGACGGCTTTAATTCTATAATAAATAAATTACGCGAATTAATACGTTTAAAACATTATTCATACAGCACGGAGCAGACTTATATTGAATGGGCAAAAAAATTTCATAAATATATTTTAGAGTCAAAAGAAAATAAATTTGAAATAGATAAATTATCTTCAAATGATGTCCAGAATTATTTAAGCCATCTGGCATTGAAGCAAAGGGTGTCATCTTCAACACAGAACCAGGCGTTTAACGCCCTGGTTTTTTTATTTAAAAATGTTTTGGGAATTGAACTTAACGGCCTTAATGATACAGTCAGGGCAAAACGGGGGCAAAAACTTCCTGTTGTACTGACGGTTGAAGAAGTACAGGAACTGTTTAAACATATAGAAGGCAAAAACCTTCTTATTATTCAATTATTATATGGTTCAGGTCTAAGACTTATGGAACTGGCACGATTAAGGGTAAAGGATATTGATTTTAATTCTAATTTGTTATTTGTGCGAAGCGGCAAAGGAGATAAAGACAGGTCGACTATTCTTCCTGAATTTGTTAAAAAAGATTTAAAATTATATCTGGATAAAGTTAAAACGCTTCATGATAAAGATATTAAAGAGGGATATGGAGAAGTTTATCTCCCAAACGCGTTAGAGCGGAAATACCCAAATGCCTCAAAAGACTGGGGATGGCAGTGTGTTTTCCCGGCAGAAAGGCTTTCGGTTGATCCGCGAAGCGGCAAAATCAGAAGGCACCATATAAGCGATAAAACTATACAGAATATTGTCAGGGAAGGCGTAAGAAAAGCGGGTATAATAAAAAGCGCGACTGTGCATACTCTGAGGCATAGTTTTGCGACGCATCTTCTGATGAACGGTGTTAATATAAGAGAAGTGCAGGACCTGCTGGGGCATAAGAAACTTGAAACAACGATGATTTATACTCATGTTATGCGGGACATGTCAAACGCGCCGAAGAGCCCGCTGGATATGTTGTATGGAAAAATGAATGAGGAAAATAAAATTTAATGAAATACGCTAAGATAGCCTTGTCCACCCCGATCAATAAACTTTTTACATATCAGGTACCGGATGATTTCCAGGAAAAAATAGCGGTCGGCCAGAGGGTTTTGGTTCCGTTTGGAAAGAAGAAATTAACAGGTTATGTTATTGAGCTGGCTGGCGAGACCGACGTTCCCAAATTGAAGGAAATTGAAAAAATAATTGATGAACAACCGGTTATTATTCCTTCGATATTAAAATTATCAAAGTGGATGTCGGAATATTATCTTTGCCCGTTGGGAGAGGTTCTGGCGTCCGCGTATCCGTCCGCGTTGAAAAAACCAAAAAGAAAGCAAAATTCATTACCAAAAAAATCTGACAAGCAAGGCGGTTTTGTGCTGACAGAGGAACAAAGTAATGCGCTTGATTCGATCAAAAAAGACATAGACGCGGAAAAAGCAGGCATATTCCTTTTGTTCGGAGTTACCGGGAGCGGAAAGACCGAGGTTTATGTCCGGGCGGTACAGCATGTCCTCGAAAAAAATAAACAAGCGGTCATTCTTGTGCCGGAGATCGGTATTACCCCGCAGATCGTGGAGCGTTTCAAAAGCCGTTTTAACAATGAGGTCGCGGTCCTTCACAGCCGCCTGAAACCGAATGAACGGTATCTTGAATTTGAGCGGATCCTAAAGGGAGAGGTCAATATTGTGATCGGTGTCCGTTCAGCGGTATTCGCGCCACTTAAAAATCTGGGATTGATCATTGTCGATGAGGAACATGACTCATCTTACAAACAAACAGAAACTCCGAAATACAACGCCCGCGATGTGGCGATCATGCGGGCGAAACTTGAAAACGCGGTTTGTCTTTTGGGGTCGGCAACACCGTCTTTGGAATCATATCATAAAGCGCAAAAGGGCGATTATAAGATCTTATCCCTTACTGAAAGAATAGAAAAGAGGGCGCTTCCAAAAGTGGAGATCATCGATTTACGGGAAGAATTTGTTAAAAAAGGAAGACCGGAGATCTTTTCGGATGTTCTGAAAGAAGCGATTGCCACCCGTTTAGAGAAAAAAGAACAGGTGATATTATTTATAAACCGCAGGGGTTTTTCGAATTTTGTGCTTTGCCGTGAATGCGGCGAAGTGCTTACCTGCCGCAATTGCGATGTATCCCTTACTTTTTATAAGAATAAAAATGTCGGCAAGTGCCATTATTGCGGTGATCAAAAAAAGATACCTGAACTTTGTCCGAAATGCGGAGGAGGCAGCCTTCAAAATTTTGGTTTTGGAACAGAGCAGGTGGAAACGGAATTAAAAAACTATTTTCCAGATGCTAAAATCAAACGGATGGATCTTGAATCCACCCGCGGCAGGGAATCCTTTGAAGATATTTACAAGGCGTTCCTTAATCAGGAAATCGATATCCTTGTCGGCACGCAAATGGTGACAAAAGGTTTTGATTTTGAAAATGTCACGCTGGTTGGAGTTATCTCCGCCGACACAAATTTAAATCTTCCGGATTTCCGGGCAAGCGAACGGACTTTCCAGCTTCTGACGCAGGTAGCGGGCAGGGCGGGCCGCGGTGAAATTCCGGGAGAGGTGATCATCCAGACCTATCTTCCTGAACACTACGCGATCCAGGCAAGCAGGGAACACGACTATAAAAATTTTTATGCCGAGGAACTTTCTTTCCGCGAAGGCCTGAATTATCCGCCGTTTTCTTTTCTTACTAATATTTTTATAAAAGGCCCTAACGAGGAGAGGGTTAAAGAGGCCTCGCAAAAGCTTGTTCTTTCGCTCTGCCGGGAGAAAAAGGACGCGAAAGCCCGGCTTGTGATTTTAGGCCCGGCAGAGGCGTCGATCTCAAAAATAAAAAGACAGTACCGCTGGCAGATAATTTTAAAAACCAATGTCCGTTCGTTCGCGCGCAAGGCCCTGGTATCCGCGATCGAAAGAACGGAACTTCCAAAAGGCGTAACGATCCATTTTGATATTGACCCGCAGGGGATAATGTGAAAATGATTACATCAATTGAATATTTAACTATAATAAGGTATACTATAACTAAAATAAGAAAATACAATTATGAACTCCTCCCAACCTCCTCTTTTCACGAAGTGATCGCTTTGCGAAAAAAAAGAGGAGGAGTAAGAGAGAATTATTTCCCCTCTTTTTTCAAAGAGGGGATTAAGGGGAGTTCGGATTGGTAACAGGAGGAAAAAATGAAAAAAGTTATATGCGCAGTTTCAATTTTATTAATGTCTAATAATATTTTATTCGCAATAGAGCCTCAGCAGTTAACCAAGCCTGGGTGTATGACGGCCTCATGCAAAATGGAACCTCAGCAGTTTTCTGTGACAGGTTATGGGAAAGTGCTCTATACAGTTGACTTAGTCGATATCCGTTTCAGCGTTTCGGTACGGGATAGCGATGCTGAATCAAGCAAAAAAAAACATGATAAAATTATGGTCAAAGTGAATAAATACCTCAAGGAAAAGGAGTATCCTGATGGAATTCTTTCCCTTCAGGATTCTATCCTTCAGCGCCAAATCAGTTCAACCGGAAAACGTGATGATGATTTCTATCTGGCGCGGTCGGAATACTTGATACGTACAGACCGTGTTCAGGACACGAACTCTTTGCAGATCGATCTTGTTGAGATCGGTGTTGATGAAATTCAATCCGTTACGCTTTTGTCATCAAAACAGCGCCAGCTTGAGGATGAAGCCCGAAAACTCGCGATAAAAGACGCGCTTGAGAAAGCGGATCTTACGGCTAAAACGCTTGGTTTGAAACTTGGTAAACCGGTTAATATGCGCTATGAGATCCCTTCCGCGGTATCGGCTAATTTTGTTGAAGTTACGGTTAAAGTAACATTCTCTTTTCAAGCGGAGACAAATACTCAGGAAACAGCTCCCGCGGACGCGGTTAAAACTCAGCAGTAGAGGCGCGTTCATAGCAGGTTTGCCAGAGGTGCGGCCTGTGCGGAGAACGGTAATTTCCGTTCAGGTTTAGATCAGGGTAATATTTCGGCCAGCGGTATATCTGGTTCCTTCCCAGTTTGATAACTTCTTTATAATAAAATCCGGCCTGTTTGTTATTTTTTCGATAAGAATAATATTCAGCAAGAAGAAGATCAATGTGCGGAAGGTTTGATCCTTTTAGTTTTTCTTTTATTGCTTTTTCAAAAACAACGCAAAAATCTTCATTTTTAAAAAGTTCGAGAAGTTTACCCAGAACATAAACAGTGCTTCTCGCGTTATAGGTTATCCTTTTGTAGGTAAGCTGGTCGCAGGGCGGATTTATGATCAGGGTGTTAAGGTAAATATTCGCGAGAAGCCCATAATCTTTCTCTTGGAGGCATAATTCTTCTTCCGCCGTGCGCATTGTTTCCGGCTCGATGGTCAGATAAGGTTTTCCCTCATTGATCAATTTTAATTTTTTTAACGCGTCTTTTGATTTTTTCTGCATCAACGCCATTATCTGGATCTTTATTCTTTCATATTTGATGTCCGTACTCCCTGATGTTATTCTTCCATCAGAGGTTATTGACTTTGTGAAGCTGAGGATCGCGTAAGCATCATCGAATTTGCCCGCGCGGGCGTAATTGAGGCTCGCGCTGACGGCAGTTTCATCCCATAGGGATATGCCATTCATGCCGTTTTTTATAAAATCTTCACGGGAGAGGAATTTTGGATCTTTGCCCGATAATACGCATCCTGACGCGAACGCCTTGTCATAATAAATAACAGCTTCCTTAAAATCTTTTTGTTTCGCGAGCGTTTCCGCGACCGGGATAATGATCCAGATCCTGCTTTTTTCTGACGGGATATTTTTTTTAAGAAGCCATTTGCCTTGCTTAAGTAAAAGTTTATCCAGAGAATGTTTTTGATAATAATGATTGAGGTCCAGAAAGATCCGGATCCTGTCATTTATACCGGGGAAATCATCCCATAAATTTTCGATTTTTTTTGCCCCGTCATAAGGGGAATGACGGTAATCATCGCGGATCTCACGAAGCCTGAGTTCCAGCGGAGTTATCGCTACCGGGGGAACGGCCAGAACCTGTAAAAATAAGACAAATAAAATAAAAATTTTTTTCATATAATTTTTTTAACTTATCACTTGTGACTTACGGCTTATGACTATTTTGTTTTAAACCATTGTATCCGGCTGAAAGGGCTCCAGAGCCCGTTCCGGCCTTTTCCTTTTACACGGAAAAAGTAGAGGCTGTTGTGATTTAGTTTTTCTTCCGGTTTTATTTTGTAGCCCGCCTCCCACAAAAGGTTAGTTTTATCTGATTTTATTATTGGCGTGGCAAATGTTTTATCCATGATTAATTTATGGGACGTGTTAAATATCTGGACCTGCCATTGTTCAATGATCCGGTCATCTGTCCCATCGATATTAACACCGTAATTTTTCATATTTTCATTTTCAAAAGTGACAATTCCGGGATTGATCTCGTTAAGGGTTTCATCTTCTTTGTCAAAAGCGGCTTTATATTCAGGGGAAAAATAACCCCAGCTTAAAACAGGAGTAAGATTTTTTGTTTCAAATCTTTTATCTGAAATGTTTTCGCGTTCGGGGAAATATGCCGGATAATAATTAAAAATTAATTTTTTAGGATCATTTGGATTTGGAATAAGATTAGGTATATTTTCAACCATAAGGCAGTCAGGAGCGCGGGGCGCGTTAATATCCAGATCAACAGGTTTGCTTACAGTAACCCGTTTTTTTTGAGGGAAAGAATAAGTGGCCGGCTGATAGGAATACCAGTAAATTAATTTATTATTATCAGGATTAGAATCTCCAAGATCAGCAAATGTATCCTTTTCATATTCAGGATGGTACAATATTGAAGGCGCCAAAAACATATGGAATATCTCTTCATTTTTTTTCCATCCTTCCACGATAGAATCATTATGGTTTAAACATTCATCTATCAGGGCATGGTCGGATTTTCCGGTCGCGGCAAAACCGATAATTCCATGAAGGCCGGAACTTTTATTAAGGAGATTTTTCGCGAAAAAAAGACCCGGGCGGGTGTCATACCAGGAGTTATATTTAGCGTCATGGAAATTAGCCCATTCAGAGGTAATTTCTCCGTCATAATCAAGCACTGAACAGCCCGCGAGATAAACCCATTCAAGGTCCAGGTTCCAGTTATCGCCGATCTCATCATTCAGAGTATGATAATAATAATCATCAAGCATATAGCGTGTTTTTTTAGGAACGATCTGTGCCGGCCAGCGTTTTGATAATTTCCAGTCATCACGCAATACCTTGGAGATCAAAGCCCCGTTTGATTCATGTTCGCCATGAAATGAATAGTAAAAGATGTCAGCCTGATTTCTTACAAGCAGCCAGTCTTTAGCCGGATTGAAACCGGGGGAGTCCCATTCGGAGGATGTAATAAAATAAGGGCGTTCACTGCTATTATCAAAATTCGCGTCAATGATAATTTTTTCCACACCCGCGGATTGAAGATATTCGTTATTTAAGACAGGCACACCTTCATTTTCATGTTCTTCAACCGTTCCTTCGTCCGTGAATGAAAAAAATGTCGCGTTGCCGCGGTTTTTATATCCTTTTTTAACAAGTTTTTCCAGGAAATATTCCGCTTCCCATCCGCCGTCAGGAGCGCCTTCGGCACTGCACACTTCGAGGACCCCGTCATCCCCCTGCGGGATCGCGACAGTGTTTTCAGATCTGTTATCCGCTTTATCATCGATAAAAATAACCTCTCCCAGAAATTCATTGATATTTTTTGTCTGGTTAAGTTCAATGGTTTTAAATTTTCCGTTGGGGTAATCATCCTGCCTGAAAATCTTAATTTTGTATGAAAGGCCGGCAAATTCTTTCAGGCCTTTTGTTTTTAAAAGGATCTTTATTTTCCTGCCTTCTTTAGCCGGGACAACGATCTCATCCCATGGAAGTTTTTCTAAAACAGGTTTTTTAGTTTCGACTGATATGGTTTCTTTATAAAAATCTAAATTTGCCGGTTCTATTTTGGGATTAGCGGAGTATGAATTTATATTTGATATAAAAAAAATAATGAAAATTAAATAATAATATTTCATTCCTGTTCTTTTTCCTGGAGCAGCCTGAAAGATTTATTTTCCATATTTGACTGGGTTTCGTCCAAATCGCATTCCCTGGCCGGTTCAGTGCCTTTAATGAACGCCTGAACAACGATTTCTTTGCATTTAGGCGTGGCGAGCAGTCCTGACTGGTTATCTATTTCTTTAAAAATAATATTTTTGGGTACCGGAAAATCGCGGATCTCTGATTGGTCATAAATATCCTTCATTGTATACGCCCACACCGGGCCTGTCATTTCTTCTCCTGTCGCGTGCAGGCCCATGGAGGTCCGGTCGTCAAAACTTATATGTATTCCTAAAGCGAGGTCTGGTGTGAAACCAATGAACCACGCGTCCGTGGCATTATCGGTTGTTCCTGTTTTCGCGCCTATCGGCCTTCCCACTATACTTCGGACAGACCTTCCTGTTCCTTCCTTTGTTACCGCCTCAAGAATATCAACCATAACATAGTTAACATCCTCTTTTAAAGCAATATGTTCAATATTATTATATTTTTCAAGTATATTTCCGTTGACATCTTTTATCATTTTTATTGCCATTGGTTCAACATTGACGCCTTCGTTGGCATATGTGGAATATGCTGATGTAATTTCAAGAAGCGAAACCTCCGAGGTTCCCAGAGCCAGAGTAAGATTAGGTGTAAGGGGGCTTTTTATACCTAAACGGCCGGCATATTCAACCGCCTTGCCGGTTCCGATCTCCTGTAAAAGTTTAATAGAAGCAATGTTTAATGAAAGTGAAAGTGCTTTTCGTAGCGTGACCGGGCCATAATAAATTCCATAATAATTACTTGGAGACCATTCTTTATCCTGAGAACTATCTGTAAAAGTAACAGGAGAATCCACAACCGACCTCGCCCCTGTAATGCCCATATCAATAGCCGCGGTATAGATAAACGGTTTGAACGCTGAACCCGGCTGTCTCTTTGTCTGTACCGCGCGGTTTAAGGGAGACTCCGCGTAATCATATCCGCCGATCATAGCCTTGATAAGGCCTGTTTGCGGCTCTATTGCTATTACCGCACCCTGAAGTGTTTGTTCCTGAATTAATGAGAGCTGGATATTTTTCTTTTTATTGTCAATGGATGTTATTTTTACCCTGACAAGATGGTCTTTACCAAGCGCGTCATTGACTTTGGTTATTCCAAAACGGTAAAAACCGGTTTTCTTTTTTTCTTCGAATTCCCTGTATTCCTGCCTTTTGATCCATTTCATTCCGTCCAGGGGAAGGCTGCCTTTTATATCCCATCCAAGCGAGACAGTCGCTTTTTCTTTATCGGCAGTGTCTATAACACCCCATGTTATTTTATTTACATTGAGGAATTCCAAAAGCTCTTTTTTCCCTGTAATGCCGGTTTCTTTTTGTATTTTCTCTTCGAGAGTCTGCCCTTTTGCCAGAAACTTCGGTTCATATTTTCCAAGAACATCATTTTTTTCTTTTAGAACTTTTTTAAAATTTATTTCAGCGATCCTCTGGATCCTGAGATCCAGCGAGGTATAAACCGAAAGGCCGCCTTCATATAAGGTTTTCTCATCGAATTTTTTTTCAAGGATCTTGCGTATGTATTCGGTGAAATACGGCGCTTTATTCTGCCGGTATTTATAAGGAGCAAAATTTACTTTTTTATCTTTCGCCGCGTCATATTCTTTTTCGGTAATAAAATTTGATTTCAGCATCCTTTTTAAAACAAACAACTGCCGGTCTTTCGCGAGTTTCGGATTTTTATACGGGGAATAAAGGGTCGGAGCCTGGATAGATCCTGCTAAATATGCCGCTTCCGCCAGGTTCAGTTTTGAAACCGGTTTTTCAAAAAAGGTTTGCGCGGCGGATTCTACTCCGTATGCCCCCTGGCCGAAGAATATTTGATTACAATAAAATTCAAGGATCTCTTTTTTTGAATAATGCATTTCAATCTGTAGGGTTAAAATAAGCTCTTTCAGTTTCCTGATAATAGTTCTTTCTGAACTTAAAAAAAGGTTTTTTGCCAGCTGCTGGGTTAGTGTGCTTCCTCCCTGAACGACTTCTCCCGCGAGAACATTTTTTAAAAAGGCCCTTATGATGGATGTAATATCTATGCCCCAGTGCTGATAAAATTGGTGGTCTTCGGTCGCGATAATCGCGTTAATAAAATAATCAGGCACGTTTTTAAGCGGGACCACGGTCCGTTTTTCATTAAAAAATTCAGAGATTAATTTATTGTTAATGTCAAAAAGCCTCGTTGCCTGAAAAGGCTGGTAGTTCTCAAGTTCCCTCACATCGGGCAGGGAAAAGAAATACCAGAAAATTATTGTCGATAAGATGGTGGTAAATATAAAAACACTGATAATTGTAATAGACGAATTTTTACTAAGCTTCATTTGAAATTTTTTCTTCTCCATATACCAATTGTCCGCAGGCGGCATTCAGGCGTTCTCCAAAACGATACCGCTGGGTTACGGTAATGCCTTCCTCCTCAAGTATCTCTTTAAATCTCTTTATTTTTTCGCCGCTGGACGACTGGAGTGTTCTTTCTGTCGGATTATAAGATATCAGGTTCACAAAATAAAGATTTTTTTTCATTAGATCAGCCAATTTTACGGCGCATTCATTTGAATCATTAAGGTCTTTTATCATAACGTATTCAAACATAACCCTGCGGTTGGTCTTTAAGATATAATCATCCACACAGGAAATTATTTCACTGATCGGATATTTTTTATTTATCGGAATTATCTTTGAACGAAGTTCATCTGTCGGGGCGTGAAGCGATATAGCAAGATTTACCTGCAGATTTTCATTGGCAAATTTTTTAATTCCTTCAGGGATTCCTACGGTTGAGACTGAAAAATGCCTTGCTCCAAGATTAAATCCGTCCTTGTCATTTAAAAGCCTTATAGCGTTTAACAGATTGTCGTAGTTTAAAAAAGGTTCTCCCATACCCATAAAAACAATATTGGTGATCTTCTCATTTTCTTTTTTTAATAACCTCGCGAAAAATATAACCTGTTCAATTATCTCAAAAACCTCAAGGTTTCTTTTGAATCCCAGCTTACCTGTAGCGCAGAAAGAACAATTAAACATACATCCGGCCTGGGAGGATACGCAAACCGTGTTCCGTCCGTCGCGGCTTTTCATTAGAACTGATTCGATCCGGATCATGTCTTTTAAGGTTATAATAGCCTTAATAGTATTTTTGTCGGAAGATTCAAAGGGTTCACCATTAATTGAAAGCGGGCATGCTTCATTTAATTTTTTGCGAAGGTCGAGCGGCAAGGTGCTGGCGTTCATCCAGTTTTCAATCAGATCGATAAATAGTGCCTTCTTTATCTGTTTTGTCCTGTAATTAGGGTACTGATTTAGAATATCGGATAAATTTAATAAATCCATAGCTGTTAATTCTACCATATATTTGAGCTATCGGATAGGTTTTCCCTTTAGCCGATAGCTCATCCTGAAAGAGCGTTAGCGAATGAAGGATCTAATTTATTAAAGATCCTTTGTCGTTCCACTTCTCAGGATGAGTGGCCGAAATTTCCGGCAACTCATTTAGATATAGACAAAATGATGTTTAGTATTATAATGTTAATATAATGTGAACTAGGGGAAATTTGAATGCCTGACAGGTTAAAACATAAAACAGATAAAAAGATATCACAGGGAAAATATTATCCCTTAGGAGCGACACTGCAAAAAGACGGTGTTAATTTCGCGATTTATTCCCAGCACGCGGAGGATGTATTTCTTCTTTTATTTGATAATGCCGCCGGCGGGCCGACAGATGTAATAAAGATCGGGCATAGAGAAAAAAATGTCTGGCATGTTTTTGTGCATGGATTGAAAAAGGGGCAATTATACGGCTTTAAGGCCAGGGGTGAGTATAATCCCGGAAAAGGCATGCGGTTCAATGAACATAAGCTTTTGATCGATCCTTACGCGAAAGCCCTGACCGGTAAATTTATAAATACAGACAATCTTCTTTTTGGATATGACGCGGATCCTTTGAAGAAAGATCAAAAAAAAGATAATCGCGACAATATTCATATTGTTCCGAAATCAATTGTTATAGATGAAAATTTTGACTGGCAGAACGATTCCCATCCCGATATCCCGTTCGATAAATTAATAATCTATGAAGTGCACTTAAAAGGATTTACAGCGCATCCGTCCTCAGGGGTGAAACATCCCGGCACATATCTGGGCTTTATTGAAAAAATCCCTTATCTTAAAAGTCTTGGGGTAAATGTGGTTGAATTTCTTCCTCTTCAGGAGTTTTATGCGGAGGATTTTCTGGTAAAAAAAGGGCTCACTAATTATTGGGGATATAACACAATAGGTTTTTTCAGCCCTGAATCATCGTATAGTTCAAAAAGTTTTCCGGGATGCCAGGCAGATGAGTTTAAAATTCTCGTTAGAGAGCTTCACAAGGCGGGACTTGAAGTGATAATGGATGTTGTTTATAACCATACAGGTGAGAGTGATGAGTTGGGCCCCACAGTTTGTTTCAGGGGAATAGATAATATTACATATTATTGCCTTAAGGGAGAAAAAGAGGAACCATATCGTTCCTACGCGAATTATTCCGGGTGCGGAAACAGCCTTAATCTGGCTAATCAGGCCGTTTTAGAATTTATAATGGATTCACTGCGTTATTGGGTGACAGTAATGCATGTGGATGGTTTCAGGTTTGACCTTGCTACAATTTTGGGGCGTAAAGACGGCCTCTTCCAGAAAACCGCGTCTTTCTTTGACGCGATCTCTCAGGATCCGGTTTTAAACAAGGTAAAACTGATCGCTGAGCCATGGGATATAGAAACATACCAGGTAGGGAATTTCCCCCCGGACTGGGCTGAATGGAACGGGAAATTCAGGGATACCGTGAGAATATTCGGAAGGGGAGATAATGGCATGATAAAAGATTTAAGTTTAAGATTATCAGGATCTTCTGATCTCTACCGTGATGACGGGAGGTCGCCTTATCACAGCATTAATTTTATAACCAGCCATGACGGCCTGACACTGATCGACCTTGTTTCTTATAACAATAAACACAATGAATTAAATTTTGAGGACAGCAAAGACGGTATAAATGAAAATTATTCCTGGAATTGCGGTGTGGAGGGAGAAACTGAGGATGCAAATATTGTAAGTTTCAGAAAACGGTTAATAAAAAATTATTTTTGTTATCTTTTGTTTTCCCTGGGAACGCCTATGATACTCGGAGGTGATGAATTCCTGCGTTCACAAAAAGGGAATAATAACGCGTATTGTCAGGATAATGAAATAAGCTGGTTTAACTGGGAATTTATTTCAAAGAACAAAGATATTTTTGAATTTTGTAAAAAAGCTATTATTTTCAGAAAGAAACATATTAATTTGCAAAATAAAAAATTTATGGAAAAACTGCACGATAATGCTGACCTGATCATGAAGTGGTTTGGAAATGACGGATATGAGCCTTTATGGGATAACCAGGAGGCCCGGACTTTATGTTATGTTCTTGACGGTATTTTTGTAATATGCAACGCGGATAATAATTTGCAATATATTAAACTTCCTTGTCCTTCCGGCGGTAAAAAATGGTATAGAGTTATTGATACAAGCCTTTCGGGCAATGAAGATTTTCTTGATGCCGGGAAAGAAATATTAATTGATCCGTCCGGTTATTATCTGGTTAATCCCAGAAGCACGGTTGTAATTATAGAAAAAGGATAATTGAAAGGAAGAGTCTGGTGAAAATAAAAATAACCTCAGTAATATTATTATTTATTTCCCTGTGTTTCAAAGGTTTATACGCGCAGCCTCCAAATATTCAATCGGTTTCTCCCCGTATGGGCAACAAGGCCGTTAAAACTGAAATAATTCTTACCGGCGAAAATTTTGATACTTCATGCAGGGTATATATTGAAGCCGGAGGCCCTTACCTGGCAGGTGGTTTGGAAACCAAAGGAAGAGGCTCCAGTGTCTATATATCCGGCTTTTACGCGTATGTCGCGGATGCCTGGGAAGGGCTGCATATTATAGATATCAGCGACCCTTTTAACCCGAAAATGGTAAGCAGTGTAGATACTCCCGGTTACGCGTTTAGCGTTTTTATTTCAGGTAATTACGCGTATGTCGCGGATTGGAACGCGGGATTACAAATTATAGATATCAGCGACGTTCGTTATCCCAGTATAGTAGGGCATTTGGATACTTTAGGCCGCGCGATAAAAGTATTTGTATCAGGTAATAATATTTGTGTTTTAGATGAAAGCGCCGGGATGCAAATTATAGACGCAAGTTACCCTTTTACCCCCAGCATTATAGGCAGCGTGGGAATCAGTAATAGCGCGACAGGATTATATGTATCAGGTGATTATGCTTATGTGTCAGACAAAGAAACGGGATTATATGTAATAGATATAAGTAATCCAGCAAATCCTTCTATTAAAGGACAAGTAGCCACTTCGGGATGCGCTTCGGGAGTTTATGTATCAGGCCGTTACGCCTATGTCGCGGATGGAATAGCAGGATTAGAGATAATAAATTTAAATAATCCTGCCAATCCTGTTATTGAAGGCCATATCAATATTCAAGGCAGCGCGCTTGGAATATATGTATCCGGTAATTACGCTTATGTCGCGGAAAAAGATAACGGGCTGCAAATTATAGATATAAGTGACCGCGTTAAACCTAACATAGTGAGTATGCTGAACATTGCAGGCGCGAGAGAAATTTTTGTTTCGGGTAATCATGCGTATATAATCGAAGGATCGGGTTTAAAGATTGTAAATATCGGCAGTCCGGTGGATCCCAGCCTTATAGATATTATCGATACTGAGTCTGAAGATTCACACATTGCTCCGCAAAAATTAAAAACGGATAAAGGGGCCTTGAAATTTAACGTAACGGGGGCTATAAATACAGGTGGTAACGCGGTTGGAGTACATATATCAGATAAGTATGCTTATGTGGTGGATTGGCAAACAGGATTTAAGTTAATAGATATAAGTGACCCTGCCTATCCCGTTATAAAAAGCAGTGTCCAGATTGATTGCGCGTGGGGAGTAGAGATATCAGGCAATTATGCTTTGATAGCGGATGGAATGGCGGGATTGAAAATAATAAATGTAAGCGATCCGAATAATCCGGTTATAGCCGGAAGTTTAAATACCGGGGGTAACGCGGTTGCTGTTTTTGTAAAAGATAATTACGCGTATGTTGCCAATGAGGGGGGAGAATTAAAAATAATAGATATAACCAGTCCTGATAATCCTGTTATAAAAGCCAGTTTAGCTACTCCCGGTTCCTTAAAAGGGGTTTGGGTATCGGATAAATTCGCGTATATCGCGGATGGAGAAAAAGGTTTAACGGTAATAGAAATAAGTAATCCCCTCAAACCTGTGATTAAAAGCAATGTTAATATTTCAGGTGAAACCCGGGGGATATATGTATCAGGTAATTATGCCTATGTTAGTGCCGGAAATAATGGATTAGTCATAATAGATATAAGCGATTCCTCTAAACCTATTGTAATGGGCAGTATAACAATTGATTACGCGTGGGGAGTTTTTGTTTCGGGTAAATATGCTTATATAGCAAACAGTTTAAAAGGATTATCGGTAATAGATATAAGCAATCCGAATAATCCAAAATTAATAAGTAATATTAATATGCCAAGTAGCGCGGTTGGGGTTCATGTAATAGGAAATTATGCCTACGTTGCGAATTGGGACGCGGGATTGACGGTAATAGATATAAGCGCTCTGGCTAACTTTGATTTTTCAAATGAAAATAAAAAAGATACTTTCCAATCTTATGGAAATATAAATGGGCTCTATGCGACAGATGATTATGCTTATGTTGTAAATAATAATACAGGATTTAATATCGTTAAAATAGGTGCTCCGGCTAATTCTAAATTAATAACCAGTGATAAAAAACAGAATAGGGCATATGAGATCAGTGTATCGCGTAATTATGCCTATATCGCGAACGGGAAAGACGGATTGCAGATAATGGATGTGATAAATCCGTTCAATACCAAAATAAAAGGAAATTTAGAAATTGATGGAAATACAGTTTGTGTTTTTACAGCGGGTAATTACGCGTATGTTTCAAGTGACGAGGGTTTTTTTAGGATTTTAAATATAAATGATCCTAATAATCCTAAAATCGTCGGCAATATTAATAATAATTACTGTCCCTTTGAGATTGTTGCCGCTGGAAATTATATATATGCCGCGGACGGATTATCAGGATTAGGGATAATAAATATAAATAACCGGACTGAGCCTAAAATTGCCGGCCGTATCAGCACTGATGGAAATGTAGCGGGAGTAGATATAGCCGGTAATTATGCCTATGTCGCGGATGGGAATGCCGGATTTAAGGTGCTGGATATACAACATAGCAGGACTGAGGGAAATAGGGTATTAAGCAGTATTGGAACCCCGGGTTACGCGAATGGGGTTTGTGTGTCAGATGATTTTGCCTATGTCGCGGACGAAAGAGGCGGGCTTCAGATAATAGATATAAATGATCCCGCTTATCCGGTATTAGCAGGTTATGTGAATGCTTATTACGCGACAGAAGTATTTACATCGCCTAAATATATATATGTCGCTGATGGAGATTCGCTGCTCGTGCTGCATAAATTAAGCACAAGTGATTTTCTTCGCCAGACAAAAGTAATTAGCAATAAAATAATAAAGGCTATAGTCCCGGAGGGGTTAATTCCCGGCAAATACAACATAAAGATAATAAATTCCTTAAATGAGCAAACTATCCTTCATAACGAGTTTATTCTTGCCGCTTCAGATAAGTGAGCCGAAGGCCCTGTTAGTTTTATTTTTAATTTGATTTATGGGGTTTTGTGGTAATATTTAGGCTGTAAGGATGGTTTCAAGGGGTAAAAATGCAAAAGGAAATTAATATTCTTATAGTGGATGATGACGCGGTGTTTTGTCAGCTTCTGATAGATATTTTCAGTGAAAATAATTGTAAGCTGGTAAATGTAGGAAGTATTGCCCTTGCCAAAAATGAGTTATCGAAAAAATTTTATAACATTATTTTACTTGACCTAAAGCTCCCTGATGGTTCAGGATTGGATCTGATAAAATACATAAAAAAAATAAATGAAGACATAGCCATAATTGTTTTCACAGGGTTCGCGTCATTAGAGACTTCAATCTCCGCTATGAACGAAGGTGCCTTTTCTTATATGAAAAAGCCGGTTAATATTGATGAACTTAAGGTAATAATCAGTAAAGCTCTTAAAATGCAGGAACTTTCTTATAAGAATAAAGAATTGCTGATCAGGCTGAAAGAGCTTAGCTTGAAAGATTCTCTGACAGGTTTATATAATTATGGATATATGACAGAAAGGTTATCTTCTGAACTTAAAAGAGCAAGAAGGTATGCTCTGCCTTTTTCAATTATTATGATGGATCTGGATTATTTTAAATCCGTTAATGATACTTACGGACACGAATTTGGAGATCTTGTCTTGAGGGAGTTAGCGCATTTCTTAAAAAAATCCGCGAGAAGCAATGATGTTGTTGTGAGGTATGGCGGTGAGGAATTTGTTGTGCTTATGCCAGATACAGACAAAGAAGGCGCTATTAAATTCGGCAGGCAGTTGCTGTCATCAATAAGAGAGCTCAACTTTAAAGATAAAGATAAAAATATAAAGATCAAATTAAGTATGGGAATAATAAGTTTTCCCGATGACGGGGTTGAGGAAGATTCTGATTTTTTGAGTCTGGTGGACCGTGTCGTGCGCTATATTAAAGAAACAGGAGGAGACAGGTTATGTACCTTTGAAATGATAGATACAAAGGATTTGAAATCTATTGGAGAAGAGAACGTTCCTGTTGATATAAATAAATTAAAACAAAAACTTTCCAGAATGGAGGATAGGGTAAGCCATGCTCTGTTAGAATTGCTTTATGGTTTTGCCAGAAAAGCGGAATCTAATGATAGTTATTCTAATGACCATATTGAAAAAATGGTTTTAATAGTCACAAAAATCGGAAAAGAAATGGCTCTTTCTGCCAGGGAAATGGAGACTTTGAAGTATGCCGCTATGTTTCATGACTTAGGTAAGATAGCGGTTCCAAATAAAATTTTGCAAAAAGGCGGAAAGCTTACCGTAAGTGAATATAATAAGGCGAAAAAACACCCGGAAATCGGGGCGGATATTATTAAAGGCGCTATTTTTTTGAAGGATATAGTTCCAATAATTTATCATCACCATAAAAGATTTGATGATACAAAAATTTCCAAGCGTGATATCCATAAAGAAATACCCTTAGGCGCAAAAATTGTGGGAATAGCGGATGTATATCTGGCATTGATCTCGGACAGGCCGTATCGAAAAGCCCATAGTAAGGATGAAGCTTTAAAGATCATCAAAGAAAATTCCGGCAAACTATTTGATCCGAAGATAGTTAAAATATTTTTAAAAATATTGGAATCTATTTAAGGAGTACGGATTGTCTTACAAAAATATTTTAATTCCCAATTATGAAATTATTGAAAAACTCGGGGAGAGTTCTCAATCGATTGTTTACAAAGCTTTTAATAAAAAAGACCCTCAAAAATTATTGGTTATTAAAGTTCTAAAAGTAGGCTATCTTCAGGAACATCAAAAATTGCATTTCCAGCAGAAGATCGAAAGGCTGAAAGTTTTAACTGATCCGATGCTTTTAAGGCCGTTGTTTTTTGGCGTATCTGATGGTGTTCAATATATTGTAAGGGAATACTTTGACGGGATTCCTCTTGATGCCTGGGCGGAAGCGCAGGATAAAATAAGTTTAAAAGATTTTTTTACAATAAGCTGTCTTTTGGCGCAGGCAATCAGTAAAATCCAGGAAGCCGGTATCATTCACGGAGGTTTTAAACCCCACAATATTTTAATACATCCAAAGAGCCTTGATATAAAAATCAGCGGTTTTATTTCATCTCTGGATGTCAGGGAAGTCAGCCATTTTATTTATGACCATTTTTTTGTAAAAGGCACGCTCGCGTATACGTCGCCGGAGCAAACCGGACGGATAAATCACAGGGTGGGTTTTTCTTCAGATCTTTATTCTTTAGGAATTATTTTTTATGAACTTTTGACCCGAAGGCTTCCTTTTTTCTCGCTGGACCCTCTGGAATTAATTCATTCGCATTTAGCGGAAGAATCGCCAAATCTCAGTGATTTGGATCCTAAAATTCCTAAAATTCTAAGCAAGATAGTGACAAAATTAATATTTAAGCAGCCTGAAAAACGTTATCAGAGCGGTACAGGATTGCTTGCCGACCTCCTCCAGTGCCAGAATGAATATTTAACCAAAGGAACTATTTCTGAGTTTGCCCTGGGGAACTATGATTATACGCGGCGTGTTACATTTGTTTCAAAAATAGTAGGGCGCGACAATGAAGCAAAAATGATCCTGGATGAATATGAGGAAGTTTCAAAGGGTTCTTTCCGTTCAATGTTTATTTCCGGTTTGCCCGGTATCGGTAAGACCCGTTTAATACAGGAACTTCAAAGGCCTATTATAAAGCGGCGGTGTTATTTTGTTTCAGGAAAATTTGATCTATACCAGAAAAATATTCCCTATAGCGCTCTTATCCAGAGCTTAAGAAATTTAATCAGGACCTATTTAACGGAAAGCGATAAACGGGTTGAGACCTGGA
>JAQUKH010000036.1 GCA_028719205.1 bacterium
TTGACGGAGCGGCAAATGCAACGGCGGATAAAAATGTAATTATCAGAACTAAGGCACAAAAGATACTTTTTGTACTGCGTTTTAAAACCATTTAGCCCCCCTTTTTGGTTTTGTTTAAAAAATCATGTTATTAAACTAAAAAGGCCAGCCGTTTACCAAACGACTGGCCTCAGTAAGCATGTTTCTCATTTAAGAATTAACTTGCCCTTTTGTTATCTCATAATATTATCAACTAAATTTATTTTCTACCTATTCGTATTATTTGTCAAGTACTATTTTTAATTCCTATTGTTTAACCTTACCGTCAACCATTTCGATTTTATTTGAAAATTCTTCTTCCAGTTCTTTAAAATGGCTGATAATAAATATCTGGTCAAAGGCATCGGATAATTCACCTGTTATAAGCAGTTTAACCAACGCATCCCTTCTTTCTTCATCAAAGGCGCTTATCGGTTCGTCAAGGAATATAAAAGACGGAGCCGCGCCTAGTTCTTCGGGCAGTGTCGCGAGCGCGAATGAAAGCCTTAAAGCCAAAGAAATCTGGTCTTTTGTACCACCGCTGAACATTTTTTTAGGAATGTAAGTATTTGCCTGGTCATCAAACATTTCCAGGCGGTAATCAGAAGGATCGATTCTTACATCCATATACCTGTCCGCGGTCATATATGGAATTAACCGGGCCATATTCAGTTCACATCTTGGAAGTACATCCTCAAAAATCCTTTTTCTTGTGGTAACCAGTATTTCTCTTGCTTTTGACATTACCTCTGAAGTCTTTCTCATTTTATTTAATCCGTCTTCACCTTTATCCAGTTCTTTTTTTGTTAAACTTACGCCTGCACTCCTTATTTCATCTCTTTTCAGGGTGCAAAATCTGATTGTTCCTATTAGATCCTCTTTCTTCGCTAAAAATTCGGCTTTTTTAGTTCTATCAATATTTTGTCCATGCAATTTTTCACTGATAAATATCAATCTTTTTTCACTATTATCTTTATTGATTATTTCCAGCTTTAACCTTGACTCTTTTTGCAGTTTTAAATCATTTAATTCTTTTTTTGATTCAAGTTCAGAACGGTCCTTTTCAATCTCTTTCATTATGTAACCCATTTGTTCAATGATTTTTTCAGGATCATTGCCAAGTTTATATTTCTCACTAAGTGTATTTAGTTTCTTTATATATTCATTTTTTTCTTCTTTCATAAATTCAATATCTTTTTTTAAAGTATCAACATCCAGCTGAACATTTTCTCCGACAATTTCCTGAGCTTCTTTCATATATCCTTCAATAAGAAATTTATGATCCTTGATCTTGGATTCCAAAAGCGCTAAATTTTTAGAAGTATCCATTAAAGAACCCGGCATATATGTACTTTGCAAAGATATTACTTTGCTTTTAACATTTGCCAGAATTTCATTATTTTCCGATATATCAAGCAAATCCAGATCTTTTTCAGGCAAAAATGTTTTCAGTACCGGATGCGCGATTACCATTTTTTCCAGTTCTGTTTTATGTGATAAATACAATTTATTTTTCTCCGCCAATTGCGATTCTATGGCGGTTATTCTTCCGCTGTCTTCGATTTGCCTCTCTATTTCTTTTTCAACCCGGACAATCTCCGATTCAATTTTCACATTATCATCATTATTAAATGAAGACTTTTTCGTTAACTCACCTATTTGCGCATTTATAGCACGCTCTTTTTCCATAAAAATATTCAGATCATTATCGATCTTTTCAGGGGTTGTTTCTCCTGAAAATTCATCCAGGACAAAATCTTCTTCTATATGCTTTATATGTGATTCAATTTCGAGAAGATTCTCTTTGATCTGATTAACTTTTTCTTCAATATCATCTTTCTTTAAACCGCCAAAAGCATTTTCAATTTCCTTTATCCTGTTCCTGCCGGCTTCTAAACTGGATGGAACAGAAACGCCCTTTTTTTTCATCAAATCTTCCAGCTCATTTTTTGCTTCTGAATCACTTATTTGCTCGCTGACATCCTGTTTCCGGCCATCAAGTTTAGATAGATTTTCCTTAATATTCCTGATACTCTTTAGTTTTTCTGAAATTTCTGAGGAATAGGCCATGATTATTTTTTTATCTAAATAGGCCCTGTACAATAATAGTAATCCCAGCACACCGCTGAATATTCTTAAATACCACGGGATAACGCCTATGTTAATAACCACTATTATAAAACTCATAACCACTATTAAAATATACGAATAAATTCTTTTATTTAATTCCTTGGAATCTGTCTCTAATTTTTCAACAGCATAATTGATATCTGCTATTTCCTGTTCTTTTGAATGGATCTCTTTTGTAATTGAAGCTTTTTTATCAAAAGATGAGGATATTTTCTCCCATAAAGACAGCAAATCTTTTTCCTTAAAACTATCTGTTTTTGCTCTTATACTCTTTAATTCAGCAAGCAATATTTCTTCATTTTTCTTAAATTCTATTATTTCCTTTTCCTTGTTTTTCCGCAGTATTTTACCCTCAATAAAATATTTTTCTTTGAAACTTTCCTTCAGGTTTTTAAGGTCTTTTAATCTATTCTGTAATAAATCAATATTTTTACCTTTACTTGACCAATCTTTTATATCTTTTTTCCTTTCAGCCAGGTCAAGCTTTTCCTGAAGCAATCTTTCAATTAAAGGCAATACTTTCTCTAAAGCATCCTTTATCTCCCTGATTTCTCTATATGCTTCTTCTTTATCCTGTAATTCATCTTTAACCATAGAGAGTTCTTGTATCATCTTTTCTTTGTGTACAATTCCATTTGTATTTTCTTCAATAAATTCAGTTAAATAAGATAATTTTTTTATGGATCCTTCTTTTTTACCTATCTGGGTTATAATATTCTTCATTTCCCCCATAGAATTCAGATCTTGCTGTTTTTTCTCCAGATTTATCTTATCAATTATATTTAAATTTTTTTCCAGGTCACGCAGGTCATTTTCAAGATATTTAATTTCGGATTCTTCCTGTTTTATCCTATCTACAAGTATTTCTTTTTCATCCTGCAGGCTTAAAAAATCCAGATAATTATCAAGATCTTCTTTTTCCTTTGTGATAACAGGCAATTTTTTAAGAATAGACATTAGTTCTTTTTTCTTTTCAATTAATTTAAGGTCATTTTCCAGGCTATTACATTCTTCTTTTAATTTTTCTTCAAGACAAATAAAAGCATCCATATTTAAAAGCTTAGCGATCGCTTTTTCTCTTTGCTGATGGCTTATATTTTCAATTTTATCCAGATTTTGCTGTTCAACAAAACAGCTATTCAGCAGTGATTCACTATCCAGTCCAATTTCCTGTATTATCCTGCTGTTTACCGCAATAGCATTTTCCAGTACTTCTTTTTTGCCATCGGCACAAGTAATATTCAGATAATGATGGTTTTCTCCATCACGACTGCATTTCCTATTGATAGTCATATATGAATCCTTCAAAGCTACTCCTAGCTCGACTTCTAATTCATCGCTTGAATATGAAATAAGAGAAATATTTCCTCCTTGCCCGACTACAAGCCCTCTTCCAAAAAGCGCGAAAAATATTGCCTCAAACAGAGTACTTTTTCCGGATTCATTTTTTCCAATTATCAAAATTGACCCCTTTTCGGGAAACGTAAGCCTGTCAATATCTAATTGTTTAAATCCTTTAGCTTTTAAGCTTAATATCTTTACCAATCTCTCATCTCCTCAAACCTTTTTGTTATTAATTTTATTGAATCTTCGATTATTTCTTTTTCATAATCCGTTTTCGCGTTTTTTTTCATTTCAGCCGCTACTCTATAAACCTCTTTTTTCTGGCTTAATCTTCCCCTGTTCAGCTTAATGCTGTCTCTTTCCATATCATGAATATAAAAACCTTCTCTTGATAATTCAAAGTAAAAATTTAATTTTTCGCCAATATGCCATATATTATGAAATTTAATTTTCTGGTACACATCCCTGTTTATATTCCCTGATATTACTAATTTTAACATTTGTTTAGAATCTGAAGCCTTGATCAACTGGTTAATTATAAATGTATTAGGGTCATCCTTATTATAAAAACTGTTAAAATCAACACAGACCTCTTCTCTTTTCTGGCAGGTAACTGGAACAAATTCAATATGGGGTTTTTTATTATTATCGATATCCAGGTAATAAAATCCCGTTTCTTTTTTTTCTGAAAAATCCAGTTTTTCGGTCGCACCCGGTAAAACAAATATTTTTTCATTATGATAAAAATTATTCGCGGATTGAATATGTCCGGAAAATATATAATTAAAAGGATAATCATTGAAAAAATCCAAAGGTATTACAGGTTCATTTGCCTTTGGAGAGATATAACCTTCCAATCCGTAATGCATTAATAAAATATTTATTTTTACGCCATTTCCTGAATAATTGGATAAAGCTGTTTTCAAAGGATTAATATCACGGCACAAAATCGAATTAGTTGTCAGACCTGCGATATTTATTTCAATACCTTTAATATTAAGTTTTATATTTTCTACAATATCCTGTTTGTAAAATATGCTGACATTTTCCTGACGCGCAAAGATCAACTGCGGTATGATCCCGCTTCCTTTGGGAGTATCATTTGTTCCGCCGATAAAAAACGCTTTAATTCCGGCTTTTTTCAGATCATTCAATCCTTCAGCGACAGTTAACAAAGCATCGTTCCGGGGATTAGGCATGTCAAACAGGTTCCCCACATTAATATAAAGGTCCACCTTATTTTCCAAAGCGTAGTCTATTGTTTTCCTGAAATTATCTTTTAATTTCTTACGCCTTTGCTCGACTTGAAACGGCCTCATTCTCGAAGAGTAAGCATTTAAATGATTATCGCCTGTTAAAACTATTTTTATTCCCATAATATTTGTTCATTCCTTATCATTTTTTCCCAAATGGCCATATGATCTTAAAAACCCCTTCAATAACACTGATGCCTGCCCGGACAGTTTCACGCAAAACTTTGCCGCCCATTAAAACCGTTGTTTCAATTGTTTTTTTGCCAAAATTTAGAGTAGTTTCTAAAGTCTTTCCGGCGGCATTTTCCAGAAATTCCATGCTATTTTGCAGTCCTATCTTAATAACTACCGCTGTAATCAATCCCCAATCGCCCTTTATCTCGGGATTTTCTATCTTTCCCGTTATTTTTAGATTCAGACTGACTTTTTCATTTTTATCCCTGAGAGAATAAAATTTTTTAATGATATTTTGTCCTTCAGGGGTATCTGCTAATATCATTTTTACTTCAGGATAATATATTTCACCTGCCAAACTCAGGTCCAGGATCGGTTCAGTGGTAATTTTGTCAATTTTACCGGATAAATCCAACCGGGAATTGTTCCAGACAAAACTTAATGTGTCAAAATCAACACTATCTTCCTTTTTAACAATATTAAAAACTACTTTACTATCCAAACCTTCAGGCTTAGCAATAATATTCTTATATGAAAAATAATTATCCTTTAGATCGATATCTCCCTGAAAATTAAATATTTTACCATAATTTTCAATTTTTAAGTTAATTTTACCGGCACCGGCTACATTTAAATCCTCTAATTCTCCGGCCATTTTAGGGGAAAAATACGAAATGATCCCTTTAATGAGCAGTTTATCACAATTTGCATCCAAATTTATATGTAAGTTATCATTTTGTTTTTTGATATTTCCTTTTACTTTAAACACAGACTGATCAATTGTATATTGGCCTGAATCAATATAAATAATATCTTCACCCTCAGTCGTTAACCATACAAAGTTATCTGTTGAAGCGTTTGTTCTATAAGTATGGCCCTTATAAGAAATATCAATGTTATATAAATTAATTTTTCCTTTTATTTTTTGCAGGTTTTTTTCTTTATATAAATTTGTTTCACCTTTTAATAAGCCCTTGATTTTTATATCTTTAAGCCATCCAAATGATGGTAAATATCCTGTTAACGAACTTCCGTTAAAATCATTTACTCCCCATGTTAAAATTAATTTTTTATTTTCTGAGTTGAAGTTTTCAAGTTTACCGGCTCCGTTTATTTCAAAATTATTTAACGATACATCTATATTATTGATAATAAAATTATTCTGGCCAAACGAAAAATCAAAATTAATTTCATGGTCGACATTTTTTGGTTTTCGCAGTAATTCTTTCCAGCGTGTTTCTGATTTATCAAGGTTTAATACTCCTTTGAGGTTTAAAAATTTCTTTTGCCCCGTAATATTGATTTTAACGCCAGACATACCTGATAATTTGTAATCCTCAAAGCCCTGTATATAGTTCGGAGTTAATTCACCCCAATAAAAAGAATCAGAAATAACCATTAAATCATATTGAGGCTGTTCTTTGTCGTAATCCACTATCTCTCCGCTAAGTGTATATTTACTTTTTAGTGAATTCAATTGTAAATTATCAATAATAAATGTATTTCCTTTCCACGTTATATCAAACAGCAAATTACCGGGAATTCCTGTATTTTTAGTAATAAAATTCCCGTACTTTAATTTTGAACCCTGAACATCCGCAATTCCTTTCAAATTTAATTTGTCACTCGTGGAATTCAAATTAAATTTTGTACTGCAATAACCATCCGGTTCGAAACTTTCTTCTTTAAACAAATTAGAAATTTTACGCACATCATCAAACACTAATTTTTTGAAATCAAGTTCCATACTTAAACCATCTGAATTTTGCGGATATATTTCAATTACTTTTGTCCTCACTTCTGATTCTCCGAAAGTCAATACGGGCTCCGAAATTAATATTTTATCCTTTTCAGGAACCAGATCAAAATTTATTTTACTTTCCATTCCATAAGGCTTATTAAATAATTTCGCGTACTGCCACATTAATGGAGTTCCATTAATACTGACAGAGTATATTGTTTTAGAAAGCTCATTATTAAATATTCTTACATTTAATTTATTGGTTACCCCAAAAAGCCTTATTTCTTTAGGCCAGGGAGGTAAAAATGCTATAAGGTCTTCAACCCGTCCCTGCCTTAATGTTATATTTAAATCCATTTTAGGTTCATTATCCAAAAGATTATTGATTTCTCCTTTACCGTCAACAACTAATGAATTTGATTTAACCTTAAAATCTCCCCATATTTTTACATTTTTCTCATAATTTATATCGAAAATCAGGCCGCACATTTTATTTTTTGGTTTATATAAAACCTTTCCCCAATCCAGTTCAGCTTTTTCGAGATTAGCTTCACCAACATATTTGAAATTATCTCCATCCACATAAAGCCTAAAAGCAAGCCTGCCATTTCCTGTAATATTAAGGTCTTTTTTTAATCCTCCCTTTAGAATATACCTCTCTTTACCCATAAGATAATTTAAATTGTCCAGATCAATTAATAGTTCATATCTATCCCTATTTTCAACAGCGGGCCAGATCTTACCGGAAGCCTTAATGGATGAGCATTCATTTATAACCCCTGAAATATCTTCCAACACAACAATATTGGGGCTTGATGTAAAAGCCACTCTTCCGTTAACGGCGTGAACCGGTTTTTGGCCTTCAAAATATATAAAATCAAAATTCTGGAATTTTATATCTCCCTTGTTGCGGTAGGAATCATTATTCCCTGTCAAATTCAGGGATATTTCCGTAACAATACCGTTTAAAACCGGATAATTAAAATATTGTTTATAATATGGATTAAATTTCAGCGCGTCCAATTGTTTCCCGTTGAAATGAATTTTATAACTATTTGTTTCATTTTCCACAGAGCCTAAAATTTTAAGCTCTCCTTTTGTATTTTTTATTGAAGCGCTTATTTCATAACTGATTTTTTCGCCCAGATCGAAATATCCTTTTACATTATTTAAATCGGTAACAACCCTTTCCGCCGCTTTGGGTGCTGCCCTATCGTCTATTATTCTTATCTCCCCATTTTCAATAAAAATCTTTTTCAATTCAATTTTTATTTTTCCTTTTTGATCAATTTTATCGTTTTCAGTGTAAATCGGCGATATCCATTTACCATCAGGCTGGTGATAAACAGTAGTTTGAGGCTTGATCATTCTAATTTGTTCAATAATAAATTCTTTATTTATTAATGGTTTTAATGAAAAATAAATATAAATTTTATTGCATGTAAATATCTCAGTATTATTTTCATCTTTTATCTTTACGCCGTACATTTTTATACCATAAAATCCCAAACTAATTCCTGATATTTCTATTTTTTTATGCAGATATGTTTCCACGGAGGGAAGAATATGCTTTAAAACAACTTTATCAAGATACACATTAATTGTAATAACACTTGATATGATAATCAGCAGGATAATAAAAGTTATAGAAAAAGGGGGTTTTTTATTTTTTGACATTCTATTTCTTCATAAGTTCATTTAATTTATTTCCCATTTGAAATAATAAGGAAACAATAAGAAAATATATTTCTTTTGATTTATAATAAGATATTTTTATAAAATCTATATATTTAATCTCTAATGGAAATATCATTTTTATGATAAGCATTATTATTAGAATATTTACAACATAAATAAAACTGAGAGAAAACACATATCCAATTTCATGGACATCGGATTGCTTTTGACGAAGCGCGAAAAAATTCAGGGCTAAATGAAAAGCTAAGGTAAAACCAATAAGGAATAAAAAAACAGCAAAATACTTTTCGACATAGAACATAAATGAAAAAAGCCAATAAAACAAAAAAATTAGAAAAGTATAAAACGGGAAAAAATATGGGGCTAGATTAATCAAAAAATTTGATTTAGTAACAACAACACTACCCCCTTTTGAGGTAGCCTTCAATGATTTTACACTTCCTCCAAACATAAATGCCCAAATTGCGTGTGTAAGTTCATGCCCGAATACATACATCGTCAGAGGCTTGTATAGCAAAATATGTATTAGAAAATATCCTCCAAAACCACCTAAAAAATAATAGTGTTCCTGTGTCAATAACGTTACACCGGATACAATCTTTACAAAAGCAAAAGTAAGCCCGATTCCAAACGGGATAAGCATTAATCCTATTATAAAGAAAATAATTGAAATTATCATTGTATTATAGACTTTTTCGGCAGGAAATGCAATTACTTGACATTTTTAAGATTTTATGGTGTAATTGCATGAAAATTTAGGAATTATATATGAAATTTGTTTATTTAGATCATAACGCAACATCGCCAACAAGGGCTGAAGCTGTAAAAGAAATGATGCCATATTTTACAAAGATATATGGTAATGCTTCAAGTATCCATTCTTTCGGGAGAGACGCAAAAAGGGCTTTGGAAGAATCCAGAACTAAAGTCGCAGTTTCGCTTGGGGTTTTAGATCCTAAAGAAATAATTTTTACCAGCGGAGGAACTGAATCCGATAACCTTGCAATTAAAGGTGTAGCCTATAAAAATCAAAAAAAGGGAAATCATATAATTACTACCCAAATAGAACATCACGCGGTTTTAAATTGCTGTAAATTTTTGGAAAAAGACGGATTTGAAACCACTTATCTGCCGGTAAATGAGTTTGGTGAAGTTGATCCGGACAATTTAAAAAAATCTATTAGAAAAAACACTATACTCATCTCAATAATGCACGCTAATAATGAAATAGGAACTATTGAGCCTATTTCTGAAATTGGAAAAATAGCAAAAGAAAATGGAGTTCTTTTCCATACTGACGCGGTACAAAGCATCGGTAAAATTCCTGTAAATTTAAATGAAATGAATATAGATCTTTTGTCTTTATCAGGACATAAATTTTACGGGCCAAAAGGTGTCGGAGCGTTGTATATCCGCAAAGGAACCAATATTGGGGCTCTACAACATGGCGGCCATCATGAAAAAAATCATAGAGCGGGCACTGAAAATATCCCAGGAATTGTCGGCCTTGCAAAAGCGCTTGAACTTAATATTAATGAAATCCAATCAGAAAACCAAAGGCTTACCTCTCTGCGGGAGAAATTATGGAAGGGATTATCGGATAGTATCCCTGAAATAGTCCGCAATGGATCTGTTAAAAATTGCCTCCCTAATACATTAAATATTTGCATTAAATATATTGAAGGCGAATCCATGCTTCTTTCTTTAGATAACGTGGGCATTGCTATTTCAACAGGATCCGCGTGTACTTCTGCGAGCCTGGAGCCTTCTCATGTATTGCTCGCCATTGGACGTTCGCCTGAAATGGCTCATGGCTCGATAAGATTTTCTTCAGGTAAATATACCACGGATGAAGATATAAATTACGTGATAGATAATTTACCTCCTATTGTAGACCGATTGCGAAAAATGTCACCGCTGTATGTACATAAGTAGTATAACGGAAGGAGAAAAATGGTTTCACATCGTATTGTCCTGATTTTTTCCAAAGATATAGTTGATAAACCTTATACTTATCATTTGGTTAAGGATTACAATCTGTTGGTCAATATACTTAGAGCAAAAATATCTCCTGAAGAAGAAGGCCTTTTAGTCCTGGAAGTTGAAGGTAAAAGAACTGATTTTGAAAACGGAATGAAATATTTAAAAGAATATGGCGTTAAAATATTACCGCTTGTAAAAGAAATAAAACGTGATAAAGACCGCTGTTACAATTGCGGCGCATGCACTGCGGTATGTCCCAGCGGCGCGCTGCATATTAATAAAAGCAACTGGTTTGTAGATTTTGATGAAAAAAAATGTGTTTTATGCGAGGCTTGTGTAAAAGGCTGCCCTACCAGATCAATAAAAATATTATTCCCGGACTTTGTGAATTAATACTTATAACTCCTTTCGGCATGGCATGCTCCGCTGCATTTACCGCCTTGGGAATCCTTAATAAAATTTATCTTGATCTTGATCTTTGTTTGATCTTCCCTGATCAACGATTGTTGATTCGATGAATGAGAATCATGGCAAGTACTGCAATTTCTTCCCCGTTTATTGTTTACATGGATAAAATGCAGATTTTTATCTCCATCGCGGAATTTTGTCTCACTATTCTTATCCGGCCGGCTGATCACGGCATTTTCCGCAAACTTGCGATTGTGGCATTCGAAACAAAGATTATAAGCATTCTCATTATAGACAACATAAGTATCTACCGGGAAGGCTGCTTTTAATAAAAATGGATATTGAGAATTGTGTGATTGATGACAATCAATACAGCCATTCCTATCTAAAGGCTGATGCACATATTTCTTTTTTAAGATATCTTTTGTATTTTGATGGCATAGAACACACAACTTCTCTTTTTCTTCCTTAAGCTGATATTTATAATCCGACTCATGAGAAGTATGGCACCCAGTACATTCATTTTTCTTTATCGGCGCATGTATATAAGCGGATTTTTCAATCCTTTCATGGCATAAATAACAAACTTCCGCGCCATCTTTTATCAGTAAATTCTTATTACTTGAACTATGCGGTTGATGGCAAACTGAGCATTGCCCTTCAGCCAGCGGCCCATGCGTATATTTTTTCGCAAGCTTAGCGCCATGGCATGTTTTACAAAGTTTTATTTCTACTCCCTGCAATAAATATTTATTTTCTGAGTTATGAGGTTCATGGCATATTACACAATTTCCATTACTTATCGGTTTATGAACATAGGCTTCCTTTTTTTGTAATTCAATAAATTCTTTATGACAAATTTCACACAATTCCACATCTTTTTTTATCAAAAGATTTTTATTATCTGAACTATGCGGAAAATGGCAAATAATACAATCCTCATTTCCCAGTGGCCCATGGAGATAACTTTTATCGGTCATCTTTTGCAGGTGACATCCAAAACACAGTGAGCTTTTTGCTACATTGATTCCATTGACTCCGATGCTGGTATTAACAGTATGACAGGTTGCACAAAAATCCTTATCTTTACTCGGATGTAAATTTGATTTTTGGAATTGATCTTTTAGGTCAGCGTGACAATCTAAACACTTCTTATTCATCTGATCAGGATGAAATTTGGTTGAAAATATTTGTATTCTATTGTTTTTATTATCAACAACATATATATTCTCATCCTTATCTACAAATATTTTTTTGGGGGATAAAAAATTGCCTGATTTTTTCCCTATTTTCCCGAATTTAAAAAGAAAACGACCCGATTGATCAAAAACCTGAATTCTATTATTATTCTCATCACAAACATAAATCAGGTCTCTGGGACTAACCATTATACCTATCGGTTCAGAAAAGTCTCCTATCTGAGAACCCGGCTGGCCGAATCTGGAAATAAAACGGCCTCTTTCATCAAATATTTGTATACGATTATTTCCGGAATCAGCTACATATACCTTTTTATTATATAATGCTATATCTTTAGGATTATAAAACTCTCCGTTCCTGCTGCCTTTTGAACCAAAAGTAAAAAGGTATTCACCCTCAGGATTAAAGATCTGTATTCGATTATTCCAGGTATCTACAACGTAAACATTATCTTTTTTATCAAGTTCAAGGGCAAATGGCATAATAAACTCACCCTTACCATCGCCCTTTTCTCCAAATTGAGAAACGTATTTACCTCGCATATCAAAAATAAGAATTCTATGCTGGCCTATATCGCTAACATAAATTTTGTTATTTTTACCTATCGCGATATCCCATGGAAGAGATAATTTGCCTCTTCCCATTCCCCTTTCTCCGAATTCGCTTAATAATTTCCCGTTATTTTTATTAAAAATCTGAATTTTGCCAATAAGTGTATTAGTAACGAATACCTTATCCTCACTAACCGCCACTCCAACCGGGGAATTTAAATCATTAATATTTTTGGGGATTATATTTATTATATCTGATGTGTTTTCTGAAAAAAGACTGTGCCATGATAAAATAACAAGGAAAGAAACCAACAAAAAAACCAGCCTGTTTTTGTTTAACATTATTGATCCTTTACTTCAAAAAGCGCTGAATCACTCAACTGATATGAGGTTACTTATTACATTTTTGTATAATATATTTGCCTGTGCGAGTTTTGTCAGGCTTTTATCTTCCTGTTTCAGCTCACCGGCAATTATACCCAGTTCATAATATGTATGAGCCAGATTTAAATTCGGTTCACCGTTTTTGTTCTCTTCAAAAATGCGAATTGCTTCTTCAAATTCGCTAATTGCTTCATCGTATTTTTTCTGGATCCTATACATTGTTCCCAGTCCATAATGGCCATTACCTGAATCCGGATTCAATGCTAAAACTTTTTCGAATTCTGCCTGAGCGCATTCACCCATATCCCTGTCCCTGCAAAAAATGCCATAATCAAAATACGTTTCGGCATTCGTTGTATCTAACTCAAGCGATAATTTAAAATTTTTCTCCGCAAGCTCAACGTTTCCTTTTTTGGAAAATACATTTCCTAAAAGAGCGTATGCGTCAGCATAAGCAGTGTCAATTGCTATTGCCTGATTTAAATTACTTTCGGCCTTCCCGTAAAAAGCGGAATTATACATCCTTTTCGCGATTCCATAATAGCGTTCAGCTTTTTTATCCGGTTGATAACCTTTAACAAGACTTTCTTTTTTAGGAACTTCAATACCAAGCATACTCAAAACACTATTAGTTAAATTCTTTTTTCCGCTGAATTTAGGGAAGCCAGCCATAATCTCAAATACAGTTCCATCTTTCGAAACTAACGCAAGGCTGGGGAATGTCAAAACACCATATTTATTGTAAATATTTAAATCAGTATCAATAAAAACCTGAAATGAATAATTTTTATCAGCTATTACTTCGTACATTTTTGACATTTCTTCATCACCTACACCATTTGAGGTTGCAGGAGAATAAACAGCTATAACCTCAAAACCCTTGTCTTTATATTGATTGTAAAGCTCCTGCAGAATACTCATTTCATCTATGCAGCGTTCACTGGGATATTTCCAGAAAACTATAGCTAGAGCGCTTTTCCCTTGATATGAATCAATCGAAACTGTTTGGCCCGCAAGATTTTTTAGTGTAAAAGGGATTATCTTATCATTTTTAGCAACTCTTTTAAACGCCTGTGCCTTTGTTGATAAAGAAAAGAGGCATATAAATAATACCAAAGCTATCAAGACTGACATCAAATATCTTATCTTAATCTTTTTCATAATTCTATTCCCCTTTCTTTTTAACATTAGCTAATGCTTCATTTTAACTCAAGTTTATAACATTTTTGAATATAATGAAAGAAAATTTTTAATAATATTTTAAATTTAATTTATTCCGGTTTCCCGATAATCTGGATTACCAGAAGGATACCATCCCTAAAATTAATTTTGCCCTCTTTTGAAGTTATAATATTGCTGATACCTCTGGCTTTATCACGGGATAATAAATCATTTTTAAGTTTGAATTTCAGGCCTGAGGTTGTAATGCCTTTTACTTTTCTGCTTAGCGGAATAAGAGATATCAAGTGCCCGTTTTTTCTGTAAATTTTAATATGTCCTTTTACAACTGATAGCCGGGTGAAACTGTTTACAAATAAGGTATTTATTATCCCTTTTTCAGCAAGGCATTCTAAAAGAAAAATATTATTTAAACTGTGGTCTATTCTTGACATGCTTGTCATCCCGAAAAGGAGGATCTCAGACGCTTTATTCTTTATCGCGAATTGAATCGCGATCTCTGTATCTGTTTCATCTTTTTGTCTTGGATATTTCATGATCCTGGTTGAAAGGTTATTTTTGGGAAGGTTTTTAATGGAGTCCAAATCACCGATCAAATAATCCGGCTTTAAAGGTAACTTATTTATATGCTCATAACCTCCGTCAACGGCTATTATTATATCGCTTTTTCTGAGAGCATTTTTAATAATTTCAGGATCATCGATCTCGCCATTTCCGATAATTACAAATCTTTTCATTTTTTTCTAAAACGAATAGGAATTATTCCCCACTGGTTTTCCTGCAAAACATTTGCAGGTAATGGGTCAAAAGTCCATTTTCGAAGATAATCGATCGCTGTTTTTTCTAAAAACGCGTCACCTTTTTTTTCAGGGACAACATCAAATACCTGCCCCAGCGGCGTAACATAAAATTTCAGCATCAGTGTCACTTCCTTGTCAACTTCCGGATTTGGTTTTTGCTGCGGCTTGCTTCGAACCCCTCTTTTCCCAACCGTACCTCCAAAATCAAAACCAACATCATCCCCTTCTTTTTCCTCTGAAGACATGGAGAACGGGCTTATTTTATCCCCTGTTCCTGTCCCTGCAAAAAGTTCCCCTTCTCCTTTTTGCCCCGCTTCCGCGTCTATCGAACCTTTTAAAGAAAGGTTTTCATTTGAATATGATATTCTTTTATCTTCCGGGAAAAAAGATGTTCCTTTGCTTGTAACGATTTTACCTGCTTTACTGTCTAAAATATCAAACCTTGAAAAATCTTTTTTCTCAATATTTCTTTTCGAATCAAGCGGAGTTCCTTTTCTGTTTACCTGGCCCAATCCCGGCCCGATATTCGACGCGCTGCGGCGGGCACCGGTTACATCCTGCAATAGATCCGGTGTTTTCCCTTTGGAAAATAATATTTCCTTTCTTTTCTTCACAGGTTCAACATCAATAAGATCGACAGGAGTCAAATTAACTATCGGAACATACTTTACATTCTGTGGAAGATAATACAGAGGCAGTGACAATATAAGAAAGTGAATTAATATTGATAGTAAAAAGGAATTATTCAGGTCAAGATAATGTGTAAGCCTATTCATTTTTTACCTTATGTTCGGTGGCAATTACAATTTTATTTACACCATTTGTTTTCGCTATATCCATAACATTCACAACTACTTCATGATATACTTTTTTATCCGCCTTAATTATCAGTAATTTTTCCTGAAGATTGCCTATTTTCTTTAATTTATCAGAAAAATTATCTAATGTCACACGATCACTATTTAAAAATATCGCCCCATTCTGACTTATTGATACCACGAGATCCCTGATCGGCTGAATTTCTCTTACGGATGTCCTGGGAAGTGTTATTTTAAAACCTGTCTGCAGGACAAATGTTGTTGTAACCATGAAAAACAATACAAGCTGAAGAACAACATCAACCAGCGGCGTAACATTTAATTGAGCCTCTATTCTTCTTTTTTTTCTATTAAACATTTTTTCTCCAATAGTTATTTTGTAATCATTTTTAAAATTTCAGTTGATTCTTTCTCCATACCTAAAGCGATATTATCCGCGATGTTTAATAAATAATGATTAGCGATCAGGCACGGGATACCGATAAATAATCCGGCGGCTGTAGTAATAAGCGCTTCTGAAATTCCTCCTGCCAGACCGGGAGAATAAACTAATCCCTGCTGAGCGATAACACTGAAGGCCCGTATCATTCCGGTAACTGTTCCAAGAAGACCGAGCAGAGGTTCAACATTCGCGATTATCCCCAATATATTAAGATATTGTTCTAACTTAGGCAGTTCATAATCTCCGGCTTCAATAATTGCCGTTTTAACAGAATCTTTTCCACTGTTAATGTTCATAAGTCCCGCGAGAATAATATTTGCCATTGGTTCATTTTCATTTTGACGGCATAACTCTATCGCGGAATTTATATCTTTATTATTTAACGCTCTTTTTATTTGTGCGCTGAAAACAGGGGTAAATCTTTTTACCCTGATAAAATATATTATTCTTTCAATTAAAATTGTTAAAGCGAAAACAGACCCGATTATTATCGGGATCATGATTATTCCGCCTTTTACGATTAAACTATACATATATCATCTCCTTTTTTTTTATTATACACTAAAAAATATATTTAAATCCCAGCAAAAATCTTGCGCGTTCACCCGGATAATTTTTTATAATATCATATCTTTTGTCCAGGATATTATCCGCTTTCGCGTAAATTGCTAATTTCTCTGAAATTGTTCTTCCTGCCAAAAATCCTAACAAACAATAACCGCCCAATTTTTCATTTTTATCCTTATCATAATATCTTTCACCAACATATTTCCCGTCTATTAATAACTGATATAACTGATTATCATATTTGATAACAGTGCTTATGTTATCTGATTGCCGAGGAACAGTTTGAGCCTTGTTTTCATTCCATGTTTCTAAATACTTATAATCTATCTGTCCCGAAAACTTTTCAGAAAACTTTTGCAGATAAGTTATCTTTACGCCGTCTCTCTGAATATTCCCTAAATTTATCGGCGTCCAAAAGCCGTCCGCATTAGCCTCATCCTCGTCGAAAACCACATAATTTTCGATCCAATCATGAAATATTTTTGCTTCTATCGAATTATCGTCCTTAAGCCTCTTTAAAGCTTTTGAATATATCTGCCAATAATTTATACGCTTCAGCGGCAAAAGATTCAATTCCACAAAATTATTTTTTCCATATAAATCATAAAATTCAATTTTTTTATTCTGGCGTTTAACACCAGCCTCGAGATCTGTTGAATAATTATATTTGTATGAAACAATTAATTTGGGATTTAGATATAACTTTTCTCCGCCTTCACGGCTTAAACCCGCGCCAATTTTTGCCTGGCTTTTTTCGTTTAACAGAATTGCCTGATTTTCCAGATCAAATGAATAAAACGCGTAACTATACCGGCCGGCTAATTTATTTTTCTCTATTTCAGAAGTAACCTCGTATGGGCTTGAATTTTTATTAAAATCATATATTACTTTAAAACCAAAGGATTGATCCTTCTCGCTTGTTTTGTCTTTAATATTTGTATTTTCCCCGTTAATAATAATGAATAAATTTTTAATCGTTTTTATATCAAAACTAAATTTATAATTTTCGCTTTTTCGCGACAGATCTGAAATACGGTTATCTATCATTCCAGGCAGGTCAAATTTATTATGGTTTAACTTAAAGGCAAAATCAATTTTATTACTGAATAATTGTCCGCCGAAAGTATAATGATCATAAATACTATCCGGCCTGGACCTGTTCCCGTATTCCTTATCAAACTCAAGAGAATAGCTTAATTTTTTAAGATCTTGCTTATGATTGAATGAGAAATTAAAACCGTAATAATTGCCGGCTGAAATATCCAGTTCATTTTGCGAATTTCTTTTACTTTGAGTTTGTATCTTACTTTGCTCCCGTTCTTTTAATCCTAAATCCGGTATTATTTTTTCGGATGAGGATTTTTCCAATTCATATTTTTCTTCTACCCGGGCGTCCTTCTTGCCATCCGTTTCATCTTTTTCCTTTTCCTTCCCCATTATCGTTTCTTCTGGAAGTTTAAAAGCCGGATCATCCTTTTTTTCTTCAGCCGTTACAATATATATATTAAATAATATAATTATAAATATTATATATTTAATTTTTGTTTTATTCTTGAGTTTTTTTGGCATCATCTTTTTTAATTAAATTTTCTAATTTTTCTTTGCTTTGCTCGGCCCATTGGTTTTTTGGTGATTCTTTAACAATAGCCCGTAATAAAGATACAGCATCGTTTTTCCGTTTCGCGAATTCATACAACTCAGCTTTCCTGAACATTGCTTCGTATTTGACTTCGCCTTTGGATTTTTTAATGACCTGGTCTAAATAATCATATGCCATCTTATCATTTTTTTCCTCATGATATATCAATGCTTCATGGATAAAAGACTTAAATTTATTTTCAAGAACCGCAGTTTTGGAATTAGTATATTTCTGGAAATAGACATGCGACATTTTCCATTCTCGTAATTCCTCATAGATCTGCGCTAAATTGTAATATACGTTATCAATAAGCTGAGATTTAGGATATTTTTCAATTAAAATAAGATATTCATCTCTGGCTTCTTTTAACTTGCCCTGCGTATATAAAATTACACCGATCTTATAATACGTTTCAGAGGAAAATTCTGAATTAGGATATTCTTTTACGATCCGGGTAAATACTTTAACGGCATTTGGTAATTGATTTAAGGAATAATAGCTGTTGCCTATCCAAAACATCGCGTTTACAGCCAGGCTGTGATCCGGAAAGATCTCTAAAATTGAATCCCACATTTCGATAGCTTTCTGATATTTTTTCTGGTTATAGAAATATTCTCCGAGTTTAAACTTAATTTCAGGAAGGAACTGGCTTTTCGGATACCTTTTTGAAAATTTATCAGCCAAATTTATCATTTTATCTGTCTGCTGCAGCTGGTAATAAACCCATATCTGGGCGTAGAATGCGTCATCAGCAAAATCGCTATCAGGATAATTTACAGCCACCTTATCATAATGTTCCAGCGCCATCTTAAAATTTTTCTGGTTATAATAGCAGTCCCCTATTCTATAATATGCTTCAGGAATATAAACACTTTTAGGATATTTTTTTATTAAGATCTCCCATTCACTCACAGCCTGCGGATAAACCTCTTTTCTAAAATAACCCCACCCGATCCAGTATTGCGCGTTTTCTTTCCAGGGTTCATTTATTATCTTGCGCCATATATTAATAGCTTCCGTGAATTTTTCCTGGACATAATAAATGGTTCCCAATTGGAATAATGACCTGTCCTTTAAAATAGACTTCGGGTATTCTTTAACAACCCGTTCATAATACGAAATTGCCTTTAAATAATTTTTCTCATTAAAATATGTTTCACCGATCTGAAATACCGCGTCAGGCTTTAATTTTGTATCCGGCAATATCTCTAAAAGCTTTGTTAATTCCTCCCTGCTTTTTGGATATTTCTCCTGCCTGAAATAACACCACGCAATCCCGTAATAACTCGCGTCAACTAAAACGTGTTTAGGCCATTTTTTTATTACTTCTTCGTAGCGCCCGGCAGCCTCATTATATTTTTTCTGATTATATAAACTTTCCGCGATCCAGAACAGGGCATCCGGTTCTAATGCGGATGGCGGGTTTTTTTTAGACAAAAGTTTAAAAAAAGATATTGCCTTTTCATAATCTTTTAACTGATAATTTGACCGCCCTATTTTTAAAATTGATCTGTCATTCATATCCCCGCTTGAATATTTTTCCTGAATAACAAGGTATGACTTTATAGCGTTATCATAATTCTGCAGTTGATAATTATTCTCACCGAGCATGAACCATGAAGCACCAGCGAATTCGCCATTCGGATAGTTTTCCGCGAGTTTTTTATACTGCTCAAGGCTTTTCGGATAATCATTTAAAATATAATACGCGTAACCGGACGCTGAAAGAGAATTTTCCATCAACTCACTTTTAGGATATTTAGTAATGACTTCCTGATAATAATTAACTGCCTGCGTATAATCCTCCAGATTATAGTAAATACCTCCGATCCAGAATAAACATGCGGGAACAAGCTCACTTTCAGGCCTTTCCTTGATCAAATCCTTCCATATTGTTAATGCCTCGTTATAATTTTTCACTTTAAAATATGTCCAGCCAATACCATATTTTGCTTTTTCATAAAATATTCCATTATTGAAGCGGCTGATTATTATCTGATATTTTTCCCTGGCTTTTTCATAATTCTTTAAAAGGTAATATGATTCACCAAGCCAGAAGTAAGCCTGCTCTTCCGTGGCCCCCTGGGGATAATTCGTAATATATTTTTCGTACTCGACTGCGGAATTCTGATAATTCCCATTTTTAAATAAGCTTTCAGCAAGATAATATTGAGATGATTCAATGACCTCGCTGCCCGGATATTTTATTAAAACCGCTTTGAATGAATCGGAGGCTTTCTGATATTCGCCTTTGTTAAGCCAGATCCATCCGAGAGAGTATTGCGTGAACGCAGCATACTTATTATCCGGATAAAGTTCTAAAAATCTAAAATATGATTTTTCTGCCTCATCATATTTCTTTTGCTGAAAAAGGCATTCCCCTGTCCAATATTGCACGGCCGGAGTAAATGAACTTTGCGGGAACTGTATCATTACTTTCTGAAAATAAACCTGCGCTTCACTATAACGTTTCATCCTGAAATGGCATTCCGCTATGCGAAAAACGAATTTATCCGCTATACTTGAATTCGGATAGATGCGATAGCCATTCTCATACAAATTCAACGCCTCATCATATTTCTCCATATTAAATACATTTTCAGCCATATAATATTGGGCTGAATCGGCCATCCTGGAATCAGAAAAAGAAGAAAGATATCTCTTGAACTGGTTATAAGACAGGTCGAACAGTTTATTATTATAGGAATCTAAGGCATTCTGATAAAGGCTTTCTTCTTCAGAAGAAAAACTCGGAGCTATTTTAATAAATGATAAAATTATAAATATAATTAAAAAATATTTCTTCATTCCACAACCTTTTTTTATTTAATATTATTATAGAGTCTGCCTGCAAAATGTCAAGTTTTAATCAATATTTCTTATTTTAATATATTTTTCCAGGCCCAGCAGTATTTTTTTCCATTTAATACCGGCTGAATACCCTCCCAATTCCTCATTGTTTTTAATAACACGATGGCAGGGAATAACAATTGGCACAGGATTCCTGTTCAATGCGTTTCCCACAGCCCTGCATGCTTTAGGATGGCCGGTGTCTTTTGCTATTTGAGAATATGATCTTGTATTTCCATAGGGAATTAATTTTATTTTATCTAATACCTTTTTCTCAAACTCAGTTAAATTATCTTGAATAATTTTATATTTATTAAAATCAGTTTTCCCCCCGCTGAAATATTCAGACAGATCATCTTTTAATCCCTTATACACTTTATAATACTTATCTCTCTTTTGAAATCCAGCATTTAAATCTATTGTTAATAAATTCTTTCCGCTGTATTCAACTTTAATATATCCGTATTTAGTTTTAAATTGGAACCAGAACATATTTTTATATTTAAATTAACATTTACGGCAAATAGTCCAACGGGTCAAGGGCATCCCCTTTATAACGGATCTCGAAATGGAGATGAGGCCCTGTTGACCAGCCCGTACTGCCTGATAACGAAATAGGCTGCCCCTTTTTTACTTTCTGTTCAACTTTAACTAAAATTTTCGAATTGTGGCCATAAACCGTTATAAAATCATTTTCATGCCTTAAAATTATAACGTTGCCTAATCCCCTCGGGCGGGATTCTACAAGCGCTACTTCGCCGTCATACGCTGCTAATACTTTCGTCCCAGAAGGAACCGCAATATCAATTCCTTTATGTGGTATTCCAAGCCTGAAACCAAATCTTGAGGTTAGCTGCCCTTTTAAAGGCCAGATGATCCTTATTGGCGGAATTTTATCGTGTGAAATCTTTTTGCGTTTTTTAATTTTCTTGTATGAAGCCTCCGGTTTTTCAGATGATGGAAAGTAAATTTTTTTACCGGGTTCTATTTCTTTCGGATTTGTTATAAGATTATATTGTATCAGTTTTTTTGGCGGGATATTATATTTCCTGGAGATCGAATATAAAGTATCGCCTTTTTTAACAATATAATAATCTTTAGTAATAGTTTGTTTTTGATAATACGGCCTGCTGCTTCCGCATCCAAAATCAAAAACAAATAACGGGAGAACCATTAAATAAATATAGAAGAATACTTTTTTTTTACTAATATCTGATCGTAAATCCTTTAAATTCTTCTTTATATTTATCCTCACTTTTTATAATATCCCTCACTACTGCCATCGAAGGGCCTTTCCATAATTCATTGATAAAAGACTCAATATTATTTCTGTCACCTTCAGCGGCAATTTCAACATCTCCTGATGATAAATTCCTCGCATAACCCCTGATTTTATATTGATGGGCGAGATCTTCCGCAAAAGCCCGGTAGCCAACTCCCTGCACTCTTCCCTGAACAATTAATTTCACTCTGATATTTTCGGTCATAAAGCGGTTTTCCTTAACATTAACAAGATTTATCTGATATTAATATCAGATAAAAAGCAATATATTCAATTTTTTAGTAAAGTTATTATTTTAGACAAGGAAATGGTTATCAAATTCAATTCCGTACAATTTCCGGCAAAACTATTATTTATTTTCCCAGATTGAATTCTTTATGGATGATCTTAAGGGCTTTGTCGGCGTCATCCTGGTTTACAACGCAGGAAATTTTTATTTCTGAGGTGCTGATCATCTGGATGTTTATTCCGGCTTTTCCGAGGATCTGGAACATTTTCGCGGCGACGCCTGAATGGCTGCGCATGCCTATGCCTACAGCTGAAACTTTGGCGATGTTTTTATCATAAATGACTGTTTTGGCCTTGAGTTTTTTCGCCATTTTTTTCATTACAACAAGCGCTTTTTCAAGGTCATCTTTCATAACAGTAAAAGAAATGTCGTTCTTGCCGTCCTCGCCCGCGCTCTGGATGATCATATCCACGATAATATTTTCATCGGCCAGTTCACCGAAGACCTGCGCGGCTATTCCCGGCCGGTCAGGTATTTCAACGATCGAGATCTTTGCTTCTTTTTTGTCACACGCGACACCGCTAACCAATATCTTTTCCATATTTTTGTTTTCCTTTACATATTTTTCTTCAGACAAAAGCATAGTGCCCTTATCCTTTGAAAAAGTTGAACGGACACTTAAAGGTATATTATATTTTTTCGCGATCTCCACAGACCTTGAGTGCAGGACCTGCGCGCCCAAACTTGCCAGTTCAAGGATTTCATCATAAGTGACAAACGATAATTTCCTGGCTTCCGGGATTATTCTCGGATCGGCTGTGTAGATCCCGTCCACATCGGTGTAGATCTCACAAAGATCCGCTTTTAAAGCGGCGGCTATCGCTACAGCAGTCGTATCGGATCCGCCGCGACCGAGTGTTGTTATTTCCTGATTTTCTCCTAACCCTTGGAATCCCGCGACAATAACTATTTTATCCTTAGCAAGTTCCTTCCGGATCCGGGCGCCGTTTAT
>JAQUKH010000037.1 GCA_028719205.1 bacterium
TGGCTGATATTTCAATCATTATTCCAGGGGATTATAAAGCTGGATTTTTTCGCAAGGTGGATTTTTATGCTGTCGGCGGGGGCATTAGCATTTACCGGGGGATTGGCGTTGACATGTTTTGTAAGGGCCTTTAGCGCGACATTTCTCGCCCGTCCGAGAAGCGCGGAAGTTACTCACGCCAGAGAATCCTCATTCCCTTTGCTCGCCGGTATGGGGGCGCTCTCAGCACTGTCTCTTTTATTCGGAATATTTTCCGGCCCGCTTACATTTTTTCTTGGAAAAGTAGGAAATAGCCTCAGCATTTTTCAAGGGGTACCTTCTTTGATTTCATTATCAAAAGGCCAGGGTATAATTATGGAAAACGGTTTTGCTTCTGTCTCGGGGCCCGCATTCTTTGCGCTTTTCCTTGCCGTGATTTTTATAGTAGTATTTATTACTCGATCAATGATCAATGGACAACAAAAAATAAAAACCGGCGCCACCTGGGATTGTGGAACCGGTTTAACTCCGCGCATGGAAATAACCGCTACGGGCTTTGCCCGTTCCATTGTTCTTATTTTCAAAGGTATATTAAAACCAAGCATTCAACACGAAATTGGATATCATGACTCTGAAAGCAGATATTTGCCGAAATCCAGAACAGTGACTTTAAGCGTAGGCGATATCCCACGGTCTTATTTTTATCAGCCATTACATATGATGGTTACCGGTTTGTCTTCGCGTGTAAAGAATATTCAAAGTGGGAACATAAATGCCTACATTTCATATATTTTTATCGCGCTCTTAATCGTATTATTTGCAACATTATAAATTATGAAAATACTTGTTTGGGCAATTCAATTTATTTTTACACCGGCAATATCGCCGCTTTGTGTTGGTATTATCAAAAAGATAAAAGCATGGCTTCAAAATCGCCAGGGTGCGGGTATTTTTCAGCTATACAAAGATTTATGGAAGCTCTTGCACAAAGATGAAATAATAAGCCGGGATGCCTCCTGGATTTTCCGCTATGCTCCGTTTATTATTTTTGCCGTAACAATTGTGGTGGGCGGGAGTATCCCGCTCTTTGCATCTTTTCTCGGCAACACTTTAACCGGAGATATGCTGGTTGTTGTTTACGCGCTGGCTGTCAGCACTTTTTTCCTGGCGCTTGGAGGTATGGATACCGGCAGCGCTTTTGGAGGATTCGGTTCCAGCCGTGAAATGACTATTTCCGCGCTGGCAGAAGGCGGGCTTATTTTTTCTCTCCTGACGGTGGGACTTATAAGCGGTACTACGAATTTATTTGCCATCTCCGGCTTCGGTATGTTCGCGGAAAGCCGGCATTTTTTTCCGGTGCTGTTGGCTTTTGGCGGATTTTTTATTGTTCTGCTGGCTGAGACAGCAAGGTTCCCCTATGACAATCCGGATACTCATTTGGAATTAACCATGATTCACGAAGCGATGCTTTTGGAATATTCCGGAAAAAGACTGGCCCTTATGGAATGGGCATCAGCCAATAAGCTGTTTATTTTCTCCGCCCTGGGAGCGAATCTGTTTTTTCCATTAGGTTTGGCTCAAAATATGGATGCAGGCGCGATTGTTACAGGTATCGCCGCTTTTATGGTAAAAATATTTATTTTTTGCCTGGTTATTGCACTGATCGAATCCGGTATGGCTAAATTCCGTTTTTTTCGGTTACCGGATCTTTTATTAATCTCTTTTATTCTTAATGTTGTAGCACTCGGACTTATGTACTAATTATGAATATTTTAACTTTACAATTTTTACTGGAGATAATTTTCGGCACCGTTATATTTTTGCATATTACAAAAAAGAATTTTTGGGCTGTGATCGCGTATGGCGTGCAATCTTTGATGATTGGTATTATCTTTCTCAATTCTTTTTTTGAAACCGTCAATGTGTATATTGGCATTATGGTTCTCTTAACCATTATCATTAAGGTCATATTAGCGCCATTATTTTTAACTCGTTTAATTAAAAGGCACCTGGCAATGTTTTCAGTCAGCACCTATCTTAATACGCCGCTGACTTTAATAATTATTGCCATATTGACTTTTATTGCCCGCTCTCAGAAATTCGCGCCGCTGACTAATATTATCCCTGCTAATCAGGCGTTGTTATCACTGGCGCTTTCAGCTATATTTCTTTCTCTCTTTCTAATTATCAACCGCAAGGGAGCGTTGTCACAAATTATTGGCATTCTTTCACTGGAAAATAGTATTGTGGTTTTTGCTGTTTTTGCCGGCTTAGAGCAATCACCGGCGCTTCAAATCGGCATCATATCCAATTTTTTTATTTGGCTGATTATTGCTACAGTGTTTGTATCTATGATTTTTAAACATTTTGGGTCTCTTGATATAACTACCATGAAGAATTTAAAAGATTAAAGTTATGGAAATGCTATTTATTATTACAACCTTAATAATTACAGCGCTAATAAGCGCGCTGATTAAACGTAGAGGCGTTATTGAGTTTTTTTCTGTTATTGCCGCGCTTATTGTATTGTTTGAAGCTGGCGCCATCGCTCTAAAAGTTTCTGTTTCCGGTGACTATTCTCCATTTATTTATTTCTATATTGATTCACTGGGAGCGATTATCCTTCTTGTCGCCAGCGTTATTTCCCTTGCGGCCGCGGTTTACTCCATACAATATCTTCGTCAGGAAACTGCTAAAAATATCATTGGTTTTGCAAGAGTAAGGCAATATTATGTATTGTTAAATATTTTTTCAATTGCAATGTTTTTAGCCATAACAGCCAATAACCCGATATTCGCGTGGATTTCAATTGAAGCCACGACACTTTCTACCGCCTTTCTCATTAGTTTTTATAATAAGCCATCGGCTATTGAAGCGGCCTGGAAATACCTGATTATCAACGCTGTCGGTTTGCTTTTGGGATTTTTTGGGACGCTCTTATACTTTACTTCTTTCACCTTATTGAGTGAAAATGAATTTGTCAGTTGGCAGTCGCTTGCGGCAAATGCTGTTCATTTGGATCCGTTAATCGCCAAAGTTGCCTTTATTTTTGCATTAATCGGTTATGGAACAAAGATTGGGTTTGTGCCTATGCACACATGGAAACCGGACGCATATAGTAAAGCGCCTAATCCAATTGGGGCATTATTATCAGGCGCTCTTTTGCCGGTTGCGTTTATTATGATATTGAAATTCAGGGGAATAACAGATATTGCCGCTGGCCCGGAGTTTAGCCGGCATTTATTAATTGGATTTGGCCTGTTATCTGTTGCGGTAGCCGCATTAATAATGTTTAATGCCAAAAATTACAAAAGATTATTAGCCTATTCCAGCATTGAAAATGCAGGGGTAATGGCTCTGGGTTTTAGCTTCGGCGGTTTGGGTGTTTTTGCCACTATACTTCATTTGATTTATAACTCCCTCGTAAAAGCGATGCTTTTCTTTTCCTCCGGAAATTTATTACTTAGATATAGTTCTGCAAAAATCAAGAATATCAAAGGAGCAATAGATGTTGTTCCTATTACGAGTACGCTGTTTATTGCCGGTTTTTTAATTTTGACAGGATTCCCCCCATTTGGAATATTTTTAACCAAGATGCAAATTCTTTCGGCTGGCATGCAGGCATATCCGGCAGTCAGTGTTGCTGCTTTATCTTTTATGACGCTCGCCTTTGCTGGTTTTTTTAAGCATATTACCTCTATGTTTTTTGGCGAAAAACCCAAGGATATTGAAATCGGAGAAAGTAGTATTTGGTTAATTCTTCCGCCTATGATGTTGCTGATTATCATTAGTATTTTAAGTTTTTATATTCCGTCTTTTTTATTAACGTTGATCAATAATGCCGTTTTACGCTATTAATTATGATTAAAGAAAAAATACAACAATATATTTCTAAAGACGCGAAAGTTGAATTTTGCGATAATGCCGCTATTTTTGAGGTATCCGCTTCAGAAATAAAGAAAGTTGCCGGTGATTTACACGGTAATAAAAATCTTTTATTCAAACTTATAACCGCGACCGACGAAAGGGCGGAAAATGATTGCTTTAAAATTTGGTATGTTTTTGGCATACCCAAAGAAAATTTATTTATTATTCCTTTTATTCAATTAAAAAATACAACAGAATTTCCATCGATCTCTCTTATTATTTATGAGTCTTTGAATTTTGAAAAAAAAATACAGACATTTTTTGGCCTTACTCCAACCGGAAGCTATGATCTAAGGCCGATAATACTTCATGAAAATTGGCCAACGGATATTTTTCCTTTAAGAAAAGATTTTAATTGGCAGGCAAGGCCTGAAACAGCAAGCGGTGTTTATCGTTTTCAAGAGGTTAAAGGTGAAGGCATTTATGAAATTCCGGTCGGGCCGATTCACGCCGGCATCATCGAGCCGGGCCATTTCCGCTTTAGCGTTGCCGGAGAACGCATCGTGCTTTTGGAACCGCGGCTCGGTTTTACTCATAAGGGCAGTGAAAAATTATTTGAAGTCCTGTCGCTTGGTGATAAGGTAAAGTTATCGGAAAAAATTTCCGGGGATAGTTCTTTCAGCCATTCATTGGCTTTTTGTCAGGCGTTAGAAAAATTAAGCCGTATCAATGTGCCGGCGCGCGCGCGATATCTGCGGGTTATTTATGCCGAACTGGAACGGCTGGCTAATCATTTAGGTGATATCGGGGCGATTATGATGGACACAGGTTTTAATTTTGGCGGAGCGCAAGGCGCGCGCCTGCGGGAAATAGTTATGCGAATAAATGAAAGAATTACCGGAAGCCGGTTTTTGCGTAATGTAAATGTTATTAGCGGGGTAGTCAAAGATATTGATGATAAAGAAAAAAACAAATTATCTTTAGAGCTGGAAAAAATAAACAAAGATTTTTACGAAGTTATCGCGGTAGCGGAAAATAGCACATCTCTTTTAAATCGTCTCAAAGGGACGGGGGCGCTTTCGGCTGAAATTTCCAAAAATCACGGTGTTTTAGGAGTGGCCGGAAAAGCCGTTGGTATACAAAACGACGCGCGCGTTGATTATCCTTACGCGGCTTACGACGAGCTTTTGCCTGGTGAAATTGCAACCGAGCAAGATGGAGATGTCTATGCAAGATTCCGTGTTCGTATCAAAGAAACTTTTGCATCAATTAAGATTATTCAAGATGCATTGCGCAAATTACCGGAAGGATGCACCAGTATAGCTGATCCTGATGTTATCTTCAAAAAAAATGCTCTTGCGATAAGTGTTGTGGAAGGATGGCGGGGAGAGATTTTATATTTTGTTACAACAGGCACGGATGGAAATATCAGCAGAGTTGCCCCTCGAGACCCTTCGTTCATTAATTGGGGGGTACTTAGATACGCGGGTTTTGGTAATATAATACCTGATTTCCCGCTGATCAATAAAAGTTTTAATTTGTCATATTCCGGAAATGATTTATAAAATATACTAATTTTTTTAAGGAGGATTTATTTATGGTTAAATTATGGAGATGTGAGATCTGCGGGGACCCTTATATTGGAAATAACCCGCCGGATAATTGCCCTTTTTGCGGAGCGCATAAACAGTATATTAAAGAGGTAAAAAATGCGGGAGTTAATTTTAATGTTGAATTGAACGAAAAAGATAAAACTAACGCGGAGCACGCCCTGCAGGTTGAAATCAGCAACTCCACATTTTATTTTTGCGCCGCGGAAAAAACTGATGATCCGGAAGGAAAATTATTATTTAAGGCGTTAGCTAAAATCGAAGCGGAACATGCCGCTATCTGGAAGAAAATATTAAAACTTTCAAGTGTTCCGAAAGGTAATGAAACGTGCCATATAACAAATAAAGAAAATCTTGGAGAATCCCATGCGAGAGAAACAAGGGCGATCGAATTTTACAAAAAATCTTCTAAGGAGTCTAAAAATAACAGAATAAAACAGATATTTGAGGCATTGGTTGAAATAGAGACAGACCATTTATATCTTTCAGAGGAAAGATTAAGTGGGTAGGGTATTGCAAAAAAAGTTAAATTATGTTAAAACATATTATGATTAGAAATGGTATTTCGCAAACATTAGCGCTGGAAATAGAAAAACGGACAAAAATAAATGTTTTTGGCTGCTACCAGTGCGGAAAATGTTCCGCGGGCTGTGTTTTTTCTTACCTTATGGATACCCCGCCGCATCTTTTGATGAGATTAATACAGTTAGACATGAGAGAAAAGGCGCTTTCTTCCAATACTTTTTGGGGTTGTGGCGCGTGTGTTACATGTTCATTCCGTTGTCCAAGGGAAATAGATGTTTTAAGAGTAATAAATACCGTAAGGAGCATCGCGATAGAAGAAAGAGTTTTGTCCCGGAACAATAGCCTGAAAGATGTCCCGATTTTTAATGAGATATTCATGAATAATATTATTGGAAATGAACATGTAAATGAATTTTTACTTGGAGCTAATTTTAATCTTAAAAGCCTGAAATTTTTTAAAGATATTTCGCTTTTGCCGGTTTTATATAAAAAAGATAAACTTACGGCTCGTAAGAAAGCATCTACTAGAAATATAAAGAAGATAGTTGAAGGATTAAAAGGTAATAATGGAATATAGCTATTATCCCGGTTGTTCTCTAAAAAGCAGTTCAAAAGATTACGCTGAATCTGTAAAACAGGTATCTGATAAGCTAGGTATAACTCTGATCGAACTTTCAAACTGGGCCTGCTGCGGCGCGAGTGTGTCTCATATACCCGAGGAATCATTAAGTTTGGCTTTGCCGGCGCTTACTATAGCGGAAGCGGATAAATATTCACGCGATATCGTCGCCTCCTGCGCGGCCTGCTTTAACAGATTGAAGAGTACACACCTTTTATTAGGGAAATATCCGGAGAAAAAAATAGAAACAGAAAAATTAATAGGGAAAAATCTCTCCGTGAAAATTAATGTAAAACATTTTTTGGAAGTATTATTCGAGGAAGTCAAAGATTGGGATTCTATAATAATAAAAAAACTAAAAGGTTTAAAAGTTGCATGTTATTACGGATGTTTACTCACCAGGCCAAATGATATGATCAAAGACGGGAAAAGCGAAGACCCGCGGATGATGGATAACTTAATGGAAAAATTGGGAGCAGCCTCTATTGATTGGCCATTTAAAACTGAGTGTTGTGGTACAAGTTTTGGATTGTCCAAACCGGAAGTTGTATTAAAACTTTCAGGCAGGATTTTAAGATCGGCTAAAAAATCAGGAGCGGAATGTATTGTAGTTGCCTGTCCTTTGTGCCATTCTAATCTTGACCTAAGGCAATCACAGATCGAAAAATACAATAATTTGAAATTTGACCTGCCTGTATTTTATTTTCCGGAATTAGCAGCTTTAGCGTTAGGCATAGATTATCGTAATTTACTATTGGATAAACATATTGTGGATCCGATGCCATTGCTAAGAAGGAAAGATTTAATTTAAGTGAAGGGGAGCGAAGCGACAATGCGAATCGGAGTTTTCATCTGTCATTGCGGAACAAATATTTCAGGCGTAGTAGATGTAGTTAAGCTTGCTGAAAGTATATCTCATTACCCCGGCGTTGTAATATCTAAAGAAAATAAATATATGTGTTCGGATCCGGGACAAAACCTTATTAAGAGCGCTGTTAAAGAATATAACCTGGACCGTATCGTTGTCGCGTCATGTACACCTAAACTTCATGAAAATACATTTCGTGCCTGCCTGGAAGATTTGGGCTTAAATCCTTATATGCTGGAGATAGCCAATATCCGCGAGCAGTGTTCCTGGGTGCATTCTGATAATCCTGAATTAGCTACTAAAAAGGCGGAAGACCTTATAAAAATGGCTATCGCAAGGGTTCGTTTTGCTAAGGAACTTACTTGTTCAAAAGTTACTATTGAACGCAGGGCGCTGGTTATAGGAGGCGGAGTCGCAGGGATCCAATCCGCGCTTGATATTGCCAATGCCGGGTACCATGTCACTTTGGTTGAGCGGACACCGTCTATAGGCGGGCGCATGGCACAGCTTGATAAGACATTCCCGACATTGGATTGTTCCGCCTGTATTCTTACTCCAAAGATGGTTGAGGCAAACCGGCATCATTTGATAAAGATCCTTACATATTCGGAGGTAGAAGAAGTATCCGGATTTGTTGGAAGTTTTGAGGTTACAATCAGAATGAAGTCACGTTCTGTTGAAATGAAAAAATGCACAGGCTGCGGGATGTGTCAGTCTAAGTGCCCGGTTAAAGTGGATAGTGAATTTGATGAAGGATTATCAAAACGGCGCGCAATCTATATGCCTTTTCCCCAGGCAGTGCCGAATATCCCGGTGATTGACCGCGCGAATTGCAGGTATTTTTTAGAAAAGAAATGCGGGGTTTGTAAAAAGGTATGTCCGTCAGACGCGATAGATTATGACCAGGAAGACACAATTCTAAAAGAAAAATTCGGGAGCATCACTATCGCGACAGGATTTGATCTTTTTGATCACAGCGCGTATGGCGAATATGGCTACGGGAAATTAAAAAATGTAATTACCTCTATCCAGTATGAACGGCTGGTCAATTCCTCCGGGCCTACCGGAGGGCATATTATCCGCCCTTCGGATGGAAAAGAAGCTAAAAAGGTCGCGTTTATTTCGTGCGTTGGTTCAAGGGATAATAAAATGGGAAAGCCTTATTGTTCCAAGGTATGTTGCATGTATACCGCGAAACACGCGCTGCTTTTAAAAGAACATGTGCCGGATGCCGAGGCATATATATTTTATATAGATATAAGGGCGGCCGGGAAAAATTATGAAGAATTTGTTTATCGCGTGCAGGAAAATTACCGCGTGAAATATATTCGTGGCAGGGTATCTAAGATATTTGAAGAAGGAGATAATCTTATTGTCAGAGGATTTGATACCCTTTCAGGGGAATCCATTGAAATGGAGTTTGATCTTGTTGTTTTGGCAGTAGGCGTAATTCCCCGCAAGGATTCGGATAGTTTTGCCAGAATGTTAAATATTTCGCTTGATGCTAACCATTTTGTGGGTGAATTGCATCCAAAGCTTGCCCCTGTTGAAAAAAATACTCCCGGAATATTTCTGAGCGGCAGCTGCCAGTATCCGCGGGACATTCCTGAATCTGTGGCAATGGCGGGAGCGGCTGCGGTAAAATCACTTTCTCTTTTCGCGAAAGAATTTTTAACATCAGAACCGATGATTTCCGAAGTGAATACTTCAATATGCACCGGTTGTTTGAATTGTAAAAATATCTGCCCATACCGGGCAATAAATGAAGAAGAAATTAAAGATTTGGACGGAAAGATACGAATAGTCGCAAAGGTGAATGAAACTATCTGCAGAGGTTGCGGGACATGCGTGGCGAGCTGTCCCTCGCAGTGTATTAATTTAAAAGGTGTCAGTAACGAGCAGATCTTAGCGGCAATAGAGGCACTTTAAAATAAGTTGTAAGTCAAATGTCACAAGTAAAAAGGTATGATAAAAATGGATAATAATAATCAGCAAACCTGGGAACCAAAAATTTATGCGTTTTTATGTAACTGGTGCAGTTATGAAGGGGCGGACCTTGCCGGCGGGGGAAGGCGGATTTATCCGGCCAATGTCAGGATCATTCGTGTGCCTTGTTCAGGGCGTATTGACCCTGTTTTTATTCTGAAAAGTTTTGAACGCGGGGCTGATGGCGTTCTGGTTTCAGGCTGCCACCCGGGAGATTGCCATTATACGGAAGGAAATTATTTCGCGCGGCGCAAATTTGTCCTTGTGAAAAAGCTGCTGGAATATGTGGGAATTGAGCCTGAACGGTTTCAGGCCCGATGGATTTCTGCGTCAGAGGCAATAAAGTTTGTTGAAACTGTGAAAGAAATGACTGAAAATATAAGAAAACTAGGGCCGAATACAAAATTAGTGAAAAATATAAAAGAGGAGATAACATGTCAATAGAATCCGGATTGAAAGAACAGAGAATATTTTATCCTCCTAAAAATATAAGCGAGAAGGCTTACATTAAAAGTTTAGGGGAGTATGAGAAACTTTATAAGGAATCCGTGGATAATCCTGAAAAATTCTGGGGAGGCATGGCGGAAAAAAATCTTTCCTGGTTTAAAAAATGGGATAAGGTTTTAGAATATGATTTTTCGAATATCGGCGAGATCGAAGGCCCATATGTGAAGTATTTCCAGGGCGGCAAGTTAAATGCTTCCTATAACTGTCTTGACAGGCATCTCAATTCATGGAAAAGGAATAAGGCGGCGATCGTCTGGCAGGGGGACAAGGAAAATGAAAGGCGGACAATAACTTATCAGGAATTACATACACAGGTAAACAGGTTTGCCAATGTATTAAAAAAACACGGAGTGAAAAAAGGCGATGTGGTCGTAATTTATCTCCCGATGATAATTGAGCTGCCTGTTGCCATGCTCGCGTGCGCGAGGATCGGCGCGATACATTCGGTGGTTTTTTCCGCGTTCAGTTCATCCGCTTTACAAAACAGGATCATGGATTCAAGCGCGAGAATGGTTATTACGGCAGACGCCGGTTTCCATGGAGGTAAGATCGTTGAGTTAAAAGAAAAGACAGATGAGGCGCTGGAAAAGTGTAAATGTGTTGATAAGGTTATTGTTTTTAACCGTGGCAATACAAAAGTTAATATGCAAAACGACAGAGACTTTTGGTGGAATAGTGAAATGAATTCTCCGGACATTAAAAATTTTTGCGACCCTGTGAAAATGGATTCAGAGGACCCTCTTTTTATATTATATACAAGCGGAAGCACCGGGAAACCTAAAGGTGTTCTGCATACAACAGCGGGATATTTGCTTTACGCGAATCTTACTTTCAGATTAATATTTGACGTAAAGGATGAGGACATATTCTGGTGTACTGCGGATATAGGATGGGTTACAGGGCATTCTTACATTGTCTATGGCCCATTGTCAAATGGAGCTACCGCGCTAATGTTCGAGGGTATTCCAACTTACCCCGAGGCGGACAGGTTCTGGAAGATAATAGAGGATTATAAAGTAAATATTTTCTATACCGCTCCCACGGCAATAAGGGCTTTGATGCGGTTTGGTGAAGAATTACCCGATAAACACGACCTGTCAAGCTTGAGGATCCTTGGTTCAGTCGGCGAACCGATCAATCCGGAAGCATGGATGTGGTATTACCGTGTTATTGGAAAAGAGAAATGTCCAATAATGGATACATGGTGGCAAACGGAGACAGGCGGGATATTGATCACCGCGCTTCCAGGGGCTATACCTACAAAACCGGGATCCGCGTCGAAGCCGTTTTTTGGTGTTGAGCCGGAGGTTTTACGGGAAGACGGGACACTAGCGGACAAAAATGAGGGAAGCCATCTGGTCATTAAAAAACCCTGGCCCGGAATGATACGCGGGGTTTACGGGGATAAAAAAAATGAGCTTATAAAAAAAGTATATTTTTCCAAATTTCCAGGTAAATATCTGACCGGTGACGGATGTCACGTGGATGAAGATGGATTTTATTGGCTTTTAGGCAGGATTGATGATGTTATGAACGTTTCAGGGCATCGTTTTGGAACTGCCGAGATCGAAAGTGCGCTTGTTTCAAACGAAAAAGTCGCGGAAGCCGCGGTTGTGGGTTATCCCCATGACATTAAGGGCCAGGGAATTTATTGCTTTGTAACATTAAAGAAAGGAATTGTCCCTTCAGATGCGCTAAAAAAGGAATTAACGGGCCATGTCAGGGTTCAAATAAGTCCGGTTGCCACACCGGATAAGATCCAGTTTACTGACGCGCTTCCTAAAACCCGTTCGGGTAAAATTATGCGGAGGATCTTGCGGAAGATCGCGGAGGGAGATATTGAGTCGATAGGTGATACTTCAACTTTAGCGGATCCGTCAGTAGTGGATTCATTAGTTAAAGGTAAACAATAAAAATAAAACAGATATAAAAAATTATGGATATTAACTCTGAATTGCAAAAAAAAGTTTATAAGCTTTTTGAGGAAGGCACAATCAAAAGGTTTATTGGTTACGAAAAAGGGTCGCTTCCCTACAAAACAAGGCCATGTATTATAACTAAAAAGGAAGACGTAAACCGGTTGATATTTGACCAGTTTTGTGTCAATAATCTTTCCATTTACCTTCGAGGAGACCTTGAGAAGACCGGAATTCTGGCCAATATGTGCACACTGAAGTCAATTGTCGCGTTACTGCAGGGCAATCAGGTCAAACCGGAAAATCTTTATATCCTGGCGGTGAATTGCCCGGGGATGGTTGATCCTGATAAAGCTGAGTTGAGCAGCTTGCCTGCTCAAACGAAACTTATGCCCTTTGGGTATAAAAATTTATATGATAAATGCAAGGCCTGTCATCATGAACTTCCGAAGATTTATCAGGACCTGATCGGTGAAGAAATTTCTGTCGCCTGTGAACCGGTTGATGAGTATGCCTTTATCAAGGATATGGAAAAACTTACTCAGGATGAGCGGTGGAAATTCTGGGAAAAGCAATTCAGCAAATGTATCCGTTGTTACGCGTGCAGGAATGTGTGCCCGATATGTTATTGCAAAGAATGCATGGTTGATAAAGCAAATCCACAGTGGGTCAGCAAGTTGAATCAATCTTCGACCAATGAATATTATAATCTTATGCGTGTGATACATGTGATGGGCCGGTGTACCGATTGCGGCGAATGTGAAAGGGTTTGCCCTGTGAAAATACCTTACCGCAAATTGATCAAAAAAATGGAAAAGGAAATAAAAGAATTATACGGCTATGTTCCGGGTAAAGACCCGAAAGAATTGCCTCCGCTATCGACATTTAAGGAAGAAGATCCGGAGAAAGGGATAAAATAGTTGAAGATGGTAACAAGTAACTATGTCACAAAGTCACCAGCAAGGAGAAAAAAATCGTTCTTTTACTTGTGACGTTGTAACTGGTGCGCTTGTGACTTTTAAACGGGAGAAGTAGTGGAGAAAATAGTAAATTTAAGTAGATTAATAGAAGAATTGGTAAAGGAATACGACGTCTTTGCTCCTGTGGGTGATGATAATTTCAGTCAATTCAGCCCGATAAAAAATTTAGGCGAGGCTAATCTGGATCTGATAAATACCACAAAGCCGTTAAAAAACCTTTTTTTGCCGCAAAGCGAAAAACTTTTTTCGGTTGACGGCGCGAAGGAAAATATTACTCTTGAACCAAAAAAGAATATTAACAATAAACGTATAATTTTGGGCGCGAAGGCCTGTGAAGTAAAAGGGATAGAATTATTAACAAAAGTTTATACGGGCGGGACATTGCCTGATGAATTATTTGAGGAACGGAGAAAAAACACGATTATTATCGGGCTTAGCTGTCTGGAACCACGGGATACATGTTTTTGCGCGGCGCTGGGAGTGAATCCTTTTGAAGAAAAAGGCATGGATCTGGTGCTTACAAAAATAAACGGCAAATTTGTAATGAAATCATTAAATCAGAAAGGTGAAGAATTTTTTAAGAAATATCCTGATGTTTTCAGTGAAATAAATAAAGAAGACCTGGAGAAAAGAGATAAGCTTAAAGAGTCCGTGTTAAAGAAACAAAATTTATCATTGGATCTTAAAGAAATAAAAGAGAAACTGGACAAAGAGGTTGATAATCCTTTATGGGAAGAGATCAGCCAAAGATGTATCAATTGCGGGATATGCACATATCTTTGTCCGACATGCCAGTGTTTTGATATCCATGATGAAGCAGGAAAGGGCCAGGCCCTGTGCAGGTTCCGTACCTGGGATAGCTGTATGTTCCCGGATTTTACGCTTATGGCCGGCGGCCATAATCCTCGGGGCAAAAAAAAGGCAAGGATCAGACAGCGTTTCATGCACAAATTTTCATATTTTATAGATAATTTTTACGAACCGGGATGCACCGGCTGCGGCCGTTGTATAAAATTCTGCCCGGTGAATGTTGATATTTTGGAGATATTGAAAAAAGTTAAGGATTAGTTTTTATGAAAGAAATGCCAACATATTATTATGAAATACAGCCTGCGGGTAATTTTGATAACTATGCTTTTGAAAAAAAAGGAACTTTAGGTAAGCTATCGTTAATAAATTTATTTGTTGGTGCGAATAATACAGGGAAAAGCCGCTTTTTAAGAAATATTTTTAATAATGAATTTATGTTTAACACAAATAATTTTAACGCAACAACATATAATAATTATCTTAAAAAAATAAAAATAGATATTAAGGAATCTTCATTTATAGGACGTGTTAGAGTTAATGGAGCAGAATTTAGAGGCATATTAGATATAAATTATTTTGATGGTTGTCATGAATATAAAAATGAAATATTTCCGCCTGATATGGGGGAAGTTAAAAGACTGAAAAGTTTATTGGAAGAATTGAAAAAAGCATATGGTCTTGAAGATGCTAAAAGACCTGAGGATAAAATTAATGATGCACATAATTTTGCAGAGAAATGCTTAAATGAACTAAATATATTCGAATTTGAATATAAAAAGCGTTTTTATGTTCCAGTGCTTCGTGGGATGCGTCCATTAACTTCTAGTTTTAATGATAATTTATATGAAAATCGTACGCGTGTCGATTATTTTGATAAAGATAATCCCTTAAACAATGTAGAAGGGCATGCTAAGGTAATTTTTACTGGATTAGACCTTTTTGCAATTTTAAAAGATAAATTACTTGGTGAACCACAAGATAGAGAAGCAGTATATAACTTTCAAGAATTTTTAAAAGAGAAATTTTTTAACAATAAAACCATTACTTTAATACCAAGAGAAAAAGATAATGTCGTTCATGTCAAAATTGGGAATGATGTGCAACTGCCAATTTACAACTTAGGTGACGGTCTACAGAATTTGATCATAATTACTTTTAATATGTTCATGGAAAAAGAAAAATGTCTTTTCTTTTTAGAAGAACCTGAATTATATATGCATCCCGGTTTTCAAAGAATTTTTCTTGAAGTATTATCTTCACCTCAATTGAATCATCATCAATATTTTATTACAACTCATTCAAACCATTTATTAGATATGACGCTTGATTTTGAAAATATGTCTGTGTTTTTATTTAGAAAAAAAGGGGAAGGGAAAGAGGCAAAGTTTTTGATAAATCAGGTGTCTTCGCGTGAAAGAAATACGCTTAAAGAACTTGGTGTCCAAAATTCGTCAGTATTTTTAAGCAATGCCACAATATGGGTTGAGGGGATTACAGACAGACTGTATTTAAGAAAATATATGGATAAATTTAAAAAGGAAATAGCAAGTAGTGATAAAGAATATTTAGAAAAAATTAAGAATTTCAAAGAAGATTATCATTATTCTTTTGTCGAGTATCAAGGTTCAAATATCACACATTGGACATTCGATGGAGAAGAACAAGATAAAATAGATGTAAATAGTTTATGCGCTCAATGTTTTTTGATTGCGGATGGTGATATTGAAGAAAAAGGTACACGCAAAGCAAATTTGGGAATTGCACTAGGTGACAGATTCGAAATACTAAAATGCAAAGAAATTGAAAATCTTATACCTGAAGAAATTGTTAGGGTAGTTGCAGGCAATAAATTAAAAGGTGAAAAGGCTGATTTAAATTTAATTAAATATGAAGAATATTCCAAGCCAAATGAACCTTTAGGAGATTATCTTAATTCCAAACTAAAGACAGACAAATTTGCTGAAGAAACAGGAACTATTAAAAATAAAGGGAATTTTTGTGAAAAAACAATTTCTCTTATGGATAATACAGAATGGGCTTTAACCCCTGAATTAAAAGCAATTTGCAAAAAAATTTATGATCATATTTTTGAATGGAATAATGTTTTATGATGACCACAATCGAAGAATTTAACAAATGGCTGGAAAGGCCGGAAGGGCTTCATCTTGAATTTAAGGAAGCGAAAGCGGAATGGAGTGATAAACATGCGATTGAAGATTATTGTGCTGCTCTCTCAAATGAAGGAGGAGGAAAACTTATCTTTGGTGTGAGAAATAATGGAGATGTTGTCGGTACAAATGCTTTTTCGGGTACGTATAATAAATTGTCGAATGATTTAATGGTAAAAATCGGTATCCGAATTGATGTCGAAGAGTTGAAACATCCCGATGGAAGGGTGTTAATTTTTCACGTTTCTAATCATTATATTGGTAAACCGATTAAGCATAAAGGTATTTATTGGATGCGAGCGGGTGAGTCGTTAACTGCTATGGACGAGAAGACATTGTCTAATAAATTAAATGAAGCCAATCCCGATTTCTCATGTCAGATAGTGAAGGATTTGGGTGTGTCCGATTTAGAAGAAACTGCCTTGGAAAATTTTAAACGCTTATGGGCAAAAAAGGCGCAAAGAGAAGATTATCTAAGTTTTACAAACGATAAGATGCTTAGAGCTATTGGATTGTTATCCGATAGCGGCTTAAATTATGCAAGCCTTATTTTATTCGGAAAGAAAAGTAAGATTGATCAATTTCTGGCATGTAGTGAAATAATATTTGAATGGCGGCAAGATCCTCGAAAAACTCCTTATGATTTCCGTATCAATTGGAGAGAACCCTTTTTTAAAATATATGATTTGGTATGGGAAACTATTAACGTAAGAAATTTGCGATTCCCTTTCCAGGAAGGACTTTTCCAGCGAGAAGTTTATGCCTTCAGTGAAAAACCTATTCGTGAAGCATTATTAAATGCCGTTACCCATCGCGATTATACCTTGAACAGCCAATCTATTTTTATTATGGCATCTCCTGAAGAGTTTGTTATTGAAAGTCCAGGAGGTTTTCCTGCTGGAATTACTTTAGATAATGTTCTTTTCAAAAAAGCATGGAGAAACAGATGTATTGCTGAAACGTTTGAAAAAGCTGGGCTTGTAGAGCGTTCCGGTCAGGGAATGGATGATATTTTTGGAAATACTATCAGAGAAGGCAAAGGAATGCCTGATTTATCTGAAGATTCTTTTAGTGTTAAATTAAAAATACCTGCGCAGGTTAAAGATAAGAATTTTATACTATTTCTAGAAAAAGTTGCAAAAGAAAAACAATTTCCTCTTTCTTTTGAAGAGATATATGAATTAGAAAAAATACGTGAGAATAAAAAATTTGGAAACTTGAAGTTCAAAAATAAATTTCTTGAACTGGGTATTATTGAGCAAGTAGGTAGAACAAGTGGAGCAAGGTATATACTTTCACATAAATATTATGTTTTCGAAGGGAAAATTGGAAAGCATACGAGGTTAACTGGTATACCTCGTGAGAAAGAAAAGGAATTCATATTAAAACATTTGGAAAAGAATGAAAAGGGGTTCATGAAAGATTTTAAAGATATTTTCCCAGAGTTAAAAATGATGGATATTTCAAATTTATTACAGGAGTTGAAAGCTACAAGGATTATTGAACATGTAGGTTCATCCAGAAATGGTTATTGGAAATTACAAAAGTAAATCTATTTTATATATTTAATCGCGATAGATATGTATATCTTATTGAAAATAAAGTATATTTATGTTTGAAATTAAATCTATTCTAAATCTATTTTAAAGGAAGTGCCTTGTGAAAAACATTTATTTACCCTATTTAATGGTAGTAAAAAATATTATTCAGGAAACGTTTGATGTGAAAACTTTGCAGTTGGTTTTCAAAAATGAAGAGGAAGGGAAGAATTTCTCGTTTTTACCGGGGCAATTCTGTGAATTTTCGGTTTTTGGGGCGGGGGAGGCGACTTTTTGTCTTGCTTCTTCACCAACGAGAAAAGAATTTATCGAATGCAGTATAAAAAAGATTGGGAAGATCACAAATGCCATTCATGAATTAAAAGAAGGTGATATTGTAGGCCTGCGCGGCCCTTACGGGAATACGTTTCCGATGGATTTGATAAAAGGAAAAAATCTTTTATTTATCGGCGGAGGGATCGGGATAGCGCCGCTTCGTTCACTAATAGATTATTGTATAGACAACCGCGCTGATTACAAACAAATTGAAATAATTTACGGGGCAAGGACGCCTCAGGACTTGGTATATACAAGAATATTTGATGAATGGAAAAAGCAACAAAATGTTAACCTACACATTACAGTAGATCGAATAGTCGGCGATTGGAAAGGGCATGTGGATTTTGTTCCGACATATTTAAAAGAATTAAAACCCTCCGCGGAAAATACCGTCGCTATTACCTGCGGCCCGCCGATCATGATCAAGTTTGTAGTTGAGGCTTTAGTCGCGCTTGGTTTTCCTGATGACAGGATAATAAGTTCACTGGAAATGAAAATGAAATGCGGTGTCGGCAAATGCGGCAGATGCAATATCGGCAAAACCTATGTCTGCAAAGACGGCCCGATTTTTAGTTATGGAGAAATAAAGAACCTGATGAGGGAGTTTTAAAATAATAAGATGGATAGCCGAAAAATAATGAAAGCTAATTTAAGCTTAATTCAGGGTGATATTACAAAACAAAAGACAGATGCAATCGTTAATGCGGCGAATTCTACATTAATGGGCGGCGGCGGGGTGGATGGCGCTATCCATTATGCCGGAGGGCCGGTAATTTTAGAAGAGTGCAAGGAGATCCGAAAAAAACAAGGGCTATTGCCAACGGGTGAGGCGGTAATTACTTCAGGCGGAAAGCTTCCGGCGAAATATGTTATCCATACTGTGGGCCCTGTTTGGAAGGGCGGAACTCACAATGAACCGGTTCTTTTGGCGAATTGTTACCGAAACAGCCTGAATCTTGCGAAAAAGAAAGGTTTGAAGTCCATTTCATTCCCGTCCATATCTACCGGTATTTATTCTTATCCGGTTGATAAGGCATCTGAGATCGCGGTCAAAACTGTAATTGGATTTTTAAATAATAATAAAGGTATCGAAGAAGTTTATTTTGTTCTATATGATTCATTTACATTTTCAACATATAAAAAAGCTTTGGAGGAATATACAAAAAAGTAATTGACCTGAAAATAAAAAAAGGGTAGAATTAATCAATAAAGTAAAAATAAAAGGAGGAAAACATGAGCGCACCTGCGGCAGGATCTTATTTATATTACGTAAATAGCTGGCTTTTGGCAAAAGGCGGATACGTGTCTGTTTTAGGAACGTTTTGTTTCAAAGTTGCCTTTATAATTCTTATACTTGGCATATTTGTTTATTCCTTGAAGAAAAACAATACATTTGAAGAATAAACTTGGGATAATATTATTATTCCTTAGCGCCTATTGTAAAAACTAATCTTTTTATAACGGTGCTATCGTTAATTGTTGCTTCTACCTGCCATTCTCCTTTTTGGCTTGGGTTGATCCGATAGTAGCTCCATGTGCGGTATTGCCCTGCGCCATACTCCAGTTCTGTTTCATCAAGTTTTGTATTTTTATAATACCATGAATGCTTTATTGTTCCGGATTTACTGCTTTTTATTTCTGTAAAGAAAAAAAGCTTTTCCGTTGTTTCAGGAAAATTAACATCGTTTCCAACCGGTTCGTGGCCCTGGATATCAGTACATACTGCCGCCCTCGGAATAGAAACATCAATGCTTGTCTCTTCCGCGTAAACAGAAAAAATGAAAATAGAAATTACCGGTAAAAATAATAAATAAGTTTTGAATTTCATTTCTTTAATCCTCCAATTTTTTGTTATATTTTTTCTTTGCAGCTCGGGCAAATAGTCAGGTTATCTGGGATCATTTTGCCGCATTTCTTGCAATTTACAAATTTTTTCCCGCAAGGTTCACAAAATGCGGTTTCTTTGCAAATTATGCTTCCTCCGCAGTAAGGACAGGTACAAGCTTTTTTAGACACGGTTTTACATTTTTTCATATAACGCTCCCTATTTTAAAATTCAAAAGTTGTAAGTTTTTTATAACTAAAAATTTGTTTTACTATTGCTTAGAACTGCTATAGATTCTCCGATCCACCGAAGATAATCTTTATTTCCCCCAATAATTGATACTGCAATTACTTCAGGGACTTTATAAGAATGCAATTCTTTGATCCTTTTAGTTACAAAAGGAATATTTTTTTCAAGAGTTTTAATAATTAATAGCATTTCATTAGCAGTATCTATTTTCCCTTCCCACCAAAAAAATGATTCGATAGATGGAAGGATGTTTACGCAGGCAGCTAATTTTTCTTCAAGTAAAGCATTTGTTATTTTTTTTGCTTCCTCTTTTGATGAAACCGTGCTAAAAATGACTGTATATGAAGTAAAATTTTCCATTTTTAATTATTAAAATAAACCCCGGCATATTTTTTGTCTTCTTCTTCCGTGAATTCCTGAAACCATCCGTTATCAAGCCCGTACATTTCAGCCATATTGATAGTATTTTGATATTCTTCAAGGGTAATTTTTCTTGTTAGTTCAGGGAAATCGGATGCTTTGTGATATGGAAAATACTGGCTCATCAGGCTTAATAAGATTTTATCATTAAAATTTTGAGAAATAAACTTAAAAATACTTTTTGACGCGGAAAGGTTATTAGGCAGGATCAAATGGCGGATAATAACACCTTTTTTAATGATATTATTTTCATCTGTCTGTACTTCCCCTGTTTGATGAAACATTTCTTTAACAGCTTCCTGATTGACCGGGAAATAATCTTTAGCGTTAGAATATTTTTGAGAAGAAATATCATCTCCGTAACGCATATCAGGCAGATAAACATCAACAATTCCATTTAGCAGTTTCAACACCTCTATTTTCTCATATCCGCTTGTATTATAAACTATCGGAATAGAAAGGCCGTGTTTTTTTGCCTCATAGATGGATTCCAGAATAAACGGCAGAAAATGTGTCGGAGTTACCAAATTTATATTATGGCATTTTTGATCTTGAAGCCAAAGCATTTTTTTGGCCAGGTCTTCTTTTGATATTTCATCACCTTCACCTTTCTGGCTGAACGGAAAATTCTGGCAATAAACGCAATTAAGGTTGCAATTGGAGAAAAAAATTGTTCCTGACCCATATGTCCCTGAAATTGGAGGTTCTTCACCAAAATGAGGAAATATATGACGGACTTTCATCTTATAATCTGCCTTGCAAAATCCTTTTTCACCTTTTTTGCGGTTAACTTTGCAATTTCTCGGGCATAGAATGCAGGGGCTCGCAAGCGCGTAAGCCTGATTAATGCGGTCATTTAATTCAGGAAGGGTAATGTCCATAATTTCCTCCCGTTTTTATTGTTCAGTAATCTTTACCCACAATGCGACAATCGGAAATTGAACTCGCTTCGCTCTCCATAGGGGCTCCGCCCCTATGGCGTTCACTTCGTTCACTGTCACCCCTTGAAGAAAACTTCCGTTTTCTCCAAATCTCTTTCCCGTTCAAGTCAAACGGTTCTAAAAAATCACTTCACTTTTTATGTTTACTGATGGTTATTTTTTAAATGGAGGCGACAATCGGACTTGAACCGATGAATAGCGGTTTTGCAGACCGCCGCCTTAGCCACTTGGCTATGTCGCCCCTAAATTGTATAAAGATTCTATATTAATTGGTTTCTAAAGTCAAGCCAAATTAGTTTCAAAATATTTGTTTGTATGATATAATTTAAATTAAATTTTGTAAAATGATCACATTGTAAAAAAGGAGGATAAGAATTATGAAATTTTTCAGGAACAGCGTTATATCCGTAATATGTTTTTTATTATTAATTTCTGCCTCTAACGCGGCAGATTTAAGTATCTCTAATTTTGCCCAGACAGAAGTGGATTCTTTTGGAAAACAGGTCGGTTTTTTAGTAGCCAGGAGGCAGTACAGAGGAGCGAATCCGTTAGGAGTAATCGGTTTTGATCTTGGACTTGAGGTAACTGCGGTAAAATTGGATGATAAATCATTATGGACTAAATTAGATAGCACCTGGAGCACGCCTTCTTATTTGGCGCTTCCAGTAGTACATGTTAAAAAAGGACTTCCTTTTAATATTGATGTCGGTTTACGCGGAGGATTAGCGCCAAATACAGGTTTATCTTTGATGGGGGGAGAAATAAGTTATTCTCCGCTTGCCGGAAACATCGCAATGCCTGCGGTAAATTTATTTCTGGCCTATTCTGTTTTAAATGGCGGTAAAAACTTTGATGTGAACTCTACAAGCTTTGGAGCCTCGATCAGTAAAGGCCTTGGAATAGTTACCCCATACGCGGGTCTAAGCTTAGACAGGTCAAAACTTTCTGTTAAAGATTTACCGTTACTGCAAGGCGTGACGAAATCAGGCCTCAGGCAGTTTATCGGATTAAGACTTAATATGCTGATTTTAAGCCTATGCGCCGAAGCCAATTTTGGCGAAATGCAAAGCTACGGATTGAGCTTAGACATTGGGATTTAATAATGAACAACAATCTTGCTTTAGTTACCGATTTAGGCGGAACTTTTATAAAATGTGCTTTAATTAACAAAAGCGGCAAGATCTTATATTCAAATAGTGTGCCTACAGAAGCGCAAAATGGCAAAGATCATGTTATAAAGAAAGTAATTGAACAGCAAAAAAAAATTTTTGTAAATAAACAAAATTTGTTTGAACGTGTTGCCGGTATTGCAGTCGGGTGTCCGGGACCTGTAAATATTAAAAAGGGTATTGTTTCTAAACCGCCAAATCTTCCCGGTTGGGGTAATGTCCCGATGAGGACTATAATTTCTAAAGCGTGGGCAGTACCTGTTTTTATTGAAAATGACGCTAATGCGGCTGCGTTAGGCGAAAATTGGCTGGGCGCGGGCAGGGGCTCAAAAAACATGGTCTGCATTACCCTGGGAACCGGTGTGGGCGGAGGGATCGTTATAGATGAAAAAATTTTTCATGGCGCAACAGGTATAGCGGGTGAAATAGGGCATATAACGATTGAACCTGAAGGCAGAAAATGTAATTGCGGGAATAACGGCTGCCTGGAAAGATATGTCGGGCGGCAGGCGATAGAAGAAGAGATGCTAAGATTGTTAGGGGAAAAAGGCTCACCAAAGGAATTAGGCGCTCTTGCAAGGTTAAACAATAAAAACGCCTGTAAGATCGTAGATAACATTGGTAAAAAAATTGGTATAGTTACCGCGGATATAGCAGATTTTTT
>JAQUKH010000038.1 GCA_028719205.1 bacterium
CCGGATGTATCTGAGAAAGAAATAACAAAAGTTGTGGAAGTCCTGCGTTCAGGTTGGTGGACGACAGGGCCTGTGGTAACTGAATTTGAAAACAAGGCAATTGAATATCTCAGGGATTCAGAAGATCTGTATGCCGTGGGGGTAAATTCATGCACATCAGGATTGTACCTTGCCTTAATCGCGTCGGGAATAGTCCCGCAAGACGAGGTTATAATTCCTACATGGACATTCGCGGCGACCGCCCAGGTTGTTGAATGGATTGGGGCTATCCCGGTTCTTTGCGACATAGAAGAAGATTCATTAAACATAGATTTAAGCAAGGCGGAAAAGCTTATTACCTCCAGGACCAAGGCGATTATCCCCGTTCATATGGCAGGATACCCCTGCGACTTGGATGGCTTAAGGAATTTAGCCCGGAAATATAACCTTAAAGTTATTGAAGATGCCGCGCACGCCTTCGGGACAAAATATTATCAACGTAAAATCGGTAACTTTTCCGATTTATGCGTATTTAGTTTTTACGCCACAAAAACCCTTGCTACAGGCGAAGGCGGGATGGTTGTTTCCCGCGATAAGCAGCTTATAGAAAAAATCAGGCAGAAGAGCTATTTTGGGATAAACAAAGAAGCCTTTAAGAGGTATGGCGCAACCGGCGCCTGGTTTTATGACATAGAGGAGTTGGGATATAAGTGTAATTTTGACAGCATCCACGCGGCGTTAGGTTTGGCGCAGTTAGAAAGACTGGATCAGATGGTAGCCATAAGAAGGCAGATAGCAAAACGCTATAGGGATGGGCTTTCCGGATTAGTTGATTTTACCGCGGATTCAGACAGGCATTTCCATCCATACCATTTGTTTATCATAAAGCTAAAATCTCCCGCGATAACCCGTAATGATTTGATTATTGAACTCAAGAAGAGGAATATAGGTTCCAGCGTGCATTTTATACCATTGCATATGCACAGTTACTACAAAAAAAGGTTCCCGGAAAACAATTTTCCGGTAGCTAATAAAACTTTTTCTAATGTCTTATCGATTCCTATGTTTTCTGCGATGACGATTGAAGATGCCGATTATGTAATAGATCAGCTCAAAATAATATTGGGAGGATAAATATGGAACGGTTTGAGGAGAGGTTACTGGGAGCAAAAAGAGTTTCAGTTTGGGGTGTAGGGTATTTAGGCTATACGAAACTTTTGAGGCTTCAGTCTAGGGGATTTAGCGCCTTTGTATTTGATTTTACCAACATCGGGCTCAAGGAAAAGCTAAGGAAAAGTGAATATCCGAGTAAGGAACAGGTTTATAGTTGGTCAATACATGGGAATGCGCTTGCGCTTGATTATTCCAAGATAAGATTATTGGAAAAGCCCTCTGGAATGTTTGATAATAACATCCATATACTTGCTTTTCCGGCTATTGATAGAGAAGATCATAATTATCTTAAGCAGATGGCAAGAATCTTTATTAAAAATAAAAAGAGGCTGGAAGGTTCGCTTGTGATTTTTCAATCAGCGGGTATGCCTGGAATGTGTGACAGGGACTTCATCTTACCGCTTAAGAAAAGCGGGTGCCGTTGTAATTTTGTTTGCGCCTTTCGCAGCGATTGGCATGTAGAAGAATTTTTGAAGCCGGAAAGGCAAAGGGTTATTGCCGCGGACTCCAAAGATTCTCTGGGCAAGGCCTCTTTCTTTTATAACGCGCTGGGTTCTAAAATTAAGGCGCTGCCTACCATAAAGATAGCCGAGCTTTATGAGAACGCCAAGAATGCTTTACAGTATGTCAACACCATGTTTATTAACCAGCTTGCGTTCGCGTACGCGGATACCAATATACGACAGATGATAAAGTACCTTTTAGAGGATGTAGAGCTTAACAAATCGCGCCTAAGCGTGGGGGCGGGAGGCTGTAAAATCCCTCTTTCAGTTGAAAATATCCTGCAGGGAAGCAAAAGCCCGCGCTTTCTTTCTTTGATAAAAGAATCCCAAGACTCTAATATGAGCATGATTTTTATGTATGCCGAAAAGATTAAGCAGATAGGGTGTAAGTCTGTTACCCTTATGGGGATTTCGGTCCGCGGAAACCAAAAGGATACTGATTTATCACCCTCGGTAGTAATCGCCGAGTATCTGAATAACCTGGGGATTAAAGTTTATATAGATGACCCTCTTTACGACAAAGCCGCAATAACCAGACTGCTTCCTGCCTGCAAAAGAGTTGATATCTTGAAAGATGGCTTAAAGAGCGAGGCATTGTTACTCATGACTGACCACGATAAATATAAGTACTTCTCTCAGCAGGATATCAATTCCCTCGGCATACGGGATGCGCGTATTATTATTGACAATGTGGGTATTTTTAAGGATTTTTCATTTTCCAGCCGGACGAAGTACCATCTGGTTGGAGATGGGAGTTTAGGGAGTTTTTAAATATGTGCGGAATTGCCGGTATAATAACCAGTAATAAGCAGAGGGAGACTAAGAAAACAGTCTCTGAGATGCTTAGCACTGTTTCTTACCGCGGCCCTAACCAAAGCGGAATCAAGAAATTCGGTGAGGTTACTCTCGGGATGGCGCGCTTAAGCATTATTGACCATCATAAGCATGTAATCCCGTATGAAGATAATTCCTCGGGTTGCGCCATTGTCTATAACGGCGAGATTTATAACCACTCTTCAATCAGGTCGGAGCTGTCTTCTCATTATAAATTCAATACTTCTTCAGATGCGGAGACCGCCCTGTATAATTATATAGAAAAAGGCGAAAGATCATTCGGTGACTATAACGGTATGTATGCCTTTGCTGTTTATGACCCCCGCACAAAAACTACATACGTGGTAAGAGACAAGGCGGGAGAAAAACCGCTTTATTATACTTACGGAAAAGACTTTTTTGCTTTCGCCAGTGAAATGAAGTGCCTCTTAAAATTCGTAAAGCTGCAATTTAACAAAGACGCCATTTCGTACAAGGCATATGAGTTTACTGTCGGCAAGGAGACTCTTTTTAAAGACATATATTCCCTTGGCCCGGGTGAATTTATAAAGATAAAAGATGGAAAATTCACTATCCATGAATATTGGAAGGTCTGGGATAACCTGATAGAAATAAAAGACGATGAAAAGAAGATTGTCCGGGATTTGGCGGAACTTGTTGAAGACGCGATAATGCTTCGCACAAAGAACTGTGTCCATAAATATGGATGTTTTATCAGCGGCGGGGTAGACAGCTCTTTAATCGCCTGTATCGCCAAACCGGATTTTATTTATACCGCCCACTATGACTACGCTGATTTTGATGAGCTGCAATATGCCAGGCTTGTCGCTAAAAAGATTAAGCGCGAGCTGGTAATTGTAAAGCCCAACAAGGAAGATTTTCTGCGCACAAGAGAAAAAATAGCTTTTCATCTGGATTCTCCCTGCACCTGGACGAGTTTCTCTCTCTGGATGCTCTTGGAGCGCGCATGCAAGGATTTAAAGGTCGTGCTCTCGGGGGAAGGCGCCGATGAGATATTTTCTGGGTACCACCGATATCATTTGCTTTATCATGATGAACAGATCCACGGTTTGGAAGCAATGCGCAACTATAAATACCTTATTGACAGGTATTATGGCAGCCCTGTTGAGCGTTATGTAAAATTAATCAACCGTTGCGAAAATCAGTATGATGAGACAGTGCGGCGGTATCTTATGGATTCGGTGCATCAATTCTTTGAGAAAATCGAAGGAGACGTTGTGCATTCAATGGGGCTTAATGATTTTTATACTACTATGCAGGTTCTTTTGCAGATGGCGGATAGGCTTTGTATGGCATTCAGCATAGAGAACCGCTCTCCTTACCTGGATTACAGGCTTATTCAATATGGTTTTTCCATGCCTTCAAAGTATAAAATCAACCATGGGATTACCAAATGGGTATTAAAAGAAGTGGCAAAGAAATATATACCTAAAGAAATAATTCAGCGGATAGACAAAAGGGGTTTTTCTGCCCCCGTGAACAGGTGGTTTGAGTGGGATAAACAGGGAAAGTATGACCGCACTGCCTATCGGAATCTGGTCCTGCAAGACTGGAAAAATGTGTTTGGCGTAAATGGGGATGGCGCATATGTTTGATTTTCTGGCGTTGATTACGGCAAAGCGTTATTGGTATTTCCATAGCTTCATTATTAAGATTATCCTGTTGATATATGGTATACGCGTTGGTAATAATTTTTATATAGAAGGAGTGCCTCGTCTTAAAATCCGCGGCAGGGCGGCTGATATTCAAATAGGAAACAATGTAAGGATCTTTGGCGGTATAGACATACGTAACAGGGAGAGCGGAGGTATTATTTTCGAGGACAATGTCTCTATAGATAATGACTGCCGTTTTGTCGCAGCTAATAAAGCAATATTAAAGATAGGCGAGGGAACTTCTATCGGTCCATTCTGTGTTCTTAACTGTGGGGTGAGCGTAACGATTGGTAAAAACTGTTTGATTTCTGGCATGGTTTATATACAGTCTTCGCAACATGGCATTGCAGATGGCGAGCTTATCAAGAATCAAAAACATACTTATGGTGAAATTATTATCGGAAATGATGTATGGATAGCTGCTAATGCTTCTGTTTTAAAAGGAGCTATTCTTAAGGATGGCTGTGTCGTAGGGGCAAAAGCCCTTGTTAGAGAAGGCCGCTACGAAAAAAATTCAATTCTTGCCGGTATTCCTGCTACAAAGAAAAAGGAGAGGATTTAAATGGAATATTGTAAACGTTGTGTTCAACCTGATACTAGACCGGGCATTATTTTAAATTATGAGGGAGTATGCAGCGCTTGTGTAGGGCATGAGGAGAAAACGAAAAGAATAGACTGGAAAGCGCGCAGGCGAGAACTTGAATTAATATTAAATAAATTTAAAGCAAAAGGGGATACCGGCTACGATTGCATTATACCTGTTAGCGGCGGTAAAGACAGCACTTATCAGGTTTACATGATGACGCAAGTATTCAAAATGCGCCCGCTCGCCGTAACATACAGATATGCCGATAGAACGCCCTTGGGCCAAAAAAATCTCGACAACTTGAGAAAATTAGGAGTAGATCATATTGATATAGCGCCAAAACCTGAAGTAGAAAGAAAATTTATCAGAAAAGCATTTATTGAAGCTGGGGATCCATGTTTGCCCGACCACCTCGGGATTTTTTCCGTCACCCTAAGGACCGCGGTCAATTATAAGATTCCGTTAATTATGTGGGGTGAAAATCCGCAGCTTGAATACGGCGGTAAAGACGAAGAACGCAACAATCCATATCTGGACAGAAAATGGCTTTCTTCACATGGCTGCCTCCAAGGTAAATTAGCCGAAGATTGGGTGGATAAGGATTTAAGCCTGAAAGACCTTTTTATATACACAATACCTTCTGACGAGGAATTAGCCAGCGCTAGAATACAATCTATTTTCTTAGGATATTATTTGCAATGGGATCCTCTTCAAAATTACGAAATAGCCAAAAAGGTGGGGTTTGAAGAATCTCCCGATGGGCCAAAGATGGGGCTTTATGACTTTGCGGACCTGGATTCAACAAATATAATTATACATCACTATATTAAATTGCATAAGTTTGGCATTACCCGATTACATGACAATATCAGCGTTGAAATCCGCAGCGGTAGGATGACTAGGGAAGAAGGCGTTGAGATTTTAAAATCAAAAGAAGAGCGGGTGCCAACATATGAAATTCAACAATTCTGCGATTACCTGAACATAAAAGAATCCGAATTCTGGGAACAATTAGAAAAATTCAGAAATAAAGATATCTGGAAGAAGGACACCGATAGCAATTGGTATATGCCTAATTATTTAAAAGGACTATAAAATGAAAACGAAATTTAGAAATAAGCCAAGAATATTTATGGTTAAAGGTACAAAACTGAAAGATTTCGGTAAAATTTATTTGGATAACAACGAAATGATAAGCTTTATTACTAAGAGCGGACGGGAATGCGACTTTATGGCTAAAAATTGGGGATATTATCTTAGTCCTTCACTTAATAGCAGATTAAAAAAGCAAGGATTTAAAGCAGCTCTTGTCGTTAATGAAACTAACCAAATATATGTAAATGTGGTCGAAAAGAATAAAATTTCCGAATTTAAAAAATATTTAAATACTCATCAGGCCAGTAAAATTATTTGCTGGTTAGATGAATGGTTTAAGGATTAACATGTGCGGAATAGCAGGCTTTATTGGGACAACGAAACCAAATTTTAGCACAGATGCGGTTATCCAGGATATGACAAACAGTCTTATTCATAGAGGCCCTGATGATTCCGGGCGTATTAATTTGTCTTATGGCGATCGGCAAGAGCAGGGTCACATTGTATTCGGGCACAGAAGGTTAAAAATTATTGATTTAAGTGAAGGCGGCCATCAGCCAATGTTTAACAAGGCCAAAACACTATGCATTACTTACAACGGGGAGATTTATAATTACTTAGAGCTTAAGAATGAATTAACAAAAATGGGATGTATATTTACCTCCTCTAGCGATACAGAGGTTGTCCTAACTGCTTACCAAATTTGGGGCACAGATTGTTTTAAAAAATTCAATGGAATGTGGGCAATGGCTATTTTCGATAAAAATAAAAGGAAATTAATAATATCCAGAGACCGTTTTGGTAAAAAACCGCTCTATTTTTATAAAACAGCGACAGATTTTATCTTTGCTTCAGAAATAAAAGCGCTGTTAAAACATCCGTCTGTCAAAAAAGCGCCAAACTATGAAAAGATTTTTAGATATCTTGCGTATCATTATCGGTACGGAGATATAGATGAAACTTCATTTTTCGAGAATATTTATCAGGTGCCTAAAAGTAGCTACATTGAATTAGATGAATTTTTAAATACAAAAACCACTCAATACTGGGGGCTAAATCCTGGATTTATTCAAACTGAATTATCGGATAATGATGCTATTGAAAAATTCAGAGAAATATTTATCGATTCTGTAAGATTGCGCCTGAGAAGTGACGTACCGGTTGGGTGCATGCTAAGCGGAGGCATGGATTCTACTTCCATAACATGCGTTGCATATAAAATTCTTAAAAAACCAATTATAACTTTTTCCGGAATAACAGGAGACGTAAAAGGCATTTATGATGAAAGTGAATACATTGATAGCGTCATAAAAGAAACTCGCGCAAATTATCACTACATAAAACCAGATCCCGCAGATCTTTTTGATACGGTTAATGAATTGCTTAAGTTCCACGATGAACCGGTCTGTACTGTCACCTGGAACAATCTCTACCTAATAGCAAAAAAAGTTAAGCTTGAACATACGCCAGTCATATTAAACGGCCATGCAGGCGATGAGTTGCTTGCCGGATATTGGGATCATTATCACTATAACTTTTATGATCTTTTTGAAGAAGGGAACATAGACAGCCTGTTTTATGAGATAGAGATGTGGAAAAAGAACCATTCACGGAAACCTGATGAGATAGGGCGCGCCATAAGATTTATCGCCTCAATGAAAAAAGACAGAAAACTGGAGATGGAAAAGTTTCCGGAATATTTACGCCTATTTAACAATGATATAGCAAAAAAATTTAAGAAAAGCATAACGCTAAATTCTGAATTTTCCGGAGAACTGCCTAGAAGGCTTAGCATCGAATTAATGCAAGACGGAGTGCCCACTACATTAAGGCCGGAAGATCGAAATACCATGTCCCAATCCATTGAATCACGTTCGCCATTTTTAGATTACCGCCTTGTTGAATTTTGTTTTTCGCTTCCAAACAAATTTAAAATAAGGGATGGCATTGGGAAATGGGTACTTCGTCAAGCCATGAAAAACATACTGCCTGAAAATGTGAGAACCAGGAAAGATAAAGCCGGATTTATTGCGCCTGCCGACATTTGGTTCAGGACCATAAACAAAGACCAAATTTATACCTTGATAAATTCTGATTCTTTTAAATCAAGAAATTTATTTAATATAAAAGAGATGAATAATATGTTTGATGAACACATGAATGGTACTAAAAATCATCAAATGATCTTGTGGCAAGTCATCAATCTTGAGTTATGGTTCAGGAGATTCTTTGAATGAAAAAAAATAAAGTTTACATTATTGCAGAAATAGGGATAAACCATAACGACAAATTAGAGAACTGCTACAAAATGATAGATGTTGCATCAGACTCAGGCTGCGACGCGGTAAAGCTTCAATTTTTCAAAGCAAAAAATTTATATCCAAAAAGCGCTGGCAGGCTGAACTGGAAAGATCAAAATAAGCATTATTCCTACGATATCTATAAAGCGGTAGAGAAATTCGAACTTCCTGAAAATTGGATAGGCAAAATTATAAAATATTGTTCAGCAAGAGATATTGATCTTATTTCGTCTGTTTTTGATATAGAGAGCGCGCGAACGCTGAAAAAAAACGGATTTAAAAAAATAAAAATATCTTCCTATACCCTGACAAACATTCCATTAATTGAGTATTGCGCCAAAACAGGCCAACACCTTATTTTATCTACAGGAGGAGCAACCCTTTCCGAAATAGACGAAGCAGTCCAAGCGATTACAAAATATCATAAAAATTTCTCTATTTTGCATTGTTCCATACAATACCCTGTAGCGCTTAAAGATTGCAATTTGGGAATCATAGAAACCTTCAAGCTTGCGTTCCCGGAAATCGCCATAGGCTATTCAGACCATACGAAAGAAATTTCCTATGCTGCGATTCAGACGGTATACCTGGGAGGAAAAATTATTGAAAAACATATTACTCTCGACAAGAATATGAAAGGACCGGACCATTTTTTTGCTCTTGAGCCTCAAGAATTAAGGCAAATGGTAAAAGATGTTCGACAAGCAGAGAAAGACCGTAAAAGCGGAAATTTTATTATAAATAAACCGATCTACGGCAGTACCGCAAAATTTCCATATCCCAATGAAGAATACCTAAGGGGCTTTGCTTATATGAAACTCTTCGCGAAACGAGGTATTCACAAAGACGAAATCATACGACCTCGGGATATTTCAATATTAAGGCCTGGTGTAAATAAAAACTACGGTTTAGAGCCGAAATACCTGAAATTGTTTCAAAATTACAAAATTAAAGCAAAAAAGAATATATCTTTTGAAGATCCCATTACCTGGGATTCAATCTTATGACCAGGAAAATTATGTTCCGAGCCGATGCAAAACCATCCATAGGGGTGGGAGATTTGATGTCATTTATAAGCCTCTCGCGGTATTTTGAACACTACGGGTGGGAGTGCCATTTTGCCACAAGAGATTATGATCCTGCTTTAAAAATACTAAATGCATATAAAATCAAGAAATCAATGTTAATTACACAAAGTTCAGGAATTAAAAATGAGGTTGAAAAAATAAATCATTACCTGGAATTGCATGATATCAATGCTATTTTTATGCAAATAAATGAGAATAAACTAAGTAAATATACCGCCATAAAAAATGACATCTTTAAAGCGTGTGTCTATTTTGACTATGACCTGCCTAAAGGTTATGATCTTGTTTTAAGCTGGGATGTGAATTCCCGGGATTATTTTAAAAAATATCGAAATTCAGAAACTAAATTTTTCGCCGGGCCAGAATATGTAATCCTTCCAGCTAACTTTAATATGCCTTCTATAAATAAACGCACTTATAACAGAAAAAGAAGAAAATTGCTTGTGTCAATGGGGGGAGCTGATGAATTTAATTTCACTCTCAAAATAGCCAAAAAATTGAACAATCTAAAATGCGGCATGGAAATAACTTTTTTATTGGGCTACGGCTACCCGTACTTAAAAGAATTTAAATCAGCTTTGAAATTGTCGAACCTAAGATACAAAATCAAGCAGAATTGTAAAAACGTGTTTAACGAATATATGAATCATGATATTGCCATCGGTTCCGGCGGTTTAACAATCTCTGAATTGGTAGCTTCAAGAACTCCGGCAATTATTACTGCTATGTATGAGCATCAAATAACACGATGTAAATATTTTAACAATCTTGGATTGGTTAAATATCTAGGATTCAAAAACATTGAGCATTTAGAAAATTCAGATTTGGAAGGATTTTATCCTAGCCGAAATAATCAATTTAGTATAAAAATAAACGATGTAGTTAAATATATTAATGAGGCATGTCCATGATTCTTATTACAGGCGCGTCAGGAATAGTTGGCGAAGCAATATATAACAAGTTCGCAGGTTTTTATAGCGTAATTGGTCTAGCTCACTCAAAAACAAATAAAGTTTTGCTCAATATTGACCTAACGGATGCAGATGCAGTCAAGATTTTTTTTAAGAATCGTAATATTGATACTGTTATTCATTGTGCGTGTGAGATTCCATCTCGTTCTAAACTACAAGATGCTGAAATATACAAACGAAATTTGTATATGGTGCTAAATATCCTTGAAAATATTAAAAACAACGTTCGTTTTGTAAATATTGGCGGTACTGTTATATATCAACTTCGGGCTAATGCATCTTTGACTGAAAATGCTGCATTGAGTTGCCAAACATTTTATCATTTATCAAAAAAGCACATAGAAGAATTGCTGCACCTTTTTTATAAAGGAACAAAGAATTTGCTGAACGTACGAATATCATCACCTTATTCCTTAAACAGGGAAAACGACAGCATTTTTTATAAATTCATAATAAATGCCGTGCTTAATAACAAAATACAGCTGTGGGGAAGCGGAAATCGTACCCAGGCTTTTACAAACACCGAAACTCTAGCTCTTTCTATGAAAGAATTGCTTGATATGCATATTTCCGGGGATTTTAATTTTGTAACCACTCCTTCTGTTTCAATGCTTGAATTGGCTAAAAAGATCAAAGAACATAAAAAGGGGCTAAAAATAGAGATGACCGGGAAAGAAGACCCTGAAGATAATTGCCGAACAACTATCGATATCTCCAAGGTTTCCAAATTTATTACCATAAAAGATACACTATCAAATGACATTAAAAAGATACTTAACAGGTTGAAACCATGAAGATAGCTTTATTTTCGGATGTTCATGCGAATGTGATCTCGTTAAAAAAAGTTGTAAGATTTTTGCGTTTTCAAGGCATTACTGACATATATTGCCTTGGGGATATAATCGGTTACGGAAAACATCCCAATGAAGTAATAAGTGTACTTAAGAAAGAGAAAATCAAGGCAATCAAGGGCAATCATGAAAAAATATTTTTAAGCGGGAAATACCTTAAGAAATACAATTTAGATCATACAAAAAAAATTATAACAAAAGCATCTTTGGAATATATGCAGAACTTGCCAGAGGCAATCGAATTAAAATCATACAATGCCATATTATCACATGCAATCCCGGGTACAAAAGATAGCTACCTTTATGCAAATTCTGATTTTTCAGTTTTTGATGCAATAAAACATAAAATAATATTTCTAGGACATAGCCACTATCCTATGCTTATGGCTTATCGCAATAAAAAAATAATCAATCCAGGTTCTGTAGGGCAGCCAAGGGATGGAAATGATAAGCCAAGCTTTCTTATCTGCGATTTAAAAAAACAAATTTTTGAATTTTTACGTATTTAAGTAAGGAGGCAAGTGGAAAAAATAAACGTATTAGTAACTAGTGTAGGTGGTTTTAGCCATGGGAGCTCGATTGTAACCGCTCTTCAAAAATCATTCTTACCGCTTAACATAATAGGAGCGGATATGAGCCCCCGTCTTATTAATTCATCGCCTCTGAAACAAAAAGAGGTTATCCCCGCGGCTTGCGCAGCAGATTTCATTGATAATTTTATAAAGCTTATAAAGAAATATTCCATCGACTGCATTTTCACCGGGTCAGAGCCAGAACTTCTGAAGGTGTCGGAATGCGCAGACGAAATTGAGGCCAATAAAGTAAAAATATTCTTAAACAACAAGGATGTGATAACTACTTGTAAAAATAAATTAAAATGTAATCAAACCCTAAGATCTCTGGGGTTTGATGTCCCGCAAACTATCCTTGTTAAGGATGCCGAGGATTGCGAACGAATTAATTTTTTCCCGGCTATTATAAAACCATATCTTGTTACAGGGGCATCCGCTAATGTTTTCTTGGCGGATGGCAAAGAAGAGCTTCGTTTAATAATAACCTATCTTTTAAGCAAGCAAATAGATATCATTGTCCAGGAGTATCTGCCTTACGATCAAAATGAATATACGGTAGGCGTTACATCTCTTTTTGAGGAACCGCAAGTGGTCTCTTCCATTGCTTTGCGCAAATTTATAGAAGGCCCTACGTCATATATTAAACGTAACTCTAGTGTTATATCCTCCGGTATAACCCAAGGAGAATTTAAAGACTATAACAATATTCGTAAAACATGTGAAGAAATAGCGGAAAAGCTGGAATCGCGAGGACCAATGAATATTCAGCTTAGAGAAATAAAAGGGAAAGTTATGCCATTTGAAATTAATCCGAGATTTTCTGGAACTACATCTGCCAGAGCTATGAATGGCTACAACGAACCGGAATTTTATATCAGACGATATATTATGCATGATCCAAAAGCAGCAGATTCCCTTGTTAATGCAAATAAAGGATTTGTCGTGAAATCCCTGAATGAGCAATACTTTAAATATGAATAAAAATTTCAAAGTAGAGTTAGTAAAAAAAATCAACTCTTCAAATAAAAAATACCGGCTCATACGCGCTAAATACGGCTATTACCATATTAGCCCTACGCCCACAGCATCTGAATTATCAAAGCTATACGAGAAGGAATATTTTAAAGATCTCTCTGTGGTTTCATCGAAAGGGATGGACATCGGAGGATTAAAAGAGATTGAAAGATTCCACTTTGATAGGCAATACGAAGAAATCCTTTCTTTTATTAAGCGGAATTTCAAACAAAAAAATATAAAAATCTTAGATGTGGGGTGTGGAACAGGAATGCTCCTGAAATATTTGTACAAAAAAGGCATTAAAGGGCTTTCTGGAACTGAAATTGATCCTTCGCAAAGCACAGATAAAATCCCTATTTTTAATGGAGATTTCTTAAATTTCAAGACTCAGGAAAGGTTTGATTTCATCCTTTTTAATAACATTTTAGAACATGTAATAAATCCGCAAGAATTCTTAAAAAAAGCCCGAAATATTCTTAAGGATAGCGGGTACATAAGAGTCCAGGTGCCAAACGATCTTTCTTACACCCAGCATAAAGCCGTATCTTCTCTGGGAAAAGGGAAATTCTATTTTTTTTGTCCACCTGAACATATCAATTATTTTGATTTTGCCAGCATGGAAAAGATGTTGAGGGCTAATCATTTCAATGTTGTTGAAAAAACAACAAACTGGCCCATGGATATCTTTATTCTAATGGGGATTGATTATCCAAAAGATCCAAAGCTTGGGAAATTATGCCATGGCTACAGAATGAACTTTGAATACAATACAGGGAAAGAATTTTTAACGACTTTTTATCAAGAAATAGCTAAACAGGGGATAGGAAGGGTGGTGATACAATATGCGAAAAAGATCTAATCTAATTATCGCGGCGCATCCTGATGATGAAATTTTAGGCTGCGGAGGCATTATCAGAAAAAAAGCTAAAGCTGGGGTAGATTCATACGTATTAATCTTAACAGACGGATCCTCAAAACGCTATTCGCACAGCCAGAAGGTAACATTAAAAAATAACGCGTTGGCAGCAAATAAAAGAATTGGAACAAAAAAAGTTTTTTTTAAAAATCTTCCCAATCAAGGGTTAGATACGATTCCACTTTTACAGATCGTTAGAGTTATTGAACAGCATATAGATAATCTTAATATAGATACTATTTTTACTCATCACGGGGGAGATCTTAATAAGGACCATCGGATCGTGTATGAAGCAACTATTACTGCCGCCAGACCTTTGCCTGAACAAAAAATTAAGCATATTTATACATACAATGTAGCGTCATCAACCGAATGGAATAACTTTGAACCTAAGGATATTTTTATTCCGAATTACTTTATGGATATTGAAAACGAGATTGAGGATAAAATAGATGCGATGGAATGCTATAAAAGCGAGTACCGCAAATATCCCCACCCAAGAAGCCCAGAATCTTTGAGATGTCATGCAGGTTATTGGGGTCTTATGGCAGGCATGAAATGTGCAGAACCATTTCATCTAATACGAGCAATAGAAAAGGAATAAATGAAGATAGTTTTTATTGGCTGCGTTAAAATTGGGCTAGATTGCCTTAAGCAAATTCTAAAAGACAAAGGCAATGTTGTCACAATTTTTACTCTAGCAAAAAAATATGCGGAAAAAACATCAGGTTTTGTTGATTTTACTTCCTTGGCCAAAACAAATAAAATCACTTTATGTAAAACAAAACATATAAATGATAAAAAGAACATATCTAAAATCAAGAAGCTGGCACCTGACTTAATCGTCATCTGCGGATGGCAGCAGTTAGTAAACGCAGAAATCCTGGGGATACCGTCTAAAGGGGTTATTGGTTTTCATTCTTCTTTATTGCCGGAATACAGGGGCAGGGCGCCTGTAAATTGGGCTATTATAAATGGTGAAAAACAGACCGGCGTCACTATGTTTTATTGTCAGCCGGAGGCAGATACGGGAGATATTATTGCGCAAAAAAGTTTTCCTATTAATATAAATGATAATTGCGGCAGTGTATACAATAAGTCCGCAAAAGCCGCATGCCAACTTTTACATAAATATCTGCCAGTTATTAAAAAGGGCAAGGTCATTAGGAAAAAAAACTTTTCAAAAAGGTACCGGTTTTGGCCGAAACGCAGGCCGGAAGACGGAAGGATCAATTGGAATTTATCCGCGCTAGAGTTGCATAATTGGATAAGGGCGCTTACGCGTCCCTATCCCGGAGCTTTTACATATTATGAAGGGAAGAAGTATTTTATCTGGGGCTCGCGATTAAGCAGGAATCCCCTTAAATGCCCGGGGAAATCCGGGGAGATACTGAAAATCCGCAATAAAAAAAATAATTCAATTGAATTGCTTGTAAAAACGTTTGATATGCCGATTTACATTAATAATTTATCATCTGAACAGAGGAAATTGCCTTTGAATTTTGTACGGGGCAAATGTTTTATTTAAAATGAGAATAGTTTTTATCAATCCATCTTTACGCCCTTACGCTAAACGCAGGCATTTGCCTGTGGGGCTGGCTTATGTTATGACCGCCGTAAAAAAGTCCGGTTTTAAGTTCGATCTCATTGATATGGATGTCAATGATTTGTCTATGGATGATTTAACCGGTATTTTGAGCCGGGATATTTACGATGTATATGCTTTCGGATGCATAGTAACCGGATTTAGGTTTGCGCGGCAAATATCTGAAATTATTAAAAACACCAACCCGCGCGCAACTATCATCGCAGGTAATTCCGTTGCTTCTTCAATTCCGGAGCTTTTACTTAAGAATATAAAAGTAGATATTGCTGTCTTGGGCGAAAGCGATATAACCATAGTTGAGTTATTGGAGGCTCTTAAGTCCGGAGCAAGTCTTTCCGGTGTGAGGGGGATAGCATTTAAGCAGGATGGCAAAGTAGTGTTTACGTCTTCCCGTCCGATGGTATCCGATATTGATATCCTGGGATTTCCCGATTGGAGGATGTTTGATTTAGAAAAATATAATAAATATGGCCACATAAATGCCAATTGTTTTTCCACGGATAAAGCTCTTTTATATCCGCTCAATGCCGCACGGGGATGCCCGTTTAACTGTTCTTTTTGTTACCATGTATTTAAGGGTCAGAAATATCGCAAGTATTCAGAGGAGCGGGTGATGGATGAAATTAAGCGTTTAGCCGGGGAATACGGGTGTAATTATATTTCCTTCTGGGACGAGTTGACTTTCTCTACTATTAAGAATGTGCGGGATATGGTCAGCCGTATAAGCAGCCTGGGTTTTAATATCAAATGGGAGGCATCGGCCCGCGGTAATCTTTTCCGGAGTGAGCATGTGGAGTTGGTTAAAGAGATGAAAGATTCCGGCTGTGAAAATATATCTTTTTCTCTGGAAAATGCCGATCCCCGGATTTTAGCTTTTATGAACAAAAAAATGAGCGTTGAACAGTTTATAGAACAAACAAAAGTGCTTTGGAGTGGAGGAGTAGTCCCGCTTACGAGCGTGATTTTTGGCTATCCTCAGGAAACGCCCGAATCCATCAAAAAAACTATCAAAGTTTGCGAGGAGTGCAATATTTTCCCCAGTGTTGGATTTTTGCTGCCGTTACCAGGAACCCATATTTACGAATGGGCAAAAGAACATAATTTTATTACTAATGAGATTGAATATCTGGAACGTATAGGAGATCGTCAGGATTTTCATATCAACTTAACCTCAATGCCCGATGATGAATTTGTAAATATCGTAGAATCTGAACTACAGACCCTAGCTCATAAACAAGGGTTGAAGCTTGATTCAGTATTTAAAACAACCACTTATCAAAAACCTAAAAATGTCAATTAATGATGATGCCTGCGGGACTGAGGCCATAATTTTGAATACAATTTTTGACGCAGACCACTGCATAAACAATGGCCTGCATAAAAACCGAATACTTTTTTCAACTTTAGCAAGCATAGATGTTTATCTTGAAGATAAATACAAGGTGGAATGCCGATGCCTCAGTAATTTTATTAACCTTCCGGAAACTTTAAAGATTAAAACTGACGCATCCAGGATAGTTGAAAACGCCTTAAGCGAAGCGGAAATCAAAGTAAGTCCTGAAATCAACGAACTCCTTGGTTTATCGATGCGATATTTTGAACCAACATATTCATATCTTGGTAAGCAGCTTGTAGCTGGCAGGCTTTGTTTCATAAAAGCTTTAAATAATGCAGTCGAAAAACACCAGATTAAAAAAATTTATTTTTACAATAAAACGTTTAATTCTTTTTTGGATATTAACAGCGATTTAAGAAAATGGATAATCGCTTATTTTCCCTTTCTTGATATAAAGGAAATTATTGCGCCTCTAAGAGAAAGCAAGAAACCAAACTTAGCGCTGGCTGTTATCCGCTTATTTAAAGCAATACTGCGAGCATCAAAAAGAAATGTCAGCATATTACTAATGATGTATACAAATAAGACAAATTTTTTATATTTTTTCAAAAAATATAAAAACATCCTTATTTATGAAGATTTAATGAACGCCGCCTTTTTGAAAACACTATTAAAAAATCTAAATATACTCTATTACCTTCCTAACGCTAAAAGCCCATGGGGAAGGCGCTCTATGCGGCACTATATATCAGCCGTAAATATCAAAAGTTTATTTTCTAAATGTAAATCTACCGATCAACAAGAAAGCGAATTTCTTGAAGAAATGAGGGAGGACTTTATAAAAAATGCCGATTCACTCCTGGGGGCAATACATCAGATAGATACGCTTAATAAGAAGTATCCTCTTTCTCTTGGTATCTGGGGTAATTCACCGGTTGAAAAACATAAAGCACTGATTTTTGAATTTTTAATGTCCAAGAAAATCAAAGTTATTGGGGTTCAACATGGCTGTATTTTTGGCGACTCTCTGGAGCCTTGGCATTTTGATTGTGATTTTAACAGATGCGATTTTTTTATCAGCTATGGCTTTACCCAAAAAGATCTCGCAAGATTGTATCCTGACAAGCAAATAAAAGTAAAAATAGAGCCGCTGGGGGGAGCTGAGCCGACCAAGAAAAATTCCAAACAAGAGATTATTGACATCATTTTTCCCCTTGCCAACACAGCTTCCATGTTTGAGGGGGGTATGATGCGGACTCCGCCGCATTTATTAACGGAATCACAAATAAAGATTTTGAATTACCTGAAAACATTAGATAAAGAGAAAATAGTAATAAAACCATTTAAGGATTCCAATGTTAATAATTGCGCAATTATTCCATTGTTAAAAGATTTAAACAATATGCAAGTTGTTAACGATGTAACGCTCAACGATTTTCTTATCGCGCATCATCCTCGGATTGCGATATTAGAATATCCTTCATCCCCTTTATTTGATATTATTCATTTTGACACTGAGATTTTCCTTCTGCAGAATCCCTTAAATCCTTATGATAAGAACGCAAAGGAAGAACTTTTCAAAAGAGCGCACCTGGCAGATACCGTTGAAGAACTGCTAAAGCTAGTTTCATTATTTTTACAGAATAAACTATTTTCAAAAAGAGACCAAACTTTTTACAATCACTATGTTTTTCGCAGAGACTCAAAAGAAAAGATACTTAATTTTATAAACAACCTTATTGTGTAGTCCATTAGAAAGATGACAGAACAAAAAAACGATTCACTAAAGAAAAGATATTTTTATAAACTCTTTTGTAATATGCTATGCATTCCTATTAGCCTTGTTAGCCAGGGAATAATACCTAGGGGGCTTGGACCAAAAAATTATGGAGATTTTAACTATTTAACAAATTTCTTCAGTCAAATCTTAAATTTTCTTGGGATGGGCACATCCATAGGTTTTTACACAAAGCTATCGCAGAAACCAAACCGAAACAAATTGGTAGTTTTTTATTTATATTTTATAGGGGCGGTCAGCTTCTTAGTTTTGGTTCTAGTTATAATCGCCCAGATAACCGGATTATACAAAAAAATCCTGCCTGATCAGGGATTGTTATATATCTATTTAGCAGTTTTTCTTGGAATCCTTATATGGATAAATGAAGTTATGAATCAAATGGTTGACGCGTACGGCCTTACGGTATCTGCCGAGATAAGAAAATCTTTCCAGAAAATAGCAGGCTTGATACTAATCGGAGCTTTATTTATATACAACAAAATAAATCTTTTCAACTTTTTTTTATATAATTTCATTCTGCTCTTTATATCAATTTTAATTTTTATTTCTCTTATCAGAAATGAGCCACGATTTAACATTGAAACTTTAAAACTCAAAGTTACAGAAATAAAAAAACATATAATAGAATTCTATGAGTATTCGCATCCATTATTCATATATGCAGTTTTAAGCGCAATTGTCAACATCTTCGATCGCTGGCTATTGCAGGTTTTTGGCGGCAGTATTAAACAGGGATTTTTTGCATTATCATATCAAATAGGAAGCATCTGTTTCTTGTTTGCGGGCGCAATGACCCCTTTAATAAACAGAGAATTCTCAATAGCTTATGACAAGCAAGACGTTGGAACGATGGCGGATCTTTTTCGCAAACACATTCCCTTGCTGTGTTCAATTACCGCTTTTATAGCTTGTTTTGCGGCTGTTAATGCCGATAAAATCACCTTGATCTTAGGAGGAGGCAAGTTCAGGGACGCGACCGTTGCCGTTTGTATTATGTCATTCTATCCAATCCACCAGGCATACGGACAGCTAACCGGAGCGGTATTTTACTCGACCGGTCAAACAAAACTATATAGAAATATTGGTTTATTCTTTTTAATTATCGGCTTGCCTATGACGTATTTCATGATAGCACCAAAAAACAATATGGGATTAGATGCCGGGGCAACAGGATTGGCCATAAAAACAGTATTGATAAATGTCCTTTCGGTAAATGTGCTCTTATATTATAGCGCAAGATTTTTACGTTTAATTTTTTGGAAATTCGTAGTCCATCAGATCATAGTAAT
>JAQUKH010000039.1 GCA_028719205.1 bacterium
CGGCGGATCAAGAAAGGCCAGATAACCTCTTAGAATTAATCCGGTTTCATCTTCCTTGGAATACGCGGATTTTCGTTCCATTTTTTTATAGGCAAGCGCCAAGACCCTGAATCCATCCGCGTGAAGATCCTCGTATTCCTGCCTTAAGTCATTAATAAGTACCTGATCCAAGGGATATATCTGTCCTTCAAGTTCAAATCCGGTACAACGCTTGAAAATTTCTTCCGGTGCCCCTTTAGAGATGATTTTGTGGGTATCATCCGGCATTTCAACTACTACGGACATGATCCTGCGGGAGAAATCAAATGGAATTTCATCAATTTTGCTGTATTCAGGCATATTTAATTCTTCATGAACTTCTTTATGCTGGAGAATAGCACGGTCTAATACATTTTTTAAACCGGTTTGAAAATAACTGTTAAGGTATGCAAGAGACAGGACATCATCATCCTCATTTTTTACAACATCACAGTGCCTCTCAATAATGACTCGATCAAGAGTAAGTGTGCCGGTCTTATCAGTACAGAGGATATCCATTGCCCCAAAATTTTGTATGGAGTGAAGGCGTTTCATGATGACTTTTTTCTTTGACATGGCTATAGCGCCCTTGGATAAACAAACAGTTACAATCATGGGAAGCATCTCAGGCGTAAGGCCTACTGCAACCGCCATGGCGAAGAAAAAAGCCTCTCTCCAATCGTGTTTTGTCAACCCGTTTACTAAAAAAACTATCGGTACCATTACCAGCATGTAGCGGATCATTAACCAGGTAAATTTATTAATTCCCTTGTCAAAACTTGTTTCTACCTGCTGGGTTACAATAGCGCCGGACATAGTGCCAAGGTAAGTTTTCAGGCCGGTAGTTATGATGACCGCGGTAGCAGTACCGCTTTCAACGCTCGTACCAAGGAAACATATATTCTTTAGTTCCAGTGCCTGCCGTGTTTCGTTTTTTTCATTAACTTCTGATTTTTCAACCGGGAGAGATTCCCCTGTCAGGCTGGCTTGCGTTATAAACAAATCTTTGGAAGAAATAAGCCTTACATCTGCAGGTATCATATCTCCGGCGGCAAGTTTCACTAAATCACCGGGAACAAGTTCTTCCAGTTTCACTTCCCGCGGTTTACCGTCTCGAATCACCGTTGCGGTAACATTAATCATTTCTTTAAGTTTGGCTGCCGCCGTATCAGCGCGATATTCCTGGACAAAACGCAGAGTAACTCCTAAAACCACCATAGCCGCTACAACTACAGCGGCACGAATATCGCCGGTCAAAAAAGAAACTATTGCCAAAATCGTTAACAGGATTACCAGTGGATTTATCACAGCCTTACTGAGCAGATGGATCCATCCGTGCTGTTTCTCCTGGGCGACAACATTCGGGCCATGTTCCTCTAACCGTTGTTCTGCCTGTTCCTGGGTAAGGCCGTTAGGCGAGGCCTGCAATTTATTAAAGACATCGGGAATATCAGACTTTGCGGCTTCTAAAAGTAATGGCGAGACACTAATATTTGAATTTAATTTAACAGAATTTCCAAACCGAAAATATCGGTTAAAAATTGACATTAGGCAATCTCCAGGGATGATACTAATTCAGATCAATCTTGAATAAGAAAGATCAATTTTTTTTGTATTATAGACCACAATAATTAATTGTCAATATATTTGTCAATTATAATCGTTTAAAAGTATTTGTATCGGTATTAACGGTAAAAAAGGCAGGAAGATGCTCCGTTATTTACATTATTTTTCATTATTGTCAAACCTTTTAAATACAAACCATTGTTCAGGGTATTTTAAAATAAAACCTTCCAGTATCTTTGCCAATTTTTGCGCGTTAAACTGAATATCCTTTTTATAATTACCGGTCTTTTCCATCTTCAACAACGGCGATACCAAAATTCTATATCCTGAACCGCTTTTAATACAAACCGCGGGAATAACAGGAATATCATATTTTAAAGCTAAAACCACAGCCCCCGCCGGCAAACCATAATTTACACCTAAAAAATCAACTAAAACTACCTGGCTGTCATAACTAATATCCCCTAAAATGGCAATATTTTTTTTCTCTCTAATTGCCGAAATCAGGGCTTTAAAATCCCTGCGGTCAACGATCCCGAATTTATGCTTTAATCTTATATTATTAAAGAACTCAGAAACATTTTTGTCCGGATGTCTTTCATAAACCGCCGTAAAATCGTATCCCCTATATGTTAAGAAAGCCCCGCCCAATTCCCAATTCCCCATGTGGAGCGTAACTATGATCGTTCCTTTATCTTTTATTTCATCTAAATTTTCAACGCCGTGTATGTCTAAAAATAATTTATTTATTTCTTCCTGAGGCAATACATCTAAACAGACAAGGTCTATCAAATATCCCGCAAAATTGCGAAAAACCTGTTTAGCCTTATTATTTATATCAACCCTTTCCCCTTTTAACCCGTAAATTTTATTAAGGTTATAATGAACATTTTTTCTTATATCAGTCGGAAAAATGTAAAATATATCGGATAATAAATACGCGACAGCGTAATTAAATTTTACCGGAAAATAACGCGCGAAGAATTTAATTGCTTTATAAAATAAATATGTCTCGTTAATAAGATGTTTTCTCCACTAACAAGGATGTATATAGTTCCCTGGTTTTCTTAAGACAAGGGGTCATGCCCCATTGCTCTTCTTCAGAATTTTCTTCTAATGGTGTAAGTTAAATTTTCATCTTTACCTGAAGGGGCTTTGACTGTAAAAACAACTGTTCCGGCATCTTTTAAAGTATACTTTTGGTTGCTTTCAGTGATTTCCCAAATACCGTAAAAGTGTTCTTCTACCTCAATTGAAACCTTTTCATCTTTGGAATTATGAATTATTATCTCGATCTGTTCATCCTGAACCTTTTCACTGACCTTTTTCTGCGAAATAACCTTTCTTTCCGCTTTCAGATCAAACGCGAACCCGCTTTTCACTTCAACCTTTTCATCTATAGGTGTATTTATTATCATATCTTCGCCCAAAAATTCCAGGCTGTCATCTTTCGAGTTTTTATATATCCTGACTTTTCCTCCCGGCGAAGGCTGATTTATCCCGCTTTCTTTGTCATTTGTAAATCTGATACCCATCGCGACCTTCTCATTCGTTTTTTGGAAATCAATTTTATAAAACTTTTCTATCGCGACATCACGGGAATTAAAAAGGCTTATCTGTTTAATGCTTTTATTTTTCAATGTTACCGGCTGGTCTAATGAATATAAATAATAATCAGATAAGGGCTCTTCTTCAAATTTCGACATACCGTCAACCGATGCGCCTCTCATTTGCGCCCTCATCAGCACCGGCTCAGATCTCTGGCCGGCAAGATTAATATCTCCGGCTACCAACTTAAGTTTAGCTTCGTAAAAATCCATTCCGCTCTGATTATCCACTGAAACAAAACATGCCAGCCTGATAACTTTATCATCCTTGTCCAATATCGCCGTGTATTCACTATGCCAGTTTATCCCTCTGGTTAAATAAGAAATCTCCGTTATCTGATTTCCTTCTTCTTCACTGAAAATATTCCATAACAAACCCGGTTTTAACTGCAATTCTTTAGGTATGTTTGGAAAACGGATCTCTTTCAAATTCCCTCTTTTTATCAATTGCAGCGAACCAAGAGGAATATTTTCAGATAAAATAATATATTCCGGATCATAATTCAGCAAGGTCCCGGAATACAGGTCCCCGCTTTCATTAATAAGCTGTATAGTCTCACCCTTAAAGCTTTCCAAAATCGCGGAAGTATTTTCAATATTATATTCATAATTTTGTTCCACGAGAAAACATTTATCTGGAGAGCTTACTGACCTGAAAAATACGCTGTTCGGATCGATCATATAAGGAATCTGATCAAAATTAATTTTATTCACGCCCTTTTTAAAATTAAAAAATCTTTTTTCCTTAACTAAAGAAATATTTTTATTGTAAATAGTCAGATTTATATCCCTTTTTTCTTCAGATTTCACCAAAGCGTTATTATTATTGTTTAATAACAGAATAAAACCGATAATAAAAAATATTTTTTTCATTTTCACCTCAAAAATATTTGTAATTCCAAAATCCAATTTTAGACTTTGGGGCACCCGTTTTCCTCATCAACTCCGCGCAGATTGATCTCTGAGGAATCTCCCAGATTGATCTGGTTCTTCCATCCATTAAACACTGCCCTGTAACCTATCAGAGAAGAGGACAAAACCATATTACTGACTTTTGCCCCTTTATGTATAATACTATTTTGAATAATTACGTTCTCTAATTTAGCTTCATCCCCTATAGAAACATATGGGCCTATTACCGAGTTAATGATCAATGCTGTAGGAGAAATATAAACAGGCGGACAAATAGTGGATCCTGAAATAACTTTTGGTTTATTATGATATTTCCCCAGCAGAAACTTATTTGTGCTTAACAGTGTCTCCGGTTTGCCGCAATCATACCAGCCGTCAATTTCTTCCGCGTAAAATTTTTCCCCTTTTCTGATCATTGATTCTAAAGCATCCGTCAACTGGATTTCTCCCTTGGTAGTTTTATTATTTTTTATATTTGTTTCAAGGCTCCTGAAAAGACTTTCGCTGTTTTTAATATAATAAACCCCGACAATTGCCAAATTTGTCGGCGGATTTTCCGGTTTTTCAAGCAAATGGGATATATATCCGTTTTTTATCTCAACGACACCGAATCTTCTTGGATCTTTTACTTCCTTAACTCCTATCCAGCTTTCCCCCCGCGAAAAAGCCTTTTTAAAATTTATATCAAGGATAGTGTCACCCAATAAAATAAAAACAGGACCTTTAACTTTATTTCTCGCCAGATAAACAGCATGCCCCAAGCCTTTCAATTCATTCTGAGGCACATATTCTATATCAAGTGTTTTATATTCTTTCTCAATATAGTTATAAATATGTTCTCTCATTTGCCCAACAACCAGAACAATTTTCTTTATACCTAATTTTTTAATATTATCAAGCACATGCCCTAGTATCGGCTTGTCCGCGACCCTTAATAAAACCTTCGGAAGAGTATGTGTATGGGGTTTTAATCTTGTCCCCATCCCCGCGATAGGCACCACAGCAGTCACATTAGATAAATCAATCTTTTGTTTTGCCATACAGTTCTACTCCTTTTTATTAAATTAAATAGTATTATTATATCCTAATTTTTAAAATTTTATGTATATTTTTTAATGATTTTGCAAATAAAATAGAGTATAATTTAAAAAGTTCCGGGGCCCTATTCAAGAAAGGATCAATTATGGCAAATTTTTCTTTCGATATAGTTTCAGAAATAAATATGCAGGAGGCTGACAACGCGATAAATCAGGCGCAAAAAGAACTTGCTACACGGTATGATTTTAAAGGCAGTAAGTCTTCTATCGAATTTAAACGTGAAGAGAAGAAAATAATCTTAGTAGCAGATGATGATTTTAAACTGCGGTCATTAACGGATATTTTAGATAGCAAAATGATCAAGCGCGGGATCTCACCAAAATTCTTGAATTATAAAACCGCTGAAAAAGCGTTTGAGGGAACACTTAAGCAGATAGTAGAAATATCAAACGGCATTGACCGCGAAAAGGCGAAAGACCTGGTTAAAATAATTAAAGACACAAAACTAAAAGTCCAGACCCAGATCGAAGGCGAAAAATTAAGGATAATCGGCGCTAAAAAAGACGACCTGCAGGCAGTCATGGCACATCTAAAAACAATTAACTTTCCTCTGCCGCTCACTTTCTGCAATTATAGATAACTGCGAGCTGTCTTACATATCCCAAATTTGTTATTTCTGCGGCCTGTTATTTTTAACGTATCTCCCGAATCCAAACACACTATATTCAACGCCATACTCCTTTTTCAACTCCTTAAAGAAATCGCATTTAAAACAATCTTTTTCTTTATGTTTTTTGCTCCCCTGAATGACTCCACCGCAAAAAGTACCATCAATAAAAGCGCATCCCCTGCCGCCATTTTTACCATCACAAAAACCATCAGCTTCAGTTGCACTTGCAGCAGGACAAACACCTAACTCTCTGACTTTCACACCGTCGACCTCACGTCCGCATTTTTTGAATTCCCAGCAATTTTTAGTCATTTAATTTTTTTCCTTTTAGTTGTTTTATCGGAATTTTTACTGTATCGCCTTGAGATGGCGGTTTAACTTATCAAGTTTTTCTTTCATTAAAACTATTTTATCTTTTTCTTTTTGGACTATATCCTTTGGAGCGCGTTCCACGAAATTCTTGTTCTCTAATTGCGCGGAAAGCCTTTTTATTTCATTTTCGATGTTCCCCATTTCCCTTCTCAAACGGGCATTTTCCTTGTCAAGGTCGATAAGGCCTGCCAGCGGAACAAAAATCTCGATCTTACCTACTAAAGCGGAAACTGAATTTTCAGGTTTTTCAGCGTTAAGATCGATAGATATATCTTTAGTTTTAGTTAATCTTTTTATATAGCTTTCAGTTTGCTTTAAAATATCCGATTCTTTTTTTGACTTCGGCTTAATTACAGCGTTAATGTCCTTACCCGGCTCAATGTTCATTTCCGACCGAATATTCCTAAGAGCAGTCACTATATCCATCAACAGGTTCATTTCATTTTCTTTTTCAGGATAAATAACTTCCTTTTCAAGTTCAGGCCATTCCGAGATCATAATGCTTTCTTTCCGTTCCAGAAAATACGGCAGGTTCTGCCATATTTCTTCGCTGATAAACGGCATAAAAGGATGCAGAAGCCTCATACTCACTTCCAGTGTGGAAACAAGCACATATTGAACCGTCAATTTTTGTTTTTCATCTCCGTTCAATAAACGGTCTTTTGCCAATTCCAGATACCAGTCACAATATTCATGCCAGATAAACTCATAAATAGTTTGAGCCGCCTCATTAAATTTATATTCCGAAAGAGCGTCCGTAACTTTTGCGATAGTATGCTGCAGCCTGCTCCTTATCCAGAAATCAGCAAGGTCAAAATCAAGTTCCCAGGGAACGATCTTCAAAGAATTAAAACCCGATAAGTTCATTATCACGAAACGCGACGCGTTCCAGATCTTATTCGCGAAATTACGGTATCCCGCGATACGCTCTTCTGAAAGCACGATATCCCTTCCCTGAGCGGCAAAAGCGGCCAATGTGAACCTCAAGGCGTCCGTCCCGAATTTATCTATCATGATCAGGGGATCAATTACATTCCCGCGCGACTTGCTCATCTTATGCCCCTGCGCGTCGCGCACCAGGGCATGGATATAAACATCTTTAAAAGGAACTTTTTTATTGAATTTCAGCCCCATCATTATCATACGGGCGACCCAGAAAAACAAAATATCAAAACTTGTCACAAGGCAGGATGTCGGATAAAAAGCTTTAAGCTCTTCCGTTTTTTCCGGCCAGCCTAAAGTAGAGAACGGCCAAAGAGCCGAACTGAACCATGTGTCAAGAACATCCGGATCCTGATGAAGGTCCGTTGACCCGCATACCGGACATTTTTTCGGCTCTGTAATCGAAACAATGACTCCTTCGTTTCTCTGCGTTTCGGACTCTAACTTGTGACTTGTGACTTGTGACTTGGAACCTTCTTTTTTTTCACATTTCGTACAATACCATACCGGTATCCTGTGCCCCCACCATATCTGGCGGGAAATACACCAGTCACGGATATTGTTCATCCACGAAGAATATGTGCTATTCCAGGATTCCGGAACAAATTTCACCTTCCCGTCTTCTACCGCTTTTATCGCGGGTTCAGCAAGAGGCTTCATCTTCACAAACCACTGCAGGGAAAGATACGGCTCGACAACCGTTTGACAGCGGTAACAATGCCCCACCGCGTTCTCATAATCCTTTATTTCAAACATCAGGTCCTGAGCCGTCAAGTCTTCAATTATTTTTTTTCTGCACTCAAAACGATCCATACCCTGATATAAAGGCGAATTCTCGTTTATATGCCCTTTTTCATCCATTATTCTAAGAATAGGCAAATCATGCCGTTTTGCCACTTCAAAATCGTTAACATCATGCGCGGGAGTTATCTTCACAACACCCGTTCCAAACGCCATATCAACATAGTTATCAGCCACAATAGGGATTTCGCGATTCACCAAAGGTAAAATAACTGTCTTTCCGACCAGATGCTTATACCTCTCATCATTCGGGTTCACCGCCACCGCCGTATCTCCCAGCATCGTTTCAGGCCTAGTAGTAGCAACGATCAGAAAGGGCGATTCATGAATCGCCCCTACATTTCTGGTGACTTGTGACTTGTCACTTGTGACTTTTTTTATTGGATATTTGATATGATACAGCTTCCCTTTCGTCTCCTGATATTCCACTTCAATATCCGACAACGCCGTATGGCATCTCGGGCACCAGTTGATTATATAATTGCCGCGATAAATAAGGCCATCGTTATAAAGCCGGACAAAAACTTCTTTAACCGCTTTAGATAAACCCTCATCCATCGTAAACCGTTCTCTCTGCCAGTCACAGGACGCGCCAAGCCTTTTTAATTGAGAAATAATCGTTCCGCCGGATTTTTCTCTCCATTTCCATACCCGTTCTATGAACTTTTCACGGCCAAGCTGATGCCGGTTGATTTTTTCTTCTTTAAGCTGGCGCTCCACGACATTCTGCGTGGCAATGCCGGCATGATCCGTACCAGGCATCCAGAGAACATTGTATCCCTGCATGCGCTTCCATCGGGCTAAAATATCCTGCAGTGTATTATTCAACGCGTGGCCGACATGAAGCACTCCCGTAATATTAGGCGGAGGGATAACTATACAATAACTTTTTTTATCGCTTTTTGTGTCCGCGTGGAAATAATTTTTATCCATCCAGAAAGAATACCAACGGTCTTCAACAAGTTTCGGGTCATAAACTTTCGGTATCTCTTTTATATTTTCAGAATTGTCTTTTTTTTCTTTAATAATTAACTCAGGAATATCCATTTTGCTCCCCTGGTGTAATATTAATTACACCTGATTACACAGATCCGCCACGGCGGACAAGTTAAAATACTCGATTACACAGATTCATAGGATTTAATGCAGTTTTTTTTCGAAATCTTTAAGCAGTTTGTATTCGAAGCTGTCCACCAAGGCCTGCCAGCTTGCCTCAATAATATTTTCCGATACCCCTACTGTTCCCCACGTATCTTCATGGTCACCGGATTCGATCAAAACACGCACCTTCGCGATCGTGCCCACACCTTCAGTCAAAACCCTTACTTTATAATCTAACAGTTTCATCTCTTTAAGTTGAGGATAAAAATCTTCCAGGATCCCGCGAAGCGCGTTATCCAGCGCGTTCACAGGGCCGTCACCTTCGGCAACCGTATAATTCCGCTCGCCATTGACCATGACCTTAACGACAGCCTCTGAAATAATATCTTTTATACCGCGTTTTTCAACAAGTACCCTGAAACTTTCCAGGTCAAAAAACTTTTTATATTTGCCTGTCGCTTTTTTAACCAAAAGTTCAAAAGACCCTTCAGCGCCTTCGAACTGGTATCCCATCTGCTCCAGTTTTTTTACATTCTTTAAAATTTCTTTTACCTGGGGGTCATTTTTAGTAAAATCAAGCCCATAGTCTCCCGCCTTGCTTAAGATCGTACTCTGGCCTGAAAGTTCTGAAACCAGTATCCTGCGGGCATTACCCACTAAGAGCGGATCAATATGCTCATAAGTAGATTCATGTTTCCTTACCGCGCTGATATGAATACCCCCCTTGTGCGTAAAAGCCGATTTACCCACATAAGGCTGGTTTTCACGATGCGGCAGATTCGCAAGTTCGCTAATAAACCTCGAAACCTCAGTGAGCATCTGAAGCCTGCGCTCCGTCAAATAATTAATTTGTAATTTTAACTGCAGGTTTGGGATTATCGAACAAAGATTCGCGTTACCGCACCTCTCACCATAACCATTTATCGTTCCCTGTACCATATTCACGCCGCATTTAACCGCGACCAGAGAATTGGCAACAGCCAGGTCGTTATCATTATGTGTATGAATACCTAAACTAATTTTTGGAAAACATGCTTTTACCCCGCCAATAATTTCCTCTATTTCCCAGGGCAGAGTGCCGCCATTCGTATCACACAGGCACAAACAATCAGCCCCAGCCTCATGCGCCTTTTCCAGAGTTTTAAGCGCGTAATCCTTGTTTGCCTTGTAACCGTCAAAAAAATGTTCCGCGTCGTAAATAACTTCTTTTCTTTTTGACTTAAGGAATGAAACTGTTTCATAGATCATCTTAAGATTTTCTTCAAGCGTGGTTTCTAAAGCCTTTTTGACATGAAAATCCCAGGATTTTCCGAATATAGTAATAACTTCTATTCCGGCTGACAATAAAGCCTGTACATTGGCATCTTCACTAGTTTTACTATCCGGTTTACGGGTACTTCCAAACGCGCAAATTTTAGCATGTGAGAGTTTAATTTTCTTTACTTCCTGAAAGAATATTTCATCTTTTGGATTTGATCCCGGCCAGCCGCATTCAATATAATGTATCCCGAACTCATCCAGTTTTTTTACGATCCGGAGTTTATCTTCCAAGGAAAAAGAAACGCCCTCTCCCTGCGCACCATCCCGTAATGTAGTATCATAAATTTTTAGTTTTACCACCCCTTTTTCCCCTCCTTCGCAAGGAGGGGATTCAGGGGAGGTAATTCTTTCAGTAATTTTGTATTGTCCATTTTGCCTCTTAAGCCCCCCACGCCCTTATTGATTAAACTATATCTTATCTTGTGATTTTTTGCAATAAAAATATTTGGATGTTCATATCTTTGTGAAATCTACACCGGGATTATCTAATACTCTCTTGAGTCCGGCTAATTTCGGTATGGGTTTTTCTTCTTGCGCGGAAAGCGGCTGTTCGACCGGAAGATAAATATAAAAAGTTGTACCAAGATTTAATTGGCTTTTGATCTCGATCATCCCGTTATGATCCGCAATGATCTGATGTGAAATAGACAGGCCAAGGCCGGTTCCATCGTCTTTAGTCGTAAAAAAAGGCGTAAACAGATTCCCAAGATTTTCTTCGCTTATACCTTCACCTGTATCACTTATATCAATCCTGATATAATCCTTACCTTTTATATCTATCTTTTGAGTAGAAACAGATAAAGTTCCGCCCTTCTTCATAGCTTCGATCGCATTCATAAAAAAATTAATAAAAACCTGCTTCATTTTTTCCGGATCAAACATAATCATAGGGATCTTGACATCATAATGTTTTTCGAACTTTACATTTTTCCGTTTAGTTTCCATTGCTACAAATATTATTATCTTTTCTATAAAGACATTTAGGTTTTCTGATACTAATTTAGCCCCTTTTTTTCTTGAAAATCCCAGGATCTCGTCAACTAAGCGGGAAATTCTGTCTGCCTCGCCCATCGCGAGTTTATAAAAATCAGTCTTGAATTCTTCATTATCACAACGTTCAGGGAAAAGCTGAAAGAAGGTTTTGATCGTCCCCAGCGGATTCCGGATCTCATGCGCTACGCCTGAAACAAGAAGCCCAAGCGACGCAAGTTTATCCATATGCCTTACCATCTGAAACCTCTGGGTATCCATTTCAATAAGCTGCGCGTTTTGGATCGCTACCGCAGCCTGGGTGCTTAAGGTGTTAAGAAGCACCAGATCCTCATCTGAATAAGCATCTTTATTACCCTTCATATCCATGCTGATTATTCCGACCAATTTATCATGCAAAAATAGCGGGATAGATATCTCCGCTGAGATCATCTTCATTTCTTTCACAATGAACCAGTAATTTAATCTTTTCCATTCTTTTTCCGAAAGCCCTGATATTTCTCTTTTATTTTCCACCTCTTTTTCTTCTTGCCCTTCAGCATCTTGCTTCTGACTTTCTTTATATTTCTTTATCGCATCCTGATAAACCGGTTCTTCGAGCATCCGTTCTCTTTCCTCTTTGATTATAATTTTCTTTGTATCTTTCATCGCGTCAATAAAATGATCAGAAGGCATGATTTTAAAAGAATCAATTAATTCCTGTTCCAATCCGTTTGAATAAAATATTTTATAATTATTCTTTTTTTGATCTAGCGCGATGATCGAGATCTTGTTTACTTCAAACGCCCTGTTTAATTGCTCCACAATAACTTTAAGCAGGCTATGCAGATCTAAAACATTTACAATAGCATTATTTAACTCATCAATAACTTCTTTGTAATCGTATTTTTCCCTAAAAAATATATCTTTAAATTTCTTCTGCATTTTGGCTATAATTTTTGGGTAAAATAAACTGACAATTAAAGTAATCAAAAATACAGTAATACTTATCCACCAATTAAATACCACCATATTATGATTTGTAATTCCTCCAAAAAGGTAATCTTCCCATGCAAGCAATACCGGAACGAATAAAAGCGCCGTTAAAATTGATAAAACAAAATAAGTTGCAGCTTTGGTGATAATTGCGTGGATGTCCAGAAGATGATGGCGAACAATAGCATAGGTCATAATCAAAAGATAACCTATTGATATGAAGTTATCAATGGGAGGAACTTCGATTCCAAATAAATTTAAAAAAACTACTATTATTGCTAAAATACCTACAGATGAAGCTAATAGAAAATATTTTATTTGGGTCTTCTTTAATCCTGTAGTTCTTTTATAATAATAAATCAATTTATAAAACCAATAGCAAATAACCCAAACAGTAAATAATGTTACGAGGTTATATAATATACCAGGTTTTGGGAAATATCTGCTATAGCTTGTTGTTTTTTCAAGAATTAGGTCATTTAACATAAATGGAGTAAATAAAGTTAAAACCCATAATAAGAGAGGAAAATAATTTAGAAAATATCTAAAATATTTTTTAGGTGATTCATCAAAAATTGAGAGACTAAGTCTAGCAAAAGCTGAAGGGAAAAATATAGTGCCAATATGCAGGAATTTTATTATATAAAGATATAGAGTTTTATCTATGGGTAATTTTAATGCCAATAAAAAATCAGATATAGCCCAAATTCCTGTTGTTAGGCATACAAAAGCATAAGCTCTATTTTGATTCCCATATCTATTTCTAAAAAAAACAAAAGTACCTAATAAAAAATAGGCTAATAAAACTATTAAAGTTGATATTGAATAATAATCCATTTTTTAAATAATTTCCAGTTTTTTCCCAACTTTTTCAAGTTTATTCAACAAATAATCTATTTGCTTTTTTGTATGTGTAGACATAAGTGAAAACCTGATTCTCGCCTTTCCTAAAGGAACAGCAGTATATCTAACACATAAGGCAAAGATACCTTCTTCAAATAATAACTTTGCCATTTCAATTGCCATTTTTTCATCCCCGATTAAAATCGGTATAATCTGGCTTTCGCTCTCCATCGTATCAAATCCTAATCTTTTAAACCCATTTCGTGTATAATTAATATTGTCCCAAAGTTTTTCCCTTAATTCAGGATGTTTTTCAATCTCTTCTATTGCCGCATTGACTCCCGCCATCATCGCGAATGCCGGCGAAGCGGTAAAAATATATGACCGTGCGGATATTCTTAAAAAATCAACCAGATCTTTTGAACTTGCAATAAAACCGCCAACTCCTCCCAATGTCTTACTAAAAGTTCCCATTTTAATATCAATTTCTTTTTCCAGGCCAAAATGTTCTGCCAAACCATGGCCATGTTTCCCAAAGATTCCTGTCCCATGAGCCTCATCCAGCATAATTAAAGCGTTATATTTTCTAGCCAAGCTTACTATTTCAGGTAACGGAGCAATATCACCATCTAAACTAAAAACTGATTCAGTAATAATCAGCTTATTTCTATTATTTTTATTATCTTTTAAAATCTTTTCTAATTCTTTTAAATCTTTATGTCTATAAATGGCTTTATCAACATTAGCCAAATGGCAACCATCAATTATACACGCATGATTTAATTCATCGCTTATAATCAATCCTTTATCTAATTTTTTATTTATCCCTAAAGCCTGCTGCCACTTATCTAATCCATTGAACATAGCAGGAATTATACCTAAATTAACAGTATAACCTGTTGAAAAAACTATTGCAGATTCTGTTTTCTTAAATTCAGCAATTTTTCTTTCAAGTTTTTCATGGATATCACTCGTCCCACTCATTAATCTTGCGCTACATGGACTTAATCCATATTTTTTTATTGCTTTAATTGCTGCGTTTGTAACATTTTTATTCGTCGATAGCCCCAGATAGTTATTCGAACAAAAAAGCAAATATTTTTTACCATCAATAATTACCTCTGGTTTTGGAGAACTACATACAGTCTTAATCTCCGGATACAATCCTTTTTCTTTGATTAAATTAACAACATGTCTAATTTCTTCCATAGTATCCCTCTTTTTATTTTATTAGAATTTTAATTTTTTTGCATAATTATGTAAGCTTATTGTCCCTAATAATGATGAAAGCGAAGGCTCTTTTTTATTTATTAAACCTTTCCATAAAATTTTATTAGATTCCCAATCTTGAGATAAAAGACTTTTTAGAAAAAGGGAAAAACCATTTTTAGTAAATATTTTACGTTTATTACCATTCTTTTTTACTAAAATACCCTTATCCCATAAACTTCCAAATCTTTTATTGATTGACTTATAGGAATATAGTTCTCGCATTAACCAGATATATCCTTTTTGCAAAGCTTCATTGGAGATTAGTTTAGGTTTAAAACAAACTACACCACAACTATAATTATTCCAATCTTCGTTAAGAATTCTTCCTTCATCCTTTAATCTTTTATATAATCGTGTCCCTGGGAAAGGGGTCAAAACAGTTATTTGGGGGAAAGCAATACTATTATCTTCTATAAAATCTTTTATTTTTTCAAATGAACTTTCATCCGCAGAATCATCCCCTAAAATAAAAGCACCTATAATAGAAATTTTATTATTATGAATATTATCAATTATTTTAGAATAGTTTTCAACTTTATTTATTTTAGGCTTATTCACCTGTTCTAAATTTTTTTCAGATAAAGATTCAAAACCCAAAAGCAGCTGTCTACAGCCGCTTTTATACATAATATCTAACAATTCAGAATCAATTCCAACATCAACAGCTGCTTGTCCTACCCAATGAATGTTATATGGAATTAAAGCTTCGAAAAGTTCTCGCGCATATTTTTTATTGGCAGTAATATTATCATCAGAAAAAAAGAAGATCTTATTTTTTTTTATTTTTAATAACAATTCAATTTCTTTAATAATATTTGCAATTGGCTTATAACGGTATTCTTTCCCAAAAAACAATTTTACTGAGCAAAAATCACAGTCAAATGGACAACCTCTCGTTGTCTGGATTGTATGATAAGTATATGAATCTGTCTTTACTAAATCCCACCTTGGAATCGGTGAATTTTCTAATTTTGGTTTACTATTACTCGAGTAAGTCTTTTTTAAGTTATTTTCTTTAAAATCATTTAATAATTCCCCCCAAACCTCCTCTGCTTCTCCAATAACCACTGAATCAGCATGTTGAAGAGCTTCTTCCGGCAACACCGAGGTATGTATACCTCCTAAAACTACAGTAACATTTCTTTTTCTGTATGTATCAGCAATTTCATAAGCACGATTTACCGTATAAGTATTTGTAGTTATACCTACTAAATCAACTTTTTCGTCAAAATCAATATGTTCAATATTTTCATCGCAAATTTCGACATCTATTCCAGAAGGTGTAAGTGCGGCTAATGTAGGTAATGCTAAACTAATTTGAGAATATCTTTTATTTGTTAATTTTGCAAATGTACCCATTTCCCAAAAATTAGAAATACCTGATTTTTTATTGCTTGCAGCAATCAATTTTATCTTCATAAATCTCCAAATCCAATTTTATTTCTCTATTTCTTCCATGATTGATTTTACTAATTCTTTCGTATCTTCCAGAATTTGCCCTAATTCTTTCTTATCCAATTTTGAAGCCATCAAAACAGGATATTCATCGTCAGGCCAATGTTTTTTCATAACCTCATGTAACAACTGAAATTTCTCAAAGATATTATTGCATGATTCCGCCTCGCTGAAAAGCTGGCCGATCTCCTGAATTTCTTTGACACTTTCCGCTTTATAAAAAGCGTAACCTGTCATATATTTCCCGACTGCCTCCTGAAGATGAGCGCAGGCTAATGCCAGATTCTCTTCCTCAAGCTGATCCTCCGCGTCAGAAAAATCTTCACCCGCTTTTGAGAAATAATCCTTGTAACGATAGAAAGATTTATCTTCCTGCATAAATTACCTCCTATTTTAATCCGCCCCTCTAAATACCAAAATCCAAACCTCCTCCGGCAATAATAAAAAACCCATTTTTTCTATTAGGATCGGATAAATAAACTCCTGACTGAATAAATAGCCTTGGATTTTTCCTGCCCCATATAATATCATTTGGGATGTAATACAATATCCCGCCTAAACGTTTACTTACGAGATCAGTATTATCGGTACGCACAAATTCATAATAAGGTCCCATGATAAGAATTTTTTTATCGTTCTCATTTATAACCTCATAAAGCACTTGCAATTTATTCGCGATTATACTATCCTTTTTTTCAACGAGCAGATCATATTGATTAACCAGAAAATTCGGCCCGTCTCCGTAAAAAGAATAACGCGTAAGGTCTGTTTGATTTACAAGAATTACTTTTCCTAACTTCATTTGTAACGTCGGCTGGATCAATGCCGCGTTACTGCTTCCTGTATCTTCGTTCCCTTTATATTCTTTTCTTATACTATCTCCAAAATCAGACGTGGAATCAAAGGAAAGTTTATAATTCCCGAAATAAGTGGAGGCGTCATAACCCAAACGCAATTTAAATATCGCGATGGGCAGCCATTCCAAAGAAACAGAGCCCGTTAAATAAGCAGGCGTTACAGTTACACCAAGGCCCTCCTGAAAATATAAACCATTCCAGATGGGAGAAGTATCTTTATGATATATATAGCGATTATCCAGTTCAATTATGCCTGCCAATCCGATAGGATTATACTGGGTAATAATATCAGCCGCTATTTTTGCTTTAGCTTCCGCACTCGTCTTGTTTGAAAAAGAAAACAAGATCATAAAAATAAAAAATATAATTATTTTTATTTTCATAAATTTATTTTACATGCTATAGGCATTCTCCAACCGGTTCCAAACGCGCGGTCTGTTACCTTCAGCCCGGGGGCCGCCTGCCTTCTTTTAAATTCCGCTTTCCCAACCAGGTTCAAAATTTTTTCCACTGTTTTTTTATCAAAGCCTTCCGCGACAATTTCCTCTCCGGACTTATAAAGCTCGATATGCCTGTATAAAATGGCGTCAAGCACATCATATGGCGGTAAACTATCCTGATCAGTCTGGTTAGGCCTTAATTCGGCAGAGGGCGCTTTATCTATTATCGCCTGCGGGATCAAATTATTTTTTGTCTTATTGATCCAATTCGCAAGATTATAAATCATTATTTTAGGGACATCCGCGATAACTGCCAAACCTCCTGACATATCCCCGTAAATAGTGCAATATCCGACAGCAAGTTCCGACTTATTTCCAGTCGTTAAAAGCATCGCGCCATATTTATTAGAAAGAGCCATTAACAAATTACCCCTTATGCGGGATTGGACATTTTCTTCGGTTATATCCTCTGAAAGGCCGGCAAATGCCTCTTTCAAACTATCACTAAAAACTCCCATAATATTTTTTATCGGTATGGTTAGCGTTTTAATTCCTATCCTTTTGGCAACTTCCAGAGAATCTTCGATACTTCCCTTGCTTGAATACACGGACGGCATAAGTACGCCTGTCACATTTTCTTTTCCGATTGCTTCCGCCGCGATAGCCGCTGTCAGGGCCGAGTCAATCCCTCCTGATAAGCCAAGTATCGCCTTTTTGAAACCGCATTTATTAATATAATCACCGGTACCAAGGACTAACGCGTTCCACAATTCCGCCTCCGGCATAAAATCATCTTTATAAATATTTCCCGTGTCGGATTTTATATCCACTATTAAAATATCTTCCGAAAATGCCTTGCCGCGCGCTGTCAAAACACCATTCGAATCAAAGGCGCAGCTCCTGCCGTCAAACACAAGGTCATCATTGCCACCCACCTGATTCACATACAAAAAAGGAATACTGTGTTTTTTGGCTATACTGCCCAGCATTGCTTCACGTATCTTCTGTTTCCCGATCGTAAAAGGCGAGGCGGAAAGATTTATTACACACTTTACATTTTGAGAAGCCAGGCTCTCTACAGGATCATAATCATATCTTTTTGTTTTCCAGAAGTCTTTGTCATTCCAGATGTCTTCACAGATACTAATCCCGATCTTAGTTCCGCCCAATTCAAAATATTGAGGTGAAAAAGATGGTTCAAAATATCTGGCTTCATCAAAGACATCGTAAGTAGGCAAAAGAATTTTATGAAACTTATTCAGTATTTTTCCACTGCTTAGCAATACAGCGGAGTTATAAAGCGGCCGGCCCTGGCCGGTCAGGTTCGGTTCAGCTATACCGATCAGTACCGGCGGGGCGTCTTTCAACGCTTCCGCGATTTCTTCGAGTTTCCGCCATGCTCTTTTAATAAAAGTCTGATCCAGAAGCAAATCCCTTGGAGGATAACCAAGCAAAGCCAATTCAGAAGTAACACATAGCTCAGCCTTTTGTTCTTTTGCTGTCTTTACCGCATTAATGATCTTCACGGCATTACCATCTATATCACCCACAGTTAAATTAAGTTGTAATAACGCGAATTTCATATGAAGAATAGACTCCTGTATTGTTTAAAACAGAACATTAGCTCCTAATCTAACCGTGCCGGATTTTAAAGTATAACTTCCGGGCAAATTATCAATTACACCATCTCCATCAACATCCTGAACATCAATAACCCTGCTTTTCGCGGTCAAATATTCATACCCGCAGATAAATTCCACAGTTTTAGTGCTATACCCTAATGACAGTTCTATGGCCTGTTTAGTTCCGCTATCTCCGATCCATGGGGTCAAGGTCTTATCAGGGATCGGGCTTGGATCAATATAATATCCGGTATAAACATTTAAATTATTATCAATTTTATAATTCAAACCCACACTGTATCTTATAGTATTTTTCCAATCATTTATTAATGTACTGGTTGGACTTATTAATGCTCCGGGACTATCGTTATTTATAATAAATCTGTCATAACTGGACCATTCAGTCCAATCCACATCAAAAGAAACTGTTGATTTTTCTTCCGGCCTGTAAACCATACCAAATCCAAGATTTGCCGGTAAAGCTATTTTGGTGGAAGAGGAAGATCTTTCTGAAACAATAACACCCATGCCCGGGGCATAAGCGTTAACCTCTGTATCCCCGCTGAGTTTAACACTTGTAGCGGAACGGTAAGTCAATCCTAATGTGAACTCTTTGTTAACCTTGCACAAAACTCCGATATTTCCGCCATATCCCCAGCCATCGCCTTTTAAACGGCTATCAACCGGAATATTTAATCCCGTTAACAATGTATCAAATGATGCCCCCGGCAAAATTGTGGGGCCTCTTTGTTCGATA
>JAQUKH010000040.1 GCA_028719205.1 bacterium
ATTTTGAATGCTGTATTTTTACAACTCAATACTATTTTCCCTTGCTTTTTTGAGCAATTCATCATCACTGCTGCCATCATCCGGATATGTCGCGTATCCGAATTCTAATTTAACCTTGTCGGCCAGGTTCTTCTTATCTAAATAATCATAGGCTGCCTGCTCCAGTCTGCCCTCAACTATCAACGCTCCTTCCTTACCGCATCCTACCATAATTATTATATCTTCTGATTCCTTAAAAATCATATCTCCGGCCCCGCGCAGGCCATTTCTTAAAACATCTTCCAATTCTCTCAGGATATGTTCTTTCTTCTCTCCTGATAAATCCTTTGATGTTTCAGTAAAAACAGTAATAATGGACATTTTTATATGATCCTTCATTGCCTCTTTTATCCCTTTATTAATCGATTCCTTGAAAACCATTTCTCTGGTATATTTTGGCAAAGTAAAGATGAACCTGGTGCCCCTGCCAAGCTGGCTTTCAATCCAGATCTTTCCGTTATGCAGCTCCACCAGCGACTTGGCTATTGAAAGGCCTAAACCGGTTCCTTTTTCACCGGTTCCCGGAATTCGGCCAAATTGCTGGAATTTGTTGAACACTTTTGGCAAGTCATCTCCTGAGATCCCGATACCGGAATCAGCCACAGTACACTCTATCTCATTTTCTTTTTCTATAACTGATACCTCTATATATCCCTTTTCTACAAACTTCATGGCATTGGACATAAGATTGGTAAAGATCTGGATTACCTTTCCCTCATCAGCATAGATTTCTATTTGTTCTTTAGGAAGTCTGACTTTTAATTCTAAACCCTTGTCATTTGCCTGCTTAGAAAAAGAAAAGATAATCCCGCTGATCAATTCGTTAAGATTAACTGAAGCTCTCTTTAGTTCTAACTTTCCTGCCTCGATCTTTGAAATATCCAAAAGGCTATTGATAATATTTGTCAACCTGTCTATATTATTCTTCGCGATAGTAAGAAACTTCTCTTGTTTTTCATTTAGCTCCCCCAGGGTTTTATCCAAAACAAGGCTAAGGCCCTCTTTTGTAATAGAAAGCGGTGTCCTGAGTTCATGGGAGACTATAGAAATAAATTCGGTCTTCATACGGTCAACTTCCTTTTCCTTTGTAATATCCCTCAAAACCGTAAGTATACCTATAGGCTCTCCGTGTTCGTTTTTTACCTGTGTCGTTTCGCAGGATAAAATTACAGTTTCTCCCTGTAAATTAACCGAGATCTCCCCGGAACCTTCGTCCTTATATAATTTATTGTCTTCAATCTTTTCTTTCCATTCAGCGGCGCTTATTTGTTGTTCCGCAAAACCCAAATTTAAAAATTGTCTTGCCCGCGGATTTATAACCACTACCTCGCCGCGTTCATCAACCATTACAACGCCTTCAGTCATACCATGGACCATGCTGTCCATCTTATATTTTTCGGCGTTAATAACTGCCTGCAATCTTTCGATGGCATTGGAGGTCTGGTTAGTTATTGTGTAAATAAGCCTGATGTCGTTTTCTTTAAAGGAATTATCTGTGCAATTTGAGATATTTATCATACCTACGATCTTACCGCGCACGATAAACGGCACATTAAAAAAAGACCTCACTTTGTCGGATAATCTATTTTTGCCCGGACCGGTATTAGAGTCCAAGGGAACAATAAAAGTGTTTATCCGTTTCTTCCTGATCTCTTTGCCGGTAAAGAGAGAAACGGAATCAAGAAGGTTATTCTTGATCTCATCAGCAAATTTCACACTGCCGGGATAGGCGGGCTTTATGGTTATATTGGCTGTATTTTCATCAAATAAAAGCGAGGCGCATATATCATAGTTTATGACCTTAAATAGGGCTTCCATAATAAGCTTCAAAAGCGTCTGGTAATCCAGCGTATAGGAAATAGCATTGGATACTTCATTGGATACTTCATGAAGAATGGCTAATTCCGAGGTCCGTTCTTCTATCTTTTCCTCAAGGTCTTTAGTAAATGATTCCAATTTTTTATTCGCTTCCCCAAGTTCCTTGGACTGTTCCTCGATCTTTTCTTTTTCTTTCCCCAGATCTTCCAGTATGCTTAAGATCGCCTCCCGGGACTGAGCCAGGTCTTTGGTACGCTCCTCAATTTTTTTCTCCAAATTATCTGAGAACTCTTTGATCTCAGACTTAGATTTCTCTAAGTTATCTATAAGGGCTAATGTTTGACGCATATCACGGGCTATGCCGACAATACCAGTGATTCGTATGTCGCGGTTCGCGGTTAGTGTTTTGTTTGACGATTCATGATTTACGAATGACGAACCTTGAGATTCATACATCACTGAACCCGAGAAACTAACCGGAATCTTTTTCCCTCCCTTGGAAACGAAGGAGATACTTAGATCTCTGACCGACCCTGCCTCGATCAACTTCCTTAACCCGGCCTTACTAAAGATACTGTTCTGCTCTTCTTCAAGAAACATACCTATTTCTCTGCCGATGAGTTCCTCTTCTTTATATTCCAATAAATCACAGGTTGACCTGTTTACCTTTTGTATTAATCCGTCCGGTGTAATTACGATCAAGGTGTCGGTCATTGAAGAAATGATGCCATCAAGATACGACTTGCCACCCAGGATCTCTTTTTGTTTTTCTTTTATCTTTAACACCATATGGCTGAAAGAATCCGCAAGATGGCCCATTTCATCATTTGTCGCGATCTCTATTTTAGTATCTAATTTGTCTTTTGCTATTTCAGCCATGGCATTTTCCAATTTTTTAATCGGAAGGGAAATCGACCGGGAAAGGAAGATACTGCCTAATAACGATATTGTGAATAAAATTATGACTGAGATTATTATAATAATTTTGACATTTAGCGATAAATTCACCTGATTTGTTAAATCATATTTTGTAATTAAATTTTGGTAATATATCGCAATTCCGCCAATAATGCCGACTAACAAGGAAATCCCTATAAATCCGATAGTTAATTTATGCCCTATTTTCATTTTATATTACCTTTAAATTACCGCCCCTTATCTTCCAGTTTTGTTTCCAACTCTTTAATTTTCTTCTTTAACTCGATCAATTTAAGCTCTCTTCCAACCGCAGCCTTACTAAATATCTCTAAATCGTGCAGTTTCCTTTTTAATTCTTTTTCTTTATCCTTAATAAAGGTGATATCCTTGGCAATATGCACCGAAGCGATAAGTTCTCCCTCATCATTAAAGATAGGCGAAACGGTGATAAGAAGAGGTAGCCCGATATTTTTGTCATATACCTCCTGAGTATGGGCAGCCTTATCTTTTTTCGTCCGTTCGAACGGGCAATCCGGCCATGGGGCATTTAACTTATGAAGTAATTCAAAACATTTTTTACCCACTATATCCTCGGGCACCATTTTGAGCACGGTGGTAAAGGCTTTATTTATCCTCAAAATTGTGTGGTCATTACCCTGGATAAATATCATGTCCGATATGCTGTCAAATGTTTTCTGCCATTCCTCGGTTAATTCTTTAGCCATCTCCTGCGCCTTCTTGCGCTCGGTAATATCAGTACCGAATCCAAACAAATAAACCATATTGTTTTGTTCATCTTTAATTAAATATAAATTGAAACCTAAGATTTTTTTTTCACCGCTTCGAGCCACAATTTCTAATTCCAGCCGGTATTGTATTTTACTGTTTTCCACAGTGTCTTTTAAAAATAATTTGTATTCCGCCTGATTTTTTTCTGATATGTAATTCCCAAAATTCTTACCTATCATCTCCTCCTTGGTATAACCAAAAATATTCTGACAGGCATCGCTCAAATCAAGAAAACCGCCGTTGGTATCCAATTTAAAAAATAAAGTACCCAGCAACTCTATAAATTTTTCGTCTATTTTCATACTAACTTTCCCTCCGTTTCAATTCTTCTTCAAGTCCTGTAATCCTCTCCTTCAGTTCCCTTATTCTAAGTTCTCTTCCTACCGCTATTTTATTGAATTGCTCAACCTCTTCTACTTTTTTCTCCGCGATCTCTTTGGCCTTTTGCGCCATATTGCTGATCAAATGTAATTCTTTAGTAGCTGATTCTAACTTTTCATTAGACTGCCGTAATTCTATATTTGAACATTTAGCCTCTTCCATACTGGCCTGAAGCTCTTTATTAATCACCTCTATATATTTCATTTCTTCCTGGATTTTTTTGCTTGATTCCTTAAGATTTTCAGACATGCAATTGAATGAAACAGCGAGCTCCCCGATTTCATCTTTCAAATTAATTTCAGCTTTGGTACCTATTTTCCCGTTATTTATTTCAACTGTCGCGTTCTTTAGTTTTGCTAAAGGCCGTACTATAGATCTTGCGATAAGTAAATTAAAAAAAGTACCTGCTAAGGCAGCGAAAACACTTAATAAGATATTGTTTTTTATCACAGAATTAACAATTGTTCTAATATGCTCTGTTTCCGCGGATATTCCTTTTTCTGAAAGCGTAATATGATCAAGATGGCTCTTTATCTCCATTTGAGCTTTTATGATAATACCGCTGTAGATAGCTAATATAAAAATAAATCCCACTAAATATAAAGTAAACTTCTGAATTATTCTCATTTTACTTGCCCCCCACCTGCCCCCGTAAGAATATCAGAGGTCAAACTGCTTACCAGACGCAAAAACATAAGCACATAATCCCTGTAGGCAAGGGCAATCTTTTTGACGGGTACTTCTTTGGATACCTTATCCACACCCTCCAAAGATAAACCCTTGTTTAAGAATTCCACCGATTTCATAAACTCATAATCCGTTCCGACTAACTCATTTACGCGTTTAATTATTTGCGTAATGATCAGCGGCCCTAAAATTGTATTTATTTTTTCTATTATCACACTATTAAAAATGACCGGAGAAAGCGCGAAAAAGTCTTCGTGTTCCATCTGGCCCGCCAGATCAATTAAATAATTGACATAATTTAAGTCTACCGTCTTCTTTCCTCCAGACCTAAGCTCAATGTTTTTAAATACATTTTTTACGCGCTCAAGGAATGAATCTATCTCCAAGGGTTTAAGCATAAAGATATCCACCCCTGATTCGATAATGGCAATTATATTTTTTATGTCTTTTCTATTGGTAAGAACAACTACAGGCAGGCCTTTAAAACGCGCGCCGGTTTTTAACATCCGTATATCGGCTTCGCTAAAGGCAGGTACTGAAACCGGTGAAGGATCGATGTCTATCAGAATGATATCGAATTTTTCATTAATAAGAAATGATTGAGCTTCACGAAGGTCTTCTATGGATTTCACATTATAAGATTCCCCGCTAAGCCAACCGGTAAAAATCCCGGCTTGCACCTTGTCCGGTTCTATTAATAATATTTTTTTTGTAGACATGATTTTTCCCGCTGTTTGCGCATATTTAATGATGATCGATCTTACCCTAATCATCGGTTTAAAAGCTTTTTACTTTAAAATCATTTTCAAAAATATTTCTATTTAATAATTTTTCTTTTGATCAATTTGAACGGCAGCGGCATTAATAAGAAGGTAATAATAATTATCCAGATAATATCCGCGAAGACTTTGAAAAATTCTCCCTGGGAAAAAGCCCTGCAGATATTTACAAGATGATAAAGCGGGGTAAAATACGCTATTTTGGAAAGGATCGGGGAAAAATTCGCGACAGGGAAAAATATTCCTGAGAAAAGGAATAAGGGAGTCATGATAAGCGTATAAAAATAATTAAAAGAATCAATACCAGGCACGATCGCGGTAAAAATAAGCGACACCTCCGCAAAGATCAAGCCGCTTATAAAAAGTATCGGGATCAAAAAAATAATTAAAGGAGAATCCACGAGCCCGAAAATCGAGATCACAAGGATTATTATCGCGCCGTAAAACATGCTCTTTGTAGCGCCCCATAACATCTCTCCCATCACGATATCATCAATATTGACCGGAGTGGCAAGTATAGCCTCAAAAGTTTTCTGAAAGGTCATGCGGACGAAACTTCCGTAAGTGCATTCATAAGCGCAGGCAAACATTGCCGAAGAGGCAATTATACCCGGCGCGATAAATTTTACATACGGCACACCGTTAACATTATTTATAAAGCCGCCTAAACCCAGGCCAAATCCCAAAAGATAAAAAACCGGATCGGCAAAATTCAGGGCAATGCTTGACCTGTACAGTTTGGTATAAACTGTGAAATTTCTCTGCCAGACACTGAATGCTCGTTTAAAATTCACACCTTTCTCCCCGTTAATTTCAAATAAATCTCTTCCATGCTCCCGCCATATTTTTCCATAAGTTCAGAAGGCGAAGCAACATCCATAATCTTTCCTTCATCCATAATCGCCACCCTGTCACAAAGTTTTACCGCTTCTTCCATATAATGCGTGGTTAAAATGAGAGTGGTATTTTTTGATTTAAGATAATTTAATCTTTCCCAGACATAGATCCGGCTGTAAGGGTCAAGCCCCACGGTCGGTTCATCCAAAATCAAAAGATCGGGATTATTTATCAATGCCCTTGCCAATATAAGCCTGTGTTTCATTCCTCCCGAAAGCGCGTTTATATTGACATCCGCCTTTGATTCCAATTCAATGAACTTAAGTAATTCCCGCGCGCGCGCTAACGATTCTTTTTTTGGAATATTAAAATATCTGGCATAAACAATAAGATTTTCCAATACACTAAGATCCGGATCCAGATTTTCTTCCTGCGGGACAACTCCGATCCTTGCTTTGACCTCACTCGGCTTTTCCATGACATTCATATCAAACACCCTGACTTCTCCCGAGGTCGGAGGCATAAAACAATATATTATTCCCATTATTGTAGTTTTGCCCGCGCCATTGGGCCCGAGGAAACCAAAACATTCGCCTTTTTTTATTTCGAGATCGATATTATCGACTGCCCGCAGGGAATCATAATCTTTGCTGACGCCTTTTATTCTAACAATATTCATAATTTTTTACCTACAAGTTTTTTATCCATAGTATTCATCCACTTCCCATTCCAGAGGATTATTTACAATATATTCCCTGACACTTTTTAAATCATTTTCATCACGAATAACGTGTTCGTAATAATTTCTCTGCCATATTCGTTTATCAAACGGTTTCCAATTATTTAATTTAACACCATCAATATATTTTTTCGTTGTCAATGATTTAAATCGTTCCAAAACATTCAATAATGACAATCCCGTAGGAGCAACTCCCCGTGATTGCCCTCTTTTACTCTGTTTCTCCTCTTCCCATTCGGTTTTATGCCATCCTCCGGTTCAGGGCGGCCACAGGGAACCGCCCCTACAATTACAATTCCATGGATATGATTCGGCATTATTTGAAATTCATCGATATCAATTCCATCATAATATTTTGGTATTTCATCCCAAATATTAAAAATCATCTGCCCAGCATTATTCAATATCATCTTCTTGTTCACAATATCACCAAATAAATAGGACCGTTCATTTACACATATCGTCACAAAATAATACCCCCCATCTGAATAATCAAAATCTTTTAACCTAATGGAACGCCTGTAATGAATGTCGGGATTGTATTTCATGTGTTCTGCTAACCTGTTTGCAATGTAGGGGCAACTCCCCGTGGTTGCCCGTTTTTTTTCCTTTCAATCATTCTTAAAATATAAACTTATCTTATCAAAAACATCCTTCGGAATCAAATATTTGCTGGTAGCAATTTTTTCTACTGCCCAATTAACCGCAGAATCCTTATGGTTATATATACTTGCAAGCAAAATTATCATAATTGGTGCAATATACTTTTCATGGAGACTAACAGATTTGAGACTTTTTGCTCCATCCATCAATGTATGAACAACTATTAGATCATGTTCATTAAGTCTATTCCATTGAAGTCCTTTCCAAAAATTATAAAGATAATTTCCAATAGCTTCCAATTCTTTAAGATCTTGATTTGACAAAGAAATTGCTTTAATCATTTCCAATTGTTTATCTGAAATATCTTTTATACTTTTACTAAATTCTGGATAAATAAAACAAAGTTCATGTGCACTTATTACAGTTACATCATAGTTATTTGATTCAATAGCTTTTTTATAAGCATCATCCCATAAATAATATCTTTCACTTTTTACTATTAAATTTTCGGTTAATTGTGCTTCTCTTAAATAAATTTCTGCCAGCCACCAGGCTAAATTATCTTTGTTTGCTTTTTTTATCTCGGACTCTATTTCAGTCAATAACATGATAAATTCTTTTCTGTTTATCTCATCCAATTCTGGCATAATATTATCAAAAGCTGAAAATACCATATGTGATGAGTTTCTCAAACTCCATTGAGAATTTTTTACAGAAATACCTCTAATAATTGAATTTCTAATTTCTTTTTTGCTACCATTTGGTAATATCCCAGATAAAAAACTATTAATAACTAAAAGACTGGGATCAAAACTTAATTTGATTATAGCCTCAGAATTTATGGACATTCGAAGACATTTTATTTTTCGACTTATATTTCCTAAATGTCCATACAGTTCACCTAAAATATAAAAGGCCAATAACCCATCAGCTCTGGGTTTAGCGATACCTAACACTCTTGTATATACATTTTTTTCAAATTCAGGGGAATACATCCCAGCAGCTAAATTAATGGACCTATTTTCTAATTGAGCGGTAAGTCTTTCTAAATGTGCAACTACAACAGTAACTGCCGGGCCAAAAGATATTTTTTTATTTACATAATATCGTCGACACATCCATTCGGCAATTCTAACAAATTCATAGTATTTACCTAACTGAACTAATGTCACCCCTCTTTCCCCTTCACTTCTAGCACATGAATCTTCATATCCTAGGAAATTAAAAGTAGCACTGGCCTCTCTAAGATATTTCTCGGATTCACTCGGTTCAGTAGAAATCAAGCCTAATTTGTAAATTGCCCATGCATAATCAAATGTCTTTTTATTTTTTCCTTGGCAGACCAATGATCTTAAATATGCAATCCTAGCATTACTATAATCATTCATAAGATAATAAATATCGCCCTGTAACAGCTTTAACACATTTTCAACAGATTGATATAATAATTGATTTTCTTGGCATAAGTTTATTGCTTTTTCTACATATTTTACTGCTGATTCTGTGTCTTTTTTTTCTAACGCATACTGTGCCCTAACAGTATTTTCTAAAATTGCCCCAAATGGATTTCCCAAAGGTAAATAATCCATTATTTCATCAATTTCAATTTGTTCATTTTTAGCTTTTACCCCTAAGTGTAAAGCAATGGATACTATAATAGCTATACCTGCTTCGTCTTTTAAATTAACACTATTAATAATTTTATTTAATATATTTTTGTCTATACCTTTTAAAGGCAATTTTAAAATAGCATTTTTAAGAACATTCAGTATATTTAATTGCTTAATAGAATAGTCTTTATTCATTTTATTAAAATCTATTTCAGATAATGCTTCGATAGATTTAATTGGATCATCTTTGGAAAGCAAAAGCATCTTTAATCCTTTAGAGTATTTTATAAATAATTCAAAATATTCTTCCTTATTTTTATCAACATATTTTATATCTGGCATTTTAATCTTATTCAACACAATAATGGCTTTTCCATAGACCTCAATACGGACATAGGCAAAAGACAGTGAAATTAATGCTTTATAATACTTAATTAATGTGTCAGAATCATTCGGACAATTTATTGCGCTTATTATTTCTATACGATCAATGATAACGTTAAGTTCTCTTTTGGACACGTTTTTATCGATCGCTGTTTTTAATAAAACTGTGGACCAATGGAAAGCGTCTTTAAATTTTTTAGCTAACAAAGCATAAACTATACCATCTGATATTTCATTAGCATTTAATATATTATTTATTGGTTTTAAAAGCTCATTACTAACAGCTTCAAAAATCTCCTGTTGTAGTTGTGTATCTTTTGTTTTTTCATTTGCAACTTTTTTATATACATATGCAATAACGTATCCCTGCCTTTCATCCCCTTCTATGACTGTTCCTCTAAGTTTATCCAAAATAAGACTAAAAGGTTTAACTATTTTAGGATCAATTTTATCAACGATAATTTGCATAACCCTAGTATTTGCTCGATAAATAAGTTGTGACAGTCTAAGAACAAACAATAAAGAATCATTATCTGTTAAAATATCTTCGAATAGCAGATTTTTCACATCTGCGGCTAGGTCTTCATCAACCATAGATAGCTGAAAATTAGACGAGAATAATTCAGTTATTGATAAATATTTTCTTGCTAAAGCTACTGCCACAAGAGGATGACCTCCACTCATTGCTTCAAGCATTTCCAAATACTTATCGTTTTTCTCATACGAATATTCTGATAATTTTTCAGATAATATTTTTTTGATTTCTTCTCTTGTCCATGGAGGGGATGATAATTCATTTGATATTGACTGACATAAATGTTTTAAAGTTTTATTACTCAGGAAAACTACTCCAACAAAATTTATCAGATCCAATTTCTTTATTTTAGCTAACATAAAATGAAGTTTTTTTAATTCATCTTCAGGAATATATTCTGCATTATCCAAAACGTATACTGTAGGCAGAAATGATTTATACTTTAGGCTGTTTGCATCTATCGATTCTAAACTGGAAATACCTTCGGATATTTCTGTGGCTTTTTCTGGAGGAAGAAAAATGTTCCAAATATCTCTGGAAATAACTTTTCCTAATGATATGTTTTCAATTTTGTCAAAAGGACAATCAAACCATTTCACATTTAAACTTTTTGATTCCCAATATTTTGCACATTGAGCAACTAAATATGTTTTTCCGATTTTGGGAACACCTAATATACTTTGTATTTTCCCTATAGGATTTAAAATTAGAAAATTCTCCGGTATATATCTCTCAATATTTCCCGGTTTAGGAATTGGGAATCTTTCGAATTTTGATTTTAATTCATCTATTTTACTTAATGCATAAGTTCTAGCTTCTTTTTCATCTAAGTAATATTTGTCAATTGCATCTTTTGCAAATTTTAATGCACTCTCCATTGGAATTGGTGTCTTTTGATAAAGCTCTACAGCTAACTTATTTTTACTTGCTTCTAGAAAATTATTTATTCTTTCATTAATATCTGGAAAATACTTCTTGAAAATATTTTGGAAAACTAAATTGCTTAAATTATCAGATAATACTTTTTCTATTTCACTAACATTTATTAACACAATTAAAGCTCTTGTTTTTTCTTTCGCATACAAAATTATTTCAGTTTTCGCATTTGCATTACTTGTCGAAATTTCTTGATTTGAGCATAAAACTATTTCTTGAACATTACTAAGGGTTTTAATACATTTATCTATATCTTCACAAGGCTTCCATTTACTTATATCTTTGGGCTTTTTCCAATAATCATCCTCCGTACTACATTGGACTGCAATTTGCTCCCCATTTCCAAAAGTTTTGATTAAATCTGGTGTTCCCTTTCTAGTCTGCCCATCTGCTGTTCCTCCATGTCGTTCCAAGCCTCCATAATTTCTATTATAAAGAGGCAAGTAATCAAGGCAAAAAGATTGCAAAGTACCCGCTTCCATTGATTTTAATGTATCTGACATTTCTTTAATCAATACTTGGCTCATTAATTTTTCCTAAATAATTATTTAATAAATTCCTACTTTTTTGACATACTAACTAACCCTACAATAATATTAACAACTCCCCTGTTTAACCTTCCCTTTTGTATATATCACATACATAAATTCGGGCAGGCACGGGAACCTGCCACTACAATCCATACCCGTATATTTTAAATAATCATGGAATAAACATAATAATCGTGTAAATATATTCATACGCCCGAACAATTCAAATTCCCAGTTTATTTTGGATTCATTTCGGGTTAAAATATACACCTTATTATTTCTTCTTTTTTCCATCCCCGATTAACTCCGCCTCAATATCTTTAATTGAAGGGAGGCTGGATTTGAATTTTTTAGGCAAAGATTGCGTTAACCAGTATTCTGAAACGCCGATTGGTTTTTTAATGTCGCTTAATGCGTATTCTACTACAACTTTATCTTTGGTTTTGCAGATGATTATACCAATCGTTGGCCGGTCTGATTCGCTTTTTAACTGGCGATCTACTGCTGTTACATAGAAATTTAATTTGCCGGCGAACTCCGGCTGAAACGCTATTGTTTTGAGTTCTATCACCACATAACAGCGAAGTTTTAAATGATAAAAAAGCAAATCTATATAAAAATCACTTTTACCAACATTCAATGGGACTTGCCGGCCCACATAAGCAAAACCGGTACCCAATTCCAACAAAAATTTTGTTATATGCCCTACAAGAGCATTTTCCAAATCTTTTTCATTGTATTGTTCGGTTAAACTTAATAAATCAAAAATATACGGATCTTTAAGTGTTTGTATAGCCAAGTCAGATTGAGGCGCTGGAAGGGTTCGGGAAAAATTGCTGACCGCTTTTCCCTCCCTGCGAAAAAGCCCCCATTCTATCTGATGCACGAGTACCGCACGGCTCCAGTTGTGCTTAAGAGTATTTTGCACATAAAACATAGCTTCTTTGATATTTTTGCATTTGGTAATGATGACAATATTATGCCCCCATGGTATCTGAGTAATTTGTGCAACAGCCTGTTGCACAAATTGTCCAACAAGTTGTTGGACAATTGTATTTTTTTGGCTATAAAACAGGTACCACTTTTGGACATACATAAGGTTTCTTCGGGAGAATCCTTTCATGTCAGTGAATTCGGACGATAAATCTTTGCTTAACTGATCAATCAAACCATCGCCCCATTTGGCCTCAGACTGTTTATTAACAATATCCGCGCCAAGTTCCCAATAAAACATTAAAAGCTCTGTATTTACTTTTACAGCGGCCTTAAGCTGTGCCTGTCGAACCCGGGCTTTAATAGCAGACAGCCATTTTATATAATTTTGATCATGCCTTAACTCAAGTTTCATATAACCTGACCTTTCCCCGTTTAGTGGATATTAGAAATACAAACATTTCTCAATATTATAACTTGTTTTTTCCATTTGTTAAAGCTATAATCAAAACAATAATTTTTGGGTTCTCATATGCTTAATTACAAAGAAAAGATAAATTTAAATTTCTCAAAAGCCGCATTAAATTATGACCGCGAAGCCGTATTTCAACAGGAAACAGGCCGGCTTCTTGTTGATATTATCAGAAAAGAAAAACCAAGGGCGGATACTATTCTTGACCTGGGAACCGGAACCGGATTTTTAATCGACAAGATATCAAACTTTTATCCAAAGGCGCAAATATACGGGCTTGATATAGCCTCCGGGATGGTGGAAATAGCTGAAAAAAAATTTAAGGACAAAAAAAACATATCTATAATTGAAGGAGATATTGACGCTTTGCCTTTTCCACGAAACTCTTTTGACCTGATTATCTCAAACGCTTCTCTTCAATGGTGCGCGCCATTCGACGCGCGCAAAGATCTGGAAAATACATTTAAAGGAATCGCTGATGTATTAAAAGAGGATGGAGTTTTTTACGCGAATTTATTCGGGGAAAAAACTTTTAACGAATTAAGATCTTCGCTGAAAACTTTAGATCTGATTTATCCGTTAAATTTTTTAGCAAAAAATGCTTTACACGATCTGCTAAAAAAATCCGGCTTTATTTCTCATATCGAATCAAAACTATTTTATAAATATTATCCTGACCTGATGACTTTTTTAAAAAAAGTAAAAGAGATCGGCGCGGGGAATATAACTCCGTTAAAGGACAATCTCGGGCAGAGAAAATTATTATCTGATCTGGATAAAGAATATACTGAAAATTTTAAAGACAAAAAAGGATTAAAGGTAACTTACGAATTAATCACCTTTAAAACAAAAAAGGCCGGTCATTTCTGACCGGCCTCTGAAACTTTACATATTATTAGATTATCTTTTGGTAAGCGAATAAGTTCCTACAGTAAAATAAGTTCTAGCATTACTGCCTGTGACAATAGTATCAGATCTGTAATTCCCGGTTAAGGTATTTCCGCTTATTGTTCCACTGACTTTTGTAGTAGTTGTCCATGAACTATTACCGGTTGAACCTGTTTGTGTCAAATCCATACCTAAATTATTTCCAGTAACTTGTCCAGCAGTTATTGTGGAGTTATTTGTTAAACCGGTGCCAAACTCCTGTGTAAAACCTGTCCCGGTAATAAAATTATTTGTCTGATTAAAAGTATAACGAAGTGTTCCACTTCCAATATGTCCCATATTATCAGTAGTAAAATTATCAGTATATGTCCCTTCCCATGTACCGCTTACACCAGCAGTCGTACCTACTGTAGTACCACCTGTTGCTCCGCCTGTATTTGATGTATTATTGTTATTAGTGTTTCCTGTCCCCGGTATTTCGCATCCCAGGCTTATAAAAAGAATTGCCAGCAACAAGCACTTTAATCCTAAATATTTCACTTTATTCTTCATTTTTTCCTCCCTGTTCTTCTTGGTATATATCCTAAATGTTTAAAATCGTAAATATGAAATACTTTTATTTTTCTTCTTTTAAATAATCATCTTTTGTTACACCGCTGGCATCTGTTTCAGCAATGGAAAATTTTTTTTCAACCTTAATTATTTTAGCCGTTCCGATTTTCTTTTCTTCAGAACCAAGAGAAACTCCGCTCTCTGGATCAATAAGTTCTTCCGATTTGCGGAAAATAGCCACTACCCGTCCTGTTTTCTCACCGTTTTCTTCTCCGGAATTAAGATATATCTGATTGCCATCAATTTTTATGATTCTCGCCGTCCATGGTTCGCTGCTTTCAGACGCAACAATATCTTTGGCTGCCATATCAACCGCCTTGCGAACTGCTTTACCAATAACCGTCTCATCAAAACCGTCTTTCCCGAAATCCACGCTGGGGGCTACGTCCAGATCGATCGAAACACCTGTACTCTTCTCTTCTCCCTCACCCTTCACCGCTTTAAGTATCTCCGCTGTTGTAGTATTTATCATCCTCAAATCCATCGCGACGACAGCCTTATTGGTCTTTGTGTCAACACCGCCTCCAAAAGGAAGCACTCGCCCGAGATTTCCAACACCAAGCTTGCTTTCTTTTATCCCAAATTCCGTTACACTGCCGGTAATTATATAAGAAACTCCCAGCACCTGGCCTATTTTGGCCGCCGTCTGGGCACTAACCGCACCGCTCTGACCAAGAGATTGTTCATTCATAACCTTCTGCAGCTGTTCCCTTTCAATAACAATAAATTTATTGGATTTTACGAGCGCCGTCACGAGCATATCCGACATCCCGCTGCCTACATTATGCCAACCACCATGTTGCCCCTGTGTTTTATCTTCAAGATCCATAACACAGATTTTTTTCTTACCGGCAGCATACAATGGTTGAATCAACAACATTAAAACAGCTAACACTACAACTGGCCTTACAAAATTTTTCATCATTCTGCTTATCTCCTTTTCAAATTTTCAAAAAGAAATCACTCAGATAATTCTGATACAAATGTTTTTAAATTATACTTAAAGGAATTACTGTTGTCAACATTAAACAAAAAAAGCCGGCCATTTCCACGGCCGGCTTATAATTTATAATTCTTATTACTGATTAAATTTTATTTAATGTAAAATTCCCTTTTGAAGTCTCCGTATGAGGAGGATTCTGGAAATTGGTAGTAGCCTCATAAGTACCAGTCATTGTATTCCCATTTACTGTTGCAATGTCAGTAATAATACTGCTCCATGAATTATCACTGCTTGTTTCCATCAGTGTATAATTAAAATTATTCCCGTTAACTGTTCCGCTGGTTACGACATAATTTCCATTTAAAGTTAAATTAAGGCCGTTCCCACTAATGTTATTACCTGTCTGTGTAAAATTAAAATGAATTACACCGTTACCCAACATACCGGTACTGTGAACTGTATCATTGTAAGTTCCTTGCCATGTTCCTGTTAGATTAACGGATGTCGATCCGATTGTTGTTCCACCGGTTGTTAATGAAAAATTTCCTTTAATTACCGCAGGACTATTTCCTTGTGTTATAACAGTACGTTCAAATGTACCGCTAATTGTATTACCATTTAATATACCATTATACTGTATTGTATCTGAACCTAATGGACTCAACGGACCATTTGTAACCGTAAAACTTATATTATTCCCTGAAATCATTCCATTACTGAAATTATTTAAATTAGCCTGCGGCATACCGCTCCTCTGAAAATAACCGCCTCCGGAAAATGAGGTAAAACTGTTCTGGTTAAAAGTAAAATAAAGGATACCGCTTCCTAACATCCCGGGTTTATTATTGGATGTTTCCTGAAATGTACCCTGCCAGGTACCATTCATCTGCCCGGCAGTTTGAGTTCCGCCTGTTCCGCCAGTAGTACCACCGCTCCCGCCTGAACCACCTGTACCACTTGCTGAGGTTGTATCATTATTGCTGCTACTGCCTGGCAATTCACAGCCAGAACTAATAAAAAACACAAAAATTGCGATTACACAACTTAATCTAATTAACAATTTACTTTTCATTTAGCCAACCTCCTATTTTTAGATATTATATCAAATTACATATTTTTTTTCAATACAAAAAAAAGGAGTTCCGATAAATCGGAACTCCTTTAAATTTTAATCCCCAGCAGCGTCCTACTTTCCCATACAGTCTCCCATATAGTATCATCGGCCCTCGGAGGCTTAACTGCCGTGTTCTGAATGGGAACGGGTGTTTCCCTCCCGGCAAGGCCACTGGAGAATATCTATTTTCTTAAACAATTAATATATCTTACAATTTTATATTCAAGTCGAAAGCTAAACTATGGCCAAGCCTCACGATCTATTAGTATCAGTCAGCTTAATCCCTTACAGGACTTACACCTCTGACCTATCAAACTTGTAGTCTTCAAGAGATCTTTAGTTCTGACATTTCTGTCAGAAGGGATATCTTATCTTGAGGCAAGCTTCACGCTTATATGCTTTCAGCGTTTATCTCTTCCGGACATAGCTACTCAGCAATGCCGTTGGCACGACAACTGAAACACCATTGGTCCGTCTACTCCGGCCCTCTCGTACTAGGAGTAGGCCCTCTTCAAATATCCTGCGCCCACGAAGGATAGAGACCGAACTGTCTCACGACGTTCTAAACCCAGCTCGCGTACCGCTTTAATTGGCGAACAGCCAAACCCTTGGGACCTTCTCCAGCCCCAGGATGCGATGAGCCGACATCGAGGTGCCAAACCTTGCCGTCGATATGAACTCTTGGGCAAGATAAGCCTGTTATCCCCAGAGTACCTTTTATCCGTTGAGCGATGGCTCTTCCATACGAAACCACCGGATCACTAAGCCCTGCTTTCGCACCTGCTCGGCATGTCTGCCTCACAGTTAAGCTCCCTTATGCCTTTGCACTCGACACACGATTTCTAACCGTGTTGAGGGAACCTTTGGACGCCTCCGTTACATTTTGGGAGGCGACCGCCCCAGTCAAACTGCCCACCTGCCACTGTCCCTGATCCGGATTACGGATCTAGGTTAGAATTTCGCTAAGATAAGGGTGGTATTCCAAGGTCGACTCCACACAGGCTAGCGCCCATGCTTCAAAGTCTCCCACCTATCCTCTACATAACTTGTCAAAATTCAATATCAGGATACAGTAAAGGTTCACGGGGTCTTTTCGTCCATTCGCGGGTAACCAGTATCTTCACTGGTATTACAATTTCACCGAGATCCTCGTTGAGACAGCGCTCAACTCGTTACGCCATTCGTGCAGGTCGGAACTTACCCGACAAGGAATTTCGCTACCTTAGGACCGTTATAGTTACGGCCGCCGTTTACTGGGGCTTAAATTCAGAGCTTCTCTGCCTTGCGGCAAATGACCCCTCCTCGTGACCTTCCAGCACCGGGCAGGCGTCAGACCCTATACTTCGTCTTAAAACTTTGCAGAGCCCTGTGTTTTTACTAAACAGTCGTTTGAGCCTCTTTACTGTGACCTCTTAAGGCTTTTTCCGGTAAACGGAATAACCAAAAAAGGCACCCCTTATCCCGAAGTTACGGGGCTAATATGCTGAGTTCCTTAACGAGGATTCTCTCGAGCGCCTTAGAATATTCTTCTCACCTACCTGTGTCGGTTTGCGGTACGGTCACCTAAGAAACTGGCTAGAGGTTATTTCTTGTCAGTGTGGAATTGATCAGTTCGTTCGCAGGTTGCCCTTTGAACCCCCCATCACCTCTTGGAGTTTTAATGGTCACCCGGATTTTCCTGGATAACCCTCCTACGGGCTTAGACTCCGATGTCCAACACGGAGCTGATTTATCCTACTGCGTCACCCCATTGCTCATAACGCTTCTTCGGTGGTATCTGAATATTAACAGATTTCCCATCGCCTACGTTTTTCAACCTCGGCTTAGGGACCGACTAACCCTGAGCGGATTAACCTTGCTCAGGAAACCTTAGGTTTTCGGCGACCAGGTTTCTCACCTGGTTTATCGCTACTCATATCTGCATTCTCACTTCCATTTCGTCCACCAAATCTAACGATTCAGCTTCACTCTAAGATGGAACGCTCCTCTACCACGTAACCTGTCCGAAGACAGATCACATCCACGACTTCGGTAACAAGCTTGAGCCCCGTTGGATTTTCGGCGCAGGATCACTCGACCAGTGAGCTATTACGCACTCTTTAAATGGTAGCTGCCTCTAAGCTAACATCCTGGCTGTTTAAGCAATTCCACATCCTTTCCCACTTAGCTTGTATTTTGGGACCTTAGTCGATGGTCTGGGTTGTTTCCCTTTTGATTACGGAGTTTATCCCCCGCGGTCTGACTCCAACAATTCGGAATAATGGCATTCGGAGTTTGATTGGGTTTGGTAACCTGGTAGGGTCCCTAGTCCATTCAGTGCTCTACCA
>JAQUKH010000041.1 GCA_028719205.1 bacterium
AATGACCTCCTGCTTTGTGATGCCTGTAATGAAGGGCAGGTTTATAATAAACAGGATGTAAAAAACTATTTTAAGAAGATAGAAAACATTTTTATCGAAAAATATAAAATGAAGATCAGAAATATCAAAGATTTTATTCCTGGCAATGAATTTAAGCTTAAAGAAATTTCATTGGCTAATGATAAAAATATTCCTTTTGTGTTTTTTAAACCTGTTTATACGGAGTATGAAGCCCATTATATGGATTCATTGCCCCGCGTGCTTATTATTGAAGGGCTAACCTCCGAATATGTCAGGATTTGGCTTGAGGAGCAAAATTTGTCTTGCGCGAATTTGCAGGATGAAGAAGAAAAACGCGGGATCGAAATGTATTTTAAATACGTTATGTTAAACCATTTTTTATTAAGAGAACAGATGGCAAGATTTATTTATCTGAATAACGCGGCTTCTTTAAGCTTCAGAAGAATAAACGCGATCGTGGAAACAAGAGGCGAAGGTAAATTAGTAGAAGCTATAAAGAAGTGTTTCGAACAGTAAATGACTGGTGACTTTGTGACTTTTTTTTACTCCATGCCCCATGCTCCATGCTCTTTTACCAGCACCACGCTTAAAGTTACTAAATTAATACAAGTTATAGTGACCAGCGTAAAGTATATCCCCAACAGCGGTATAAAAAGAGCAGTGGTTAAAAGCGCTCCAAATGCCGATCCGAGCAGGTCGAACGCGTAAAACCTTCCAAAGGATATTACTTCATCATTTTTATCAGGAGATATCCTGTTAGCCAGAGAAAATAATGCGCCTATGATGAATGAAGGTATGAATAAAATGGTCAAAAACACAAAGATATTAATATCACCGGTGTATTTTGAGAAAAATAATATAATAAATAACGGATATAAAGATAAAGTTAAAAATAAATAATTAAAAGTAATATTTAATCCCTGGATTTTTTCCATGGATCTTGCGGCGAAATAACTGCCTGAGGCCGATCCCAGCATAAAACTCGCGATGATCAATCCTAATTGAAGATATAAATACCCTGTTTTAATTTGAAATATCAGGCTGATAATAAGTTCCAGTGATATGCCGGTGAATCCCGCGGACATAACTGATAATGGAATAAAATCCGGTTTTTTAACTATCGTGAACAAAAGCAGGATTATTCCGATAGTAAAAACAGCTCCCAGGATATTTTCAATAGTAAATACACGTTCAAGCATAGTTACAATTTTTACCAGGAGGTTTGAGGTTTTGCTTGCCCAGAGAAGAAGGTCATAAAAATAATTTACAGGTGCCAGGTCCTTGTTTAGAGGTTGAGCAGGGGATAATTGCAGGTTAAGCTGGTCAATCCTGTCCTTTGATAACCGGAACGGGATCTGGTCAGGGGAAAGAAATAAAAGGTTTATCTCCGCTGTCTTTAGCCTTTCGCCTAATATCGATCCATCCAGAGTTATCAGTCCTTTTGCTTTGCCTGAAAGAAAAATATTTGTGCCTCCGGGTATTATTTTAACCTCAGGGAAAATATCTAATAATGTATGGTAAGTACTTGCCAATAATCTTATTTGCTCCGGGCTGATATAATTTTCTCCGGAGGGCAGGGCCAGGGAAAATACTCCATCAGCGGAAAGCGTATCTCTCACTTCTTTAAAAAATTCCAGGGTGTAAAAACGGTTCAATGAACTTGTATAAGGTTCAGGCAGGTTCATAATTACGAAGCCAAATTTTTGACGGGTGTTCTTGACGAACGCGCGCCCGTCCGTGTTTATTATTGAAATTCTTTTATCGTATGTAAAAGGAACGGCATCTCCGGGCAGTAATTCTTTTGCCATATCAATAATAAGAGGGTCAAGTTCAACATAAATAATTTTTTCTATATTTTTATACTTTAAAAGTTCAGAAAGGCTCCCGTTCAACCCTCCCCCGATGACCAGCGCGTTTTTCGCTTCAATATTTTGCAGCGCTGTAAAATGGATATCTTCCGCGGAGAATTTATCAGGATAGGTAAACGCGTATAATCCGTTATCATAAAAGCTGACAGTATTTTCTTTTTTAAGCGCGGTTATCTGTCCGTAAACGGATGACCTGTTTTCAAGAATAAGGTATCCCTGCCAGCGCAGTTTAATGCTTGTATCATCTAATATTTTTATGAAACCGGAAGAAAATATACTTAAAGTAATACATGAGAATATAACAGCAAATACCATGTTAAACTTATTAAATAAAAAATAAAATATCAAAAAACAATTAAGGATCAAAAGCGCCCCGATAATAAGAACGATTTGCCATGCCGAAAGGTATCTGATCAAAATAAAATTGCCGATGATCCCCGATGTGCCGGCGCCGAGCGCGTCAAGCATATATGTATAACCGGCCGCTTTAGAAGGTTCATTCAAACAGTTATTTAATATCCGGCAGGCAAGGGGGAAGAGAAAACCTGATAAAAGGCAGAAGGGCGTAATAAATATAAAACTGTTCAGGATCATTGTCCCTGATCCAATGATCTCGCCCTGAATAGGTTTATTAAAAATTATATTGCTTTTCAGAAGAAAGATCATTACAAAAAGGATAAAGAACAAAAGTACCTGGCATATCACGAAAACCAGGGGCAGAGTTTTTAATTTAATTTCTAATTTTTTGCTTATATAACTTCCGCCTGCGTTTCCCAGCAGCCAGAAAAAGAAAACGATCCCCAGCGTAAGTTCATTGCCATAGAAGATAACAAAAAGCTCCCGAATAATAACGATCTGGCTCAAGAACACGCAAAACCCTAAAAGAAAAATAATAGAAAATATTTTCTTTCGCATAAAACAAAAATATCATGAAATTGTATAAATATCAACTTTATAAAATTCATATTGACTACTGTCTTATAGCAGTTCTATAATACACCTCTGACTTAACCATAAAAACTAAGGCGAAAGATGCTGGGTAAAATCATTTTAAAGAATTTGACTACTGAAGAACTGTATGGCCGGATAAAACCTATGGGCGGGAGTTTGTATCTTGCGAGGAAAATACAGACGGCTGCTCTGCGCGGTAATGAATGGCTCAAGAGCGGGCCGGATATATCGGAGCGGGTTTTGGCGCGTGTACGGGAAGTTGGGATATTACCGCGGTTAAAGATGCTCAATAGGATTGAATCTCTCAAAGACGGATTTGCGCGTTATGTTTTTGAAGGTGAAGGCAAAGGCGCTTTTGAGGCGGTAAGAATACCCATTTTGCATCGTGAAGAGGATCGTAAATATATCGTTTGTGTAAGTTCGCAGGTTGGATGCGCGATGGGATGCATTTTCTGCAAGACGGGGAAAATGGGGTTTATCAGGGATCTTGAAACCTGGGAGATCGTGGATCAGGTGGTTCAGATTGCCCGTGATTCCCAATATCCGGTTAAAGGAGTAGTGTTCATGGGAATGGGTGAACCCCTGCTGAATTATGACGCTGTGATGAAAGCCGCGGGCATACTTTCCGAACCGTGCGGCATGGCAATTTCCTCAAAAGCGATCACTATAGGCACCTCAGGAGTTGTGCCCGGCATTAAACGGTTCATAGAAGATAAAAAGAAATACAGGCTCATAGTGTCCCTGACCTCGGCAGATCCGGCGAAACGAAAAAAACTCATGCCGGTTGAAAATAAATGGCCGACTGGCATTCTTATGGAAAGCCTGAGGGAATATCATAAGCAAACCAGAAAACGAATAACCCTCGCGTGGATACTTATCTCGGGTTTAAATACGGGCATAGCAGACGCGCGGGAACTCGCTATGCTCACCAATGGGCTTCCTGTAAAAATTGACCTTATTGATGTAAATGACCCTGAAGGAAAATTTGTCGCGCCATCGAGCATCGAACTTAATTCATTCAGGGACGCTCTACACAAGGAACTCAGGATGCCCGTGGCAAGGCGTTATAGCGGCGGAGCGGATATTAATGCCGCGTGCGGTTTGCTTGCGACGCAGGTTCAAACGATTATTTAATGATAATGAAAGGAAAATATTATGAAAAATATTTATCTGACGGTTATTTTACTTTCCTGCAGTAATATCTTTATGACGTTTGCCTGGTACGGCCATCTTAAAAATCTTAATAACAGGTCCTGGATACTGGCGGCGCTTATCAGCTGGGGAATAGCATTTTTCGAATATATGCTGCAGGTGCCCGCGAACAGGATAGGGTATAAGGTCCTGAATGTCGGACAGTTAAAGATCATTCAGGAAGTGATCACGCTGGCCATCTTTGTCCCATTCTCAATTTATTTCATGAAAGAGAAAATGAATTACGATTATCTATGGGCCGCCCTATGCCTCCTCGGCGCGGTATTTTTCATCTTCAGAACAAAAATATTGGGATTGTAACATTTATTAATTGTCAGGTTCACGCTTTTGGCGGCTGGGGAAAAAAGGAGAATAATAGAATGGAAACTATGAAAGCAATTATATGCGCAAAATATGGTCCACCCGAAGTACTTCAGATCAAACAATGTAAAAAACCTGTCCCGGGAAAAGATGAGGTTTTGATCAAAATATACGCGGCATCAGTTACAAATAGTGATATCTTTATTCGAAGTTCAAACGTACCTTTCTTAATGATGATTCCGATGCGGCTAATGATCGGCCTTACAAAACCAAGGCAAGAAATTATTGGAGAGGTTTTTTCTGGTGAAATTGAATCTGTGGGATCTGGAATACACCGTTTTAAAGCAGGTGACCAGGTATATGGGCTTACCGGCTTTTCGCTTGGGGCATACGCTGATTACAAATGCATGAAGGAAATAGATTCCAAACAGGGATGTTTAGCGTTAAAACCAGAAAATATAAGTTTTGAGGAAGCTACCTCTGCCGCGTATGGGGGATTATTGGCATTCCAATCTATGGAAAAAGGAAATATAAAAGCTGGGCAAAAAATATTAATTTATGGCGCTTCCGGAACATCCGGTACAATCGCAATACAGTTTGCCAGGTATCTTGGTGCTGAAGTTACAGGTATATGTGGTTCATCAAATATTGCATTGGTAAAATCTTTAGGTGCTGATAAAGTCCTGGATTATACCAGAAAGGACTCTATAAAAATGCTGGAAAAGTATGATTTTATACTTGATGCTGTCGGTAAAAGAAAGACTTCTGAATTGAAAAAAGCATGTGAGAAAGCATTAACACCAAATGGAAAATATTTCTCTATAGATGATAGTGCTTTGTTGCTGGAATCAGACCGGTTGAATAGAATAAGAGAGCTAATCGAATCAGAAAAAATCAGGCCAATAAATGATAAGTGTTATCCCTTTGAGCAAATAGTTGAAGCGCATAAATATGTGGAGCTGGGCCACAAAAAAGGGAATGTAGCAATTACCGTAAATAAAAAACCCTGACAACTTGTGACTTATTTTTATGGAATCTTGCCGGGGAAAGGGGTAAAATATAAACATATATGAAAAAGACAGATGTTTTTCAGCTAATTTCTGATATTTTTAAAAATGAAGAAATACAATGTGTTTTAATCGGTGGTTTTGCAGTTAACTATTATAAAGTTACGCGGCAAACCGCTGATGTGGATTTTTTGATCACAAAAAAGGATTTTGAAAAAATATCCGTTTCACTGAAAAAGGCTGGTTATAAAAAAGATTTTGCCCAGGATGTATTTGCAAGATGCACCAGTGATAACTTTTTGATGGATATTGATTTTATGTTTGTTGATAAAGAAACGTTAGATAAGATCATGAAGGACGGAGAAAAGATAAGCATCGCAGGACAAAAATTTATAGTTCCGTCCCTGAACAACCTGATTGCTCTCAAATTACATTCAATTAAACATAATAAAAAAATACGGGAATTCAGAGATTTGCCTGATATTATTAATTTGATAAGGGTAAATAATCTGGATTTTAATAGTCCTGAATTCAAAGAATTATGCCTGAAATACGGTACGGAAGAAATTTATCAGAAGTTATTAACAAGCTTAAAGGAATAATATTGTGGAAAAATTAAATCTTCCTATAATTATAAAACCGCTTCCAAAACAAAAAGCACTTTCTATGAATGAATATCTGGAATTCGTTGAATTTCACTTAAAGCATACTTTTAACCGGAAAGCATATAACGAAGAAAAGAAAAAGCTTTCAGTTAATGTCCCGTTTTCAATAAAATAGTAATAGAATTAGTAATACTGTTGGATAAAATATTAGTAGGGGCGACCGGCCGGTCGCCCTTATTTTTGGATTTATTTGTTTTGTAGGGGCAGGTCTTGCGCCTGCCCTCCGAGTTGTTCAAACTGTTTAAACTGCTAAAACTGCTTGAACGGTTCAAACGACTCTTCACCTTCCGCACTATCTTCCAACTCCATGCCCTATGCGCCATGCTTCTTTCCTTACTTGTGACTGGTGTCTTTGTGACTTTGCAACTTCCGCCACGGCGGACAAGTGTGACTTTTTTATTCTTTGCTGGTGACTTTGTGACTTGTGACATGTTTTTTCTTGTGACGTTGCAACTTGCCTGCCCGCCGCAGGAGGGTGACGTTTCCTCTGCTATCTTTTCTATTGAACAAATCTAAAAATATGATATAGTTTAATGGATTGCTTTTTCTGTAAAAATGCGAGAAGTGGCCATATCAATTCATTCATATCTGCCTTAAGGGCAGGTTGCCCATCCATTTCAGCCAGGTCTTGAAGCAACTACGTATGTTCATATATTAATTTTTAATAGCATATGAAGACAATATCAAAATATATTTTACTAATTATAATGTTTACAGTATTTCAGCAAAAAATATCCGCTGAAAATGAAAACGTGAATAATGATATTTCAAAAAAAGCGATAATTTTAATGGGTGAAAAAAAATATAATGAGGCTATAAATCTTTTTGATAAGTTAATAGAGTCAAATCCCAATGATGCGATGATTTTTTATAACCGCGGTATTTGTTTCACCAAGCTTAAATACTATCCTGAAGCAATAAATGATTATGAGAAGGCGTTAAGCTGTAATATAGATGAATCCTTTAAAACAGATATGCTTCTGAAACTGGGCTCGGCCTATTCAAATGTTAATAACATTAACCGGGCAATGGAAAGCTGGTTTAAAGTGTTGAAGATCGATTATTCAAATAAGAAGGCACGCAAATATATTTCAGAAGCAATTTATAAAATAACAAAAACCGATTCTGAAACAGCCCAAAAATATATTAAAAACGGAATCAAATATTTTGATGAGGGCGATTACAGATCCGCCATAGAGGAATATATAAAAGCCCTGAAAGAAGACCCTGAGTATTTGGGCGCTAAATATGAATTAGGTATGGCATATCTGGAAAATGGGGAATTAGATGTTGCGCTTGTTATTTTTCTCGAAGTTTTGGAGAAAGCTCCTTACCTGGATAATGTTTATCAGGAATTAGGCAATTTATATAATATTAAAAAGAATTACATACCGGCTGGAGAAATGTTCGAAAAGGCGTTGGAGTTTACGCTGGACGATACAAGAAGGCCTTATCTTGAGGCAAGGAATAAACTGGTTAATATTTATCTAAAAAATAACGATTCTAAAAGCGCGGTATTGCATTTGGAAAGATTATATGTATTACTGCCGGACTCCGTTGAAATAAGGGACTCGTTGGGAATAAATTATATAAATTCCGGTGAATATAAAAAGGCAGAAAATTTATTTCTGGCTATACTTTCAAAAGAGCCTGATAATGTTTTCGCTAATGGTGAATTAGGCATCGTTTATTCAATTATCGGAAAACATGAAGAGTCCGTTAAAATATATGAAAAACTTATCACAATCACTCCTGATAATTCCATAATTTGCATGAACCTTGGTAATGGCTATAGATCTCTGAAAAATTATGAAAAAGCCATAGATGCCTTTAAAAAATCAATTCAATTGGATCCTAATAATAACTCGGCGTATTGGAATCTTGGCGATCTGTATTTTTCTTTAAAAAATTATGACGAGTCGCTCATTATACTGAAAAATGCCGTAAAATTAGATCCAAACGACTCACGAACTTATTACCAAATAGCCAGAATATATTCATTACAGAAAAATGAGAAAGACGCAATAATAAACCTGGAAATGGCGATTACTCTTAACGATAAATACATTGAAGAGATAAAAAATAATAAGGATTTTGATAATTTGATGAATAATAAACAATTCCATGAATTACTAATAGATAAATGATTTTCGCGTTTTTTCGAACTATCTTCTTAAATCCATACCCCATGTTTTTAAAATGCTTGTGATTTCTAGCCACAGCGGATAAGAGTGACTTCTTTATTCTTCTTGTGACTTATTTCTATATATCTAGATATTCCGCGCTATATTAACGGTTCGATCTGTTTGAACGGCTCAAACTGTTTAAACGTTTTTTAAAGGACAAATCAGTATATTAGTGTTACAATTAGACATAATATTATGAATAATGATATTTTAAAATTTATCAAGCTTTGTGTAAAAAAGCGTAAAATATATTGGACGTATCATGTGAATATGAGATTAAAAGGGCGTAGTATATCCCGTGAAGCGATTTTATATTCAGTAGATACTTATGTGATAATAGAAAATTACCCTGAAGATAAATATTTACCGAGCTATCTTATTTATGCGGAAGATGAAGGTGTGGCAATACACATTCATATGGCAGTTGATATAAAAAACAACAATATAAGAATAATTACAAGTTATAGGCCAACGTTAGATAAATGGAACGATGACTTAAAAACAAGGAGAACGCCATGAAATGCCAAAATTGCGGTGGAAAATTGAAAAAAGTTATTACTAATTTACCATTTAAAGCTGAATACGATTCTATTATTATTATTAAAAAATTACCGGTATTGCAATGTGAAAACTGTAGTGAATATTTAATTGAAGATCCGGTGATGGAAAAAGTAGACAATATTTTGTGTAAAGTTGATAAAACGGCTGAACTTGAAATTTTAAGTTATGCCGTATAAAAAACAGAGGCGAGATTTCCTATTCCAAACATTTTTATTTGTAGGGGCGAACCTGCCCGCCTCAGGAGGGTAATCATTCGCCCTTTTTGTTTTATTCTTAATTCCTTAGGAATCAATTTAAAAGTTGCATTATTAGTGAATTTAAAAAAATTCTGAAAACTGTTTAAACTGCTTGAACGGTTTAAACGATTCTTCCGCTTCCGACTTCTGCTCATCCTCGCTATCTTCCCATTTCTTTACTGGTGACGTTGTGACTTGTGACTTTGTTGCTTGTGACTTTGCAACTTCCGCCACGGCGGACAAGTGTGACTTATTTTCCCCATACTCTATGCCCTATGCGCCATGCATCTTTCCTTGCTTGTGACTTACGACTATAGACTATTGACTTCTTTGCTTATTCCTTCCGCACATCTGCTCTTACGCTTCCGGGCCCGCCTAATAATTATCAATATTTGAAAATATTATTTTATTGACAAGAGGGGATAAGAGAAATAGAATTAAAATTAGTAATATGAAATAGTTGCCAAATTGAAGAAGTGAGGGGTGTGAGCGTTATGCCATAAGAGGAGGATAACATGGCGACAATTAAGGATTTCATCAAGAAGCACCCGGTGATTACCTATTTCGTTATGACATTCGCCATCTCATGGGGTGGCGTCCTCATCGTGATCGGTCCCGGTGGAATCCCGGCTGCCTCCAAGGAACAGTTTGATGCGCTACTCCCGGCCGCGATTCTGGCGTTGCTCGCCGGGCCCAGTGTAACGGGCATCCTGTTGACCGGCCTTGTCTATGGAAGAGCGGGCTATCTCGAGTTTTTATCCCGGCTGTTCAGGTGGCGGGTTGGTATTCGCTGGTACGCGGCAGCGCTCCTGATCGCCCCGCTTGTGATGACGGCGGTACTATTTGCACTCTCTTTTTTATCCCCACAGTTCCTACCCGGCATATTTGTATCAAATGACAAGATATCCCATTTGATGTTCGGTCTCTCGGTGGGGTTAGTTGCAGGCCTCTTCGAGGAGCTTGGCTGGACAGGCTTTGCAATTCCTGAATTGATAAAGCGTTATAGTGTATTTATTACCGGTCTTATCGTTGGTGTTCTATGGGGAGTATGGCACTTGATCGTGTGCTACTGGATAAGCGGCACTTACTCCGGAGAACTTTCCCTGATCAGCTACCTGCTCGATCCTCTATTATTGTTGCCGGTCTTCAGGGTGCTTATGGTGTGGGTCTACGACCGTACAGGGAGTCTTCTCGTAGGGATGCTTATGCATATAAGTCTTACAGCCAGCGCGCGAATCATCAGTCCCCTGGTGATAGCTGGGGTGTCTCTCCTGGCCTTTGATCTTGTATGGTTCGCCGCTGTATGCGGCATAGTTGCCGCGGTCGCCGTGGCCAACGGAGGACAATTTTCGCGACAACCGATCAAATGAAAATAATATTAACAGCCTCTTTCCTTGCTTGTGATTTGTTTCCGTTGTTTTTCTTGATTAACTTATTAGAGCGGCTCAAACTGTTAAAACTGCTTGAACGGATTAAACGATTTTTCACCTTCCGCGCTATCTTCTCATTTCTTTACTGATGACGTTGTGACTTTGCAACTTGCCTGCCCGCCTCTGGAGGGCCTGCCCGCCGTAGGAGGGTGACTTTTTATTTCTGCTATCTTTTCTATTGAACAAATCTAAAAATATGATATAGTTTAACGGATTGCTTCTTTGTATAAAAATGCGAGAAGTGGCGATATTTATTCATTCTTACTTATCTATTCTTTTTAGCCAAGTCTCAATGTAATTACGCTGTTTGTATATTAATTGTTAAGAGGAATAAAAATATGAATACGAAAATAGCTGAAAAACTTTTATTGTTACAATTGGAGTGGATAAAAGCTGCAGACTCAAAGGTCTCTCCCATTTTTGCAATTAATGTCGCTATGTTAGGATTAATCGTTGCTTTGATAAAAACGGTAACCTTATGGACTATTGGTCCGGCAATAATATCTACTTTAAGTCTTATCCCCTTAGCTTTAAGCATAGGATTCCTTGCATTTGCAATGTTTCCGAGATTAAGCGGTCCAAAAGGTTCAAATGTGTTTTTCGGCGAAATTACCAAGAAAGCAGAAACCGTATATTTAAATGAAATGAAAACATTGAATGATGAAAAATATGAAAACGATCTTTTAAGTCAAGTTTATAGAAATGCTGAAATAGCAGAAACAAAATACGCTTATGTAAAGTTGGCTTTCATATCTTCTTTCATAAGTGTTCCATTTTGGTTATTAGCAATTTACTTGCTATATGTTTAGTTTAGGAGTGGATGTAAAGATATGTCTTTAAAAGATGAGTTGGAAAGCAAAGTAAAAAGCATATTTAGTGAGCAATGGACTGAGAGGGATGGGCAAGTTGTACCATCAGTTGAAGATTTAAAGCTTGGTAATGATGCCGTAAAACTTGATGGTGTAGTCCTTTATGCTGATATGTCTGAATCTACGAAATTAGTAGATTCAAAAAAGGCATTCTTTGCTGCGGAGATTTATAAAGCATATTTACACTGTACAGCTAAGATAATTGAGTATGAAGGTGGAGAAATTACAGCTTATGATGGAGACAGAATTATGGCTGTATTTATTGGTGATAGCAAAAATACGTCGGCAGTGAAAGCTGCATTGAAAATCAACTATTCCAGAATACAAATAGTCAATCCTGCAATTAAAAATCAATACAAAGATGAGACATATCAAGTTAAACATACAATAGGGATTGATAGTTCCAATCTTTTTATCGCAAGAACAGGCATTCGGGGATCAAATGATCTTGTTTGGGTTGGAAAGGCTGCAAACCACGCAGCCAAACTTTGCGAGCTGTCAAATGACTACACCACTAGAATAACAGCCGATGTTTACAATAACCTCCATCAAAGTGTTAAATATTTTGAAGAAAAATCTATGTGGGAGAAAGTTACTTGGATTGATATGAATAAAACTATTTACTGTTCAACATGGTGGTGGAGTGTCTCTTAACAAATTACTGCACTTGACATTTTTTTACTTCGCTCAAAATGCAGGTAAACTCAACGTCGAAACATAAGGAGATCTCTTTAATCCATGGGAAAAGAATTAAGGGAGTATAGAAACCATCTGGTTGCAGCAGAACAAAAAGCACAAGAAGATTTTGATAAAACAGTACTATCCTTGTCAGGTGGTGCTCTTGGCATCTCCTTTGCATTTATAAAAGATATTGTTGGTGCAGGTCCTTTCGAAAAACTCTTTTTTCTATTGTTTTCATGGATTTCTTGGAGTAGTAGCATTATCATTGTACTATTGTCATTTTTCTTCAGCCACTTGGCTTTGCGTCAAGCAATAAATCAGGTAGATAAAAAAATATCTACAACGAGCGACCTGGTGGTTGCTACGACTTTATCACTGCTATATTTAATATCCTCGGAGGTTTATTATTTTTCGTTGGGGTTATTTCAATAATTTATTTTGTTAGTTACAATCTACCAAAAGGAGGGCAAATAAAATGACGGATAATCAAAAAGATACACCTATCAAAGCTCCTGTGCCTGAACCTAATAAGCACTTTGAAAGGGGTTATAGGCCACCACCACCTCCTCCAAAGCCAGATGGAGGTTATAGACCTCCTCCACCTCCACCAAAACCAACTAAGAAATAAATTGTTTCAATAAAGGTTTTTTTGTATTCGGAACATTGTTTTCTAGAGTAACTAACTATTAAAAGGAAACGGTAAGAGGGCAGGCACAAGACCTGCCCCTACAAAAAAATCCCATCCAACAAAACCATAATGTATGTCAGGGACATTGGTTCCTAGTAATACTAACTATTTAAATCATCTCTTTATCTTCTCATTTTTTTAAATAATTCCAAGAACCATTCATTTTGCATTTCACGCACAGTTCATATGCATTCTTGACAAAAAAAGTTAATTTGATATAATAATAACGAGCGAATAATATAAATTAAATAGAATATTTATTTAGTTTTCAGGAATACAAGGTTTAAAATATTAGTGATCTAATTCAAAGTTTCTATCAGAATATAATAACCATAAAACAGAAGGGGGTATTTGTATGTATCAAGAGAAAAGAACAAATGCTCGTTTTGAACCTCCAGAGATAAATGTTTCAGCGAAAACAACATCTGGAAACCAGCTCACTGGATATTTACTTGATATCTCCTCTGGGGGGTTGGCAATAGATTTACCAGAAAAGGTAGATCTCCCGGATATAAATTCTAAAGTAGAAATCAATGTAAGAATTAAGGATTATTCTCCAAACTGGATTTCACTCGGTTATGCTAACGTTTCACGCAGATGGACTGAATCAACATATTTTGATAATGGGAAAGGAGTTGCACTAATACTTGATGCTAAAATTACAGACCAAAATTTATATCGTTTTCTTTTAAAAGGAACGCAACAACATACTCGTTTGATAAAACAAGATAGTTTAGCGTCCCAAGATATCAACCATCTTAGTGCATATAGACGTTCACTTTCTGATTGTCAAATACATCTATTTACAAGCACAATAACACTTTCGGTATCATTTGCAGCTGCGTATTTTGCATTAAATTATTATGGTATAGTTACAAAAAGTAAAGACGATATTGCTATGAGTTTTTGGCGTACTCTTGTAGCAGCTTTGCCAGGAATTATTGCAATCGTTTTTGGTCTTATGGTTTCACAAAAAAATGCGTCAATTCAACGGATTGATGCTTATTTGACAGTACTTAAGGAATGTTTAATTAAAAATAGTTATCCACGAGAATATAAGGGATGGGAAACGGAATCATTTAAATTAAGGCATGTTATGAATACCACGTCTTGTGAAAATTGCGAAATTATTAGAAAATGTGGCACATTAACAGAAAGAGAGCAAAAGTATCTTGATTCCCGTAAACTTTTTACAAATCCACCAATTGATATTTATTATATAATTATGTATTTTAGCTTCTATGCAATATTAATAATATCAACGATTGCAGTAGTTTTTGAATTGCAGCAATATCAATGGGGTTTAAATATATTTATGTTAATAAGCTCTACAATAACATTGATTATGTTGATTTCATTATTTGGTATATTTTATTTAAACGTTCAACTTAGAAAAGGAAAATATTCGATTGATTATTACAAACGTTGCTGGATTGATTTACTTAGCAGATGTCGAAAAAATGTTATTTTATAAATATTTGAACAAAAGTGTATCCGTTGTTGCCTAGAGTGACTAATTATTGACAAATATTTGAAGAATGGTACAATCACAATATACCAAGATGAGCAAGATTAGATATGCCGGGTGTAGGCTTTGCTAAGGCCCAAACAGGAGGACTTATGAAACAAATTTCAGGCGTTTTATTTTTTGTTCTTGTGTTGATAAGCTTTGGAAATTTTGGTGCTTTTGCGGAAAATAAGAAAGTGTCGGCCGCGCATATTTGCCAGGTTGGCAATTTGAAAAGTACCGATAGCCAGACATTACTAAAGGTAGGCGATAAAGCTCCGGATTTTGAGTTGATATCTATCTCTGGTGAAAAGGTCAGTTTAGGACAGTATTTTGGCAAAAAAAATATTGTTATTTCATTTGTGCCGGCGGCATGGACCCCGGTATGTTCAAATCAGTGGCCTGGATACAATGAAATTGAGGATATTTTTAAGGCGCATGACGCGATACTTTTGGGAATTACGGAAGATAACATTCCCACTCTATATGCCTGGACGCAGGATATGGGCGGTGTTTGGTTCCCGGTCTTGTCTGATTTTTGGCCTCATGGTGCTGTGGCGATGAAATATGGAGTTTTACGTTCCAGCGGCACTTCAGAACGCGCGTTATTTGTTATTGACAAAAAAGGTATCATTTCTTACATAGATGTGCACAATATTAATACCCAGCCGGACATTGATGTTTTAACTGATGAGTTGAAGAAATTGAAATAAATGAGTTTGCGGCCAAAAATATTATTATAGACGCCCAAAGAGTAAAGTGTTATAATTATTTAAGATAGTTAAGCAGTCATTGAAAACCTCTAATCGGTTCAATCCACTAAAGGTGTACAAGTCGGCTTCGTTCAAAAGAACTCTTTCCAAAATAAAGACTTCGGAATAAATCCTGTATGTTAGAAAAATATGAAAGAATAATTTGGGAGTTCAATAGATATTGTTTTTGGAATTAGTATAATATTTAATCTTAAAATTGGAGAAATAAATGGATGTTGGAATTGTAGGATTGCCTAATGTCGGGAAATCAACGCTTTTTAACGCTTTAACGGGCGCGGGTATTGCCGCGGAAAATTTTCCTTTCACAACAATTGAGCCTAATGTTGGGATCGTGCCTTTGCCTGATGAAAGGATGAATGTTTTAGCGGAAAAAGTCAGCAGTAAAAAAATCGTGCCCGCGGGAATACGATTTGTTGATATTGCCGGAATTGTTAAGGGCGCGAGCAAAGGCGAGGGGCTCGGAAATAAATTTTTGTCGCATATCCGGGCGGTGGACGCGATTACACATGTAGTTCGTTGTTTTAGAGATGATGATGTTATAAATGTGCTGGGTAATCTTGATCCTTTGCAGGCCGCGGATATTATAGAAACAGAGCTTTTATTAGCTGATCTGCAGCAGGCTGAGAACGCGCTTGAAAGAGTAAGAAAATCTGCAAAATCAGGAGATGCGGAGGCTAAAGCGAAATTTGAAATAATTCAAAAAGTCATTGAGGGTTTTAACGATGGCAAATCGATCAGAGTCCAAAAGATCGATAAAACTTTAATTGGTGAATTTCAGTTTTTAACTGAAAAACCGCTATTGTATGTCGCGAATACTGATGAAAAAAATACCTGTCCTGATATGATAAAAACACTGGAAGAACGCGCGAAATTAGAGGGAGCGGGGATAGTTGTTTTGTGCGCTAAAATGGAAGCTGAAATTGTTGAACTGCCCCAGGAGGATCGCGCGTCATATTATGAAGCGGCGGGAATAATATCACCCGGGCTTACAAAATTAGCTCAGGAAGGCCAGAAACTTCTTGACCAGGTATGTTTTTTTACAACCGGGCCGAAAGAAACAAGGGCCTGGCTGGTCTCAAGAGGGACTAAAGCTCCAAAAGCCGCGGGGAAGATCCATTCGGATATAGAACGCGGTTTTATCAGGGCTGAAGTTTATAGATATGATGATCTTATTAAATATGGCTCAGAACAGGAATTAAAATCTAAAGGCTTAGTGACATTAGAAGGAAAAGAATATTTAATGCAGGATGGAGATGTCGTTAATTTTAGATTTAATATTTAAAAAATAAAGAATAGGGGTAGCGTCCTATTCTTATGTTTGATCATAATATATATTTAATTGCCCCAATTTTCTATACTCTTCAGTTCTTCCGCTTTTCCGAACTACGATTTGCCTGAGTCGATATTCCATTTTGAAAAATGAAGTTAATCTGATATACTAACAAAAAAATAAATGGAACAATTATGAATAATAATAAATTTAAATGTTTATTCCTGTTTTTAATTATTTTATTTCTGATGGGATGCGCTGCTAGAAATATAAAAAAGCAATCAGATATTGATCTCAAAAAGCTGGAGGAAAGGGCAAAATATCTTAATACTTTAAGTGATGTTCATGCCCGGAATTATGTTCAAATATATTTTGAATTGGCAAATGCATACATGAGTTCAGGACGAAATGAAGATGCAATCGCCGCTCTTACGAAAGGCCTGCGAGTGAATTCCTGGGATTACGGAAATCAATATATTCTCGCTAAACTTGAAATAAAAAAAGGATTTTATCAGCAGGCATCAGAAAGGCTTAATTTTATAATAGAACATTGCAACGATCCTTCACTTATCGATTCAACTAAAGCCTTACTTTCAATGGAGGAATTTAAAAATATTAAGGACCAGGCAGTTCTGCGTCCGAATTTGCATAATTATAAGCTTTATATCCTCAAATTTAAAGGCGCAAATCCGCTTATTGTAACCTCTATCGCTTCTCGCATTACTCAAGAGTTTGGTTTGATGGTTGAGATTATTGAAGATGAAGCTATTCCAAGTGAATCTGATATCAGAAATAAAGCTTCCAATCAAAATTTATCCATGCAAAAACAATATAACGCAACTATTCTTTTAGATCAGATCCTGAAAATCTATAAAGACAAGCTGTCTGAAAAAATGACACTGGGGATATTAGGAATTATTGGTAGTGATATATATGCGGAGGATTACAATTTTCTATTTGGCCTGGCAAGGGAACAAATAGGTGTTATAAGTTACGCGCGCTTTTTTGACAATGATCTGGCATGGGATATTGTAATTAAGCGCAGTGTTATGCAGGCATTTTCTTCAACCGGTTTTATTCTCGGTATCCCCCGTTGTACAACAGCAACATGCGCGCGCGCTTATCCTCATAATCTTTCTGAACATGATAGAAAAGATGATAAGCTTTGTATGATATGCCTGGAAAACCTAAACAAAAAATATGCAACAACCAAAACAAACAAAGACCAAATAACAGAATCTCAGCAATTTAATCATTCTTCCGAATCAATGCACGGGGCTGCGAGTACGCAGTCCGTGATTTCTATTGTTAAAAGAGATAATTATGAATAAAAAAACAAAATTACTTTTATCAGTTATAGTTATGTTAATACTTGGGATTAGTCATCATCCAGCAATTTACAAGAAAACAAATGCTGCTGAAAACATGGATTCAGAAACATCATCGGTTATTTCAGATAAATTAAAAGAAAAAGAAGTGATTAATAAAAATAGTCCTTCCGGCAAAAACGATATGGATTCAAAACAATATAAGACATTAACCAATGATGGTTTTGTTCGTGATTGGACCACGTCTGAAGCGTATACTTCGCAAAGTATGCACGAAAGTTTCAAAGCGGAAGTATTGAAAATATTCTCCGCAAAAGAGGGTGATGCTTTATTCCGGGTTTATGTTGTAAAATGGAAGGGGCAGGAAGTTATAGCGGATGATCCTCTTGTATCGAGCGACTATAAGGTCGGAGATACAGCCACAATACTTATGATGGATTTACCACATCCCAGCGGAAAAGCCAATAAACGCCTTCTCAATTTTACAATTATGCCTACTCAAAGTGAGCCGATTGACCGTGAAAAGGCATTAAAAGAGTTAAATGAACTCGAGAAAATACTAGAAAACAATAAATAAGCCCCAGACAATCCAAAATGGACGTGCAGCAATGTTATAGGTATTTTAAAAGGAAAATGATAACGTGAACAATGAAAAAAATCCGGTATTCCCGGCTGAACGATCAGGCACTCTTGATAACAAACTGCGGAGATGGATGCAGGATCCTAAAAAAATATTGAGCCCCTATGTAAAAGAAGGAATGACTGTCCTTGATATAGGCTGCGGCCCGGGTTTTTTTTCCATCGATATAGCCCGAATGGTCGGCAAATCCGGCAGGGTCATTGCGTCCGATTTGCAGGAAGAGATGCTTCAAAAGCTGAGAGATAAAATCCAGGGAACGGAACTCGAGGAACGTATAACACTGCATAAA
>JAQUKH010000042.1 GCA_028719205.1 bacterium
GTCTCTTTTAGGATCTCCCCCCGGCCCGCCGACATGCGTATATTGTTTGGAAGATTCCCAGGGATCATTCCTTTGACGATAATCATTAACATGCGCCGTGCCTAACCAGTCAGAATGTTCTTCCTGTTTGATCATTATATTTTCCGGCGTCACTTCCTTTCTATCTATGGTTACGTCACCTATATAATGAGAACCTAATCTCTTATTAAAAGAATCCTCCCCCGGAGCTTTGCTCTCAGTCGTATCCAACCCCTCAAAGTAATACACACTGGGATTGTGAGGATTTTTTGCCTCTGTATGACAAGCCTCGCAAAGCTCGGAATTATTATCCGGAATCGCCAGAATATAATTATCCTGCCCCGTGTGCGCCACATGGCAAGTCCGGCAGACTACTTTATCATTAACCAATTTTATTTTGGACCGGATATTTTCTATCAGTAAGCCTTCAGTATTTATTAACGAATCTCTGATAGCCATTCTAAACTTATCTCTGCTCATCATTTCAATATCTATCGGATGGCTCACTCCCCAAACCTTTTGGGTACCCTCGACCTGTGTTCCCATTGCCTCACTGATAGGAGTTATAAAATTATTATAATCATTATATTGAGGTTTACGGCCATGACAATCCTCGCAAAAAGAATCCGAGGAACCTGACCGCAATATAGGAGTACCCTCCTTTGCTCCATGAGGGTCATGACAACTGATACAAACTAAATATTCTCCTAACGTTCTTTCCTGATTAGCCGGCAAAGTATTCGGGTCCCCTGATTCTTCATAATCTACCCAGGTCATATTATCCGCTTCGTTATAAGGATAATGAATAGAGAGCGAAGTTCCTTTTCCGGTTCTGAATATTTTTTCAGAATAAGGCGTTACATTTGAAGAAAAGTTATCGTTAGTCGGCGTGGGAAAGACATTTACCGGATGAGTATATTTATTTCCGGCAACATCAACCGCCGGCATCTCCGTGTGGCATTTTTCACATAAAAGGCTTTCTCCCGGAACACTGCCTGTGGTATCATTATTCACTACTAAAAGCGGGCCTACTCTTAACGGTGTTTTGTCAGCATACATCCCGTCCCGGGCAGGTTCCCCGCCATGAACCTGATGACAAGTCATGCATATCACGCCGCCCTGGGTATAAAAAGAAAGATGCCCGCCCAGCACGCCCTTCGGTTTAGTAAAGAGGGTGTCTAAAATAATCCCTATCCCTCCATTTCTGGCATTTTCCTTTGAGACGGAAGCACCCACAGGATGAGTTCCTGATCCGGGAAATCCCCTGATACCATTATCAGCTTTTTTACCTGAATCCTCTCTCTGCTGATGACAGTATGAACAAAAATTCTGTACTGGCCCGTTATAATTTGACGCATTTCCCTCAGGCACAGAAGTATCATACATCATTGCCCTGAGAAAGCCTCCGTTAATATTATCATGAGGGTTATGACAGGTGGTACATTGCATACTTTTATCTTTTTCAGTCTCCGGCCATTCCTGAGCCGGAGTATTAACCACCTCTCCAAGCCAATCGGTATTTTCAACATTGGGGGGTTCATTGCTTGTTGAACCAACCGGATGATTCGCCCGTTTAACATTAAACACAGTAAATATTTTACTTGCCTTTGTTCCTGCTGAATTTGTTCCATGGCATGTATAACATATACGGGAAACAACACCAAAATCTCCGTAATCTTTTTCCCTGGGCCTGTAAGGCCATACCTGAGAACCTAACGCGCTATGCGGGGTATGGCAATAAGCGCAAACGCCTTCTAATTCAACCCCTCCCGCCCACTCAGAATTAACCTCCAGATTATGCACCGTCTCAACTATTCCGCTGGCATGTATCAAAGACGGAGTTAACAAAAATAAAAAAATAATAAAATAGATTTTAAAATACAGTTTATTTTCCATCGACTATTCCCTGTAAATGGCACCGGTTGCATAATGGCTGATGATCACGGGAAGGTGTCTTTTTATTAAACCAGCCTATGCCGCCCGGAGCGGAAACCGATGTTGAATCCCCGCCCGCCTCCATAATAAAAGCTCCTCCTAACGAATACGCGTTGTGCGCGGCGTGGCAGCTCTCACAAACCATTATTGGATTATTATTATTAGCTGTATCGGGATAATCCGCAGGCATGGTAAAACCTTTCAGATATAGCGAATTATAATATCCTACTGCGAATTTTGAATCTCTCGGATTTAACGGTTGGTTTGTGCGGGAAACAATTTTATTTAATACCGGATGGCTCCCTTCCGGATTATGACATGTCGAACAAAGTTGAGATTCAGTATTGGGAGTTAAAAGTAGCCTGCCTAATTTTTCCCCGCCATCAACGGCTAAACCTTTAGCCGCGCCGTGCGGGGTATGACAGGATTGACAGATGATCATCGTTCCGCCGTTACCGGATCTTTTTGGATCCGCGCCCGGCCCGCCTAAATGAGAAAACTGGTTAGAACCAGGCCATGAAGAGTTATAACCGTTATCAACATGAGCAGTTGCCAGCCAATCCGTTCTGTAACCGGTATCATAATAAGCCACATAAAAAGTATCATAAAGGGGACGGTCTTCCGGAACTACACTCCCGATATAATGGCTTCCCAGCCTTGGTAATTCATAGGTTTCTTCCTTATTTACTTTCCCTTGCTTAACCGGCATCCATTCATTCGCCTTTCCATCGGGATAAACTTCACCCGGCCCCTCAAAATAATATACACTTGGATTATGAGGTTCATCCGGATAGGTATGACAACATTCACATATTTCAGAATTTCTATCTGTTATTGTCAATAATCTTGAATTCATCGCTGAATGCGGGGAATGGCACGTCCTGCAGGTAATATAACCGTCTTTTAATCTGAGCGCGTTTTGAATATCTGTAATAAATATTCCTGGCGAATCATATATCTCTAAAGACTCTCTGATAGCCATCTCAAAACCATCTCTGTTCCTGGAGCGAAAAGATCCTGTACTTATCTTCGTTCCATCCTGCCAAATACTGATACCGACTGTATCTACCGGATGATTTTCTCCCGCGACAGGCGCGCTATTATGACAATCTTCACAAAAATTATCTGACGAACCCTTTCTCAAGAGCGGAGTACCGGGCTTGGCGCCGTGAGGGTCATGACAACTCATACAAACAAGATATTCGCCCAACCCCCTCGCGCCTTTACCTTGATGCGTATTTGGCTCTCCGGATTCCTCGTAATTTATCCATGAAACCGGAGGGTAATTAATTGCCAGGGTATCACCTGAAGAGGAAATATTATCATCACTTCTTGTTCCCGGAGGATATCTGTCCAAAGGATGGGAAAAATAAGCAGTATCTTTCATAAAAGGAGTTTTGCCATGACAGGCTTCGCATAACAGGCTTTGCCCTCCGCCCCCGGTTGGAATATCCGTAGAATCCGGTTGTGATTTTGTCGTATCATTATTAATCACCAAAAGCGGGCCTACCCTTAAAGGAGTACCGTCAGCGTATAAACCGTCTTTGCTTGCCGGCACGCCATGAGGGCTGTGGCATGTAACACATGTTACCCCTCCGGTTGTTCCATAAGCCAAATGGCCGCCTAAGACCCCAAAGGGTTTCGCGAAAATAGCGCTGTCAATAAAAACACCCGGAAGATTTTCATTGGTTATATTCGCTCCAACCGGATGCGTTCCTTTATTCTCTTTGCCTTTTAAACTGCTTTCTCTTTTTTGATGGCAGTAGGAACAAAAATTCTGAAGTGTATTTTCGTAATTATAACCGCCCTCATCAGCAGAGGTATCAAACAGCAAGGCATTCAGAAAACGGCCGAACCTGTTATCGTGCGGGTTATGGCAGGTAGAACATTCTATATCAGTCGTATCCGCGGCGTGAGGCCAGGTACTTGCCAGGAATCTATTATTCAACCAGTCTGTTTCATCAACGTTGGGTTCAATATTACTTGCGTTTACAACAGGATGGTTATCCTTTTGTAAATTAAAAACAGTAAAAGATTTATTCGCCTTTGTTCCGGCGCGGTTGGTCCCATGGCAGGAGTAACACAAATTTCCGATCTTTCCGAATTCTTTTGATTCCATTTCATACCGCCATAACACAGGACCCTTAGAGCTGTGAGGGACATGACAATACGCGCAAACGCCTTCAAAATCGCCTCCTCCGGAAAATTGCGCGTTTAGTTCCTGGTTATGAACAGTTTCAATGATACTCGCTTTAACATTAAAATTTAAAAATATTATAAGTAAAAAAGCAAGTAACCATTTTTTCATTGGAAAAATTGATCCCTTTTTACGATCATAAGATTATTAATTATTTTTTGAATTTCCAGACGGATATTCTATGCCTCAAAAGTTCTGAAACATAAACACGGTCTTTTCTTGCGGCAATACCGCCAACCGTAGTCAAATCTATACGGCCGCCCTTTTCATCTGAAAGCGCGAAAAGGAATTTACCCTCCCGGTCAAAAACCTGAATATTCCCTTTTGCGATATCAGCAACATAAACGCGGTCCATTTCATCAACAGCAATACCTGATACCTGTCCAAAAAGCCCCGCGACATCGCCCTGTCCGCCGAATTCCGCCATGAAATTCCCGGTATTGTCAAACTTGTAGATCCGGCTGATTATTCCGCACGCCACATAAACTTCATCATGGCTGTTGATCGCTATATAAGCGGGCCTGACCAGCCCTCTTGGTTTGCCGCCTATTTCAAAAACAGTTACAATAAATTTATAATTTCCATTTTTGTCGTGAACTTCCAGCAACTGATCATCAACGTCCGCCACCCAGACATTTCCCTGGCTGTCCACGGCAACGTCGTTCGCGCCTGTAGGGCTGTCTTCTTTTATTCCCTGCGGGCCGCGATGCCGGCCTGCTCTCAATTCAAATTTACTTACAAACTCGCCGGCAGGAGTAAAGATCTTCACCTGATTTAACATCGGGTCAGCTACATAGATCCTTCCCAGTTGATCGGTCCCAACGCCGTTAGGATCGAGAAATTCCTCGTCTTCCCTGCCTTCTTTCCCGAACGCTAAAACAAACTCACCCTTATCATTAAAGACCTGTATTCGCCGGTTAACCGTATCGGCGATATATACCATTCCATCCGGAGCCACCGCGACATCCTGCGGCTGGTTAAACTGGAGCTCCTCTTGTCCTTCCAGGGTATATACAAACAAGGTAGGCGTTGTTAAAAACTTTGTCTGGCAGAAAACCTCCGCGGCAAGTATAAACACTAATATAAAAACAGCAAATAAACTTTTATTTATAATTTTCACAAAAATACCATTTAAATGAAATTAATGCATTGTTCCTCTTAATTTTCCGGTCTTTCTGTCATACTTTTCATCAATACCCCTGATACTATTCATTGCAACTTCAACATATTTGCTTTTCGGATATGTCATGATCAGTTTTTTATACTCTTTTTGCGCCTGGTCAAAATCATTCAGGCCGTCAACGCTATAAAGTTTGGCAATTTTGAACTGAATTTCATCCGCCAAATTACAACTCGGATATTTTTCCAAGATCTTCCTGGCCATTTCAATTTTCTTTACAGGATCCTTTTCATTATTCATATCCGCGTAAAGAGACAGGGGTTTCCTGTCAAAATCAGAATTTTCCTCCAGAAATTTTATTCCATCCTCGGCCAGGGACGCCGCTCTTTTTTCAAGTGATAATTTTCCATTTTTATATCTCTCTACTATCTGTTTATAACTTAATATCGCGTTATCGAAATCTTTTTGCAGGCTGTAACTGTCTGCAATTTCAACATACACTCTTATAACATTTTCGCTTTTAGGATATTTTTTTATAAATAAATTAAAAAGATCTATTGCTTTTTTAAAATCTTTTCTTCCTCTATAATTATATTCCGCAAAAGATAAAAATTCGTCTTCTTTTAACCTGAAGTTCTTATCCAATTGAAAAACCTTTTCAAAATCAAATATCGCTTTTTCGTCATCGCCTACCTTTTTATAGTTCAGCGCCCTGTAGAATAATACCCTGGCATTTTCAGGATCAGCCTTTAGGATTTTATTAAATACAACCATGGAACTGTCAAACTCTTCCCTCGCGAAAAGATCCAGACCGTCAATTAACTCGCTATCCTGCGTTTTTTTGCATCCAAGCCCGCAAAGAGAAACAAATAATAATACCAAAGAAATTTTAATTAAATTGTGTTTTTTCATAGTTTTCCTTAAAATGAATGACAGGTATTGCAAAGCTCATCCTGAGACATTCTCCACATTTTTCCTTCCACTCTTTTATTTTTTTCGCTTTTTAAAAGTCCTTCCTGATGTACCTGATGGCAGGTATTGCATGTAATATTCCCCGCATTATCCAGCGGCAGCAAATTAGTATTTACATCTTTTAGGTCCTTCAAGCTTTTAATTTTTACAGTTATTATCTTACCATTGGCTACCGTTTGCCTTTCATTCGCAAATTTAACCAAATGTCTCGGCTGTGTTCCATCCATTTTTGTTCCCGGGTGATCACGGTCGGCATGGCACAGTATACATAAAAAATTAACCTCCCCGATCAAACCGGGATTTTTCCCGCCTTCAACCAGTTTTTCCGCCGGTAACGAATGACAGAATTTACAAGTGGAAGCAATCTGATTTCCCTTATCGTCCAGCATTTTATGGGGATTTGTTTTTTCCAATTCAGCCCTTATATGGCATTTATAACAAATTTCATTTTTCTTATCATAAGGACCGCCTATCAGATAATTCGGGTTTTTGTCCGCGATATTTTCTTTTGGTTTTTCCGCCCGGCATTCAAATTTTCTTTCATGGCACGTTAAACACGTAACTTTTCCATCCACCAATGGCAAATCTTTTGACATTTTTGTAATTTTTGAATTAGGGCTTTCTCCTACATTTAAAGGATGATGGTCTCCCTTATCCTGCGACGCTTTATGGCACCAGTTGCACATCGCTACATCATTCCCGAATTTAATAAAGGCATCCGCCCCTTTAGCACCGGCCGCAGGGATCTTATCATGGCAGGAAAGGCAGAACAACCCTTTTTCATGAGGATTTATCTCTTTTGATTTTACGGCAAAACTAATATAATCAGGCCTTAAAATATACATGGTTCCTGTATTGCCATGCCCATTATGACAGGTAGCACATGTCATCGCCCCGTCAATAACAGGCAGAGTCGTCGGGAATTCATTACGGATAGCTTTATCAGCAAACGGATTAACCTGTATAAAATGCCCGCCCTGCGCCGATCCATGGCAAAAATCGCACAGCTCGATTATATCCCTTTTTATAGTCTCTTTTACAACATCCTTTGCCTTTTTCGGGTCACTGCTGTGGCAAAAACCGCATAATTTCTCATCATTTACGTGAGGAGATCTTTTAGTGAACTCTTCTCCATGGCACTTATTACAAAGATCCAATCTCTTTTTTAAAATAGGCTGGCCGCCTGCCTCATCTGAAAACCCGCGCAATAAAACATTTGAAGCTATTTCCACATGAACTAAATGACAAGTACTGCAGACAACCTTGCCTTCCGAAGCACCTGATTTCCCCAACGGCAGAAAATCCGGGATCTTTACATCGGCGCTTGGAACAACATTAACCTTATGATGTTCAGCCCCTTCATGGCAGCTCCTGCATAACTCAACAACATCATTGTTCGGCATAAGAAGTTTAGCATCTTTATCATCCGGTTTCGGCCTTGTTAAATGGCACGACTCACAGCCTAACTGCATATGAATGTTAGGGGTGATCTGGGGGCCTGTTTCGGCTTTTTTCCCCGCTGCGGAATCCAAACCTCTTTTTTTCCTCTGCGCAAAACTGGTGGTTGAAGAAACAGATAAAACAAACACTAATAATAAAAGACATAAATTTATTTTTTTCACTTTTTACCGCCTTCTTTATTTAAGCTTTTATAGCTTATTTAATATTTTTTTTATCTTTTTTTTCAAAAAGGGGGCTCAATTGTTTCTTATTATAAAACAATTGAGCCCCGCAATTTAAGTTTAACTTAGTACCTTACTATTTTGCACCATACTTATGACAGAGACGGCATGTCGCATTATCGTCTCTTTCAGGTATAGTCGGCACCTTATTCCATAAACCAGTTGTACCAAAAGTACCGCTTATAGTCGCGCTATCACCTTCCAGTATCATCGCGCCCATCTTTGAATCGGCATTATGTACTGTATGGCAACCGTCGCAATTCATTCTGCCTCCCGCATAGTTAGCCGGGGCAATTTCCTGTCCATTATTATAGGCAAATTTACTTGTAGTAATATTTACCGCATCACCTTCCAGTTTAGTAATCTTATATGAAAGATTACCCGAATCAAATGCCGCACCTGATGTATCTGCGCTCATTAGATGCGTAAATGTGGTATCACCCACAGTTACCTCTGGAATATGGCAACGTTTGCACATATATGAATCTACGTTAGGAGCTAACAGTAATCTGGATATCTTAGGATTATCTGCTACACCAACACCACTGTTATGAGCAACATGACATCCCTGACAGCTAATTACATATTCACCAGTTGCCGTAGTTCCATAATGGCCCTTCTGGCCTGAACCTGAACTGTCTGTGCTAGCCCAGTATCTTCCGATAAATCCAGCTGTGTCTAACCATCTATCTTTGGCCTCACCTGTACCGCCAACTGAACCTCTTCTGCGGTCTATCGTAGTTAATATCGCACCAGAAGCACCGTTACGGTCTATATTTCTTTCACCTAACCAGCAGCTATCTGCTGTATTTATTGTTGGCCGTGTACCTGAGAACTGGCCAATGTAATGACTGCCTAATCTTGTACTATCAGTTCCTGCAGCAGTTATACCATACGCATTAGGTGCGGAGGTAGTATCTCCAGCTGAAGTATATCCCCTCTTGTTTGTATAATTCCACCAAGGTGTACCGGTAGCACCGGCGCCTTCAATGTAGTAATAGCTTGGGTTTGCATCTGTTTCACCATTTGCTGACCCGCTGCCTCTACCATATTTCCAGGCAGCCGCCTTACTTCCACCCAATCCGCCTGTACCATTTCCTGATACGTAAACAGTATCTCCCGGAGTATGGCAGTTAACACATATCTGAGAGAATGGAGTCTGATAATCGGCTAACAGAGGTTTTTCAACACCTTTATGCGCCTTATGACAGCTCCAGCATGAAATGTACTCAGCAGTTGTACCTTTATTAAACGTTTTTAGACCAGCTCTGTTCGGGAACTTAATGTTTCCATTACCTTCCGCATCACCTGTTACCAGGGTTGCAGCTGGGCCTGACGGATGTGTAGTCCAATCTGTGAAATACGCTGTGTCAGCGCCTGTTCCAACAGCTACGTCGCTATGACAACCATCACAGAAAGTTGTATCACTTCTACCGGCCAAATTACGTTCCATACCTCTCTTTAAGATAGGGCTGTTTATGGCCGCCTGATGCGGTTCATGACAGCTTAAACAGGTTAAGTACTTACCATCTGTTGTCCTGTCTGTATTTTGAGTATGGGTCGGATTACCGGTAACACCCCTTATTCCACCGGATTCTCTGTATTTCAACCATTGACTTGGCGGATACCTAATATCCATTGAACCAAATTCCGGTTCTGACGCTATGTTGTCAAGTGTTCCAACACCCACTACGCCACTTGTCTCCGGCGGATATTTATCTACCGGATGAGCAAACGCGTTCGTAGATTGTAAAGTATTGTCCAAATCAGGTGTCAAACCATGGCACCATTCACAAAGGATATTCTCTTCGTGTGTTGCCGGCAAGACAAACACTGTCTCACTCTTAAATGGAAACTCACTCTTAGTCGGCGCAAACCCAGGCGCAGCGTCTGCGAAACTCCAAGCATTATCAACAGCTAACAACGGGCCTACATGTAATTCTGTAGTAGCCGAATCATGGTAGGTATCATCGTCTGTGTGCATTACACCGTGAGGCATATGACAGCTCTGGCATATCAAATCATTGCCGTAAGTCCTTGCACCCAGAAAAACAGCTGTAGTACCAATGGCCCAACCGGAATCCCAAATAGCTCTACCGGCTCTGTTGCCTGATACTAAGTTTGTCGAACCATAAAAATTTCTGAACATATAAACTTCATCTCTTACCGCTCCAGGATTACCTGTAAATGAAGCAGTATCGGCACGACCCGAGGAAACCGGATGAGTACCATAACCACCAATGTTATTCGAGCTTGTATCAGCTTCACGATTTATATGGCAATAAGAACAAAAATTCTTATTATTTGCAGGGCCATTCTCATTATATACCGGAGCCCTTAAGAATTTTCTTTTCGCAAGCCCATATACTGCATCTGATCCAAATGCGATCGGATTCCAATCATGAGGATTGTGGCAAGAAGAACATTCTATGTCCTTGTCAGGTTTCGCGCCGGCAGCCCAGCTGCTGGTCCATGGCCAATCATTAGAGATCGCGCTGTCCAGATTCGTATTCTGGAGTGTTGCGCTCTGGTGCGAGCTTCTTGTCCCGAAAACCGGATGTGAATCCATGTGAGTATTTTTCAGCGGTGTAACTAATGGATCTAATGTTGCAAAAATCTCATTATTTACGTCCATATTAGGATAGTTCAAATAACCGCTACCCACATGACACTTTGAACATAAGGAACCTACAACACCATATTTTAATTTTTCTTCTTCGTTCGCCAATGGAAACAACCTGTCACCTTTGGATGAATGCGGTACATGACAATATGCACATATACCCGCTTTATCCTTGGAAGTGATGTTGAGCCAAGAGACGAGATCATGCGGACTTCCCGTGATCGCCGCAGATACCCCGCTTGCTTTCAGCAGGCCCAAGCCCACAATCAAAAGCAAACTTACAAGTAGCTTCTTTGTTACGTTCATTTCCCCCTCCTATTTTGTTTTTTTGGTCAAATATCGAAAAACCTTGACGTGGGATCCTTTTCTATCGTTACAACTTATATAAATTAAATTATCACGATCAATACTTATAGCATTAAGTATCGGAACATTAAGCTTTGCACCGTTCTCATCGCAAAGCGCGTATAGAAAGGTGCCTTCTTTTGAAAATACCTGTATTACACTATTCCCCCTGTCGCTTACATAAAGCCGTTCTAATTTATCGATCGCCAGTCCGTTTGGCGCGTTAAACCCTCCAGCCCCGTCACCCATATATCCAAAACTGCCTAAATAATTACCCTTGGCGTTAAACCTATGCACCCTGCAGATCAAAGGGTCTATCACATAAACTTCATCCAAACTATTAAACTTGGGATGCCCCGGCGTAAGCACAGCCAATTCCTCTCCCTTTTTATTTTTAAATTTAGTGATCTGGTATTTATACTTGCCGTTCATATCGTTGATCTGTATTCTGCCATTTCCGCTATCGGTTACATAAATATCCCCGCGGCTGTTAACAGCAACACCCGAAGCCCCCTGGCCGGGCAAATTTTTCTGTAAACTATCCTGTAATCTGACGGAAAAAAGATATTTCCCTTCAGGGCTGAATATCTTAACTCCATTTTCACTCCAATCCACCACATAAATATTGCCTTTTGCATCAGTCGTAATATCCATCAAGCCGCCGATTTTAGACACATTTTCCGCATCATATTCTTTCCTTCTTTCTCTTTCCTCTTCGGGGTCAGCATTAGTCCTGACCCTATAACCGGCTTTTTGTCCCCCAAAACGAAATAATAAATCCCCCGCTTGGTTAAACGCCAATATCTCACGCGTCGATGAATCTGCGACATAAATAACTTTTTGATCCGGAGAGAAAACAACCTGGGCCGCCAGCGAGAACATTCCAATCCCAATTTCCTTGACTAATTCCACCGCCTGATAACTTGCCGGAATAACCTTGGCTTCTTCATCGGGATTTGTAACAATAATGCTTGTCTCGGTTAAAGCCGCACCACCTGTTGTTTCCTGAGCGAAATTGGCCACGCTGAAAACAGCCGTGATAAAGCCAATAACCAAAAGAAATGAAACAATTTTCTTTAAAAACATCAGCTATCTCCTCTATTTTTGGATTATATCTTAAATGTTATACCTTAAACACAAGAAAGTCAACTGAAAACTTGTTTATACAGGTACTTAACTTTCAGCTTCATCTCTTGGTTGTTTTCTTCTTTCCACACCTTCCACCCTGGGTTCCATACTTTTAATAATATAAGCGGAAAATATATACGCGTCATAAATGCTGAAAGCGAGAAGTCCTAAATAAAGCGCGAGGGGAAGGTAACGGGATACTCCTTGAGTTTTCGCGTATTCATACGCGATCGGGCCGACAAGATTCAGGTCATTTGCCTGGCGCAGGGCGTCATTATAATCCTGCTGTAAAAAAATGAACCATGTCAATAAGCCAATGGCCATAAGGATCATTATCAAAGACCTTATAACCTCCCTGTTATACGCCTGTCCCGCACCCGGGAAAAACAAGGACGCAAGCGCCGCGATAACCGGGCTTTTCTTTATTTTGCCTCGTTCCAGCCTCTGTCTCAATATCATAGACCCTCTCTTTTTTTTAAAGCACCAAAGATTTTATTACAATATTTGTTTGTTGTCAAGAAATATTTCAAAATAAAAAAACTATTCTTTTTTCTGTTCCATATTAGGATGGCAGCTCGGGCAAAGTTTTTCCACGGGTTTCCAAAATATGAATTTATTATCCGATCCATGCGGATTATGACAGCTGTAACAGACTATATTTTCTTTTTCATCAAGGAAGATACCTTTTTCAACCGCTACCGGAGATCCGCTTGTCGGCTGCAGATCTGACGGATGCTTATGTTTTTTTATTTTCTCAATTATAGGAATATGACATTCTGTTTCCACGCATAACTTCGCGGGAGGCTGTCTTAAATTAAAAAGTTCGTCAGATTCATGGGGATGGTGACACCCGAGACAATCCCCGTCAGAAATAGCTTTATGAGGAACCAGAATCGCCCCGTCCTCAACAAAACTCTCCTTCCCGTTTTCATCTTTTATTGACTTCCATTTAACTTTTTTATCTAAATGGCACAAATAACACATCTTCGCCTTTCCGTCTTCCCACAGGACAAAATCATTTGTTGTCCCATGAGGGCTATGACATCCCATACAAAACAGTTTTTTAACCGCCGTATGCGCATTTGCCTTCATCGAACCTATTCCCTCATGGCAGGTCACACAAATCTGCCCTCCACCGTCAACTACCACCTTGTATCCGTTATTATATCCTTCCGGATCATGACAAGCGAGGCATGCGCCTTCACCGGCAGGCCCGTGCATATAGCCCCATTTCATAATATCCTTTTTATGGCATAAACTATAACACATCTTCCTGTCGGATTTCATAGGATCCATCGCGTGGCATTCTATACATTGTCCGTCTTTTTTACCGGTATGAAATATATAACTGCTGAATCCAGCGGGCCCAGTTGAATCATAAGTTTTTAAAACAAAAAATTTATAATTTTTCAGGCTAAAAACCTCTAATTGTATTTTTTCTTTTACATCAATATCGCTTACCTCGATCTTATTTAATCCGTAATTTAAATTTAACGGAAAATGGAAATTCCCGTCGCGCGGATTCACAAAAGGCCCTTCTTCACCGTTAAGCCAGTAACGCAGTTTTTTAGCGTCTGTCTTTCCTACAATAAAGACCGTATTTGTAAAAATATAAATTTTTTTGTCAGGAGAAATAATCGTAATAGCAGCTTCGGATCTTGTCGGTAACGGAAAGAAATATATGCAGAAAACAAACAAAAATAATAAATTTTTTTTCACCCAGTCCTTCCTCTATTTATCTCTATACTGTTTATTTGATCTCTTTGAGAAAAAACTTATCCTTGCCGCCGTGAGAATCATGGCAATAAGAACATTCTTCTTTGTTGCTGTTCTTTAAATTAGCAAGATGTTCTGTTATTGACTCTTCTTCGTGGCACATATAACATATCTTGTTTTTATTCTCGCGTAAAAATCTGACTTCTATTGAACCATGGGGATCGTGGCAGGCTGTACACGCGCCAGAACCTATGGGGCCATGAACAAATTTATTTTTTTCAAAACTGTCATGGCAATTAAAACAAATTACTTTTGAAACATCAACGGAAGGATATTTATCTTTCAATTCTTTGGTATGGCACTCAGAACATTCGTTATCCAGGATAGGCGCGTGTATTAAAACTTTCACATAATCACTTTGCGTGTTTTTTTTTTCTTTCTCGTATAAAATATTTATGGTCTGGGTCTCCGCTCCATTCACAATTTTCAGTTCATTCACCCCTGAATTCAGCTTGATCTTATCAGTGAAAATATTTCCCTTTTCCAGCTTAATTGTATTAATTGAAGAATTATTTAACATTAATTTTAATTCTTTATCACTTCCGGTATATTTACCTATAACAGGCAAATATTCCTGATCAAGTTCGAGCTTTTCGCCTTTAGGAAAAATAATATCAAGATTTTTGCCGCAAACACCATTACAATATATTAAGACATAAACTGCCAATACAATCCAAAAAGATCTTGTTTTCATTTTATGATTAAGTCCTCTCTAACACTTATTTAGTCCGCTTTTGTAATTTTTCGATTATTCCCCTGTATTCATCGCTGGCTTTCTTTAATTCAACTAACGCCTCTTCTTTATTTCCTTCTTCAAGTAAAATTTCACCCAGGTCATTATAGGCGTTCGCAAGGTTCGGATGCACTTCCCGCTTCTTTTTCATTCCCGCGAACAAATCTTTGCCTACATCCGCGAATAGTGAAATAGTTTTCTTGAATTCTGCCTTTGCGTCCTCTTTTTTGCCCTGTTTTCTATAAACCGCTCCCAACCCATAATGCGAGTCGCCTGATGCCGGATCTAACTCCAGCGCTTTCTTAAATTCAGCAAAGGCATCATCAGGCATATTTTTTTTAAGGTTAAAAAAACCGTAATCAATATGAGGCTGGACTTCGTCAGGATTGATCGATATCGCCGCGCTATATTCCACCAAAGCCTCTGCCATATTCCCTTGTTTATCATAAATGTTTGCCAGCATAATATGTGGTTTAACATAATTCGCGTCTGCCTCCGCGGATTTTTTCAACTTTATGACAGCGCTGTCAAACTCACCGTCTTTCAGGAACTTTTCCGCCATATTCATTTCCATCGCGGCATCTTTATTAGGCTTAAAAGTCCTCTTTATCGACATTTGCTTCGACTCATGAACCGCGGCTATCTCAATACCTAACGCCTTTTTCACGTTATCCTTAACATTATCCTCACCTTTAAGAGGGCTCCACATAGGCATTAAATAGTCAATCTTGCCTTCTTTACTGATGATCATAAAAGATGGGAACGAAACAACTCCATACAATTTATATACTGTCTGTTTTTGGTCTAAAAGAATAAGAAACGGATATTTTTTTTCTTCGAGCAATTTATTTATTTCCGCGATTTCAGTTTCGTTTACATCGCGGGGTTCCGGCGGAGTATAAACAGCTAAAACCTCCAAACCATTCTCTTTATTATACCAGCTATAAAGCTGAGCCAGCACATCCAGTTCTTTCACACTATCTTTAGAGGTCAGGTTCCAAAAACAAACAGCTACTGTATTTTTACCCTGATAATCAGTAATCGCGACACTTCCGCCTTTAAGATTACTTAAACTGAAATCCAATGCCTTTTCTCCCACACTCGCGTTCTGGATAGCATACGCGTTGTTAATGGCGTGTACGGAAGATGCAAAATAAACAGAGACAAATAAATTAAATATCAGTATCCAGAGATAATAAAACTTCATTTCATTTTTTTTCATCATATCTCCTAATGTTAATACCAATTTTCTTCCGGTACAGGATTTTCACGGTCATAATCCCTGGGTTTATGACAACCAACTACACACCTTCCGCCTGTAGGTGTTTTTGTAAATTCAACTTTGTAATTCCAATACGGGCTAAACGGCACTTCTAAACGAATATGTTTTTCCTGAGTAGAAGCATGTACCTCATGGCACGCGCGGCAGGTACGCCCTTTTTTCTTATTAACATGTATATAATGCATATTCTTTTTCCCGTTCCTGAAATCTGTTAAGGTCGCGGTAAAAGGATCCAGAACAACTGTTTTCTTATGGCATCCGAAACACAGGTCATATTTACTCTCTTCAAACGCGTCATAAAACGGTTTTGGGAAATCTTTCTGCAATATCTTTGTGAAATTAGAGCCATGCGGATTATGGCATGCTACACAATCGCCTTGTTTGACAGGGCCATGTTTTGAAGGTTTATTAAATTCAATTTCTTTATCCTGGTGGCACATATAACACAATTTTTCGCCTTCGCGTAAAAGTTGATATTTGGTATCTGACGCGTGCGCGTCATGGCATTTACTGCACTGGCCTTCAGCCACCGGAGGATGTTTCTCTTTGTTAGCCGCGAATTGTTCTTTCTTTTCTTTATGGCACATATAACATAAACTCGCCCCTTCATCCTTTAACTGATATTTAAAATCAGAGGTATGAGGATCATGGCAATCACCGCACTTTCTCTCCGCCACTGGTTTATGCACAAATTCTTTTTGCATGTCTTTGCCCTTAGCTTCATGACAGACAAAACAAAGTTCCGCGGGCGATTTTTCCAGCTGGAACTTATTCGGGGAGGCATGAGGGTTATGACATACGTTACAATCGCCCGCGGCTACCGGGCCATGCACAAATTTCATATTAGCCTTGTTCCTTTTATGGCACATATAACACAATTCCGCGCCCAAACCGCGCAGTTGAAATTCCTGAGCTCCACCGTGAGGGTCATGACAGGCATTACAATCGCCGCCGCCGACCGGGCCATGAACAAACTGCTGGGCAAAATCCATTTCTTTATCGGTATGACAACGGTAACATAAAGCGCTTCCCGTAACTACCAGAGAAAATTTATTAAAAGTTCCATGCGGGCTGTGGCAGCCTATACATGCCCCGTCACCTACCGGGCCGTGACTGTATACAAAGGCTTCAACACTTTTGTCAGTATGGCAGCCATCTGCCGGATTAATACAGGAGATCGTGCCTCTTAATAACCTTCCGGGATAAACCCCTTTACTTTCCGATAAATCATGGCAGTCGTTACATATCTCCGCGCGGCCTTTGATCGGTTTATGATCAAAAAACTTTTTAAAGTCTCTCTGCACAAAATCAGGAATAACAGTAGCGTCTTTTTTATAAAATATTTTCACGGAGGCTGTTCCTACGTCTTTATCTTTCGCAACGATCTTGATCTCATTCATTCCTTCCTTTAAAGCCACCGGGCCAAGAAATGTTCCTTTTAAAACATCAACTAATTTTGTAGGAGAATCATTTACCAATCTATTAACCTGAGTTACTGACGAGTCATGGATCAAACCTACAATTCTCATCTCAGGAAATTCATATATAATATTTGTATTAGGAATCAGGATTTCAACATTAGAAGAAACTTCTGCATGACTATTTA
>JAQUKH010000043.1 GCA_028719205.1 bacterium
CTATGCCGGCAATAACCCGCCTGTACTGCAAAATATAAATTTTACGATAAATCCCGGGGAGACCATCGCTCTGATGGGTAAGATCGGTACAGGGAAAACAAGCCTTGTCAATCTGATTCCCCATCTTTACGATGTTGAAGACGGAATGATCTTTATAGACGATGAAGATATAAATGACATCTCCCCGGCAACAATCCGTGAACAAACAGGTTTCGTTCCGCAGGAGACATTTTTGTTTTCCGATACGATCAAAAACAATATTATCTACGGCAAAGATAACTTTTCTGACGACGGCCTGGTCGATAAAATAATAAAAACCGCGGGAATGGATAAAGAGATAGATCAATTTCAGGATAAATTCGAGACACTATTGGGTGAACGTGGCATTAACCTTTCCGGCGGTCAAAAACAGCGATTAGCCATTGCAAGGGCAATAATCACAAACCCTAATATCTTGATCTTTGATGATTGTTTTTCAAGCATGGATATTTCCACGGAAAGGCTGATCATGGAAAACTTAAGGGATGTTCTGAAAAATAGAACAACTATCATTATCAGCCACCGGACCTCAACGATCCGCATGGCTGACCGCATCATTGTTTTAGATCAAGGTCAAATTGCCGAACATGGAACACACGAAGAACTACTGGATAAAAAAGGGCTTTACGCTGAACTATATCATTTAGAAAAACTAAAAGAAGAACTGGAAAACGGCGGCCAATGAACCATAGTAATTTTATCTACGAAAATAAAACAAAAAATTATGACCAGAAGACGATCAGACGGCTGGTTAAATATCTTTTCCCCCAAAAATATTATATTTTTCTCGCGCTCCTGATCCTGACGGCAAACTCTTTATTACTGCTTGTTAATCCCTATCTTTTTAAGATAGCGATTGATTCATATATTATCCCGGGGAAACTGACAGGACTTAATAAGATCGCGCTGGTGTATCTTTTAGTCCTTTTGCTTTCTTTCATCATCCGTTATTTCCAGGTTTACCTGAATGAGTTTATAGGCCAAAGGACTATCCACCAACTGCGCATGGAAATATTCCGGCATCTTTTAAAACTGCCTCTTTCCTTTTACGAACAAAAGCCGGTTGGGAGATTAATGACAAGCCTGACAACAGACATGGAAGTCCTTAATGAACTTTTTACTTCAGGCCTTCTCATGACCATAAACGATATTTTAATGCTTTTGGGGATAATTATTGCAATGCTTTTTTTAAGCCCGAAACTTGCCCTTGTAACTTTCAGCGTACTGCCTTTTTTGATCATCGCTACCTATTTTTTCCGTAAAAAATCAACCATAAGCTTCCGTAAGATCAGAAGCAAGATATCAGCGATCAACGCTTATCTTCAGGAAAATATAAGCGGGATCAAGATCATAAAACTTTTTAACCGGGAAGAACATAATTTCCGGAAATTCAGCAAGCTGAATACCGAGCACCGCGACGCTTATCTCGATACGATCTTTTATTATTCTGTTTTTTATCCCATCGTGGAATTTATAAGCGCCCTTGGCGTTGCCCTTATTATCTTGTATGGCGGAACCCAGACACTGAAGAACGCTATTCCTTTGGGAATCCTTATCGCCTTCCTTCAATATTTGGACAGGTTCTTCAGGCCGATCGAGGACCTGAGTGAAAAATATAATATTTTTCTTTCCGCGGTCGTTTCTGGCGAACGGATCTTCAGCCTCCTTGATACGCCTGACACGCTCCCCGATCCGAAAGATCCGGTGGAACTTAAAAACTTTAATACAGCTATAACCTTCAAAAATGTTTATTTCTCTTATAAAGATAATCCAGAAGAGCAGGATTATATATTGAAAAATATAAATCTTACAATAAAGAAGGGTGAGAAATTAGCCATTGTCGGCGCGACAGGCGCGGGAAAAACATCTTTGATAAATATTATTACCCGTTCCTATGAGATCCAAAAAGGGGAGATCCTTATCGACGGGGTACCGGTTAACCTTGTTAATAAAAAAGATCTGCAGAGCCTTTTCGCGCTTATCCAGCAGGACTTTTTTCTCTTTACCGGAAGCTTTAAGGATAATATTTCCCTGAATGATAAAGCAATTAATATTGATAAAATAAAAGAGTCCGCGCGCCTTTCCAAAGCAGATACCTTTATTGAAAAATATGAAAAACAATATGACCAGAATGTTTTTGAACGGGGGGCGATCCTTTCTACCGGGCAAAAACAGCTTTTATCTTTTGCCCGCGCGATCGCGTTCGGCCGGCCGATCCTGTTAATGGATGAAGCTACATCAAACGTTGACCTGGGAACCGAAAAACTGATCCAGGAAGGATTAAAAAATCTGTTTAAAAATAAAACAGCCATTATAATAGCCCACCGCCTCTCAACCATACGCGACGCCGACCGCATTATAGTCCTTCACAAAGGCGAGATCCGTGAGGAAGGAACTCATGATGAGTTATTGAAAAAACAGGGAATATATCACAAGTTATACCAGATGCAGTTCAGGTAAAATACTTTGTTTAGAGTGTCCATCTTTCTTTTACTCGACAGAACAATAGAAAAGTTATAGAATATCCTGATGACAGATAGATCTATTGAAGCTTCTATAGTCAAACCATTTTACATTATTAAAAAACAGGGCGTATATTTATTTCTTGCCTGGACCCTAATCGCTTTTTCCTCTTTAGCTATAAATCTCTACATTAACCATAAAACAACGATTAACGCGGCCGCTGACACAGCAAGAACACATTATGAAATTAATATTACATACAGATTACTGATCGCTGACTTAGGGGGTGTATATGGACTTACCGATAATGTAGCTCCGAATCCCCACCTTTTAGTCCCAAACAGGGATATAATTACAATAAACGGCGAACATCTGACGCTTATTAATCCGGCATATTTTACAAGAATGGTTTTTGATAAGATCAAGGCATCATCCCCTCTTCCGTTATTAAACAGAATTACAAGCCTAAAACCCCTTAATCCAAATAATAAGCCTGATGAGTGGGAAAAGGAAGGATTGCTTGCTTTTGAAAAAGGCCAAAAAGAAGTAGCCGAGATCACAAAGATTTATGACGAACCATATTTCAGGCTGATGAAGCCCTTTATTACTGAACAAAGCTGTTTGAAATGCCATGAAAAACAGGGGTATAAAATAGGAGATATCCGCGGGGGAATAAGCATAGCTGTCCCGTTAAAACCATTTTATGAAAATGAGTCAAAAGAAAGAACTATTATTATAATTACCCACTTGTTATTATGGTTTTTAGTAAGCGGAAGCATTTTTGCATTTACCAATATATCGGCAAAAAACGCGGAAACTTATGAACAGACAAAAGATATGTCCCTGCATGACCACCTTACCGGGCTCGCGAACAGGCGCCTTATGGAAATTGAACTTGAAATCTTTTTCGCGAAAGCAAAAAGATATAATAATAAATTGTCAGCAATTATGTTAGATATAGATCATTTTAAAAAGTTTAACGATACCTACGGACACGAGGCGGGAGACAAAGCACTTTCCATAATTGCTGAAATAATTGAAATGGAAGTCAGGGAAACAGATCTCGCGATAAGGTATGGCGGTGAGGAATTCTTAATTCTTTTACCGCAAACCGGATTGACAGAAACAATTGAAGCAGCTGAAAGAATAAAGAAAGCGGTTAATTTACAAACAAAATATACGGTAAGCTTAGGCGTTTCAACTTATAATAAAGATATGCAGCAAAAAGAAGATATAATAAAAAAGGCTGATGACGCGTTATATTTGGCTAAAAACAAAGGCAGAAACCGTATCGAAGTAATTACATAACCCTTTATAACTTAATAATTTTCCCTCCACCATTTAAACTTATTGTTTAATATACCGAAAAGAAACATAGCAATTAAAATTAAATAAAAATGGATTTAATTTATTTTTACTTTCAAAATAATTTAGACGCTGTGTTCCTTATTTACGGCCTGGCTTTTTTAGTAATGGGTATTGTAATCCTGGTCCAGCCAAGGGAAAAAAGCGAGTTTGAGATCGCGAATATATTATGGCTTCTGGCATTATTCGGCATAACACACGGCGCGAATGAATTAATGGATATGTGGGCTATAATTAAAGGGAGGAACCATACGTCGGATATAATCCGCTGGTTCATGCTGGCGATTTCTTTTGTTTTCTTATTTGAATTCGGAAGGCGATTGTTTCAGCTGGCAGCGTCAAACACAAATTTATTTTATAAAAAAATTTCAACACTGCTGGGCTGGTGGGTAACACCTTTAGTAATTTGTTTTATTCTGATTGCTGGTTTTGTGTCTCCTGACTTCTGGGCAACAGGCACCATTTGGACAAGATACCTTCTCGGTTTTCCCGGCGGAATATTGATCGGTTCAGGATTATTTTTGTATTATGAACACAAAAAAGAAATTTTAGATCCGCTGGGAGTAAAAAAATATTTTAGAATAATTAGTGTGTCTTTTTTCATTTATGGCATTCTTGGAGGATTTATTGTACCTAAAGGGATCTTTTTCCCTTCTAATTATATAAACACCGATTCATTCATAAACCTGGCTCACATACCTGTCCAGGTATTCCGGGCTATATGCGCTATAACTGTCGCGTGGGGTGTAAGCGGCATGCTTAAAATTTTCAACTGGGAAATAAGGACTAAACTTGAGGAAGCGCAAACATTGTTAAAACAACAGTTAAAAGAAATTGAAAAAAGTTATATGGAAGTTGTTAAAAACTCCTCCGATATGATCTATTTTATAGATACTGATAATCATATTATCCACTCAAATAAACAGGGGCATGAATTGCCTGGCTATTTAAAAACCGAACTTATAGGTAAATCTTTCAAAGAACTGTGCACTTCTGAATTATGGAAAGATATTGAAGATTGCCTGGAAAAACTTAAACGGGAAGGAACTTTTTTAATCGACAAGGGAAATATAATAAAGAAAGATAGTGATAAACTTGACATCTCGATCCATTTGGTCGCTGTGTATGATATCCTGAAAAATTATACAGGGGCAAGAGTAATAATCAGGGATATAACAAAGAAGGTTAAACTCAAAGAAGAACATATGAAAAAAGTAAAAGAACTGGAAGACTTTTATGAAATGGCTATTGGCAGGGAGCTTAAAATGTTAGAACTAAAAGAGGAAGTGAATAAACTTAACAGAGAATTAAAAAATATTAAAAATGAAAAACAAATTTAGTTTTTTTATCGGCGTTTTCGGCTGGCTGTTGTTCATAGCATATTTAGCTTATGACTATAATGAGCATAAACAGAATTTATTCCAACACCTGCTTTCAACAAATTCTTTTTCCGAATATTTTTTGCATTTCCTGATTTTAATAACACCTCTTGGATCAACCTTAACAGCTTATATGATAAATGACAGGAAAAAACTGCTTGATAAGACACAACGATCTGAAAAACACCTGGAACACGCGGCCAATGAATGGAAAACAACATTTGACTCTATGCCTTACGGTGTTATGCTCATTGATAATGAATATAAAATTGTCAGAACAAATAAATATATTTCAGATCTCTATAAAATACCGATAAAAGAATTAATTTCCCAAAAATGTTATCAGGCCCTTCATAAAAAAGGCAGTCCTGTTGAAGATTGCCCTTTAGAAAAATCAATTAAGACCCAGAAGGCGGAAACATACGAATATTTTAATTCGGTTTTTAATAAATATTTAAAGATAACTGTTACACCTGTATTTGGCGAAGGGCGGGACCCAATTGCCTTTGTCCACCTGATAATCGATAATACAGAAGTTAAACAACAGGAAAATAAACTCATTGACAGCAGGAATGCTTTTTTCAATATGCTTAAAGATACCGACAACGCCCATAATGAGTTGAAAGAGTTACATCAGGACCTTATTATTGCTTTCGCGAATGCCATTGACGCGAAAAGCCACTGGACAGAGGGGCATTCTATAGGTGTTGCCAGATATGCCGTTACCATCGCCAAAGAAATGGGAATAAATGAAACCGAGATAGACGTCCTTAATACTGCCGCGCTTTTGCATGATATCGGAAAAATAGGCACGTTTGATGGAATACTTGATAAAAAAGGCACGCTGACCGAAGAAGAATACGGCCAGATAATGAAACATCCCGTTCAAGGTGAAAAAATATTAAAACCAATAAAGGGATTAAATAATGTGGTATCCATAATAAGGTCGCATCATGAAAAGGTTGATGGAAAAGGTTATCCGGATAACCTGACAGGTGAAAAAATCCCCCTGCTTTCAAAAATACTATGTGTCGCTGATTCCTTTGATTCAATGGTATCTGAAAGGCCCTATCGCCCTTCAGTCAGCAAAAAAGACGCTATATCAGAAATAAAAAGATGTTCCGGAACACAATTTGACCCTAAGGTTGTTGAAACACTTTTGAATCTGGTAGAAAAAGAAAAGATATAAACTTAAGGGGATAATAATTTTGAAGATCAAAGAGGCAGTAATTTTTTCTTCTTTTGATAAACAGGCCAGGAATAATGTCCCGAGGCGTTCCACGCGAGCCATCCCATTGCCCCCGTATCGTTCACCGCTTTTATCTGTAAAAGGACATATTGCCCGTTAAATATATTATCTACACGGTACGGAAAATCCTGGATCCACGGCCTGACTTTCGCCTTTGTTAACATTGCCTTAACCAATGTTTTTTCTGTAAAATATTTCATTGCTTCATAGGGATGCAGCCTTGGACAATTTAGATTTGAAAATTCATCTGCGATATGAGAAGGATAATTCATCGGGCATATAAAATCTAAAAATTCAGACATATGATCCACCCGCTGGCCAAGCATCTCTATATCTTCCTGTTTATTCATACTCGCTATTCCAAACACATCAGCTGAAATTTTTACAGAATTATTATATGATTTTATATCCTTATAAACATATTCCAAAAATCCCTCGATTGCCTCATATGGCTTGCAGGAATTATCAGCTCTTTTATAAAGACCCTTATCTCCCGGATTCGGGAAGCGGATATAATCAAAATTTATTTCATCAAAGCCAAAGCTGATCAATTCCTTTATTATGGAAAGGTTATATTTCCAAACCATCGGGTGGTAGGGTTTTGTCCAATTACCTTCTTTAGACAACGCCCATTCCGGCTGTCCTTTTGCTAAAATAGTGTCCTGAAAAATCACAACGCGGGCGATAGTATAAATCCCGCGCTCGTGAAATTCCTGTACTAATTGTTTTACATTTTTAATTGCCGGCCTGCACGCGCCTATCTTTTGCGCCAGTTTTACATTACTGGCGTAAGGCAGCATGCCATCCTCTGTCTTCATCGCGATCACAATAGTATTCAAATTCGATTGTTTATAATGATCTAAAATCTCTTTTGTTTTTTCAGCGGAAGAAAAGCACCACGGGGTAAAGTGTAAACCTCTGAGATTATTTTTGGGGATTATGTTTTCTTCATTATCCTGAGAAACATATCTTAACGGGGAACGGGCAAAAACCGAAAATATGAACATCTGGGACACAACGAAGACCAGTAAGGCTTGATATATAGTTCTTAACTTCATGATTTCCTTCTCCCAACTGTTATATATGCCTGTTTAACCAATTCGTCATAATTATAAAAATACTTTATTTTTTTGTTCTGATGGAATATAATGAAAATTAAAAAGGCGAAACTATGGCATGGATAATTTTTAACGGGAATAAAATATTAAAAAGCGGCAAGTTCAAGCTAAAACGCGATGAAAAAATCATCGGGCAGGATATTATTCTGGAACGCTCAAAAATCCCGAAGATCTTCAAAAACCATCTTAAATACTATGCCCTTCCATTTCAAACGCCGTCTGTAGCGGTGGATATTCTTATTAAAGGAAAGGATAATTCTTTCATAATGATCAAAAGGAAGAATCCGCCTTACAAAAACTACTGGGCCCTGCCGGGAGGATTTGTTGATGTCTTTGAAACCGTGGAAGAGGCTGCGGTTCGTGAGGCAAAGGAAGAAACCTGCCTGGATGTAAAGCTTGAAAAGATCATAGGTGTATATTCGGGGCCAAAAAGAGACCCGCGCCGCCATGTCGTTGCAATTCTTTTCCTGGCAAAAGCAGTTGGCGGTATTTTAAAAGGCGCGGATGACGCGAGTGAGGCCATTGCGTTCACAAAACCGCCAAAAAGAATCGCGTTCGACCACAGAAAAATGTTAAAAGACGCTGGAATATTTTAAGTATTTTTTAGGGATATTACTTCAAAACGGCAGTTGTCTCTTTTTTCTTTTCCCAAATACTCCAATGCCGGCCAGTACGGATCCGAGGAGAAGTATTGTACAGGGCTCGGGTACAGCATGCGCGATTGCACTACCGCTACCCGGCAAAGTAAGGCCCGGTGTTACATTATCTGTAGGTATCCACGGTAGAAGCAGGTCATAAGTCACCCAATCAGCATCAAACCTATCACGCCGTGTCGGGCTATCAACATCCCCGAAATCAAAAGGAATTGTCGTCAGTCCGGGCCCAGACTGATAACCCGGATTTATTACATATTCAACATGGCCGGAACTCGTTGGAAAACCAGTCCATGTGCCAAGGTCAGTCAGGTAAACCCTCTCTACATCGTTTGTTGTGGTCACAGAGCCTGAAAATCCGGTCGTTACCTTACCCCAAACACCTTTCGGAATACCCGGAGTAAAATATCCCTGTACGCGAAGATAATCTCCCGCAGACCCTGACGGTGGATTGTTGGTATCACAGGTCATCGTGAAGTCAGTAAGTTCAACCCCGAATCCTCCGGAAGATGTTCCAGGCACATAAATAGCGGTACCCTGATAATGCCGCCATCCAACGACGTCACTCATGACCCAATGGTCAAACGTCAGTATCCCGTCAGCCGGGTTTAAATCATTGCTGTCCTGATCGTTTATAAAGAAACTTTCAGTTGTAAAATCGACAGTCAAATTAGAGGCAAATACAGAATTCCCCAAAGTTCCTGCCAAGGCAAGAACTGATATGAAAAGTAATGACATGAAGCTATGCTGAAATGGACTAATTGTTATTGAATGACGCAGGCCGGAAAATGTTTTCATGATTCACTCTCCTTTTATATATAACTTTTTATCCATTTTACTCACACTATTTCTTACGAACAGGTTAGGACAAATTATATAAAAAAGCAATGGCATAATTCCACTTTTTTCTGACTTTTTCCCACAATGGTTTGTTTATTTTTAGTGTTTTTTTGACACAGGAAAGCGATCCGATACATGTTTTGGTTAGATCAAATTTTTAATACTTTAATGACTTTCCCATAGAAATTATGATAACCCCCAATCTCTGTTCAGTTTCTACTCTTCGATGAGCTTCAGCGGCTTGCCCTAACGGATAAATTTTGTCAACGATTGATTTTATTTTTCCCTCTTCAATCATTTTCTTGAGTGCAAGTAGTCCTTCCTCCTTTTCCCCGGCAAAAACAAAAATCGCTGTCTTACCGGTAAATTTAGACGTCAGAACAGACCTTAAGCCGCGCCGCTATGCGGCGGCGGCTTCATTGATTCGTTAAAACCTTATTTACTCATTTTTTTTAATTTGTTTCATTGCTGATTTAATGAACTTGCCAAATTTACGGTCCTTTTTACGTTTTTCAACATACGACATATTATTATATTCTGATTCCTTGATTAATTTCAAATAGCTTTGATACCTCTCTTCACTTAACTCTCCATTTTTAACCGCTGATAAAAGAGCACAACCGGTTTCTTGAGTGTGAGTACAATCAGTGAAACGGCAATTTTCAACCAATACTTGAATTTCTGAAAAGCTTTCGTTTATACCTTTGTCGGCATTAATAGTTCCTAATTCTCTCATTCCTGGTGTGTCGATTATCATCGCACCATTTTTAAGGATAATTAATTGGCGACGTGCTGTTGTATGTCTTCCTTTGCTATCTTTATTACGAATGGTATTAGTTTTAAAAAGGTCCTGACCAATCAACTTATTTAAAAGAGTAGTTTTCCCAACTCCTGATGATCCAAGCAAACAATAGGTTTTCCCTGGTTCCAATACCTGACGAACTTGATCCAATCCAAAATTAGTGTTATTGCTCATCGCTATTATTTTACAATTAATATTTGATCTTCTAACCTCAAAAATCATTTTATCTAATTTCTCAAGACTGACAAGATCAGCTTTAGTTAAAAGAAATATCGGTTCGATATTGCCTTCATTTACCATTACAAGATACCGCTCAAGCCGGCGCAAATTGAAATTAGAATCACACGATTGAACAATGAATGCAAAATCAATGTTTGAGGCGATCATTTGATAATCAATTTTTTTACCCGCTGATTTTCTTCGTAAAAATGATTTTCTTGGAAATATTTCTTGGATAATCGCAAAAGAATCCGAATCGTAATATTGCGCTAAAACCCAATCTCCTACGCATGGAAAATCTGTGTTTGATTCCACATGAAAAGTGAAGCGCCCTGAAAGCTCAGCGAAAACTTCATTTTTCCCATTTCTTATCAAATAGCTATCACGATCAACTGCGGTTATTCGAGCAATATTTAAACCCGGATATTGTAAGTCTATTTTTTGATCAAGAAACCATTTGTCAAATCCCAAATCTTTTAATTCCATGTATTTTATAAATATTATTTATATTTTAACGTCAAAAATAAGCCGCGCCATTATGCGGCATCGGTTTCATTATTTTGTTAAATTTTTATTTGTTTTTTCTTCTAATACAATACCTTCTACTTTTTCACCCATTTTTTCTAATGCTTCTTTAGCTACTTTTCGAATATAATAATCTTTTGTTGTAATTTGTGTTTTATCAGTTGTACCTTCTAGAAAATGATTATCTTTTAATAGATCTTTAAGTCTTGGAATTAATTCGCGAATGTTTAATTGACCCGCAAATTTTACACCTTTTCTTATATTACTTGCGTCTTCTGATTTAATTAATTCAAAGGTATATTCAATGCTTTTTTTATTTCCATAATCACGTAAAGATACCCATTTATCTTCTTTAAATACACTCTTAATTTGAACAATATTCATGATAGTTTGTTTTAAATCCTTATCTAAATTCGCCCAATTTTCATCTGTAGCTGTAGAATTTATTTTATTATTAATTTCATGTAACTTTTCATCCAATAAATCTCCGTTGGTAAGATTAATCATTAATATTTTTCCATAATCAAGTCTTATATACAAAACATCATATTCAGGATGGAAAAATGAAATTGAATCTCCATTCCACCAATAGCTGGATACAGATTGTTGAATATGCATATAATCATCGTCTAAACCGAGCGATTCTAAATTATGTGCTTTGATTAAATTTCCTTTGTCTGGTGAGTATATTACTATAGGCAATTTACCAATATTAGACCACTCATTTAGTGTTATTACATATCCTGAATCTGATATTAGTGCTCCAGCAGGGGCAGTATCATTAATTAAATTTCTAGACCATACTGTTTCACGTTTCCCATTAGTTGTTTTGTATAAAATTGCTTTACATTCACCATTATTTTTTAAATCTGTATTTGGTGTGATTTTTAAAATATATTTCCCTGCAGGTGAAGAAAACTCCTTTTCTTCTGGTTTACCCCACCAATCTGCCAATTTGATTTCTCCAATAAAGAATAAGGTAATAATTACTAAAAATATTTTTATTTTATTATTTTCCATTTTTAACGCCGAAGCTCACTGGCGGGTTACTGCCCGTCCAGTGCAGTGATGGTATGAAAACGTGCCTACTCTAGGTTATAATATTTCTGTCACAAAACAAAATAACCTTAAAAAAGGAGGCACGTATGTATACTATCGGTTGTGATCAACACAAGAAATATTCGTATCTTGTATCAAAGGATTAGAAAGGCAATACTGTTGACTAGCTAAAATTATACCACTCAGGAAAGGAAAAGATAAGAGATTATTTTAAGTCGGTACCAAAAGATTCAGTTGTAGTTTTAGAGAGCTGTGGTTTTGATCACTGGCTGGGAGATATGGTTGAAGAAATAGGGTTGACAGTTAAATTGGCACATACCGCAAAAACAAAAGCAATAGCCGAAGAGAAAATAAAAACTGATAAGATAAGTGCAAACGTTTTGGCGGATCTATTGAGAGCAAATATGCTGCCTGAGGCTTATCGCGCGCCTCGTGAAACAAGAGATGCCCGGGCAATGATGCGATACCGGCTAAGATTAATTTCAATAAGGACCAATTTGAAGAATAAAATTCATTCAACCATTGATTATATTTACGAACAGCTTTTGTGGAAGCCGCGCATACTGCTATGAAAAATGATTCGTATTTGAAAAATCATTTCGATAAAATATGTAATAAAAAAGGGTATGGAGTTGCGATAGTAGCGGTTGCACATAAGCTTGTAAAACTGGAATGCTCTATATTTAAATGAATTGTGAATAGTGCCGTTCTGTTGATAATAAAATCTTATCAACAGAACTTGGATAACTACTTCGTAGTTACCCACACTTTTCACAATATGATTATTGATATCACTTCCTGAAAGGGCGTATAGGTTATTTTTTGCTTGACAGGAGATACGTTTCCATGGACGACTGGTTAAAAATTATTTAGATTTAGTTGTTTTTATTTCTTTCAATACATTCTGTAATACTTTTAACATTTTTTCGGCTTCTTTTCGTATTTCCGATTCGCTTATTTGTTATATTCTGTGTTAGGCCTATAGGTAGTATCTTCTTCCATTATAACGGCGTCCACTTTTTCCCCCATAGATTCCAAAGCCTGTTTAGCTGCCTGTCGAATGGTAAATATTATGAAAGCTTTATCGTTTTCAAGATGTACTCTAATGGAATTAGTATTACCTGAAAGTAACTTTTTTAAATCTGGAATTGTTTCTTTTAACTTTAATTGGCCACAAATTATTGCTCCTGCTTCTTTATCAGAAGGTTTTTGAGATTTTATCAACATTTGCGCAAGTTCAATTATTCTTTTTTCAATAAATAACTTCTCCGCTTCAGAAATCTCTTTAAGAATTTTACCGGTATAGAGATTAATTAATATTAAATTGCCATCTTTGAGTCTAATGATAACAATATTTTCATCTTTGTTAAAAAACATTATGGCGTTTTCGTACCAATAATTACCTCCATCAAGTACATAGGGTAAATTTTTAATATCTATTGATGGTAATTCTTCAAGTTTAAAAGAAAATAAATCGCTTTTATTTCTATCTTTTATGATAATAGCTTTTTCTTTTTTTTCAACACATGTTTGTATCTCTACAGTAAATAAACTATTACTTGTAGTAATAGTTTCATTAGGAATAGGCCATGATGCATAAATATACGAGGATAAAAATATTAACAATATAAAGATGTTTAGATAAAATATTATGAGTTGTTTTTTCATTATTTTGTTTTAACGTGGAAGCTCACCGGTTTTTAACAGACGGCATTTTTTTGCCGGCTGTTAAAAATCCGGTGCAGCACTTTGTTAAAAGCTTTTATTTGCTTTTTTAATTCTGTAATTTTTATCTGTTAGTCTTCAAAATTCCGTCAAGCAATTTTAGAACCATTTGTAAGTAATCTTAAAATTACAATTACCACCGAGCTACCCATGCGAGAAATGTAAAAACTAAAAAAATTATCCCCCATAAAAGTGACGCAATACTTGGAATAATCGCATCTTTTCCCTCGTAATATCCATTCTGAGAGGAAAAAAATGAGGGACGCTGTCGTGGCCTAACAAAATAAATCTTTCGCCTTATAATTCCTTTAATTCCATTAAATAACATAATAAGCGCTATCAAAGAAGAACTTAGCATAAAAATAATTTGGGATATTTTGTATAAGTTCATTTTTTAACGTCCGAAACTCAGAGGCGGGCTACTGCCCGTCCTCTGCAGTGCACTTGTTAAAATCTTGATTATCCATAATTGAACGGCCAAATTTCATTAAGCTGCTTTTTTTAGATGTTTCTCGGCCAAATATAAATCTCTGGTAATTTGCAAATTCATCCAAAATTCAGAGGATGTATTCAATGCTCTACTTAATAAAATTGCGGTTTCTGCTGTCATGTCTCTTTTCCCATTTATTAAAGTATTTATCCTTTGAATAGGGACTCCCATTTTTTCTGAAAGTGCTGTCTGTTTTAATCCTAATGGTTTTAGAAATTCATGCAATAATACTTCTCCAGGATGTACTGGTATTCGATTTTTTGGAATCATATATTCACTCCCTTTATTTATGGTAATCAATTATTTGAACTGAACTGGCATTGCCATCTGACCATATAAAAATAATTCTATATTGATCATTAAGTCTAATACTATGATAACCTGAAATATTACCTTTTAATTTCTCCAACCTATTTGCTGGGGGACTTGTTAAATCTTTAAGTTCTTTCGCTGCATTCAACATATCTAGTTTGCGGCAAGCAGCTTTCCATATTATCTTATTTACTTTTCTTGCCAATTTTGTATCATTTCCATTATAAATATCTTCAGTTATTTTATCTTTAAATGATTTTATCATAAGTAGAATAATATTAACATATTAACGTATAGTGTGCAAGCATTAATTATATTATTATTTTAACGACAGAAATCAGAGGCGGGCTACTGACCGTCCTCTGGATTGCTATTGTTAAATTCTTAATTATTCTATATCTTTTCTTTTTGTTTGTCGATCAAATAAAGTGGGGGGCGTTATGCGCTATTAGTTCTGCCTTCCCTAAATTCCTTCCATCCCTATCTCTTCAGAAATACCATTACTACCAAAAATATTACCATGACAATCAGCAGGATGAGATACATTCTTGCAAAGCTACGGTTTTCAGCCGAAATGGGTTTTGCATTTTGTGCGAAAATAAACTCTGAAGGCACTTCCGCAATCTGTTGCAATGCGTTATCTGCGTTCTTTGAAGAAACGAACAGCAAATAGGTACGCCATGGAATCCTGCCACCACCCACGTTTTCCTCGATGCGAAAAGGAATGCCCGATGACTTGAGAAGAGCTATCGCTCTTGCAAAAGCCTCTGGTTCACTAGATTTAAAAATAGCAATTTCTTGGTTTTGCGTATTCATATCTTTTGTGTCGAACGTTAAATGTTTTGATACTCCAAAGTTTGAATTTCCTTATCTATTATTTCTTTATTTGTAATTGATTTTACTCAATATTTAATTTACTTACACTATATATTATAAATTTATCTTTTAATCCTTGTGGAAGATTATCAAACTTTTTATATTTATTATAGAAATATAAGTTATTAAAAATTAATGATATTAAAAATAATTCTAATAATATGCCTATTGCCGACAATCTTAGTAATGTTTGGGTTTCTATGTGGAATTGAAATAGCGGTTCTAACCGATAGAAATCAAAAAACCAAACAAATGGTATGGGACTTAATAAAACCCCTGATATTATTTTTAAGTTTCTTTTATATGTTATATCATTTTTATATGCAAATATTAATAACCTGTAATGGTATTTTAGGTTTGTCATTTTCTTAATTTATTTTTCTTATAACGAAGCTGTCGAAAAACTCTGATTTTAGAATTTTCTTCAGCCTTAAATTTAATTTTTATTTAAAACGTAAAATCTTCCGGTTATTTTATAAATATTTTTTATTTTATCTTCAAATGGTGCTTTAATTAACTTATTCTTCTCGTTTATCACTTTACTTTAAGCAAAATCCATTCCGTACCTGTATATTTTACCAATATTATGGATAATTGCGAACAATTTCCATTGGATATTTATTTTTGGTTTTCCTCTTAAGGTGAATTTGGTTAACCCCAGATTGTTTTTTATGTTCCCAAAAACGGGTTCGATTATTCCCATTCGTTTGCTATAAATATACCTTCCGGCTACTGAATCAATTTTCTTTTTCATTTTTTCTAATAAACTATCTTTCGCTCCTTCATGATCATAAAATATGTGCACTTGTCTTGAAATAGTATTGGGATTCCTTAGACATTTTGCTCTTAATTCGCAAACGCGACAGGCTGTTTTTTTTGCTCTATAAGCAATTGCTTTTCTGCCAAAACGTTCAAAGTTTCTATTACATATATACATCGCAGAACCGGAAGGGCATATCAGTTTTTGCTTTTCTTTGTCATATGTAAAATCTTTTGGCATAAAATATTTATTTGTTTTATTGGCTTTATACCGGTCTACCGGGTATTTATGCATTTCTGCCGTCTCAAAACGCGGGTCTCTTTTCCGAAATCTATAATCCGGTATATACGCGTCCAATCCTTTTTCATAAAGCATATGAATATTTTCTTTGCTATGGTATCCGCTGTCAGTAATTATTTTCCCTTCCTTTAAATAGTCTTCGTCTTTTCCGATCGCTTTAATATTTTCTTCAGTGTTATCCAGTACATCCTTTAACAGCTTTTGTTCAGAACCTTCGCCGTATGCTTCGGCATTTATTATCACCTGATGTTTTTTATCAGCCACCGCTATTCCATTATAGCCTTGTATTACTCCGTGAGATGAAGGCATCTTCGCGCTTTCGTTATCTGTTATGTTACTCTTTCTTATATTGCCTTTAGCACCTGGCTTATCTTCATTTTCATTGATCCATTTTGTGATCTTTTCTATTTTATTCTTCAGTTTTATTATGCGTTTGCCTCTGTTATCATCATCTGATTCATTAATATCTTCTTTATCTTTTTCCTTGTGCTGGCTCATAAGATGTTTTACCGTTTTTTCTATCTTTTCTTTTTTCTTAATAAAATCCGCTCTTGTTCCGCTCCATTCCTTTGACGCGTTTGAGGGTAATTTACACCCGTCTATAGCAAACATTGTTCCGCCGATTAATCCCATTTCTTCGCACATCATCAGGATATTAATGAATATAGATGTTATCTCTTTCTCCATTGATGATATAAATGCCGCGATCGTTGAATGATCCGGATGGCTGTCAGCCGATATTGCTATAAATACCACATTTTCATTGCATAAATCTTCTATCTTTCTGGAACTGGTTATTCCTCTTGAATAGGCTAGCAATACTATCTTTAACAATAT
>JAQUKH010000044.1 GCA_028719205.1 bacterium
TCGTACTGAGACCGATGAAACCAATAATGCTTTGACAGGAAATGCGATCGATATAGTATCAGGTATTGATGCTATTATGACTGCTGTAAGCGCCCCGGCATCAGGCGCTACGGGAACATCTATCTCTTTAAACTCAACAGTTAAAAATCAAGGCGTAGTAAATATGTCTGCTTCTTATATCGGGCTGTATATATCAACGGATTCAACCATCACAACATCGGATACCCGGTTAGGTACAGCATATATTGCAAGCCTTGCTGCGGGCGCATCAAGATATTCGACAACATCTGTAGCAATATCTTCAACGTTGGCCCCAGGCCAATATTATATCGGGGCAATAGCTGATTACAGTAATGTAATTAAAGAATCTGATGAAACTAATAATGTTCTGGTTGGGAATCCAATTAATATAACTCCAGGTGCTGATGTTATCATATCAGCTGTAAGCGGCCCATTATCCGGCGCTACAGGAACATCTATATCTATAACTTCAACTGTTAAAAATCAAGGTGTCGGAGCTATATCAACTTCTACTGCCGGGATATATATATCAACAGATTCAACCATCACAACATCAGATACCCGGTTAGGCACAGCAGCTATTGCAAGCCTTGCCGCGGGCGCGTCAGGTTATGCGACAACATCTGTAGCAATATCTTCAACTTTGGCTCCGGGACAATATTATATCGGAGCCATAGCTGATTACAATAATGCTAGAAAAGAATCTGATGAAACTAATAATGCTTTGGTTGGGAACATAATCGATATAACACCAGGTGCTGATGCTATCATAACAGCCGTAAGCGGCCCATTATCCGGTATTACAGGGGCATCGATATCTATAACTTCCACAGTTAAAAATCAAGGCATTGGCACTATATCAACTTCAACTGCCGGGATATATATATCAACAGATGCAAATATCACAACATCAGATACCCGGTTAGGTACAGCAGCTATTGCAAGCCTTGCCGCGGGCGCGTCAAGTACAGTGACAAAATCTTTCGCAATATCTTCAACGTTGGCTCCGGGCCAATATTATATCGGAGCTATAGCTGATTACAATAATGCTAGAAAAGAATCTGATGAAACTAATAATGCTTTAGTTGGGAATACTATTGATTTAACTAAACCTTAAATACAGTGATATCTAAAGCCCTCCCATAACAAGGAGGGCTTTTTTTGTTGTATAAGCAATACTAAATAAAATATTTTACAAATTAAATTTATTTTTGATAGAATTCAATAAATGAATTTACAAAAAAACGATCAAAAGATCCCTCTTTTAATTCTTTTAGGCCCAACTGCAGTTGGAAAAACTGAATTGGCGGTCAGATTAGCCAAAGAGCTAAAAACTGAAATTATTTCAGCGGATTCGCGCCAGTTTTATAAGTATATGGATATCGGGACCGCTAAACCTTCGAAGGAAGAACAAAAAGAGGTCAGGCATCATTTAATTGATATTGTTTTGCCGGATGTAAAATTCAGCGTTGCTGATTATAAAAGGGAAACAGAAAAGGTGATTTTGGATTTGCACGCTCAGGGTAAAATTCCATTTATGTCCGGCGGCAGCGGGCTTTATATCCGTTCAGTGGTTGACGGCCTTTTCCAAAGCCCTGACCCGGATCTTGATTTCAGAAAAAAAATGGAAGAAGAAGCGCTGGAAAAAGGGAATTTATATCTTTATGAAAAACTGAAAGCAGTGGATAAAGAGACTGCTGACAGGCTTCATATGAATGATATTTTCAGGATCACAAGGGCGCTGGAGGTTTTTGAGAAAACCGGCCTGCCTATTTCTAAACTGCAAAAAGAGAAAACAGAGAAATTGGATTATAGAGTTTTAATGATCGGCTTAAACAGGGAAAGAAGCGAACTTTATACTTTTATTGAAAAACGGGTTGATAAAATGATAGAATCAGGTTTAGTTAAGGAAGTGGAAAATTTGCTGGAACAGGGTTATAAAAAAGATTTAATTTCAATGCAGGGGCTTGGTTATAAAGAAATTATCGGGTTTTTGGAAAAAGAATATTCCTTTGAACGTGCAGTTTATCTTTTGAAGAGGGATACCCGGAGGTTTGCTAAAAGACAAATGACATGGTTTCGGAAGGATAAACGAATTAACTGGTTTGACCTGCCTGATAAAAATATTATGGAAAAAACAATGGAACTCGTTCAAAATACATTTATTTGCTTATTATTTTTACTTATATTTTGTCTAAATTCAAACGCTGAAGATAAAATATCTAATAGGGCTGATCCTGTTTTGCAGAATAATATTGTGAAACGTGAGGAAAAGAGGAAAAAGGTTTTGACTGAATATCAAAAAATAGAATCTTCGGAAGAGGTAACCAGGGCCGAACTTGCGTCTGTCTTTGCGGTAGAATTGGACCTTTCATCTTTACAGGAGAAAAGCCAGATCATAGTGGATATCGGCAATCACTGGGCAAAGGATTTTATTAAAGAAATAACAGCTAAAGGGATCATGGAGATTTATTCTAACCATAACTTTATTCCTGAACAGAGGATTACACGGGCTGAATTCGCTTACTATATTCAGGAGATAATTATCAGCTTTAAAAATGATTTTACTATCCGCAATAAATTTTTAAATGTAGATTCTCCGTTTATAGATATTTCTAAAGAACATGTATATTACAATCCTATAATGTTAGCTGTTACGACAGGAATATTACAGGGAACGTCTCCTGATGAATTTTCCCCGCAAGGAATTATCAGCGGAAAATCAGCGGTAAATACGATGCAGAGGCTGAGAGAATATTTAGCTCTTGATAATCTAAAATAAAGCCGAGTGTTTTATCTTAATATATATTCCCTGCATCTTTCTTCAAATTGATCATAATCAATAAAAAGAGTTGTCAAAATTGCATCTTCAATAGATTTATTTTCAGATAATTTTTTTAATATATCCAGAAGCGCCTGTTTTGAATATCTTTCTAAAATGAAATTTACAGCCAGATATGACTGTAGATAGGCTATCTCTACAATCTTAGGGTCAGTAAGATCAGAAAAACTTTTCTCCCTGTCTTTGAGATGAAGCAATTGTTTTCCCTTTAACAATTTTTTAACCGCATGAATATCTCTTTGATTTATCTCCTCAAGTTGGGCTATTCCTTCATTCAGCCATACAGGGAGCGTTCTGCCGTTGCAGTAGTAATAAAGTATGGCGTGGGTGAGTTCGTGATAGATGAAATCCTTCAGTTCTTTATCTTTCTGTTCATTTAAGTTTTCGACAGGTATCCTTATTTTTCCATCGTAAATGGCGCCAGCCCATTCCGGATGTTCAATATCTTTAAACGCTTTCTTCGTGTAAATAATTACAGGTATCTTAAATTCTTTTTTAGAATAATAAGAAAGATCCCTGATTATGCGCCAGTAAGCTTCTAATAACGTATTTAAAATTATAGAAGTGAATCGAAATTCTGTCTGGTAATCATATTGGATCACAAATATTTCCTGTGATGTTTTTTGAAAAGAATTTTCTATTCTGGTTTCATTCTCGACTTTTTCTTTAAATTTAAGCAGAGAAGAATTGCCGGGGTCAAGATCAACAGCTGTATTTAATTCTGTTAAAGCCTTTTTTAAGAGGTTACTGTAATAATACGACCGTCCTAAATATTCATGGGCAAAAATATCTTTATTATCAATTTCGAGCACCCTGCTGAATAGCTCTCCTGCTTTTACAAAATTTCCGTTGTTATAGTACATAATTCCCGCGTTTTTTGGGAAAAGTGTATCTCCCGGGTTATATTCCATCGCCTTTAAAAGCATTTCTATCGCGTCATCCAGTTTATTATCGCGATAAAATTTGTCGGCTTTCTCAGCATAAGAATTGGCTATATTATTATTATTCGGATCAATATTTTTAATTTCAAGCTTCTCGGGAGGGGTAGTGTTTTCTTTTACTTCAATTATTCTTAAAATATCCGTTTTGGGAAAACACATTTCACCGCCGTACATTTCAAAACAAATTTCATCTTTTTTAATTTTATAATTTTTTACGCTGGATTCGTTGCCATTTTTTAAATAGATTATATAATCAGCTTTTGCTGAGGGAGTAAAGGAACAGATTAGAAAAAAGGTAATAAAATATTTCATCTTAATACAATATCGTCACACTTGACAAAAGGTAAAATATAAACTAATATCAAAATATGATTTTATTGAAATTAGCGTGAGGTGATCCTATGGATGTAAAGGTTTTATATAACATATCTTATGGAATGTATATCGTATCCTCAAATAAGGCGGATGCCTTTAACGCTCAGGTCGCGAATACCGTGTTCCAGATAACAAATGATCCTGTAACGATCGCAGTAAGCATTAATAAACTAAACTTTACTCACGAATTCATGAAATCCAGCCTTCAGTTCGGAGTGTCAATTTTATCAGAAGAAACACCGCTTAATTTTATCGGTAATTTCGGATTCAAATCAGGAAGAGATATAAGCAAATTCAAAGATATTAATTTTAAAATCCTGAATTCCGGATGCCCTGTAGTTTTAGATAATGCGATTTCATATCTTGAAGCGAAAGTAATTAATAGCCTTGATTGCGGTACTCATACGCTTTTTCTTGGCAAGGTTTCAGACAGCGCGGTTTTAAGACCGGGTAAGGTTATGACCTACGAGTATTACCATCAAATTAAACAGGGTGTAACGCCAAAAACGGCGCCGACATTCATTAAAGAAGAAATTTCAACAACAATAAAAAGCGAGGTAAAAATGGGAAAATATAAATGTAGTGTTTGCGGATACATATATGACCCTCAAAAAGGCGATCCTGACGGAGGAATAGCTCCCGGAACACCGTTTGAAAAAATTCCTGATAACTGGGTTTGTCCTGTATGCGGCGCGGATAAAACACAGTTTATCCCCTTATAAAAGTTGGATGACAAGGAGGAGTAATGAAGATAAAAAATATTTTGGTATTACTATTGCTGAGTTTTTGCTGTTTATCTTTTGTCTTTGGCGAGGATGAAGGAAAGCGTATTTTTGAAGAAAAATGTGATAAATGCCACTCGCTGGACCGCGCGTTAAGTTTAACAAAAGATGAATCCGCCTGGAGAAGAACTGTGGAAAGAATGGCAAAAAAAATAGAAGGGATAATATCAGGCGAAGATGTTGAAAAGATTACAAAATATTTAGCCGGCAGAGAAACAATTAAACAAGAAATAAAACAGGATAATAAAAATGATACACAGGAAAAAATCGCTGAATATGAAGGAGAAGATACTTATAAAAAAGTCAAAGTTAACCAGTTTATAAAACCGGATGTATGCGGAGGCTGCCATGAAGAGATATATAAACAATGGAAAGGATCGATGCACAGCAAGGCTTTTATTGACCCTATATGGAGGGCCTCGACCAAATTATTTTATTCCCAGTCTACTACTAAAGGGCAAATCCTTGAAATGAGAGCATGTGTAAAATGCCATACTCCGTTAGGTTTCCGTTCTTATCTTATCCAGTCGCCTAAAGAGGATTATGAAAAACTGGAAGAACTTCCGGCGCAGGGGATTTTCTGTAACTGGTGCCATAATATAAATGAAGTTAAGCATATTGGTGACTCGCATTATGATGTTGAAGCCGGAGGAGGAGAAAATGACCCATCTATAATGCTTGGGCCGCGCAGTGACGCGAATTCAGATTTTCATCCTACAAAATATTCTGAATTGTTCACAAAATCTGAATTCTGCGGTTTATGCCATAATGTATCCCACGCGGGTAATAAAATGCCTATTGAACAGACATATAGTGAATGGGAAAAAAGTCCGTATAATACTAATGACCCAAAAACAACAGTAGTATGTCAGGATTGCCATATGAGGCAAAGGCCGGGGGTTCCAGCCACAGGAAAAACTGTTAGGCCTGATAATCCGGGGAAGTCAGCTATTGACGGCCCGCAAAGGGACCATATCTGGACGCATTATATCGTCGGCGGGAATTCAATAGTACCGAAAGTTCTGGGAAGCGACATTCATTCATCAATGGCAATTGAAAGATTGACAAACGCGGCTGACCTTGAAATAATAAGGAACGGAGATTATAAAAAAGGCAAATTGGGAAGAGTTGATGTCAAGGTCATAAATTCAGGAGCGGGGCATTATCTCCCGACAGGATTGACTGAAGTAAGGCAGATATGGCTTAATGTTACAATAACAGATAAAGATGGAAATGTTTTATTGAGTTCAGGAAAACTTGATTTAACAGGCGAGATCGAAAAAAATTCAATTATTTTCCATACTGATCTGGGTAATGAAAAAAATGAACATGCTGTAAACGTGGCGTTGGCTGATAAAATCCTTTATGACCATAGAATACCGCCAAAAGGATATCAGCTTGAGGAATATAGTTTTTTGATTCCTCAGGAAACAGTATCGCCGTTAAAAGTGGATGTTGTTTTGAGATACCGGAGCGCGTCTCCGGAAATCGCAAGATTACTTCTGGGAGATAAAGCTCCGGAAATACCGGTTATTGATATGGTTTCATTAAGTGAAAAAATAGAGTTCTAATGGAGAAAGGAATAAATATGAAATTAAAAGGAAGCAAGACAGAAAAAAATCTTTTGGCTTCTTTTGCCGGAGAATCGCAAGCCAGGAACAGATATACATATTTCGCGAGCGCGGCTAGAAAAGAAGGGTATGAGCAGATATCGGCAATATTTTTAGAAACTGCCGAAAATGAGAAAGAGCACGCGAAAAAATTTTTTAAGTTTCTGGAGGGAGGGGAAGTTGAAATAACGGCTTCTTATCCGGCGGGTATTATAGGGAAAACAATAGATAATCTAAAAGCCGCGGCGGATGGTGAACATATGGAATGGACAAAACTTTATAAAGAAGCCGAAAAGGAAGCGCGTAATGAAGGTTTTATTGAAATCGCGAAAGTATTTAAGGAAATAGGCGAAGTTGAAAACCATCATGAAATTCGCTACAGGAAACTGTTTGAAAATATAAAAAACGATAAAGTTTTCAAAAAAGATACAGTGGTTAAGTGGAAATGCCGCAATTGCGGTTATATCGATGAAGGTAAGGAAGCACCTGATGAATGCCCGGCTTGTTCACATCCACAGGCGTATTATGAAGTATTTTGTGAAAATTATTAAACAATAGTAAATTGGAGGTAATTAATGAAAAAAAACGCTTTATTTATTGTTATTTTATTGTTTTGCCTGAGTTTGTCTGTTTTTGCGGAAGGCAAACCCAAAATAGCAATTATAATTCTGGAAGAAAATGTGGATAAAAAATCTACAACTGTGACTGAAACTAAATTAAAAGGTGTTTTTGAGAAAAAAGGATTTAATGTGGTCGAATCAGTTTTTAAAGAGGTTCTTTCTGCGAAAAATTATCCAAGTGATGATGAAAAAATCAAAGCCCTGATAAAAAATCTTAACGCTGAGATAGTGGTTATCGGAAGGGCGGTTGTAATAAAGGCAGGGGATAAAAATAATAAAGTGATATATTCCGCGGATATAAGCGTGAACGCGTTTAAAACAGATGATATGCAAGTCCTTGGTGCATCCAAGAATCAGGCTGTTAGTACGAATGCGGACCCATTGGCCGGCGGCCCTGAGGCATTGGAAAAGGCGTCTTCAGAACTGGCTGAGAATTTAGCAAATCAGGTCCTTAAAAAATGGGCTTCAAAAATCCAAAATTGAAAATTAAAATTTACTTATGTTAGTTTGGAAATCTGTCGATATAAACTCTTGTATGGAAAAGATACTTTTTGTTTTATTGATATTGATATCCGCAAATTCCGCTTTGGCAAAATCAGATTTCATATGGTCAAAATCAGAGCTTGTTAAAGATAAAGTAATAGCTGGATTGTATGATGAGAATTGGTCTGTCAGGTTGAAATCCGCGTTAGTTTTAGGAAAAAGCAAGAATATTAATGCAGTCAGGCCGCTGGTTCAAACTTTAAGTGATGATAACATTTATGTCCGTGAATATGCCGCAAAGGCCTTAATTCAGATAGGAAAACCCTCTTTTGATCTACTGACCATTTCTATAAAAGATGTAGATTGGTTTGTCAGGCAGGAGTCGGCTTATGCCTTAAGTGAAATAGACGGGGTTAGAGCGGTTAGTTTTTTGGTGGAGGCCCTCAGGGATGAGGATTCTCGTGTTACAGATGAGGTCAAAAAAGCCCTGATCAAAATAGGCAAACCGGCTGTAGACCGGGTTATGGTTCTGCTTAATGATCCGAATGGTGATGCCCAAAGAAACGCCGGATATGTTTTATCAAAAATCGGTAAACCTGCAGTAGAGCCGCTTATAAAAACTTTAAAGAACTCAAATTGTTATGTTGTTGTTGAAGCTATATGGTCATTAGGTGAAATTGGAGACAACCGTTCCGTAGATCCGCTTGTTCGTCTCCTGAAAAATGAAAATAATTTGGTTCGTTGGGAGGCTATATCCGCTTTAGGCAAGATAGGAGACGATAAAATAGTTAAATTTATTAAACCTCTGCTTAATGATCAAGATAATAATATACGGACAATAGCAAAGGAAGTTATGGAAAGATTGAAGAATAATACTGAAAAAAAAGTATCAATGACGGCGTCCAAATATTTGTAATTATTTTTTATCAAAAATTAATGATTTAAACCTTCGCTTGAAAAACGAAGGTTTTTTTATAATATTAATTTTAATAACTTCAGGAATTATTGTAAGTTCCGATATAAACTTTAGTTAAACGGAAGGTTCCGGCTGAAAGCCGGGTTCTTCCGCTTTTACTAAATGTTATCCTCGGAGGGGATAAACTTTAGTTAAACGGAAGGTTCGGCTTGACTATTTTAGATAAAATGCGTATAATATATTAATAATGTTGTCCTAATTTTTAGGAGGAGGTAACGTTTGAATATTATAATCTTAAATAAAAAATCTTTTTTCCTAATTATTTTCACGGCTTTTTTTATTGTCCAAGTTGGTTGTTTAAAGAAAGCCGCTCAAAATAATTTAATGGACCAAAAGTTGGCAGAAAGTCCAGATCCAGAAAAATTGGCTTCCGATGTGCCTGACTTAAAACAAGACAGCCTGAATGATCCTAAAATTGCTGTAAGTTCCAAAGCCGGACCCGCGACAGAATCGAATGTCATAAATAATGACCCTCTCATTCTTATAAATGATAACAGACAGTCAAAATCAGTTATAGAAAACATTCCCTCGTTAGAAGAGGTTGTTAATAATACTTCAAATAATGAAATATTGGAAGAAGATACAGCAGAGGTTATTATTAATGATGTTAATAATAAAAAACAGGATGAGCAAATAGTACTGAAAGATGGAAAGGCGCTGATCCAGGAACATTATAGTAAGGCCTTGAGTTTCTATGATTCCGGGGAATATGATAAAGCTAAAGCAGAATTAAATGTATGTTTAAAAATGACCGCGGACCTGGATCTGGATATCGAGACACTATTTAGATTCAGTGATATTTATAAAGATGTTTTTGAGAGTACGGCAACTATGGAAGTCACTGCTGAACAAAATATTTTAACAGATTCAACTGTAGATTCAACTGTTTTAGATATTAATATTGTTCAGGAAGAAAAAATGATTATGGAAGGTTTAGATAATGGCGGGGTAATATATGATTTCCCTGTTGAATTTAATGAAGAGGTTAAAAGATATATTAAATTATATACGACAAGCAACCACAAAGCTATGGCGGGCCGTTTAGCCAGATCCGGCAAATATATTGCTATGATGAAAGAAATTTTTAAAAATGAAGGATTGCCGCAGGATTTAGCATATCTGCCTTTGATAGAAAGCGCTTACAAGGTAAAGGCATACTCCAGAGCCGGAGCGGGAGGCCTATGGCAGTTTATGAGGAAGACCGGCCAGAGATATAGTTTAAAATCAGACTGGTCGGTAGACGAACGTTATGATCCGGTTGCTTCAACAAAAGCCGCCGCAAAATATCTAAAAGATCTCTATAAAATATTTGATTCATGGCTTTTAGCGGAAGCCGCGTATAATGCGGGGGAATATAGGATCCTAAGAGCTATGGGGCTTGCTGTAAGCCGGGATTTTTGGTATATTGCAAGCAAAAATATTCTAGCAAGAGAGACAAAAGGGTATGTAGCGGCTTTTATGGCAAATTTGATCATTGCTAAAAATCCGGAGAAATTTGGATTTACAAATATACCATACGAACAGCCATTAGAATATGATGAGGTTGTTATCGAAAACTGTGTGGAATTATCTTTTGCCTCAAGATTAGCTGAATGTTCTGTTGAAGAATTGAAAGCTATGAACCCTGCTTTATTAAAATGGTGTACTCCTATAGATTATCCGAATTTTGTTTTAAAGATACCTAAAGGTAAGGCAGAGGCCTTTAATACTAATTTAACAAAGATAGCAAAAACAGATCCTAACGGTAAAATTGGCTGGACTCAACATGTTGTAAAAAGCGGTGAAACAATGTCTACAATTTCCTGGAAATATGGCATTCCAATAGGCTCAATTGCTAAAGCTAATAATATCGGTAATGTTAATAGAATATCTGTGGGAACGCGCCTGTTCATTCCTTATGGAAAGAATTCATCTCCCGATGAAGTAGCAAGCATAAAAGATGAATCCGGTTATAAAAAAATAGAATATATAGTTCAGTCAGGCGATACCCTTTGGGAAATAGGGAAAAAATACAATATAACGCTTAATAAAATAAGGGAGTGGAATATAGATTTTTCCGGCAAAGAACACATTTTCCCGGGGCAAAAAATAGCTATTTGGATTAAAGAAGAAGAAATGTAAATTGGGATAATATTTGTTAATGAAAAAAGTTATAACCGGTTTATTATTGACACTGTTGATTTTTACAAATTGCCGTCGAAAAAGTTCGAATTCAATAACTGCATCTGATCAAAATGATACTACTGAAAGACCTCCTGCCCCGCCGGAAAGCGTGCAAGATAGTACCAGTCAAACTGTCTCTAAATTTACTTTTATGCCGCAGAAACAAAATTTAGAAGCCGGGAATATTGGAATTGTTTATAAAGAAGATAACGCGAATATCTTGTCGGTTTATGTGAATATTTGTGGCGGAAATAATGTTTTTGGAGTAACATTTGATCTTGATTATGATAGCAGCAAAATAATTTTTAAAAAAGTGGCTGAGGGCGGGTTTCTTAATAAAGACGGAGCTCAAACTAACATTTTGTTCAATGGTCCAAATATCGGAATAAGCCGTGCCGGGCAGGCAGGTGCTGTATCAGGTGATGGTGTTATATGTATTATTGAATTAGAAGCAAAAAAAACGTTTGACAGCCTGGCAATCGGTTTTACAAAACAAACAGCAACAAATAGTCAGGGGATAAAAATTCTTTCAGACGCCAATTGGTTTGGCGGTGTTTTGGGATATAAATAATTATGAATTCAAAAAAACTATATATTCAAGTCAGTTTATTTTCGGGCCGTTCGTATATCGGGTATGTCTCAAATGATTTTTCTCCAAATTATTCAGACGATCTTTGTTTCACACTGCATGATGTTCATTTTTTATATACGAAAAGTGAGAAAAACGGAGAACCCGCGCTTTCATTGATAAGTATTCAGGACACTCCGGAAGGGCTTTTGCCGGACATTGATATCATGTGGCAGGCAGTAAATACAATTCAATATTTAAATGAAGATTCAAAAATAATCCGTGAAATTGAGACAAGGAAAAGCCCTAAAACAGTTAAAAAGGAAAACGCGGAAATTTATATTTTAAAAAAGACTAAAAAAGATGTTGAAAAGAAAAATGAGTAAAACAAATGTTTAATTACAGAAAAATTATTATAACAGGAATTTGTATTTTATTGGGAATAGGGTTCTTTTATTTCTTGTTTGGAGAAAATGAAAGCATAATTAAGGCCATTGGAAAAAATAATGAACAAATTGCTATTATTGAGATCGAAGGCCCTATTGTCAGTTCCAGCCACATTTTAAAACTTTTTCGGCATTATAGTGAAATGGATAGTGTTAAAGCGTTAGTTCTAAGGATAAATAGCCCGGGCGGGCAAGTAGGATCTTCTCAGGAAATATATGCGGAGCTAAAAAAACTCAGGAAAAAAGGGAAGAAAGTTGTCGCGTCTTTTGGTGATGTAGCCGCGTCAGGCGGGTATTACATTGCCTGCGGCGCGGATAAGATCGTTTCCAATCCGGGGACACTTACCGGAAGCATTGGAGTAATAATGGAGTTTGCAAATTTTGAGGAATTAATAAAAAAAGTCGGTGTTGATATCCAGGTTGTGAAAAGCGGGCTCCATAAAGATATTGGGTCTCCGGTCAGGAAATTAACCGAAGAGGAACAAAAAATATTAAAAGGTGTAGTTGATGATGTTTATGACCAGTTTGTTGAGGCAGTATCTGAATCAAGAAAATTAGATAAAGAAGAAGTTAAAAAATACGCTGATGGAAGAATTTTTTCAGGCCGCCAGGCAAAAGAATATGGCTTAGTGGACCAGCTTGGCGATATTGAAGACGCGATCGATCTTGCAAAGACCTTAGCTAATATCAGCGGGGTTCCAAAGATAATTATACAGAAAAAGCCTTTACCGGCGTTTTTAGATTATTTATCTTCTATATTTTATGGGAAGATAGATAGTTATAAAAGTAATTCTTTATCACTTTCATACAGGTTATAACAATAGGGGGATATTATGGAAGAAATAAAAAAGGGAACTACAGTTGATATTTATGGTTCAGAATATACTATTAAGGGTAAAGAGTCTCCTGAATATATAAGAGAAATTGCAGGCTATGTAAATAAAAAAATGGAGGATCTGTCCAAAAAATCCGCGCTTATTTCTCCCCAAAAAATAGCTATTTTATCGGCCGTTAATATTACTGATGAATATTTTAAATTAAAATCAGAAAAGCAAGGCAACAAAAGCCTTATAAGAGAAAAATCAAGATCAATTTATAAGCTTGTGTGCGAAGAAATAGATAAATTATCTTGAAATTAGTTATTGAATTAGTTATAATAAATTATATTCCCTGCTTTGTTCGAGAAGAGTGATATATTTTGATTCAACACCAAAATAAATGGAATCCGGACTTTGAATATGGTAAGAAATATTCAAGAGGATACCTACCTGTTGTTAACAAGGGTCTTAAAATAATCATTCTTTTACGGCAACAGCGGGGAATTTTTATTTGAAGGATCGGGCGGGATTGGTCGATAATAATCATGAAACAATCAAATAAAAAACCATCTGATGATGAAAAAAAGAAAATAGTCTGCCAGAATAGAAAGGCAAAATTTAACTATTTTTTGTTGGAATCGCTGGAAGCGGGAATTGTTTTAAAAGGAACTGAGGTAAAATCTTTAAGAGATAGTAAGGGGTCTTTAGAAGACAGTTTTGCCAGGCTGGAAAAGGATGAGCTTTATTTGTATAATTGCCATATCAGCCCTTATGAATTTGGGAACCGTAATAATGAAGACCCAAAAAGGGTTCGTAAGCTTCTTCTGCACAGAGGAGAAATAGAGCGTTTAAGAGGGAAAACAGAACAGAAAGGATTATCTCTTATCCCTGTTTCAATTTATTTTAAAGGCGGCAAAGCTAAAGTTGAATTGTTTTTGGCAAAAGGGAAGAAAAATTATGACAAGCGGGATGATGTTAAAAAACGGGAAGCGAATAGAGAAATTGAAAGGGCCAGCCGTGAAAGGAATAAATAATTTGAAATATAAGGTTTTTATTTTTATACTTTTATTCAGCAGTTTGGTATTGGCGCAGGAGAATCAATATCAAATAATCTTTTCAGAAAGCGGAAAGCGCGAAGAAATATTATCGGAAAAAATTGACGGCAAAGAATATATTTTAATTGATAATTTACAGAAAATATTTTTTCTCGGAAAGAATCTGCAATTAACATCGAAAAAAATAGATTTATCGTATAAAGATAAAAAAGTATCTTTTTTTATTAACAGTAATGAAGTAAGGATAGGCAGCCAGATAAGGCAGTTGTCTTTACCTGTCAGAGAAGCGCAAAAAAAATATTTTTTACCGCTGGAAGTAATAAATAAAATACTGCCTGAATTATTGACAAAAGAAATTAATTATAAAAAAAGTGACAAAACTTTTATTGTTTCAGATAAAAAGGCCGGATTAAGATCAAAGGATGTTTTTACAACTATTGAGCCAAAAACCACTATTGACAGAAAAAATGATAATAAAAAAAAATCACTTGTTTTGCCTTCTAATAAGCCCGCGATCTATACTGTGGTTTTAGATCCGGGACATGGCGGGATAGATCCGGGGGCTATCGGGCCTACGGGATTAAAAGAAAAAAATGTTGTTTTGGAAATCGCTTTAAAAGCAAAAAAATTATTAACCAATAACTTGGGGATAAATGTAGTTTTAACAAGAGAAAGAGATGAATTTATTCCATTGCGTAAACGCGCGGCTATAGCTAATAATGCTAAGGCTGACCTTTTCATCAGTATTCATGTTAACGCGTCCCGTCGTCAATATGCCAATGGTATTGAGGTATATTTCTTATCTGCCGCGATGGATGATGACTCCCGTGCGGTAGCGGCATTTGAAAATGAAGTTGTTAAATATGAAAAAAAGGATAAAAAGGCGTCTGATATTGAATTTACGCTCTGGGACATTGTTCAGACGGAACATATTCAAACAAGCCGTGTGTTGGCAAGCATACTGGGGGAACAGCTGAAGAAAAATTTGTCAATGAGAAATAGAGGGGTGAAAGCCGCTCCATTTCTTGTTTTGGAAGGAGCTAATACTCCGTCAATTCTGGTTGAGATGGGTTTTATTACAAATAAACAGGAAGAAAGTAATATGAAGAAAGAAAGTGTGCTCGCCGGTTATGCCCAGCAGGTATTTAACGGCGTTCTTGCCTTTAAGTCAAAATATGATGCCCAGGGAGGTAAAAAATAAATGGCGAAAAAAAGCGGCGGTTTTAATTTTATTTTTTTTGGCCTGATTATTATTTTGATGATAGGCGCTGGAATTTATTTTTTAAAATATTTACCGAAAAGATCAAAAAATGCGGCTAAGCCTGTTTATTCTGAAACTGCTCCAAAGATAAAAGAATCAGATGAAAAGATGAAGATAAGCCTGTATTTTTCTTCCCCCGATGATGAACATTTGGTTGTTGAATCCCGTGAGATATACAGGACTTCTTCAAGGATTGACCAAGTCAAACAAGCGGTTATAGCCCTGATAGAAGGTTCAAACAAAGATTTGGATCCCATTATCCCGGAAGGAACAGTCCTGAAAGAGGTATTTCTTGACAAAAACGGTACTGCTTATGTAGATTTTAGTATAGAGTTAATAAAGAATCATCCCGGTGGAAGTTCAGGTGAAATCATGACTGTTTATGGGATAGTAAATACATTATGCGCCAATTTTTCTGAGATTAAAAATGTCCAGATACTTGTCGAGGGAAAAGAAATAGAAACTATTTCAGGCCATTTGGATACAAGGTATCCGTTTTCAATGAAAAATATTTAATCTTTTTAAGTCATAATATTTTCTTCTTTTAAAAACATTTGAAAAGAGCTCTTCAAAATAGCACTTGACAACTCCAAAATATTATGTAAAATGGAGTTATGTATTCCAGAAATATAAACCCACCTGAAAACAAAAGCTTCTTTTTATTCGGCCCCCGTGGGACAGGAAAAACTACCTGGGTCAGGTCGAAATTCCCATCTGCTATTTATCTGGATCTTTTAGAGTCTGGACTCTTTAATGACCTTATGGCAAATCCTCAAAGGATAGAAAATTTTATACCGAAGGATTTTAAGGATTGGATAATTATCGACGAGGTTCAGAGAGTTCCTGAAGTTTTAAACGAAGTTCACCGCTTAATAGAAAAATATAAGTATAAATTTATTTTGACCGGCTCCAGTGCAAGAAAATTAAGAAAGACCGGACAGAACTTATTAGCAGGCCGTGCATTGACACTATGGATGCATCCTTTAACAGTATCAGAATTAAGCGGTGATTTTAATTTAGACCATTCACTGGTTTACGGAAATCTTCCTTGCGCGTATCTGGAAAAGGATCCAAAAAGATATCTGGAAAGCTATGTGCAGACTTATCTGAAAGAAGAGGTTCAGGCGGAGGGGTTAACAAGAAATTTGTCCGCGTTTTACCGGTTCCTTGAAGCGGCGAGTTTTTCTCAAGGATCAATTTTAAATATTTCGGAAGTCGCGCGTGAATCCGCCGTGGAACGTAAAGTTGTTGAAAATTATTTTACGATATTAGAAGATCTACTGATCGCGTACAGAATACCGGTATTCAGCAGAAGGTCAAAAAGACGATTAATATTACATCCGAAATTTTATTTTTTTGATACTGGAGTTTACCGTACACTAAGGCCTATGGGGCCTCTTGACATGCCGGAAGAGGCCTCTGGATCATCTCTTGAAACACTTTTATTCCAGGAACTAAACGCGATAAACGATTATTTCAATCTGGGTTACAAAATATTTTACTGGAGAACGTCAAATAACGTAGAAGTGGATTTTGTATTGTATGGAGCCAGAGGAATAAAGGCGTTTGAGATCAAAAGAACCGGGAAAATTTCATCGGGTATGTTAAAGGGATTAAGGTCCTTTTCAGGAGATTATCCCGAATCCAAAGCTTATTTTCTTTACGGCGGCGAAAGACGCATGCATCAGGATAACATTGAGATTATCCCGATCAAAGATGCCTTAAAAGGATTAAAAGAGATTTTAGAATTATAAAATATTTTAAAGCTCTGTACAATCTGATAATATTCCCGAAGGTAATGATCGGCTGCGGTATCTGCCAGAATAAATGCCTCCCTATCTTCCTTTGACTTTAATTCAATAAATGATATAATCTACCGATTATGACACAACCGATCGGTATTCTGGATTCAGGGGTTGGCGGTTTAACGATTGCAAAAGAAATTGTTACTCTCCTG
>JAQUKH010000045.1 GCA_028719205.1 bacterium
CTAAGCTCTATGAACTGCTACCCGGCAACTGGAAAAAAGCCGAATCATATTACAACTGATCCCGCCTGTCGGTAAAATACTCATACAAAGCATCAAATAAAAGATGTATCAGATATGACGCTTACGAACGCTCAAAAAGAAAAGATTTATTCGCTCCGGGAAACATACCAGTCGCTTCTCAAGCTGGAAGCGGAGACCGGACTGGAAATAATCTTTAAAAAATCAAACTCCAGTCAGTAAAGTAAATATTCAAAGTCTTCGCTTCCGCTACGAAGTGGGATTTGAGTTTGCTGAACTAAGCCGCCATCGAAAACATGACCTATTAAGGCGGGCTTTGCCCGCAACCCGTAAAATAAGTTCCCGCGCGCGCGCATTATGCGCGGGATTTACAAACGCTTTTATGATAGAAGTGTAAAACAAAGACACTAAAAACGAAATCTGGACTCCAAACCACCTTACCCTTCTAATACATTTTTTATTCTATAAAGTGCAGAAAGGAAACCACCATGAGCATAACTTGACATGCTGGCTCCCTCAATGATTTCTTTGCTCATGACAGCTTCTGGAAATAATCCGCATTGGGTTGTATGAGCCAATACCCATTTTAGATAATTTACGGCCTTGTTTATATTTCCCATACATACATAGGCTTCCACCAGCCACAGTGTTGTGCCTATCCAAGGTTGCCCGTCTCCCCGGATATAAGTCATCTCATCGTGCCTCCATATACCGCCCAGAGCATGATCTTTTAATTTGGAGTCAATCATTTTTATGGTATTTTTAAAAATGGGAGATGATTTTTCATAGAGGGGAAACCAGGTAAAAAAAAGCAGCACAGAAGCATCCATGTGATTGGATTCCAGCGAACGGCATAGTACATTGTCCCTTACAATATGCTTGTTTACAGCGTTTAGTATTTGAACAGATGTTGTCATGTATTTTTTAGAAAGATCATTTTCACTTAATATCTTACATATTTCCGCTGCAGTTTTTAAGCCAAAAGCAGAAATACAGGAAGACCATGCCATATGTTCATATTGGAATCCCGGGATAACAGGAGTAAAACATTCCCAAATTCCGCAACATGGTTTTATAAGTCCGGTATGATCTTGATTTTTACATATCCATTCCGCGCAATGAATTAAAAGAGGCTTAAATTTTCCCAAGTATTTCTGCTTCCCGCTGTTTATATACAAGTACCAAACTGCGGAAATAATCAAGCCGGCGAAATCGTATTCTTTTGAGTTTTTATCTTCTATGTTTGTAGTCGTTTTGCCGTCATAGACGCAATATATATATCCATCTTCGTCTTTTTCCAATATCTTCGACAAGCTGTTCAATATTCCATACGCTTCGGCTTCATATCCCAGGTTAGAGAATGTCATGGATATCCAAAGACTGTCCCTTACCCATATATTGCCCTGATATTTTCTAAAACCGATAAAAGGAGCAAGACCGTTGCATTGCAACGATTTTTTTATAATTACCTTGGAAAGAGTTATCTTGTATTCTATATTTTTAAATTTTATCGGAATTTCCAGATTCCGCGCTTTATTTGTCCAATTTTTCCATTTCCTCATCGTTATGGCAAAGGATTCCTCAGGATTGTTTTCTGCTTTTATCAGATTCTTATAAGCTGAGTTTTTATCTTTGCCTAACCCGCAAATCAAATAAACCGGCGTTGACCATGAATTCCCTATTTCCAACTCTGTTTCAAAAGAAAGGTTAGGAAGTGTTATTAATTCCGGAGCCCAATTAAGTATTTTCTCGTCAATATCCGCCTCCCCTATATAATAATCATCGCTTGCTAAATTTTCAGGAACACAGACCTGGCTGGATTCTCGCTTAAATAAATAATTACTATGGTTATAATGTTTTTCTCCTTTGACAGGAACGATACTTGCCATGGCAGCATATATATGCGAACTATTAAAAATTTCCGCTATGATAACCCCATCTTTTTCACTGCATATTTCTCCCATCAAACTAATGCGCGGAACGACCTTTACGCGCCTTCTTGAATTTTTCCTTAATGACGATACTTCTATTTTCCTTATAAAAAAATTATGGTCATAATCAACCCAAGTAGTCGTTCGCAGGCGAATAAATCCCTGATGACTTATTACCTCGTAACTTCCTAATCCATCGATATACCTTGCACTGTCTATCGCAACATAACCGCCTTTCTGGTAAAAGTCATAATTTACTGTTGGATATTCATAATCATTGACAAGCGTATCTATACCAGCTTCTCCTATTACTGAAGATCTCTTACTATAATCGGGATAAAGAACATAATGTATGCGGTCTATTGGTTTCCCGGTTCGATATTGTTTCAGCAAAATCATAAGCTGTCCATTACTGAGAGGAGCGTTGTTTGCTGACATTTTCCCTATAAACGATTTCATGGAACTCCGTTTTATTAAATTTTCATTCCGTCGAAACCTATCTCGGTATTTTTGAGACCATACTTATTTGCAAGTGCAAGTATTTCCTTTTCCTTATTATCCAAATCAGGATGAAGATGCAGGAATATTATCTTTTTTACTCGCTTTTTAGAAATATACTTACAAAAACTGTCGGGAGAAAAATGGGCAAGCTCCGAAAGTAACAGATCGGTATCTTCGATGAATGGATCCAGTTCATTTAATAATGCAAGATCACCTGAATAGATAATCTTTTCCCCTTTTGTCGAAATACAGAATGAAAAACTTTCCTGCTGTAAATTCGGGTGTTGGGCAATAATGTCAGGATTGTGCTGGAACCTGTTTTTTATATGTCTGTTGCTATAACATGACAGGGTTATATTTTCGTCTTTATAAATAAAGTTTTTATTGAGCGGTAAAATTTCAAGTCGGAATCCCAACACTTCATCAAGTAGGTACATCATTTGTAAGCATCGCTTGACATCAGCAATCGCATGTTCAGGGACAAACAGCTTCAGGGGTTCTTTCCTGGCGGCCCACAAAATCATCGACTTGATCAACATCGGCACACCGGCAAAATGATCGACATCCAGGTGAGAAATGAATACCGACCGGATTTTTTTATAATCAATTTCATTGCGCAACATGGATGCGGCACATTGTTCGCCGGCATCCAGAATATAAAAGGTACCGTTTACATTCAAGGCAATTGATACATTGTTCCTTTTTTTAGTAGGAATACCCGAAGCGGTACCCAATAAACAGCATGAAAATTCTTCCATATATTTTAAACCTCTATGCTTTTGCCGCTTTCCGAAATAAAACTGTTGGAAAACACTTCCTTAGCTTCCCGGAGCTTTTTGTCATTATCAGCAGAGGGATGATGAATAAGATACAGTTTTCCTACATTTGCCGTTTTGGCAATATTTGCCGCATCCGTTGCCGATGTATGACAACTGTCATGGATCAATACCGGCATTCCCCTGACAAAGTCCGCGATCGGCGGATGATAAGATGTATCCCCGGTAAAACAAAGTGTTCTGGATTCTGTTTTATCCGTCAGTTTGCAAATCAACGCATCTTCCATCCTGCCTCCGGAATGGTGTTTTGCCGGAATCGTCTCCAATAATATTTTATCATCCTCATAGTTTTTCCCGGGAACAAGAATATAGGGATTTATCTTTACAATAAGTTCCGGGTAATGGTCAAGCTGAAGAAATTCTTCTGTTTTTTTCAAAATATAGAGAAGTTTCTCCGATGGTCCGATAATTGTTAATGGTTTGTTCTGTTTGTATGAACCGGTAAGTTGCCCTATCCCAAGATAGAATAGGAACTGGGGCAATCCCAGATAATGGTCCTGATGTAAGTGAGTCAGAATTAAATATTCAATCTTTTCCGGAGCAAGGCCATAATCCTTTAATTTTAATACATTACACCAGCCGGTATCCACAAGAATATTGTCGTTTATTAAAAATGATGCAACTTCTTCGCCTGCTCCTGGAACACATGCTGCGGTCCCGATAAAGAACGCTTTCATATTTTCTACCTTTTCTAAAAAATATATTTTTGGGGGTTTTTAGTGCCGTGTTCTGCACGGTGCTAAACGTTTACACTTCGGCTATTCATTTGTAGTCTAATTTCCTCTGACATTGCCCAGACATTTTCTGGTTTTACTTGCCGAACGAGGCTGTTTCCGCTAGAAAAAATATGTCTTACTCCGTTTGTTATACTTCGAATAGCTTCAACTTCAAACTTAACTTCTTCCGGGGTTGCCTGTTGCAACATGTCCACAGAAAGATTACCTATCAATGTTACCTGCTTTCCATATTGAGCCGAAATATTTTTCAAGTCTACAGCGTCCTTTTCCAGCGGGTGGAGACCATTCATGCCTAGTGTCAACATGTCTGGGATTATTCGGGTGATATCACCATCGCTGTGCAATATCCATGGAACAGTTATCTGTTTAGCCAACCTGCGATAATAAGGAAGAAATATGCTCCGATATTGTTCGGGAGAAATATAAGGACCGCTTTTATATGCCGAATCATCACTGATCCACAGAAAATCCGGTTTAAGGCTGCATAACTTTCTAAGCAGTTTAACTTCGTATTCACAATACCATTTGAATATTGAATCCAAGAATTCCAGTTCTTCATATAACCCTACGCAAAAGCGTTCAAAGCCGATTATTCGATGAACTATTTCCAAAATAAATGCACTATTGAAAAAAATGGCGAAACCTTTAGCATGAGCGCGTTCTATAAGTTCACGAGCTAATTGGTAGCGCGAATCAACAAGAGGATCTGGTACTTGTTTTGTGCAATATTCAAAATCATCAATAGATTTGATTAAGCCGTTGCTTTCCACAAAGTTTCCCGGGGAAACTTCACGCATCTCGACAAATACAGGAGGCCAGAAGTTCATGCCTATTGCGCCAATTCCCAAGTTTTTCAACAGTAAAAACCAATTATCAATTTCTTTGTGCCACCTTTTTATTTTATTGTTTTGGGGACGCAAATGTTCATCTATATTAAGACCGTTGTAACCCCAATCTACGGTAAATTCGCAATTAAGCAATTTCGAGGCAAGTTGATGGTTAATATATACCTCAAGCCATACAGGCCCCGTAGATTTTCCCTGCAGGGCTTTTAATACTTTTTCCCGTTGATCCATAGTAAAATACCTTTAATAAAAGTTTGCTTAATTAGAATTATTTCAATGATTTTCCAGGGCGGTATTAATCGTTTCCACAGAAAACCTTTATCTGTTTTTCATCCCCAACATGAATAATGTTTTTACTTTTTTTAAATGTGGTTCTATTATTGTTTACATAGACATTCTCAATTTCCTTATCACAGTACAACATAAATTCATTACCTGCGGATACTTTAAGGAATAATGTTTTATTGTTGACTTTGACCTCCTTCACTACCGCGGGAGATATATATTTGTCTACGGCTCCTATTATACCCAAACCATTAGTTATCGGTGCAATTATGAATAATTCGGCACTAAAAGCATCTATGCCCATTTTTATCTTTTGTTTTTTGGTTACAAGGTGATAAGTTTTATTTATATGAGACCATATTATAAACTTGTCGCCTTTTATTTTTTCTACATCATCTGCTTTTACCGTGTAATTTAGCTTTTGCATGTCATTCGGATTGAAAACGGCAAGAATACCCGTATTCTCATATTTATTAAATATTTTAATTACCCGATTATATTCATCCAATCTGTTGAACAGACAATCTCTAGCCGGCAATCCCATGCCGTCAGGTTTTAACAGTTTACCATTTTTATCAATAAATTTTCGGAGAATAGAAAAATCATGTTCACCTAAATGATCCGTACAATAAACAGGACCGCCACTGACCGCTCTTAATATGGGATGCAGTTCTCCTGTAATATGACTTGAAAAAAACATATCATAATCCGCAACCCCAAACTGACCGATCCATAATGAATTGAATGCGTTCTGAATAATATGGGATGCGGTTCTTTTGATATAATCATTTTCCGGATAATAGTCATCGCTATTTCTGAAAATTGCGCAGTTTTTTAAGTTGCCCATAATTTCAAGAGTATGATTCATACAGGCCATGATTTTATTCTTACCAAGATACTTTTCCGCATTTTTACTGCACTGCGCAAGGATAGTTCTATAAACTTTCCCCAACGGTTCTCTAAAAGAAAAATGTTCAGATAATCCGTTAAGGTTATCAACTTTGATGAAATCAACACCTTCTTGCCTGAAATAAGAATAAATGTCATTGAAAAAGGTTCCCGACTTGGCAGGCGGAAGAAAATTTCCCCTGTTGGTTTGTACCGTAGCATAGGTCTTAGCACTTTTTATTTTAGGGGATAGCCCTTTCCAATGCCCCGTGACTGGTAGCCATATGCCAAAATATTTTATACCGTATTGGTTTTTTATTTTTTTCACAAAGTTTTTCAGTCCATCAGGAAATTTCTTTTTGTCAACTTGCAAACTGGTTAGCTGTTGCTTTTCCTCCGTTTCCCATCCATCGTCAATAAGTAACCATTTTACCGGGCATTTATTTGTTTTAAACTCATCAAGCGCCTTATAAACGTTTTCAGCGCTTACCTTCTTATAAAATGAATTCCAGCTGCACCAGCCAATATAATCGGCAAATGGGGGAATTCTTTTGGGTTTTATGTTCATTATTGCCTTGAACTCCTGGAAAGAATCTTCTATTACACGATATGGGTCAATACCCATTGACAAAATAAAACATTTCCTGCTTCCGCTTGTTTCTTCGGCTACACCTGAATACATTTTTACTGAAATGTATTGTTCCATGTCATTAACGATGATATTTTCCTGTTTTATATATAGGTTTTTACCTGCATTATTTATCTTGACTCTACCAATCATATTGAGTGTGGGAATTGGTAATATTACTCCATAAGTATTACTTTTTTTCCATAATATCCAATTCAGCAGCATCTGGTCATCATATAGATTATATAGTCTAATATTGCTATAACTGGAACTTACAGGAAAAGACCAAAAGAGTGCATCTGCAAAGCCAAGAAAACTTTTTGTTCCTATTGATCCGACCTTGAATTCGATACCCTTGAGCGGATGGATAATCTGCGTAGGTTCAACAGAGCAACCAATAACATGTATATTTCCTTTAGAGGAAGATACAAGTTTTCCTGAAGTGACCCCGCCGTCAGCTAAATTTATTTTGACTTCAATGTTTTTTAATATTGACTCAATCATAATTACCTTACTTATCAATTAACTTTATTTTAAGAAACTTGGCTTCCCAGGGCATAATATCAATTTTCATCCCGTTTTTAAATTTCATGTAACTGACTGGATCTTTAAAAATATTATGACCGTTGTGAATATCGTACATCATAAACCTGTTTCCTGCTCTACCATTAAGGATTTCCAAATCAAACTGTATTTTAACCTTTTTCTTTGCTTTTGACATATTATAAACAATCAAAATTTTTTCCCGTTTATAAAAATACAGAAACACATCAGGTTCGGAAGTGTGAATTGTTTCCGAAAGATTTTCTTTTCTGCAAAGCCAGAAAAATATTTTCTTCAACAACTGATAATATTCCGGTGCATTGCTGTATCCGTTAAGGTAGCCGACTCTGCCTTTATCAACTTCCCTGACATAAACTTCTGGAGAATCACCGCAAGAATACAAAGAAGAGAGATTACCATTATCTTGTTTTACCTTCAAGCCCCGTTGTAAACTGATCTTTTCTGGAAGTTCATGGGTTATCCAATGCGCTTCTGCTTTTTTCAGCTCTTGCCGGGACGCGTCAGCATTTATTTCATTTATCGGACTGATTCCCAAAAGATTGGAAAGTATGAAATTCCCTTCGTAAAAACTTGGTGCATCAACTCCGAGAAAACCGCCACCGTGTTTAACAAAATCTTCAATCCTGGATTTTACCTTTGGTAATTTCCACATATAGTCACCACTCCACGAGGTGCCTATAGCGCCGAAATTAAAAATAATATCGCAGTCTTCCGGTATTCCCTTTTTACTAATATCCTGGAAAGAAACCCATTGTATGTTAAACGGCATATCAACCAAATGCTCCTGTATCATATTCTGCAATCTTCCCGCATCATCGCCCCATCCTGTCCATGTCCTCAATTTTCCCCAGCAATTTAAGATATAAATATTGATCGGATGGCAGTAGACTTTACATCCTCCAATAATTCCTTTATACTCGATAAACTCGTTAACTATGTTTTTTACAAGCCGCTTGAGTTCGGGATTCACATGTTCATTTAAAGTTTCCAGACGTAATTCATCAGGAAATTTCGTAAAGAATGCCCGCTTACTATGATTCCAATTATAAATAAGCTGCTGTAAAGCTCCCTTCCCGGTATAGTGAATAGCTCCTTCCTCCGCTGCAAACCATATCTTTAATACTTTCTTTGTTTTATTACTGAATCCTGTCAACTGCCTGTTTGCAACTGTTTTGCCTAATCCATACATTGCTATAGAATGGAACGCGGGATCTTCAAAATTTTTTAGATAAGGTTCTATTCCTATCCAATTATCTCCGATATTTGTTTGTAACCTTACATTATATTCGGCACAAAGATTAGAGAGTTTCACATGGTAATTTATTATTTCTTTGTTTACGAAATGAACCCATTTCAAATACTCAACTGCAGGTGGATATTTTATCTGCCCATATTTACTTTTTGTCAACCAGTCGATATTAAAATCAATACCTGTTTTTTCCTTAAAACTCACTTGATTTGCCGGACTGGCGAAATGCCCATATCCATACCAGTTCCATCCTGGTACTTTTTCGCCATTTTCGTCCCAGCCTCCGTAGGGGTTATTTTTTTCATCCAAAAATGTCGTATAACGAGCCGATAAAAACACTCTGATTACATCTATACAACCATTCCATTCTTCCAGAAATAACTTAATTTGAGATAACGTATGTTTCTGAACTACTAAAGAAAGAGGATTGGCAATATAAAAAATTCTATCTTCAGCTTCAGCTTGTTTAGAGCGTACCGGCCAGCCTTGCGGGGTAACGGTATAAAAAAGATTTGCGGGTGATTTGGGGTTGGATACAACTTGGGGGATATTACCACTGGAACCATTAGCATTTAAGTAACATTGTTCCGGATCAAGTATTTTCTGGGGTTCAACATCATAAACCAGATATGCAACCTGATATACATGAGATACAACAGAATTTATTTGCATCTCATTCGATCCGTTTTCAGTTTCCCATTCGGAAATATCTAATATTCGCCCATCAGTCCTATCATAAACACGCCAATATTTTTTAGGGCTATGGAAATAATTAACAGGTTTCATTTTTACCTGATAAAACATTTTATCATTAGTCCTTAAAGAAATCATATGGTTACGAGAACTGGCCTTGCTTTTTTCAGACAGCCAATAGAAGGTCAATTTTTCATTTGGGTTTTGTTCCAGCCACTCGGGAGCAAAACATAACGACAGATGTGGTATTGTTATCAATCCATCTGCTCGGGCTTGTTTATAATATTTTTTACATTTCTTCATTAAGGGAATACTATAAACACCTGTTGCACCAAGATTGAAAGGGAACCTGTTCTTTGATGTGTACTTATCGCTAAATATTGTCAGAGATGAATCCTGCATGTATTGCCATTTTTTTATTGACATATTTTATATTATCCGTATAATTTTTTATATTCCCATTTATAAATTACTGTAATTTATTACTTAATTTTGAGATAAAATCCTCAGCATCGGCTTGATTATGGCCTGATACTCCAATGAGATAAATGTTAAAAGATAAATTTTCGCCTGGAAGAATATTAAAAGGCTTGCATTTTACTAAACCTTTTAAGGGAGATTTTATTAATTCTAAATTGTAATGTCCGGCACTGTTCAGACTATTGTAATATAACAATAGGTTTTTTATCTCTCGAGGAATAACATTAAAAATTCCTATTTTCTCTTTTGGATCATAAGCACCAAAATAATTATCATTTAAAACTATGAACTGACTAAAAAGTTCAGGTACATTTAAACTGAATTTCTGGTGACGCAATGTCTGCTGTGAGGGGATAACAAAAAAATCATTGTCGGATGTTTTCCCAATAGAGAATTCAGCATGGGCACGCCAATGAAAATTATACTGATACGGATCTTGTTGGTAGAGGCGATCTCTTTCAGGCGCGGGATTACTTATTTTATACTCCATTTTTAAATACGGCTGATGTGCCTCAAGCGTCATTGTTCTTGCAAGTTTAAATTTTGCCCCGGGAGTTAGTGTTTCCGGAATTGAAATCATGGCAGTAAGAATGATTTCTTCTGGTTCCAGTTTTATTATTTCGTATTCCCAATCCAACTGACTTAAAATCCATTTCCATTCTCCCCAGTCTTCATAGCCTCCTATATCTATCCAATCTTTCTTTTTCAGCTTATCCCAATTGCTTCTTATATCCTCTGAATAGTTTTTGTTAAGATTCTCCAGATTTTTATATAGGGTGGGAACGCCTTTTACATTGAATTCTATAATCCTTCCTCCATTTTCCAGTACAACGATCTCCAGGATCGAATTTTTGAGCTTATATGCCATGTGATTATGATAGTTTATGATTTCTAATGAACATGGCAGTTTGCTCGTTTCATTCATCTTCTTAATTTTCCCCAATTGTGCCAGATAAGATTTTACTTTTCGAGTATTTCCTTTAGCGGCCTGTTTTTCCGCATTTTTTAATAAAAAAGTATATGATTTATTGGATAGAGCGGATAATTTTTCTGATGCTATTAAGATTTCCAACTCTTTTATCGTGATTCTTTTTATTGCCTTTTCCAGGAGTTCTTTCTCCCTTGCACCATAATGATTTTTTAGCTTATTAAGAAGACTTTCATATTCATGAACGTCAATACCTTTTCCTTTTAATGTGTTTATCTTAGAGCTGAATAAATTTATACTGTTATCATTTTTCACCAAAAATTTCCGATACAATATTTTTCCTTTACCATCCTTTTCGGCTATAATTTTAACCTCATTTTTTCCTTCTTTTAAAGAAAGTTCTTTCTCAAAATATCCATTAGAAGAAACAGGAATTGATTGTCCGTTTATAGTAATCTTGGTTCCCTGTTCGGTTTTGCCAAAAAGCATAATAATATTAACGGCTATAGGAGTATTTTCTGGTAGATTACTGCCCAGAAGAAGCAAAGGGGATTTTTTCATTTCAAGAATATTCTGTGCACACTGTTCGCGTATTTTGAACAATAACGCAGAATTTTCGCTATATTTATCAATGTCCTGTATCAGTGGAAAAATGATTTCTCTAATTCTTTGCTTTGCTGAAAATTCCGGGAATGATAATTTTTCTTTAACTCCGTTAATTTCTCTTTCCAGCAACCACAAATATGCATAATCTTCCATCGCTTCTCGCACATTTTCCCATCTTATGGTATTGACAACAGGCCCATTGCCGGAAGGATGGGGATATAGAGCAATTGCTTCTCCCGCAGGCGTTGTATCCTTATCATTATTACGGAGTGTGGGATTTTTCCAGGGAGAAACGGTTGGATTGCGCCAATTATTCACATTCCATAACATTAATCCATCCAGTTCAGCCAAGTATGCCTGCCAAGTATAAATTCGATGTGCCAATAAGGGTATTTCTAGCGACATCGGATAATTATACCCCCACAACTTATGCCCCTTTTTCTTTGCGGCTCTTGCAACTTCAGGAACAAATGCAGCGGGAAAAAGACCACAAAAAATATCAAAAGGGCCTTGCAGACCTGGTTCGGGAGTTTTTGTTACAAATGTTATTATTCGTGAGTATCCTTTTTTTACTATATTTCCTAGTTCTCGAATTTTCTCAAAGTCACCAAGGAGAGGTTCGTCGTAAACATATGCAATAGACTTTTCCAATAATTTTTTTTCTTGCAAATGTTTCCCCACCTGTTGACAGTATTGTTCAAAATATCTATTAAATTCCGGAGTCAGTAATTTATATCCCAACCATCCTTCGTTGTCTTCCCATAGTCCGCAATTGAAACCCCATACCCAAGGCCTGCCGATACCAGGAATGGGATAACATGTATTTAGATTGTATTTTTTTATTGGTTCGAAGAAAGAATCAAAATCTGTAAAATCTATTATTCTCAAATTATCCTGTACTATTTCAAATTTCGGCCAGTTTTCTTCATAATAACTGCGACATCCTCCAACTCTATGGTCTTTAAGGTTTTCAAAAAAATTATTCATTATTTCCTGTAATGGCCTTTTATCGAAACGCCTTGCCCATCTTTCATTGAAATAAAAGCGGGTGGGTAAAGGATTTTGGGGAGGGATTTCAAAATCCCAAATAAATAATTTCAGAGGAATGGGGGAAAGGATATCTTTTTCAGTTATTATATTTATATAACCGTTGTATTCTCCCGAGTTTATATTACATGGAACTTTAATAGTAATCCAAAATGGTTGATTTTGCCCTTTTTTTACTTCAGTTTCATTAATTGGCAAGAGCAGATCTTCATTAAGTCCTAAAACGTTTAAGTTATTTGTTACTTTGGTTATATTAACATAGCCAACAGGATTATAAGAAAGGCATTCTTTCTTCAAAATCACCCTATTTTCTTTATTCTTCAAATCCGTAAATTGAATTTTTACCTTGCCTAAATTTTTTAATGGAGAAATAACCAGTTGAAATGGCTCATATTCTCCTTTGGCTGCAGATATTTTTATTTCCTCCTTCTTTTTTAACTTTTCAAGGAACAAATTAGAAATTTCGAAAGGTACTTTTGATATAGGGTTTTCATACCAAATAGCATAATCTGCACTCGCTCCAAGAGTATACGCAGAAGATGGTAAATTGATATTATTTGATATTTTTCCCGGAATAATTCTCACTTCATCAATCCATGTTGTTCCTATCCCTTGAGCTATTATACATACACAGAAACTAGCTGCTCCCTGGGAGGAGAAAAAATCACATTTAAAACACTCATAGTTTTTTTGGGGAGAACGTGGATGAAAAAATTTTCTTCGTATAATTTGACCTTGTTTGTTCCTAAAGTCTATTTTTATAGTAAGCGCCGGATGAGGTTCCCATGATGTTTTGTAAAAAAAACTCAAGTCATATTTACATTTTTCTTTGCATTCAGCAATGAGGTAATAGATACTTAAGTGTGCATCATTTTTCTTTCCTTCTATTCTTAAGGATTTATCCCCGCGGTAGACATCTTCTTGTGTTATTGAAACTTTACCTCCATGATAATAACGACGACAAAAGGGCTTCCAATTACCAAGACCATTTTCGAAACCCGAATTTTTGATTAAATTATTTTCTGAGAAATCTTTTTCTGGTAATTTGGAAGCATTTACCATTGTATTTGCCGATATTATTAATAATACTATAAAAGTAAATATTTCAAAGGCACTTAATGAAAAAATTGATTTACTATCTGTTTTCATTTCTGGTAAAGATTTAATATTTTTAAGTTCTCCCGTCGAAAAATTTTTAGCTTTTTTCCCGGTCGTTTCATTTTTATCTTCGGCGTTTATCATTTTTTTCTATTCCTTCTCGATTTTTTTACATTTTCTCTTTATTTATTCGACTTCACTTCTCTCAATTCTGAGACTACATAAAACCCCGATTTTAATTTCAGCTTTTCCAAGCTGTTACAAATTCAAAATGAATCGTGTCCCATTATATCATCATTGTTCGCTAGTATACTAGGCTTTTTATCCCCAGCAACACGACCATCCAAAAATAGTATATTGCTTCCGGCAAAATGAGGAAAGTTAATATATTGTCCCCCGGTACAAATTGAACATCCAAAATATTGTACATAAGCCCGGTTTGCGTCATCAAACATATCCATTATGGCACACAGCCGCGAGGGAGATTTAAATGCATTTATCTTTCGCCATGTTCCAATTTCTCCAAATGAGAGAATATGCTTGTAGTTTCCACCGTATCCTACATAGTTATTCGAAGAAGGGCATTCTGTTACTTTATTGTCGCTCCCGTAATTAGTCTGCTTGTTTCCAATATACGGAGACAATAAGGAAAACAATTTATCACTACTGTTATTTGAAATGGATACAACGAAATCATTATAATCCATGGAATACATTATAACTCCTTGTCCTATTGTTTTTAGATTATTGGCACATGTAATCCCCTTCGCTTTTTCTTTAGCTTTGTTTAACGCCGGAAGCAGCATTGACGCAAGAATCGCAATGATGCCGATCACCACGAGCAATTCGACAAGTGTGAATTCCCGTTTTTTTTCAATGTTCGCTTTTTTCATCGAACACCTCCTTTGGGGGTTGGTTAATTCCGTTTATGTATTTTTTTACAATAGATTTTATCTCCGGAATTTTATAATTATTTCTGTTTTTACGGCAATACCCGCCTAGAGATATTCTGTCCCCAGGTATGTAATTTTCTAAATCCTTCAGCATATTTGATCCCGCAACTGAAGCCCAGGGTAAACGCTTTGGCTTCGACAAACTTCAGCAGGTCGCGGGATTCATATTTCGTATAAACTTCAAGCTGACTTTTGTGTTTTGAAAGCATTTCCAGTTTAGTTTCAAGAGTATCGCTTATGTCTACGTATTGTTCAGGGAAAAATCCGGTTCCGCAGACCGTACTCATAAAGTATAATATCGGCATTTTTTCACAGGCAGAATATTTTGATTCCAGGGTAGTAGTTATGCAGGGAATAAGAGACTCGGATACCGTTTTACTGACCATCTTATGATCGGGATTAAAGGAACTTGGGTCGTGAGTGATTATTACCTCAGGTTTTATTTCTCTTATTATTTCAACAATTTCATTTCTCAATGCCAGGTTCTCCTCTATTCCCAAATCGGAATATCCCATCCATCTTAACTCAGCATCAATAACAGCGGCAGATTCAAATGCTTCGGTTTTTCTTATCTCAATCATTTTTTTTGGTTCGCAGGTTCGGCCATAACGGCCGTCGGTTACACAAACCATATAGATATTATAGTCTTTTTGCCGGTATTTAGCAAGAGTTCCGGCACCAGAGATTTCCAAATCATCCGGGTGAGCCCCTATCGCTAATATATTCATAAAAATACTTCCTATAGGTTCTTTATAATGTCTGAAATATATATAAAGTTACGTACCGCTTTTTCCTGGAAAACACCGGAACTGGTTCCGCCTAGAATAAATTTTTCAGTATTGCAGTTTGAAATTATTTCCAGAACCATTTTGCTGATTTCATCTTGGTCTTTTTTACCCAATATTTCCATATCATCCAGATTCCCCAGCAAGCAGATTTTATTGCCGGTAATTTTCTTTGCCTCAGATATATAAGTATCTCCCCACGGCGGCGCTTCCAGGGGTTCCAACAGATCAATCCCCATGTCTATAAAATCTTTCAAATAACGCCTGATACATCCGTGACAATGATATTGAACAATACCCCCGTAACTATGGATAATATCAATAAGTTTTTTGTCATACTCTTTTACGAGGGAATAAAATCCATCAGGTCCCAGTTGGGTAGTAGCATATTCGGCCCCTACAATATGAAAGACATCCACGCCAAGTTCACACAACTGCTTTACATGATTATTAATCCTTTCGGCTGCTACCGCAACCAGGTTTTTTATCAATTCCGGATTCAATCCCCAATTTAGACAAAACTCTTCAGGAGAAAACCAAGACGCCGGAAAACAAATGGCGTTTCCATATATCCCTAAAACTATTAAGCCGTTATTGCCAATTTTTTCCTTCCAGTAATTATAATTACTCAAATCTATTTGAGGCGGGGTATAGGGGATTGACATGAATTTTTCAATATCGTTTTCATCTTTGAATGGAAATTTCACCGTAGCGGATATCGAATTATATTTTTCGATAATTCGGGTTAAATCTCCTTGCGGTGTATGGAATGTCAAATGTTTCTGATTATCTATCTCTTTACTTTCAAATTCCATATTCCCGCCGGTAATAACATCAAAATCGTGAGTAACGGCATGGGCTGGAATAATAATATCCGTTTTTTCAATCAATTCATTTAATAAATCATTCCTGAAAGGATAAGGTTCTTTCCTATATGGGACCTCCGGGCCAAGGGCACCGAACATATAAGGAGAAACCGGAATACGGTCTGTTTTTCCTCCTTTAATCGTTGTCAATATTCTTTTTCTTGAATTCATACTATACCTTTTTCATAATATTCATAAACTCATCCGCTTTTCTTTCCGCCTCAGCAATCGTAGCTTGAGGACCAATGCCCCAAGCGGCTCCTATTCCTTTGTCTTTAAGCCCGATAGCCAGATTGATGCTTCGGGAAAGAATGTCTTCAGTCTTCGGAAGCATTCCTTGCTCATATTTAATAGCTTTACCATAATACGGACAGGTAAAGGGACAAGTTTTGGCGTCGGAGGTTTTCTTTTCCAGCAGTTGTTCCATATTCCGGTAAACGTGCCAGCCTGAATTCAATAAAACGGGCGCGCCTAATTTTTCTCCAGTAGCCGTTGCAGTTTCCCGGTCCGGGA
>JAQUKH010000046.1 GCA_028719205.1 bacterium
TATATCATAGCGTTTATATCCGGTTTATTCTTATAACACATTATGGTATTGGTTGAACTGGGTTTTGTTGTTATAAAAGTTTGCCCGCCGTAAGTTGTTGCTTCAGAATCAGCATGCGCATAATTATGGGAAACATTAACATCAGTATGGGTAGTAGTTGTAGCTGGTGTGGTATAAGTTCCATAGGTTGCGGAATTACTGGAATCTACAATTATAAAAAACTCAAAACCATTATTAAGCGCGACTTCCGCGCAACGCAGTAAAGTAAAATCATTTACTCTTTCTCTGGTAGTGTTGCTGTTGCCGTTGAAAGTTACCCGAAACACATTTGTATCCAGCTGTGTGTCAGAATAACCGCCGTTAAATCCTCTTGACCGATAAGAAGTAGCGCAGCCAAATAGAGTAAAGACAATTAAAATCATCCAGATATTTTTCATGATGGGATCTCCTTAAATTGTATTTAATTAATCATACCACAATCATGGAATTTTATCTATTGCCGCTTTTTCGTAATCATATTATAATGATAAAAAATGAAACCGGATAAAAGTATAATAAAAAATAAAATTGTTATCGCGATGAGCGGGGGTGTGGATAGTTCAGTCGCCGCTTTTTTGCTTAAAGAAAAAGGATATGACGTTTTCGGGATAACAATGCTTATCTGGCATAATGAAAATGAGTGCCAGGTGAATAAAAGCTGCTGTTCACCTGATGATATAATTGATGCCCGCCGCATCGCGTCCCAATTGAAAATACCGTTCCAAACCGTTAATTTTGTGAAAGAATTCAAAAATGATGTAATGGACTATTTCTGCAGGGAATATTTGAAAGGAGTTACGCCCAATCCCTGTATCATTTGTAATGAAAGAATGAAATTCGGATATTTACTGGATTACGCGAAGGCGCAGGGGATAGATCATATCGCGACGGGGCATTACGCGAAAAATTATTTTGATAAGAAAACGGGAAGATACGCGATTAAAAAAGGTAAAGATAAGACGAAAGACCAGTCTTATGTTCTATTTTCCTTGACTCAGGATCAGCTTGAACATGTTATTTTCCCGCTGGCGGATCTTACAAAAGAAGAGGTCAGGGAAATAGCGAAAGAAAACGGGCTTATAACAGCAAAAAAAAAAGAAAGCCAGGAAATATGTTTTATCCCTGATAATGATTATCCAAAATTTATAAATGAGCATTTCCACGCGAAAGAAAAAGCAGGTTTGATCTTGGATATTAATGGCAAAATATTGGGCAGGCATAAGGGTATTTATCGTTATACGATCGGACAGAGAAAAGGGCTCGGGATTTCTTCACCGCATCCTTTATATGTCGTAAAGATCAATACGGAGGAAAATGTAATAATCGTGGGAAAGGATGAGGATCTATATCAGAAGGAGTTCATAGCTGAAAAGGTTAATTGGCAGGCGATAGATAAGCTAGAAGGCCCGATTTCAGTAAAGGCAAAGATAAGGTATAAATTTGAAGAAGAAAAAGCGGAGATTTTCCCTCTTGATAATAAAAGGGCAAGGGTTGAATTCTTAAAACCTCAGCGCGCGATAACTCCCGGACAGGCAGTAGTTTTTTATAAAAAAGATGTAGTTGTCGGCGGGGGATGGATAAAAAAAAATGATGAAAAATTATTATCCTGAGAACATTAAATATGAAGAGCGGACTTACCGTGAGCTTGTAAATACAAATGATCTGCTGAAATTTTCGGTTTCCGTGAAAGAGACGGATCTTTTAATAATGGCGGAAAAAGATCTATCTAAAGAAGTAATGAGCTCGATCTTAAAATATAGAAATCAGATCGAAAAATATATTGAAGAATACCCGGTCTTTAAAACTACTCTTGAGCCGTATAAGCCGGATAACTTCGCGCCAAATATAGTTCAGAATATGTCAAAAATTTGTTCGCAGGTTGGAGTGGGCCCGATGGCAAGCGTTGCGGGGGCAGTTTCGGAATTTGTGGGGCTTGATATTTTGCCTTTAAGCCCGGAGTTTATTATTGAAAACGGGGGAGATATTTTTTTTAATTCAAAAAAGATAAGAACTGTCGGGATTTATGCCGGCAGATCACCTTTGAGCAATAAGATCGCGATCGAGATACAGCCGCATTCCACCCCTTTAGGAATTTGTACTTCTTCAGGCACAGTAGGTCATTCTTTAAGTTTCGGTAAGGCCGACGCGGTGGTAATTATTTCCGGGTCAGCGATTTTAGCCGATGCGGCCGCTACGGCGGTGGGTAATATTGTAAAAACTCAGGATGATATTTTAACCGGCATAGAAGAGGCAAAAAAAATATCAGGCCTTTTAGGTGTGGTAATAATTAAGGATGATAAAATGGGCTGCTGGGGAGAGGTTAAGCTTGTTCCGTGGAGTTATACAAAAAACACTTGACAAAAAGTTTCAGGTATGTTAAAGTCTACAATATATATATAGATGATAGACTATGAAAATCTAAATAATTTAGGAGGATATGAAATATGGTAACTAAAACTTATGAAGAAATTAATGAGAAGATCAGGCAGAAAAAAGCGGTTGTAGTAACAGCAGAAGAAGTAATTGCAATGGTGGAGGCGCACGGATTGGCAAAAACAGCGAAGGAAGTAGATGTAGTTACTACCGGAACCTTTGGGCCAATGTGTTCAAGCGGGGCATTTTTGAATACAGGCCATTGTAAACCTAAAATAAAGATGCAGAAGGCCTGGTTGAATGATGTAAGCGCGTACGCGGGATTAGCCGCTGTGGATATTTATATAGGTGCTACCGAGGTACCGGATAATGACCCGGGGACATTTGAATACGGCGGCGGCCATGTTATCGAGGATTTAGTCGCAGGAAAGGATGTAACATTAAAAGCTATTGCTTATGGAACTGATTGTTACCCTCGAAAGGAATTAAAAACACTGATAAATCTTAAGGACATGAATCAAGCAGTGCTTACAAACCCGAGAAACGCGTACCAGAATTATAACTGCGCGATTAATTTATCCGATAAAGTGATTCATACTTATATGGGAACATTGAAAGCCAATGCCGGTAATGCGAATTATTGCAGCGCGGGGCAGTTAAGCCCGCTGTTAAAAGATCCTTTTTATAAAACTATTGGTATTGGGACAAGGATATTTCTCGGCGGAGCGCAAGGTTATGTCTACTGGGAAGGGACCCAGCATAGTCCGACAGCAAAAAGGGGAGAAAATGGAGTACCCCGGAGCCCGGCCGGTACTATAGCAGTAGTCGGAAATCTTAAAGAAATGAGTACGCATTATTTGAAGGGCGCTTCTTTTGAAAAATATGGAACAACGCTGATCGTGGGTATTGGGATTCCTATACCGATCCTGAATGAAGAAATTTTGAAGTACGCGGCAATTTCAGATAAAGATATTTATACCCAGATCGTTGATTATGGTTTTGATTATCCGCAGGGTGTCGCTAAATCTCACGGGGAAATCAGTTATGCCCAGTTAAAGAGCGGGAAGATAAGTTTTAATGGTAAGGATATTCCTACAGCTCCGCTTTCAAGTTACGCGAAGGCAAGAGAGATCGCAGGGGTTTTAGCCGATTGGATAAAAGAAGGCAAGTTCTTTTTAGGCGCTCCTGTCAGAACGCTTGATCTGAATGATAAATTTAAACCATTAATTGAGAGACCTGTATAATAAAAGGAAAAGGGAGACCTCATGTCAAGAAAAATTGCCAATAATATTTTGGAATTGATCGGTTCTACACCGATGGTCAGGTTTAATAAAGTTGTTGAAGACGGGATGGCGGTTGTTTACGGTAAATTGGAATATTTTAATCCTGCAGGTTCAGTAAAAGACAGGATTTGCCTGTCTATGGTTGAGGACGCGGAAAAAAAGGGATTGGTCAAAAAAGGTACGACAATTATTGAACCTACCAGCGGAAATACAGGGATCGGCCTCGCGATGGTTTGCGCGGTAAAAGGGTATCATTTAATTTTAACGATGCCGGAAACAATGAGTATTGAAAGAAGGCGTATCCTGACAGCGTTCGGAGCGGAGATTGTTTTAACGCCCGGTGTGGAAGGAATGTCAGGCGCGATAAAAAAATCAAGAGAACTTGCTAAGAATACAAAAGACAGTTTCATGCCGAACCAGTTTGAAAATCCTGCTAATCCGCAGATCCATAGATTAACTACAGCAAAAGAAATTATTGAAGCTTTGGATGGAAAAATAGATGCCTTTGTTGCCGGTGTCGGAACGGGTGGAACATTGACAGGTGTTGGAGATATTTTGCGGAGCAGCGAGATTAATGCCAGGATAGTGGCGGTGGAACCTGAAAATTCGCCTGTACTTTCAGGCGGGAAGCCCGGGCCTCATAAAATTCAGGGAATAGGAGCCGGATTTGTACCTGCAGTTTTAAATCAAAGATTGATCGATGAAATAATTAAAGTAAAGGATATGGATGCGTTTAAGATGGCAAGGCGCCTTTGTGCGGAGGAGGGTTTATTTGTCGGTATTTCCGCGGGCGCGGCAGCCTTTGCGGCATTAAAAGTCGCGAAGGATCTGGGGAAAGGTAAAACTGTTGTTGTAATTTTGCCGGATACCGGCGAACGTTATCTAAGTATGGAACAATTATTTAATTCATAGGCAGGGGCAGGTTTTAAACCTGTCTCTACCAGTATTTATAAAGGCATTCTGCTCCGGATTTTGAGAGAAGAGTGCCTTTTTTGTTTTTGAAAATGTTTGTGTTTTGTGCTATTATTCAACTATTATATGACAGAAATTCTTTTAAGTTTATTATTGGTTATAATAAGTATTATTGCGATTGGTAAAGGGTCAGACTGGTTTACTGATTCGCTTATTCCGATCGCGCGGAAACTTGGGACATCGCGTATTGGAGTTGGATTGCTTCTTGTTTCGGTTTCTGTCAGTTTGCCTGAGATCCTGATAGTTATAATCGGTGTTCTTGAAGGGCATGCCCCGCTTAGTTTTGGTGTGGCGCTGGGTTCTGTTATATGCAATATCGCCCTTATGACCGGCTTTTGCGCGCTTATCAGGCCGTTACAGGTGAGCACTACGATTATTTTACGCGATGGTATTTTTTCCATTATTGTTCCCGTGCTTATCTTTGCGGTAGGGTCTACCGGTAAGATATCGCGTATAGAAGGGTTTGCCTTTTTCCTCCTTTTTATTCCTTATTTAATAAATGTACTTTTGCAGGAGCGGGAACGGTCTGAACCGAAAGAAGAGCGCCTTAAAGAAATCGAGGTAGAACTTGACCTTCTTGGTTTCAGTTTCGGCAAGATCCGTTCACCATGGATCGCTTTCACGTTGGGTTTAGGGCTGCTTTTGGCCGGCGCGCACCTGTTTACTTCAGAGCTTATAAATATATCTGGTCTGTTCAATATTGATGAGCGGTTTATAGGTATGACGATCGGCGCTATCGGCCCTTCGATCCCCAATATTATGGCGGCCTATCATGCTACCAAAAAAGGGATGACCGACGTTGTGGTATCGGAAACCTTGGGTTCCAATGTTTTTACTTTGCTTGTTACTTTAGGTGTTTTAGCTGTTCTTTCTCCGGTGGCTATTACTCATAAAAATATTATGTTTGATATCCCGGCTGTTATGGTAATGAGTTCCGTGTTATTTGTTTTTATGCTTACCGAAAAAGCCGTGTCAAAAGCTGAAGGCATTATTCTAATCAGCGGTTATGTCTTATTTATTATAGGACAAATAGTTTTTAGCGGTTGAACAAGATGCAATTCAGGGTTTTTCAATATTTTCAATATCGTGGGGTGAGTCTTTCATATTGTCGTGAATTGATTTTATTAATTCGATCCTGGATTTTGCCTTTGGGTACGCGGAACTTCCCGGATAATTATCAATAACCTTCTGGTATTCAGTTACAGCCTTTTCAAAATCATTTACTCCGCCCATTTCATCCCAGTCAAAAGATACTCCTATATTATACTGGGCATCACCAGCTAAAATACTTTTAGGATACTCTTTGATAACTCTTTCAAAATATTTCCGGCTGGTATTCAGGTAATTAAAATAAATTGTTTTTGCTTCTTCAGTAAATAGATATATAGTTTTATGATATTCAATAGATTGTTGGAAGAAGGCTTCTCCAATGAGGAACAAGATTTCAGGTTTTAATTTATTTTTAGTATCTTTTTTTTCACCTTCCTGCAGGTAAGATATCGCGGATAAATAATTTTTCTCTTCCAGTTTTAATTTTCCCTGCGTAAGATAAGAATCAGGCGTATCTTTCTTAAAGGTCGCGCAGCCTGAATGGAAAAATATAACAGGAATTATTAAAATAATAAAAATTTTATACTGATTTTTAATCATTTTAATTTTCACTTCCATATTAATATTGCTACTAATTTATGCTGATGTCAAGGATATTTTATAATAATTTAATAACTTGTTATGGTAAAATACATCAATATTAAATGGTATGAATTAAGGAGGCCTATGGCTGAGGATATAAATTATTGGCAGTTAGATAAAGATAAAATAGTAAAACTATTAAAAACAGATCTGGTAACCGGGCTTTCTTCGCGGGAGATTAAAGACAGGCTTGATAAATACGGGTATAACCAATTAGAAGAAGCTAAAGGCAGGAGCCCTGTTGGTATTTTTCTGGATCAGTTTAAAGATTTTATTGTTTGGGTTCTGGTTTCCGCGGCGCTGGTTTCAGGATTTCTTAAGGAATGGATTGACGCGTTTGTAATAATTTTAATAGTTATTTTAAACGCGATCTTGGGTTTTGTTCAGGAATACCGCGCTGAAAAATCATTACAGGCTTTAAAAAAATTGTCCAGCCCCAATTCAAAAGCTATCAGGGATGGGAAGAATTGTGTTATACCTTCTAAAGAATTGGTTCCAGGTGACCTGATCGAACTTGAGGCGGGTGACAATGTGCCCGCGGACAGCCGTATTGTATGGTTGACTTCGAATTTTGCCGTTCAGGAGGCATCTCTTACCGGAGAGTCTACTCCATCGTCGAAAACGAGTATAGCCCTGGAAGAAAAAGATGTTCCATTGGCCGACAGGGCAAATATGATATATATGGGAACATTTGTATCGGCCGGTAAGGCCAGGGCGATAGTTGTAGAAACCGGGATGAAAACTGAACTTGGTAAAATAGCCGGAATGATTCAGAGCATTGAAGATGAATCCACGCCTTTGCAGAAAAAGCTCGACGAATTCGGGAAATGGATAGTTTATATTTGTTTTATTTTGGTCGGGATCATTTTTTTGATCGGACTTTTGCGCGGCGGTAAAGTTTTAGATCTATTTTTAACTGCTGTGAGCCTCGCGGTTGCGGCTATTCCCGAGGGGCTTCCGGCTATCGTTACAATTTCACTGGCATTGGGCGTTCAGAGAATGGTAAAGCGTCATGCTTTGATACGGAAACTTCCTTCAGTTGAAACGCTTGGGTCCGCTACTGTAATATGTTCTGATAAAACAGGCACGCTGACAAAAAATGAAATGACGGTCCAAATGGTTTTCGCGGATGATAAATTATTCAAGGTCAGCGGGATAGGCTATGAGCCCACAGGTAATTTATCGCTTGAAGATACTCAAATTAATGCTTCGGATTTTCCCGGGCTTAATAAAACATTATTATCAGGCGTGTTATGCAATGGAGCTCAATTAACGAAGGTTAATGACATTTATAAAATTATTGGAGATCCGACTGAAGGAGCGATATTAACATTAGCGGGTAAAGCGAATATCTGGAAAAAAGAGAAAGAAGAAGAATATCCTTTTGTCGATGAAATACCGTTTGATTCTGAGCGGAAAAAAATGACCGTTATCAGGCGGACCGACCATAAATATTTTGCCTTTGTTAAAGGCGCGCCGGATGTACTTATAAATGGATGTGCTTATATTGAAAACAGTTCAAAAGTTGGATTATTAACAAAAGAAGGCCGTGAAAAGATAGACAGAATAAATAACGAATTGGCTGGAAAGGCAATGAGGGTTTTAGGAATTGCGTATAAAGTTCTGGAAACCCTTCCCCCGAAGATCGACGCGAAATCAATTGAAAAAGATATGATATTTCTGGGTTTGGCGGCGATGATTGATCCTGCCCGCCCTGAGGTTAAGAAGGCGATGGAAGAATGCAAGGATGCCGGTATTAAAACAGTAATGATCACCGGAGACCATAAAAACACAGCGGTAGCTATCGCGAAAGAATTAGGATTTTTTAATGAGGATTCCATCGCGCTTACAGGGGAGGAACTGGATAAATTAAGCGAAGAGGAATTCAGCAAAAAAGTAAGGAATATTTCAGTTTACGCGAGAGTATCCCCTGAGCATAAACTGAGGATTGTCCGCGCGTGGAAAAAACTTAAAGAGATAGTCGCGATGACAGGCGACGGGGTGAATGACGCGCCCGCGGTAAAAGAGGCTGATATCGGGGTCGCGATGGGGATCACAGGTACCGATGTGACAAAAGAAGTAGCCAGTATGATAGTTACGGATGATAATTTCGCGTCCATCGTGGCGGCTGTTGAAGAGGGAAGGGGCATTTATGATAATATCAAAAAATTTATTTTGTACCTTCTGTCATGTAACGCGGGAGAGATATTTGTTATGTTCATAGCGTCTGTTTCAGGCTTGCCGATTCCTTTGCTTCCTATCCATATTCTTTGGGTTAATCTTGTTACAGATGGCCTTCCCGCGTTCGCTCTGGGAGTTGACCCTGCTAATCCGAATATTATGAAACGCCCGCCGCTTGCCGCAAACGAATCGATAGTTAACAAAGAAAGAGCAATTACGATGGTACTACAGGGTTTATTTATCGCGTTATGCAGTTTATCAACGTTTATTTTTTTATTATATGTCGCGAAAGGATCTCTTATTTACGCGAGAACAGGGGCGTTCATCGTTCTTTCCTGCAGCCAGTTGTTCCATTCATTTAACTGCCGGAGCACTACAAGGTCAATATTTGAAATGGGCATATTTACCAATTCAAAATTAGTGTTAGCGGCAATCATATCTTTTTTACTGCAAATGATGGTCGTATATATCCCGTTTTTTGATAAGATATTTAAGACAGAGCAATTATCAATGACTCATTTGGGATTGGTGATCCTGATCTCCTCTTTCCCTCTCTGGGCGATGGAAATAGTAAAATTCATCAAAAGGAAAAAATAGAAGATAATTATGAAAGGTAAAAGATGATAAAAAAAATAACAGACATTTTTAAAGAAAAAAATAAAACATTTTCTTTTGAATTTTTTCCGCCGAAAACACCGGTTGGGCTGGAAAATCTTTATAAAACGATTAAAGAGTTAAGCGGGCTTAATCCGAATTTCGTGTCGGTGACATACGGTGCCGGCGGTTCGACGCGCGGGGCGACATTGGATATTTGCAGGGAGATTCAAAAGAGGTTTGGCTTAACGGCGATGCATCATTTTACCTGCGTTGGGCACAGCCAGTCGGAATTAAAAGTTATTCTTGCCCTGATGAGGCAAAACAACATTAGAAATATATTGGCGTTAAGGGGCGATCCTCCTAAGGGCGTGGAAAAGTGGGAACCGGCTGGCGACGGTTTTGAATACTGTTATCAACTGATAGACCTCATCAAAAATAACCATAAAGATTATTTCAGCATCGGTGTCGCGGGTTTTCCCGAAGGGCATATTAATTGCCCTGATAAAGAGACAGACACAAAATACCTGAAAATTAAAATGGATCATGGCGGCGAATTCATAGTTTCCCAGTTATTTTTTGATAACGCGATGTATTCGGAATATCTGGAAAGGCTGAAAAAGAAAAATATAAACGCGCGGATCCTTCCAGGCATACTTCCGATAACGAGCTACGAAGGATTAATTAAATTTTGTAATACCTGCGGTGCGACAATAACTCAGGAAGTCCATGATATATTCAAGCCGATCCAAAATGATGAAGAAGCCGTTAAAAAAGCCGGCATAGAATTCGCGGTAAAACAATGCCGGGACCTCCTGGAACGCGGAGCCCCCGGCCTTCATTTTTTCACATTGAATAAAGTTGAGCCTGTGAAAGAGATATGGAAGAGGCTTGGACTGTAACTAAATAAAAAGGTTATGGTTTGAACTTTCGATCTCTCCGATATAATACGCGGCTCCGCCGATCTTAATGCCGTCAATAAGCTCGTTTTCATGAATACCCATGACATCCATGCTCATGGAGCAGGCTACTAAATCTATCCCGTCTTTCTTTGCTTCATGAAGCATGGTTTCTATGCTTTCCACATTTTTCTTTTTCATTACATACTTCATCATGCTTGTTCCCATGCCGAGCATATGCAGATTTGAAAGAGAAAGAGCTGAAATGGACCTCGGCATCATTGAACCGAACATTTTTGAAAGAATATCTTTTTTGACTTTGGGTTTGTCGTGCTTTTTCAGCATATTAAGCCCCCAGAAAGTAAAAAACATTGTTACCTTTCTTCCGACAGCCGCCGCGGACCTTGCGATTATAAAAGAAGCCATTGCTTTATCGAGCTCGCCGGAAAATATAACGATAGTGCTTTTCCTGTCATTTTTTAAAGGGATATCTTTAGAAAGTTTAGTACTGCCGGTTCCCTTTAGGATTATGGCTTCGATCATATTATCGTTATTTTCAATGTCGAGCAGTGTATTATTGGTAGCTTTGCACCAGTGAGGGAGATCCATGATAAAACCTTTGTCTGTTGATATAATTTTTACGGTTTCGCCGTCTTTCATGCCGTTTAAAGTGTCTTTAAGTTTAATTATAGGGCCGGGGCATTGCAGGCCGCAGGCGTTTATTTCCTTGTCGGGACTGCTTGAACCGTTTGATTTGTTTGAACGGCTTGAACTGTTTGAATCTCTGTAATTCAGGTATGTTTTATACCCGCCGGACAGATTATAAGCGTCGAAACCGTTTTGCACCAGGATTCTTACCGAGTTATGAGCCCTTACCCCGACCTGGCAAAAAACCAGTATTCTTTTATCTTTCGGGATTTCATTAAGCCTTTTTCTCAGATCATCAATAGGAATATTATGAGCGTTTTTTACGGTACCATTTTTATATTCGAAGGTAGTTCTAACATCAAGAAGAAAATCATTTTCGGAAACATTTTCCCAATGAAGGATTTTGGTAATACCCCGTAAATGATTGACTGCTGCCATACCTGCCAGATTCAGCGCGTTTTTTGCAGAGCTATAGGGAGGGGCATAACAAAAATCCGATTCAGACAGGTCATACATGGTCAGTTTGTGTTTTATTGCCATTGATAAAACATCCATATATTTATCAACACCCTGCTGGCCGATTATTTGAGCGCCTAAAATTATGCCGCTGTCTTTATTGTAAATGATCTTAAATGATAATTGCGAGGCGCCGGGATAATAACCCGCATGGCTGAAAGGGTGGGTATAAATTTTTTCATATTTCAAGTTTGTTTTTGAAAGCATTTTTTCGCTGACTCCGCATGAAGCGGCGGTTAAAGAAAATACTTTTACGATCGAAGCTCCGTAATTTCCTGAATAAGAATCCTCTATGCCGAATATATTATTAACCGCGACAAGTGCCTGTCTCGCGGCCGGCCAAGCCAAAGGAACATGCCAGTATTCTCCTGTAATAGGATTTTTAGTTTCAACAACATCCCCTACAGCGTAAATATTTTCATCGCTGGTTTGCATCCTGTTGTTTACGCGGGCGCCTTTTACACCGGTTTCAAGGCCCGCTTTTTTGAATAAACCGGTTTCCGGTTGGATGCCTATAGCGCAAATCACCATATTGGATTGTATCTGTGAGCCGGATTTAGTTTGAATAATAAATCCGTTATTATTTTTTTCAATATTTTCAACTTCCTCGTTTAAGTGCAGTTTTACGCCGTTATGTGCGAGTTCCCTCTGAAGGATAACTGCCATGTCCTTGTCAAAAGGAGGCATTACCTGATCCAGCTTTTCTATTAAATGGGTTTCAATATTAAGTTTAATAACATTTTCAGCCATTTCAAGCCCGATAAAACCTCCGCCTATAATTGAAACGCTTTTAATATTCTTATCTAATTTTGATTTAATTTTATCAATGTCAGGAATGTTCCGGACAACATAAAGATCACCGGGAACAACTCCGCTGAAATTCGGGATTATGGGTTTCGCGCCGGGAGAGAGGATCAGCTTGTCATAAGATTCAAAGTATTCCTTATTTAACTTCAGATCTTTAACAGTTATTTTTTTGTCAGCCCGGTTTATTCCGATCACTTCATTGTTGATCCTTACAGAAATATTAAATCTTTTTGAGAAACCTTCAGGATTTTGAAGAATTAATGAATCTCTTTCTTTGATTACATTCCCGGCGTAATAGGGCAGGCCGCAATTCGCGAATGAGATATATTCCCCGCGTTCAAAGATAATTATTTCCGCTTTTTCATCCAGCCTTCTAGCCCTTGCGGCCGCGGCGGCCCCGCCCGCGACACCTCCGACTATTAATAATTTCATGCTATCTCCTGAACTCCTCCTATTTCCCCCTCTTTTACAAAGAGGGGGCCAGGGGGCGTTTATTTTATTTATTGAGAATGTTAATAATCTCTTTTATTTTTTCATCTGTTACTTTGTAGCACGTCTTAACGCCTTCTTTCCTGAACGTAATAACACCGGCTTTACGTAATACAGATAAGTGCTGAGAGATCGTAGATTGAGGAATCCCTAATTTATCAACTATTTTATTCACATTGCATTCATTACATGAAAGCCCCCGGACCATTTGTAAACGTACAGGATGCGCTATCGCCTTCAGTATTTCACTGTCTTTTTTGTAATTTATCGGCACTTGGTCCCTCCTTAGAATATTGTAATATTCAAATAATACGATAAAAGAAATGTATTGTCAAGATAATTATGAAAAATATAAATAATATTATATTGAATAAATATTATATAAAAGCTAAAATACACAAATATAAAATTAGAAAGGCCTCAATGAAATTAGCGCGTTTTGTAAAAAACAACAAAATATATTACGGTGAAATATTTAATAGTAAAATAAAGGTTATAAAAGGCAATATCTTTAATGAATTTAAAGTTATTAATGAAGAGTTTAATATCGATGAAGTTAAAATATTAGCGCCTGTTTTGCCAAGCAAGATTGTATGCGTGGGATTAAATTACGCGGATCACGCGAAGGAGATGGGCCTTAAAACGCCCGACGAACCTGTTATTTTCATAAAACCTTCTACAAGCGTTATCGGGCCGGAGGATGATATTATTTATCCTGACTCTGTCAGCCAGCTCGATTACGAAGCGGAACTGGCGATAATCATTAAAAATAGAATAAAAAATATAATACCCGCGGAAGCAAAAGAAAATATCCTCGGATATACATGTTTGAATGATGTCACAGCCCGCGACCTCCAGAGAAAAGACGGCCAATGGACGAGGGCAAAATCTTTCGACACGTTCTGTCCGATAGGGCCGTTTATTGTAAATGATATTGACCCTGATAATTTATCAATAAAACTTTATTTGAACGGCCAAATAAAACAGGATTCCAATACCGGAAATTTTATTTTTAAAACCGATTTTGTGGTTTCTTTTATTTCAAGGATTATGACGTTGTATCCGGGCGATATTATTTCCACCGGAACCCCGTCAGGGATCGGCCCTATGAATGTAAATGATAATGTGACTGTAGAGATCGAAGGAATAGGCTCTTTAAAAAACAGTATAAAAAGAAAAACCCGATCAGATTAGAGAAAAACTGCCGGACTGTTAAAGTCCGGCAGTTATAAAGGCCACCACCCCAATTGTTTTGGCCCTTTTTTCTGTCTCCAACATTTGACCGGGACGATCCGATGAGAAAACCACCTCTCTATTTTTCCTCAATGACCGCTTCCATTTAAATCTATATGCCACATAAAAAAAATCGTCAATTGATTTATAAAATTGGGGAGAAAATTAAACAAAATAAGCAGCGTTAAAGTTTTGCCATGCTGTAAAATATTAATACTAACTGTAAGTTTTAGTGTTATAATATAACCTATTTTAATTTATGGAGGAGTAAATGAAAATAATAAATATAATTTCATCAGTAGTAATGTTTTTATTTATGGCTTTAACCGGTTGTGGGGCTAACAAGTCCGATCCGGTGAATCCTACATCCGCACAGGTAATCTCTTTTACAGCTTCAGGTAGCCCATCCACGAATTCAGTTTATCTTGAAAAGGTTTCAACAAATAACGACGAAATAACGCTGGCTATAAAGGTTAAGGAAGGCACGGACGTTTACGGGGCGGCGCCGACAATTACGTACGATGGGAGCAAAATAAATTTTGTCTCGGCAAGCGCTTCCGGAAGTTATCTGGGAAATGACCTTGCCTTTTTCGCGGTTAAGTTAAATGATCAGGAAGGTACCTTGATAATAGGAATCGATAAGAAGGGAACCAGCGCCGGCACAGGTGGTGACGGGACGTTATTGACCATAGTTTTAAAGGCAACTTCAACACAGTCAAATACAGCAATAGAGTTTAATACGACAAACAGTTTACTTTATAACTCACAACCAAAGTCGAATAACACAATTAGTAATACAACGTGGCTGGGCGGGAGTTTGAGCTACTGATAAAAAGTTAATAGTAGAATAAAAAATAGATTTTTTGGAGGGGTAATATTATGAATAAAAAAATTAGAATATTTTATTTAGCGTTATTATTTCTGGCAGGTACTTCAGTCAAGGCCCTTGCTGTTTCCGCCATTGACGGGTTCGACCCGAATGCTAACGGCATTGTCTATTCCCTTGCAGTCCAGCCTGACGGCAAGATACTGGCTGGGGGAGATTTCACAACCATTGGAGGCCAGGCGAGAAACTACATAGCGAGGCTCAATTCCGACGGAACCGCTGATACGACATTCAACGCGGGCGCTGTTGATGGCGATGTCAATTTCCTTGCAGTCCAGCCTGACGGCAAGATACTGGCTGGGGGAGATTTCACAACCATTGGAGGCCAGGCGAGAAACTACATAGCGAGGCTCAATTCCGACGGAAGCGCTGATACGACATTCAACGCGGGCGCTGTTAATAGCATTGTCTACTCCCTCGCAGTCCAACCTGATGGCAAGGTACTGGTCGGGGGAGCTTTCACAACCATTGGAGGCCAGGCGAGAAACCGCATAGCGAGGCTCAATTCCGACGGAAGTGCTGATACGACATTCGACGCGGGTAGTGTTAATGGCAGTGTCAGTTCCCTTGCAGTCCAGTCTGACGGCAAGATACTGGCAGGGGGAGCTTTCACGGCCATGGGAGGCCAGGCGAGAAACTACATAGCGAGGCTCAATTCCGACGGAAGCGCTGATACGACATTCAACGCGGGCGCTGTTAATAGCATTGTCTACTCTCTCGCAGTCCAGCCTGATGGCAAGGTACTGGCCGGGGGAGATTTCACAACCATTGGAGGCCAGGCGAGAAACTACATAGCGAGGCTCAATTCCGACGGAAGCGCTGATACGACATTCAACGCGGGCACTGTTAATAGCATTGTCTACTCCCTCGCAGTCCAGCCTGATGGCAAGGTACTGGCGGGGGGAGATTTCACAACCATTGGAGGCCAGGCGAGAAACTACATAGCGAGGCTCAATTCCGACGG
>JAQUKH010000047.1 GCA_028719205.1 bacterium
CCCCCACTTCAAAGTCCGACCCGTGGAGGTTCTTTCTTAAGAATATAACGGGCATAAACATTTCCCATAACAGCAAATTCCAACAGGTTACTTGCCCGACAGTCTGCATTTGCTCCTATATCCAATAGAACTGAGTCTCCTGTTAAGGTCGGCATTAAAGTCGCAAGCGCGGGCCTGCTTATGCCTTTTAACCGGCCCAATTCAAATAAACAGGCAGTCATAACGGCACCTGTACTTCCAGCGCTGACCACAGCATCCGCTTTGCCTTCTTTGACCAATCTAACAGCCACGACTATAGAAGAATCTCTTTTTTTCCTGACCGCCATAGCCGGTAATTCATCCATAGTAATTACCTCTTTTGCGTTTACTATTGTCAAAGGCAAATTATGGCTATTATTATGTTTCTTCAATTCACTCTTGATCCGGTTTTCGTCCCCGACAAGAACAATCTCTATTCCAAGCTGTGACGCGGCATTAACAGCTCCCTCTATTTCTATACGCGGAGAATTATCCCCGCCCATAGCATCCAAAGCTATTTTCATAATGACTCCGGTAGGGGCGAACCCATGTGTTCGCCCTTCATAATTGGGCAGACACATGGGTCTGCCCCTACAATTTTATATTTCAACCTTCATCTCTTCCTGCCCTGCATAGTATCCGCAATTAGGACAAATCCTATGCGGTAATTTTTTCTCATGACACTGAGGGCAAGTCGATAAATTTGACGCGGTCAATTTTTTATTTGTCCGCCTTAGGTCACGGCGGGCAGATGAATGTCTCCTGGTTGGTAAAGCCATTTGTTTTCCTCCTTAAGTTATTAATTTATTTTTTTTGTTTTATTTTGTTTTGTTTTTTCCAGTTTATTTTTAATTTCTTTCAACGCCTCCCAGCGTATATCAGTCTCTTCCTGAACACAGGAACATTTTTTAACATTTAAATTTTGGCCGCAATTAGGACAAATTCCTTTGCATTCCGCCTTGCATAATATCTTTATCGGAATCGCCAAAAGCAAGTCTTCTTTAATTTCATTTTCCAGATCGATCTCTTCATTTTTTATTAAAACCGCGCTTAAAATATCTTCTTCAATTTTTTCATCTGCTATATCTTCCTCTATTAACCGGTATTCCCGGCTAAATTCAATTTTTGCCGTTTGAGGAAAAGGAATTAAGCACCGGTTACAAATCAAATCCCAGTCCACATTGATCTCACCAAAAGCAAAAAAACCAAAATCTTCTTTCTGAATATGAATATTAGCCGTAACTTCTTTTAATTTTTCCAGCTGTTCATGTTCAACATTTAATTCAGCCAGATTCTCTGAAAATTCAAGGTCCAGGCCCTCTTCAGGAATATCATTAATTTTTATTTTCATTTTAAGAACTCATTTATGGCACGGGCAGCGGCTTTTCCCGCACCCATGGCTTTAATAACCGTTGCGGCGCCTGTCACAACATCCCCGCCCGCGAATACACCCGGCATAACAGTGGCCCCATTTTCATTTGCTACAACAGTGCCTCTCTCTGTAGTTTTCAGTGCAGGCGTAGCCTGAAAAAGCAAAGGATTAGGGCTCTGCCCGATAGCTGAAATAACAGTATTCATCTTCATTATAAACTCCGATCCCTTGATAGGCACAGGACTTCTCCTGCCGGAAGCATCAGGTTCACCCAACTCCATCCGTATGCATTCCATACCTTCAACAGAACCATTAATATCTGCTAATACCCTGGTCGGATATGTCAAAATCTCAAAATTTATACCTTCCTCTTTGGCATGTTCGATCTCCTCTTGTCGCGCAGGCATTTCTTTTTCACTCCTGCGGTAAACAATAGAAACTTTCTTCGCGCCTAACCGCAACGCCACTCTCGCGGAATCCATAGCAACATTTCCGGCGCCAATTACAGAAACATTTTCTCCAATGGCCACAGGAGTATCATATTCCGGAAAACGATAGGCCTTCATTAAATTAACCCTTGTTAAAAATTCATTCGCGGAATAAACTCCATTAAAATTTTCTCCCGGTATATGAAGAAAATGAGGCAATCCCGCGCCTGTACCAAGAAAAACTGCCTTAAAATTATCTTTGAATAATTCATCAAGCGTTAATATTTTTCCGATAACCATATTTAATTTGAATTCTACACCAAGTTTCCTGATATTTTCAACTTCAATATCTAAAATTTTCTTTGGTAATCTGAATTCCGGTATACCATATCTCAAAACCCCTCCCGTATCATGCAATGATTCAAATACATGCACAGTATAACCCATCCGGACCAAATCCGCGGCTGCGGACAAACCCGCGGGACCTGAACCGATAACAGCCACTTTTTTACCTTTGGCTTTTGGCATTTCAATACCGGCAAAAACACCGCTTGATATTTCATGATCCGCGGCAAACCGTTCCAGCCTGCCGATAGCAACAGGTTCATATTTTTTACCTAAAACACAATACTTCTCGCATTGTGATTCCTGCGGACAAACCCTGCCGCAAATAGCAGGCAAATTATTTTTTTCTTTTATCTTGCTGATCGCGGATTTGAAATCTCCATCCTGGATAAATTTAATAAATTCAGGGATATCAACCTCTACCGGACATCCCGCCTTACATGTTGGTTTTTTGCACTGCAGGCACCTGCCCGCTTCTTCTTTCGCGTCAGCGTCTGAATATCCTAAAGAAACTTCATTAAAATTTTTCGCGCGAAGTTCAGGTTTCTGCTCAGAAACTTTTGTGCGTTTTTCTTTTATTGCCGGCATCTGCATTCTCCCTTGTCTTTCGACGCCTTTTCTAACATATTTCTATATAACAAAAGTGATTCTTTTTCTTCTTTTGTAAAACGCCGCTGTCTCAATGAAAGTTCATCAAAATCTACTGTAAGCCCGTCAAAATCAGGGCCATCCACACAGGCAAATTTCACTTTACCGCCGACCGTGACACGGCAGCATCCGCACATTCCTGTTCCATCCACCATTATCGCGTTTAAACTCACTGTTGTAGGAATATTACAGGGTTTAGTCACCTTGCAAACTGCCTTCATCATAGGTAAAGGGCCTATCGCGATCACTTTATCAATATGCACATTGTCTTTTAATAATTTGCTCAAAACATCCGTAACAAATCCATGTACGCCTTCTGTCCCATCATCAGTAACAATATGCAGTTCATCACTCGCGGCTTTCATCTTATCCCGCCAGAAAAGAAGATTACTGCTTCTTGATCCGATAATGGAGATAACCTTATTACCCGCTTCTTTTAGCGCTCTTGCTTGCGGATAAACAGGAGCAGTGCCTATTCCGCCACCGATACAAACTATTGTACCATATTTTTCAACATGAATGGGAACTCCTAACGGGCCGACAAAATCAAGTATGGAATCCCCTTCTTTTAAGCCTGCTAATTTTTCCGTGGTTTTTCCTACCTCCTGGAAAATAGAGGTTATAGTGCCTTTTTTCGGGTCAAAATCAGCTATGGTAAGAGGGATCCGTTCCCCGTATTTATCAATACGTAGAATAAAAAACTGACCTGCCTTAGCCTTTTTACTTACTTCTTTTGCCTCTACAACAATTAAATGCTGTTTAGGCCCTAAACTCTTTTTTTCTACAATTTTATACATTTTGTCACCTTTTTAAAACACATTAAAAAACCCACAAAAAATCTGTGGGCTGACTTTGAAAAGGCAGTGTATAACCCCCTCTACAATAATTCTTCCGCTTTAAAAAAATATCCCACTTCAAATTGAGCTGATTCCGTCGAATCAGAACCGTGAATAGCATTGCGTTCAATACTTTCAGCAAAATCTTTCCTTATAGTCCCAGCTTCCGCGTTTGACGGATTTGTAGCCCCGATCAATTTCCGCGCGTCTTTTACCGCGTTATCCTTTTTCAATGAAATTACAAATACCGGCCCGGAGGTCATAAAATCTACTAAGCTTCCAAAAAACGGCCTTTCTTTATGCACATAATAAAAGCCTTCAGCCTTTTTCTTATCCATTTTAATAAATTTCGCGCCGCTTAATTTAAACCCGTTATTTTCAAATCTTTTAATAATATCCCCGCTGAAATTTTTCCCTACCGCGTCCGGTTTAACGATAATTAATGTGCGTTCCATGATGTTCCTTTCTTTACTTAAAAATTAGATATAACTTTTAAATACTAAATTTGAAAATAGAAAATTGACCGAAATCGGGATCTTTTAATCTAATTTCAATTGCCGATTCTCGATTTCTCTGTTTTTGTCCGCATTAAGCGAACAAAAACTGGTGGGCCCACCTGGACTTGAACCAGGGACCCGCTGATTATGAGTCAGCTGCTCTAACCAACTGAGCTATGGGCCCACTTTTGCTTATTCAATATCGTAAATAAAAATTTACAGAAAGCAGTTATTATATCTTAGAATTATAATTAATGCAACTTTAAATTTTATTCAAGAAATGCCCGGAGTTTTTTACTTCTGCTGGGGTGGCGCAGCTTACGTAATGCCTTTGTTTCTATCTGTCTGACACGTTCGCGGGTTACATTAAAAGCGGCCCCTACTTCTTCCAGAGTTCTCGGATATCCGTCCCCGATCCCAAAACGCAGCATAAGAACTCTTTCTTCTTTTTCTGTCAAAGTTGATAATACTCCTTTCATCTGCTCCTGAAGCATTAAAAAGGTTGCCGCGCGGGCGGGCGAAACAGCTGATTTATCCTCAATAAAATCCCCAAGATGGCTGTCATCTTCTTCGCCGATAGGCGTCTCTAAAGAAATCGGCTCCTGCGCTATACGTAAGATCTTTCTCACGCGATCCAGAGGAAGTTTCATTATCTCCGCTATTTCCTCAGGCCTTGGCTCACGGCCATATTCCTGGACTAACTGCCTGGATACGCGAACCAGTTTATTGATCGCCTCGATCATATGGACCGGAATTCGGATAGTTCTTGCCTGGTCGGCAATAGCTCTCGTAATTGCCTGTCTGATCCACCATGTAGCATAGGTACTGAATTTATAACCGCGCTGATATTCAAATTTATCTACCGCCCTCATCAAACCAATATTCCCTTCCTGTATCAGGTCAAGAAACTGCAGGCCGCGGTTAGTATATTTTTTCGCGATACTTATAACCAGCCTCAGATTTGACTCAACCAGTTTCATTTTGGCGTTATAAGCCTCCTTTTCGCCTTCTTTTATTTTTAAAACTAATTCCTTAAGTGACTCTCTTGAATAACTTGTTTCATCTTCAATCACTTTTATTTTTTTCAAATTGATATTAACATCTTTTATTCTTTTTTCAACTTCATCCAATGTCATATTTGAATTCATTTTGGCTTTTATACCTGAACTCAATTTTTTAAAACTATGTTTTTTAACATCAACCAGTTCTTCAACGCTCAAACCTGTTGCCTGTTCGATCTTGCGAATTTCTTCTTCCGCTTTTCTGATCCTTGCTACCTGCCCTTTTACCCTTGAAACGATCTTTTTAAACTCACGGTGGCTGAAATTAATTTTCCCTATCAACTCGATCAATTTTTGATAAGATTTATCTATCTCCGCCTGGACCAACTTCTTTCTCTTTACTTTTAATTTACCTTTTTTTAATTTATTATTTAAAGATGAAAATGTCTTTCTTTCCTTTATTATTTCCAGTAAAAGTTTTTTTACGCGTTTTAGTTCCTCTTTTTCATCCGCAGGGGAAAGAGTCTCCCTTACCCCGATATTTATTACATCCTCAACTTTAATTTGTTTTTCAAACAATTTTTTATATAAATTATTTGCCTCATCCAGCATAAAATTAGTTCCAATAACCAGATTTTCTACATGTTTTTCTCCCGCCTCAATTGCCTTTGCGAGCTTAACTTCTCCTTCTCTGGTCAAAAGAGGAACCCTGCCCATAGCACGAAGATACATCCGCACAGGGTCATCGATTTTCACGCCTTTAGGAATAGCCAGATCTATCAAAACCTCTTCATGCGGCACTTTTTCTTCCACGTGTTCGATCCCAATACCGGAAACCACATTGATATTCATCTTTTTGAGTTTAATAAGAAATTCATCGATCTGATCGGGATGGACTACCTCTTCAGGCAGAAAATCATTCAATTCAGTATATGTAATATAACCCCTCTCTTTACCCAAATTTATCAATTCTTTTGTAGCTTCCAGGTCCATAAGGTCTTTTTTCACTTTTCGTTCCTCCTTCGAGTTGTATTATCTAATTCCTGATATTTTATTAATAAATCTTTCACACGGCTGTCATCATTTTTTTCCTGGGCGAACCTGATCTCGGATGACATCATTTTAAGCTTGTCCTGCGTTGTATTGATCTTAATTTTTTGTATATAATCATTTAAATATTTCATCTCATTCCCATAGTAATCCACATCCTCGCAAACCAACTCGGAAACAATATTCTGAACCTCTTTCTCGCCCAACCAACCATTCATAATACGGTTTATGTCAATATCCTTACTAACAGAGTAAAAATTCAGCAATTCTTCATAAATACGCCGGCATATAATATTTTTAAAATGTTCACCGGATAATACATCCTTAGTATTTAAGATAAGATCCGGCCTCTTAATTAAAAGCTGAATTATTTTTTTCTCAACATTTTTGCTTTTATTTTCAATATCCAAAATTTTCGATAAATTATTACTGTCCCGTTTTCCTTCCCTTAATTTTTGCAAGGTTAAAATTACAAGATCCTCTTTGAGATAAAGTTTATCGGCAATCTTTTTGATATAGTTATCTTTTTCAATCGGATTTGGAGAATTATAAATAATATCTGCCAATGCCTCTATGACCTTGGTTTTACCGGATATTGTCTTGATATCATTTTTTTTCAAAGATTGACTAAAACAAAAATCAAAAAAATCAAGCGATAAATCCCTAAGCTTAATAAACGCGTCCTTTTTCTTAGAAAGAAGAAAAATATCCGGATCCTTGCCATCCGGCAAACAAAGGACTTTTACGTCAATACCCTCTTTTTTTACTAATTCCATACCTCTAAGCGCCGCTGATTGTCCGGCTGTATCCGGATCGTATACAAAATAGATCCTCTCGCACAACCGGCTTAACAAACGGATCTGATCGGCAGTCAACGCAGTCCCAAGAGTAGCAACAGTATTCTCTACACCTGATATCTGCATCCGGATAAGGTCGAAATATCCTTCAACTATAAATACACTGCCTTCATTGCGAATACTGTCTTTCGCGAAATTCAATCCATATAAAATCTCACCCTTGTGATATATCCTGCTATCAGGTGAATTTAAATATTTAGGCATGCTATTATCTAAAACACGGCCGCCAAAACCTAATATCCTGTTTTTAATATCAAATATCGGAAAAATAACCCTATTCCTGAACTTGGGATAATAACCGCTCTCGCCCTTTACTAAAAGTCCGGCGGCCAGCATATCATTCTGCGAAAATCCCCTGCGTAAAAAATCGTCTTTTATCTTAAGCGAGGCATACCCGATCTTATATTTAGAAATTGTTTTCGCGTCTATATCCCTGTTTTTTAAATATGATCTGGCACCGGCCGCTTCTTCCGAATTAAGCAAATTTTTGTGATAATATTCACCCGCTTCATCTATTAATCTTAATAATCCTTTTTTTTCTTCTTCTTTCTTAGCATCATGTTTTTCACTGGAAACAATCTCAATGCCTGCCCGTTCCGCCAGTATTTTTACGGCATCCGGAAATTCAATATTTTCCCGTTTCATCAGAAAACTAAAAACATTACCTCCAACGCCGCATCCAAAACAATGAAATATCTGTTTTTGCGTATTTACAACAAAAGATGGAGTTTTTTCCGCGTGAAAAGGGCATAAAGCCTTAAAATTAGCGCCATTCCGTTTCAAAGAAACATACTCTGAAATTACATCAGCAATATTATTCCGCTCTCTGATCTTATCAATTATTTCTTCTGATATAAAAGGCACAACTTAAACCCCGTTCTTTAATTAAACTTATTATATATACCAATTTTTTTTAATCGTAAACTAAATATTAATAATATACTTTCATAAGATACAACCCGCCGGCAGGAAGCAAAAGCCATTTTTCTTTCATAGGGATACTCCCTTTTAACGCTTTTTCCACTACATCAAGCCCTATCCTGCCGCGGCCCACATCCACAAGTATACCGCCTATTAATCTGACCATTCCTCTTAAAAAACTTTCCCCTGAAATATCTAAAATAATCTTATTTTGTTTAGAAACAATATCTAATTTATATATATTTCTGACTGTTTTTATTTTTTTCCGTGTTCTATCCGTTAATGAAAATTTTTTAAAATTGTATTCCCCGATAAAAAGACCCGCCGCTTTTTGCATAGCATCCAAATCCAGCTTATAAGGACAATGATAAACTAATCCATTTTCAAAAACCGAATGTTCCTTAGCGATAACATAACGGTAATCCTTTTTTTTTGCGGAAAACCGGCTGTGAAATTCAAGATCCGTTTCAACTGCCTTCAAAATATAAATATCATCCGGCAATAAAGTGTTTAAAGCCCGTTTAATCCCGTCAACCGGGATCTTTTTTTTAGTTAAAAAATTAAAAACCTGCCCTTTTGCGTTAACCCCTGCGTCTGTCCGCCCGGACACTATCAAATCCGGTTTTTCTTTTATTATTTTTTCCAAACAATCTAATAAAATACCTTCAATTGTTAAATGTCCCGGCTGCCTTGCCCAGCCGCGATAATTAGCGCCGCAATACTCCAACGTTATCTTAATATTTCGCATTTTTCTATTGACTAAATTCCAGTAACCAGTAAAATAACAGCTTGCAACAAGTGGGTCATGCCCCCTTGTTCTACACTATGACTATGCTCAAACAAAACAAAACTATAATTTTGGCTTCCGCCTCTCCCAGACGAAAAATATTATTAAAAAGCATGGGAATTAAATTCAAAGCCATTCCCGCGGATGTTAAAGAAAACCTATCATCCTCCAAACTTTCCCCTTCCCGGCTGGCCGTTAACCTTGCGTTAAAAAAAGCAAATTATATCTTCAAAAAAAATAAAAATTCAAAAAAAATAAAAAACAGCATAATTATTGGGGCAGACACGATCATAGTTCTTGGAAAAAAAATATTAGGTAAGCCAAAAAACAAAAAAGATGCCTTCCGGATACTCTCTCTCTTATCCGGTAAAAAACATCTTGTTATTACTGGTCTAGCCCTTATTGATACAGGATCATCAAAATTTATTTCCGGCTTCGCGAAAAGCACGGTCTGGTTTAAAATACTCTCCCCGCAAATAATTAATGAATATATCAAAACCTCTGAACCCGCGGATAAAGCCGGCGCTTATGCCTTACAAGGCAAAGGACGGCTTTTAATCTCCAAAATATCGGGCCCGGAAGATAATATTATCGGCCTGCCAAGAGAAAAACTTAAAAATATGTTAAGTAAATTTATTAACTAAAAATTATAGGAACCTGATAAATTAAAAGCATAATTCAAGGTTTTGATCTTCTCAATATGGTATGCTCCATCCGCACCTAAATTAGTTACCCTGCCGTTTCCCCAGCCATATTTAATTCCAAATACCATTGTTGAATTCTGAGAAAGAATACCTGAACTGACCGTCACACCATAATTATCAACATGGATCGGCTGCCGCGCTAAATCACCGTTATTATCCAGCTTAGAACCTGAAACCTTTGGAGCAGTAGACTTGTCAGTAAAGAACCCGAATCTAAAAGGGATATTGTTATCCAGCATGTACTCTGTCCCAAAATTTATATTAAAGACATTTTTCAACTCAATCCGGTCTGTTTTTTCCTCATACGTTGTTAAGGTCGCAGTATCTAAACCGTATGTTTTTGTATTATAATCCGTTTCCGGTTGATAAGAGATATCTGCGGCAAAATTTATTTTTTTACTAGCCTGCCAGCTTGACCCTAAAACAATAACAGGAGGAACTATTGAATTATATTTAACTTGATTTTCTGAATAGGCGTTATTAAAACCATTCAATGAGGGGCTTAGCCCCGAACCAAATTTATAGTTCCTGTTCATAATATCTATTGTATTAGCTGAACTGGTATTTAATTTTAATGATAATCCTAATTTAATCTCATTCCCAGGTTTATATAATAAACCAAATATTCCCATCCCGCCCAAAGCCTTTCCACTCTTTTCCAAATTGTCTTCCATTATAAATTTAGCTCCGCTGGTATCCAGATTAAAATACTGGGTGTTGCGTTCAGAAATATTCGAATATCGTAAATACAAAGTAGCCCCAAAAGATAAATTTGGATTTATTTTCTTCGCGATACTCGGGCCGATTAAATAAGTTTGATCGTTATTTGTCTGATCAATCCTTATCGCATTAAAAGGCAATGAAATATACTGTATATCATTATAATGTTCATGCATTTCAGAGGCATCAAATTCAGGAACTACAATGGAAAAACCGAATTTATACCCCCCTACATCTTTTGCAAATCCCCAAAATGAAGGCACAAAAGACATAGAAGTAAGTTTTGTATCACGGTCAACAAATTTTCCTTTGATTTCTTTATATTCAATAATCTGTGAAGAAACAGAAAGATAGGCTATTTTTAACTGGGTTAATCCGGCTGGGTTATAATAACAGGCTTCCGCGCCATCTCCAATCGCGACAAATGTTCCGCCTAAGCCTGCAGCCTTTTCACCAACTAAAACCTGCTGATTATGATACTCGTCCGCGGATATCGGGCATGCAAATAAGATATTAACGCATAAAAATAAGAAAATTGATTTTTTACTCATTTTTATTCATCCTCCTATTTGCTATTTTTAAATGGCGGGGCCGGCCGGACTTGAACCGGTGACCTCCGACTTGACAGGCCGGCGTTCTAACCAACTGAACTACGACCCCGCGCTATTTAAAATCGATCTAACTCTTTTCCCGTTCGAGTCTAACTATATACTAAAATGGTGGGCAATACAGGACTCGAACCTGTGGCATCCTGCGTGTAAGGCAGGCGCTCTAACCAACTGAGCTAATCGCCCGAAATTAAATTCTTACCAATCATCAACCTGTGGCATAGCCGATGCAACATCGGCTCGCTCCCTGTCCGCCTCAGGCGGATAACCAATCCCGATGCATCGGGACTAATCGCCCAAAATAAACCTAGAAATATATCTTCGGAATTTGAGATTTCATTATTATACTCATTTTTTTTATTTTGTCAAGACTATGTTAAATTTTAAATATATAAAGAAATTGACTTTTAAAAAACAAAGGTTATAATATGGGCTTGAGGGGTTTGGTCTTGAAAAAGGAGGAAAAAATGGAAAAATTTTTACAAGATGTACCTGAACACAACTACTTTTGGGTACTGTCCGGGCTCAAATTAAAAAATTTAGTTGAATTGGCGGGAGCATTAGAAACTATGACGGATGAAGTTTTCAATTATCACGTAAATGAATCCAAGAACGATTTTGCCTGCTGGATAAAAGAATGTATAAAAGATACCGCTCTTGCCGAGGCATTATTGGCTACTAAATCAAAAAAAGACATAGCTAAAAAAGTAAAAGACCGGGTTGCTGAAATACAAAAACCTAAAGCTGAAATACAAAAACCTAAAAAGGATGTTATCCAGCCAAAGAAGAAAAGGTAATCTTTGAATAAAATCCCTTGTATCTGGTTAAAAAAAGACCGGGATAAGCCGGCAATGTTAAGACATCATCCATGGATCTTTTCAGGAGCCGTAAAAAAAATAGAAAACAACCCGTCTTCCGGAGATATCGTTCGTGTAGTCGATTCGGAAGGGACTTTTATTGCGTGGGCATATTTTAATCCGCAGTCACAGATCTGCCTCAGGTTACTGGAATGGAAAGAAGAAATTCCGGTCAATGAAAGCTGGTGGTCTGAAAAACTGCTTAGCGCTGTAAAATACAGAGAATCTGTTAAAATTGATAATTCTACTTCCGCGTATCGTCTTGTCCACGCGGAATCTGATATGCTTCCAGGATTAATAGTTGACAGGTATGGCGATTTTATTGTTCTTCAGGCGCTCACCGCAGGTATAGATAAAAGAAAATCAATTATAACTGAACATCTGAAATCCATCCTGAATCCTAAAGGAATATATGAACGCAGCGATACCGAAACCCGTAAATTAGAAGGCCTTACACCCGTTCAAGGAGTCCTTTTTGGCGAAACACCTGATAGTATAATTGAAATCAAAGAAAATGGTTATAGGTTTAAAGTAGATATAATAAACGGACAGAAAACAGGTTTTTTCCTGGACCAGAGGGAAAATAGGAAAATTACGGCAAGCTACGCAAAAAATCTCAAAGTATTGGAATGCTTTAGCTATACAGGAGCATTTTCGGTATACGCGTTAAACGCAGGCGCGGAATCTATGACCTGTATTGATTCTTCATCAACCGCGTTAGAGATCGCAAGACAAAATTTTGAACTTAACGGTTTAGCTTTCAAACCGGAATTAGTTTTAGGTAATACTTTTCAAATACTAAGGGATTATCGTAACGCAGGCATCCAATTTGATATGATCATACTTGACCCGCCGAAACTCTCACCGACAAGGGCGCTCCGGGAAAAGGCTTCTCAGGCATACAAGGATGTTAACTTGCTGGCAATGAAACTATTAAAAAAGGATGGAATCCTTGCCACTTTTTCCTGTTCCAGCGGGATAGATACGGATTTTTTTAAAGAGATTTTACTGTGGGCAAGCATAGACGCACATAGGGAAATACAAATACTCAGGGAAATGCATCAGGCGGATGACCATCCTGTAAGATTATCTTTCCCCGAATCAAGCTATTTAAAAGGATTTATCTGCAGGGTGTGCTGATCTCGCAATCAATCGTAAGGGCAATTCATGAATTGCCCCTACCTGTTTAATTCTTCATTCGCTTCATTTACGATCTCATCCATCAGTTCTTTTACGGACACAATTTTATTTATTCTTGAAGCATTACTTCCGCAAAATACCACAGCTTCATCGATATTGCCTAAAACCGCGTTACCCAGTGCTTTGCATATACAATAAGGCGCGGTTTTTGGATTGCAGGATTTTAAACATCTATAATTACACCTCACCGGAATCCTCTCGCCATTCATTACCCGCTCAATTAATTTAGTCTTTATCGCCCTTCCCGGCATTCCAACCGGGCTTTTTATAATAACAATATCTGAATCTTTAGAATCGATATATAACTGTTTGAATTTTTCTGATACGGAGCATTCAAATGTGGCAACAAATCTTGTTGCTATCTGGACTCCGCTAACTCCTAACTTAATAAATCTGGCAACATCCTTTCCATCATATATTCCTCCCGCGGCGATAACAGGAATATTCAGATCAGAATCTTTTACAAATTTAATAACATCTGATACTAAATCTTCCAACTTAATATTCTTATGCACTTCCAGATCTTCCGGACTAAAACCCAAATGCCCGCCGGCTAACGGGCCCTCAACGACAATAGCATCAGGCAGGCGGTTATACCGCTTTTTCCATGACCTGATAATAAGATCCAATGCCCTTGCGGATGAAACAATCGGTATTAATTTTACTGAACTTCCCTCAGCAAATTCCGGTAACCTCATAGGTAATCCTGCGCCGGAAATAATAAAATCAGCCTTTTCTTTAACACTTATTCTGGCTAATTCCTCATAATTGCTTAATGCTACAAGTATATTTATTCCGACTACCCCATTAGTCAGTTTCTTTGCCTCTCGAATTTCCCGTTCTAATCCTTCATGTGATGCTTTAACAAAATTTTTTTCATTTTCCGGTGTTCCAAAACCCAAAGCTACACTCGCTATGGTACCCGCACCGCCGTAATTTGCCACCGCGCTTGCTAAAGAGGCAGTTGATACTTTAATCCCCATTCCCCCCTGGATAATCGGGATCTTCACTTCCAAATCACCAAGGATAAGAGGTTTTAATTTATTAGACATAACTTAAGCCTTTCAAATATAATGGATAAATCCTTCTTTTAATATACGTTGAGATTATCTCATAACTTACAAAAAAAGTAAAATATATATTTTAAAAAAAGTTAATATACCATAAAAATATATTAATTGATAGATATTTCAGGTAAAAACATAAACCTTCGGCTTTAATTTCCATGTGTATTATGACATCCCAAACATTTAGTATGAGCTTGGTCCAGGGTATGCTTTTT
>JAQUKH010000048.1 GCA_028719205.1 bacterium
CATAAAATCTTCAGAAAGACGCAAAAAACTTATTATCTTTAGTAAAATTTTCATAATAACGAATTATACTCTTTTTTCTTTTAAATTTAAAGAATATTTATTAAAATAAAGCGATTAAAAGATAAAAAGTTCTTGTAAATAAACTGAGAGAGGATTCGAACAGGAAAAAAGGTTTTATTTTTTTGTTTCTAAACTACTCTCGCCTTTTTTAACTTCCTCGCTTATTGTTTCTTCCGTTAATACGCGGGGAGTGACGAATACGTAGAGGTCGGTTCTTTCAATAGCGTCTTTTTTAGACCTGAAAAGATATCCCAGGAGAGGTATGTCACCCAACAAGGGAACTTTTTTTATTGTTTGAGTTTTTTTATTTTTGATCAGGCCGCCGATAACAATAGTTTTACCGTCTTTGACCTTAAGCTGGGTATCCGCTTTGCGGGTAGAGACTATCGGCTTTTCATTTTGTCCGGACGGACCTGTTATCCAGCCGGTAATTTCGCTTACCTCCGGCACTATTTCCATAATAACATAACCTTCAGGGGTTATATGCGGGGTTACCGTAAGAGTTATTCCAACGTCCTGATCTGAATAACCGGTAATTTCCCAGCCGCCCCTTTGAATATTATAGGCATAGACAGGGATCGGAACAACCTCGCCGATCACGATCCTCGCCTCCTGATTATCCAATGTGGAAATGCTTGGGCTGGACAATACGTTAAAATCTGTTTTACCCTGCGTGGCTTGTAAAATCGCGGTAAAATTCGCGAAATCCAGAGCCCCAAAAGCAAATTGCCCGCTGTTTGAATAGGGGAATATTTTATCTTGAGGAAAACTTCCATCGCTAGGAGCCGGTGGGATCCCGACATTCATATTTTTGTTGGCCATTGGGAAAGTAGTAGGCACTTTTGAACCGGAAACTGCAGCCTGAACATTCCAGTCTATTCCAAGGTTCTTATCCTGGCCTAAACCAACCTCAACAATTTTCGCCTCGATAAGCACCTGCGAAGAGGGAGTATCAAGCTGGATTATTACATCTTCAATCTTTTTCAAATTGCCCGGCACATCGGTAACAACAAGGATCTTCGACCTGTCTTTAGTTCTTTCGCTTCCCACGCCGTTTCTTCTGACCATAGTTTCAATGGACCCATATTGAGAGATCATCGCGCCTAAAGACGCTTTAATATTGGCGGCATCGACATGCTTTAATGTGAATACCCTGCTTTCGGTCTCTACCCCCGGCTGCCCCAATTTTATTATCCTGATAATATTATCTTTTTTTACATAATCATACCCGTTAACCCTTAATATTGAGGCAAGCGCGTCATCCAGCGTAACATTATTAAAACTTACGGTTACTTTACCTTTAATATCCGTCCCCGCTACAATATTTAACTGGAACTCCTCCGCGAGTATACGCAGGACATCGCTGATCTCCGCGTCAACAAAATCCATATTTGACAATTTTTTTTCGGATGAAGTATTTCCGCTGCCCGCGGTTTCAGAGAACGCGCGGCCAAAAGAAAAAATACCGCAAACTAATAATATAGCGATAAAAAGTTTTTTATTTTTCATTTTAATTAATTATCGGCAAATTCCCTTGATAAATTCAATATTCATTAACGATTTTCACCTTTTAACTCTATAGTATATTTTCTGCCGTTACTTAATAAAATTACCTTATTTTTTTCTATCCCGATTATTTTTCTAACACCCAAGGCATCCCCTTCCCGTAGTATCTTCCTGTCAAGGATCGCTGTCCTGCGGCCCTCTGAAAAAACTATACCGGAAAGAGTGATTTTGGAAATTTCTTCCTCATCGGCTTTTTGCGCCAGGGCCATTTCTTCCTGTCTTTTCTGTTCTTCCTGCCTTTCCTGATCCTCCCGCGCTTCCTTCTCCTGCTGTTTAGCCTGTTCCTCTGCCGCTATGGCATTTGCCCTATCATCTAAATTTTCTTTAATCTCTTCTTTTGACTTTACTGCCGCCGGAGCGTTATTTTTTTCTAATGCCGTTTCGATCTCCATAGGAAGCCTGAACGGATCACGCCCTTTATTTTCCTGCGCGTATACGCCGGAATTTACTGTAAACATGGCGCAGACCAAAAATAGATAAATTAAATAAACCTTCATAAATTCCTCACAACATATAAATTACCGCCATCATTTCAACATTCAATTTAGGCGGCACAGTTTCATTATTTTTTACTTTAATTTCACTAATATCTATAACCTTGTCAAAATTTTTCAATTTTTTCAGATATTCCGCGATACCGTAAAATTCTCCGTTCAGCTTTATTTGTATCGGTATCTCGCTGTATTTATCCTGTTTAACAGCCGGCATGGAATCAATCGAAACAAGATTGACACCTGTTTCGTTTGCTGTTTTTGTTAAATACTGCATTACAAGTTCAGTCTGGCCGGTTTTACAAAATTTACCCTTTAACGAATCCAGTTCTTTATTCAATTCCTGCTCATTTTTCCCGCCTAATCTGTCTTCCAGCATTTTTTCCTCAAGAAAAACAGCACTGAGCTCCATTTTTGATCTGGAGATATTATCCAAAGCGGGCAGACAGAAAAATTTCAGCCCGATCGCCGCGGTTATTATGAAAATTATTACAGTGATCTTATTTTTATCAGTTTTTGTTTTTGGAGTTTCCTGCTTCATTTCAATTCCATTGTTATATTAAAATTAGTTACATTTCGCCCTGAAAAATGTTCAATATTGCTTGTTGAAAGCAGAGACGCGTTTTTCAATAAAGATGAATTGCTTAAATTTGTCAAAAATCCGGTAACCAGCTGGTTTGAAACGGACCTTCCGGTTATATTAATCGCGCCTTTTTTATTCACTGATAACGTTATTATCCAAACGCCGTCAGGTATCAATCTCGATATTTCATCTAAAACACCTTTTCCCTGCCGTTCAGCATCCAAATGTTTCAAAACATCTATTTCTTTAACCATATCAGCCATCGCGGTTAACTTCGAAAAACGGCCATTCTCCAAAATTATTTTTTGTTTATAACCTTTATCCACATAAGACAATGCCATGTACGCGGTAAAAAAGAACAAGATAACCGCGGCGGCCGCGTACTTAATTAATCCGCCGCCCAGTTTAAAATTAAATGTAAATCTTTTTTTAGCGACTACTTTCGCTGAAAGTAAATTGATACCTTTATCTTCGCCTAAAACCGCCCCCGCGGCAACAACAAATTGAGTATCCAGCCCGCAGTTATTTATATACGGCGCATAAACCTTTACCGCCATATTCAGTTTTTCGCTTAAGAATTTATCCAACCCGTTAAGCTTCGCGCCCCCGCCGCTTATAAATATATTTTTAGCCTTTCCGCCGACACTCATCGAAAAATAATCAAAGGACCGTTCTATTTCAAGCGAGATCCTCTCCAGCACCGGCCTGATAATAGCAAACTCCCGCGCGTTTACACTCATCAGATCCTGTTTATTCTTTTTTAATTCTTCGGCCTCTTTAATATTGATCCTCAGGTCCTGTGAAAGAATAGCAGTAATACTGTTCCCGCCTATTGAAACCTGCCTGTTAAAGAGAAGGGACTGTCCTTTTACTATGCTTATATTAGTCTTGCCCGCCCCGATATCAATAAGCGCGGTTAATTCTTCAGGCCCTGCTTTCTCCGATTTGCCGAATACCTCCAATAAAGCAAACGGAGAAACATTAACCTTAACAGGTTTAAGCCCTGCTTTACGGATAGACGAAAGATACGCCTGGAACTTTTTCTCCTCAGCGGCAGCCAGGATCATCTCTTCTTTTTTAGCCCCTTTATCTATAGTTTCCCTTAACACGACAAAATCTAAAATAATATCTTTAATATTTGAAGGAATATATTTCTTTGCTTCCCATACAACCGTATTTTTGAGTTCGTCTTCAGTCATCATTGGAAGCCTGAAATGGTGGACAAAAACAAAATCACCGGAAAAAACACACCTGGCTTTTTTACATTCAGGTTTATTTTCTTTAATTATCTTCTCAAGGCCTTTGATGATCAGTTGATATTTTTCCGCGTCCGGCGTTTCAAACGGAATATCATATACCGCCGTCTCTATTTTGCCTTTTTTCACCCAAACCGCTTTTATTGAACTGCTGCCGATATCCAGCCCCAAAACGCCTTTTGTGCTCTCAATATCAAATTTACCCCCGGACTCTTTGTTGTATCCTGTTTCCAGAGAAGCTACTTTTCTAAACGTTTTTTTTAGAACGGAAGAAGGGTTACTTTCGGGCCCGCTCTTTTCATCCCCGCCAAAAATAGAAGCAACATCTTTTGTAAGGCCTGTATTCTTCTGAGGCTTAACCTCTTCAGTTATTACATCTTTCGGCTCTTCTTTGACAATATCTCCAAAGATGGAGGATATTTCCTTATTAAGCCCCGTATTTTTGTCTGACACGACCTAATACCTCATCTGTAAGTTTAAAATAATCTTCGGTGCCTTTTGATTTAGCATCATAAATATTTATCGGCTTCCCCGCGCTTGGCGCCTCAGCCAGTTTAATTGTGTCATTTATTATTGTTTCAAAAACCTTTTCCTTAAAATAACCCTTTATTCCGCTAAGCACATCTTTGCATAAATTCGTCCTCCCGTCATACAGTGTCGGAAGAATTCCTAAAATGTTAAGATTACTATTTAATCTTTTTGTGACGATATCCACCGTCTTAAATAATTGCTTCATTCCTTCCATCGGATAATATTGCATTTGAAGCGGTATAAGCAATTCCTGAGCCGCGGTCAGGGCGTTAACCGTTAAAAGGCTAAGTGACGGCGGGCAATCAATGATCATAAAATCATATTTCGGCGGCAATGTATTCACACAGCCTTTAAATACACCTTCCCGCCCGATAGTATTTACCAGGTCAATTTCCACCCCTGAAAGGCTTAGAGTCGCCGGAGCGATATCCAGCCCGGCTACTTCCGTTTTACAGATAATTTCTTCAAGTTTAATTTCCTGATTAATAAGCACATTGTACATGGATCTTTCAATTTTATAAATATCAATTCCGACACCAAGGCTCGCGTGAGACTGGGGATCCATGTCTACCAATAAAATTTTATAGCCTTTGCTCGCGAGACATGAACTTAAATTAACGGATGTAGTTGTTTTCCCGCAGCCGCCTTTTTGATTACAAACAGCGATAGTTATCATAATTACCTCATTACCTCGTCATCCTTACCATTACTTTTCTGGTACTATTATTAACGGTACCGACCGATGTTATTTCAATGTCGTCCTTGCCTCTATTACTCAAGGTTACCGTATAGGTTCCCGTGTATGGGACATCTCCCCCCGCTGAATAACTCAGGGTTTCATTTGTATAAAGGGAAGATACCGGTGTACTATCACTCCAGTCACTATCTGAATTAAGCGTATAAGCCGCCCTTTCAATCCCCGCTTCGGCGGTATATATCGCCCTCTTCAAATCCCGTTCCGCGTAAGATATTTTAAAGTCTGTGGCCCGCAACACCATTACCGCGGTAGCCAAAAGGAACAGGCCGAACATTATCATCAAAACAAGAGAAACTATCGCGCCGTGTTCGTTACACCGCTTACTCAAAAATCTCCTCCCATTTATAAATATACGGCGCGGTGCTGGCGCCGCCGGTTAAAGCTGTGTCATAAGTAATTGTAACACTGTTAAGCTTAGGTGTTAAAGTACTGTCCAGAGTATTCAAATAAGCCTTGTATTGGAAGTATCGGCTGTTTGCCGCGTTTATATTATTCCCGGAACCGTCGGCTCCGTCCGGATCAGTAAAATAAGATGCACTCGTGCTATCGGGCCCGATATAATTTCCTGTTATAGGATTAGTATTTCCCGACCTGACCTGAAATTTTATATCCGTGCTGTTATAAAGCGCCTCGTTCCAGTTGAATTTATTCCACCGCACAACCTGGGACGCATCCTTGACTGATGATTCATACACCCCTGAATCATAATAGGCCGTCTGCCGCTCCAGATATAAAATCACCGACCAGCCGTCGTTGCCTGATCCCCTGTATGCCACAAGATAATTTGTCGCATCTATTCCTGATACATCCGGTTCATATCCGGTATTATCAAATTTAAACATGGTTCCCATTGTTACTGTCTTAGCAACCGTATCTACCGTTAAAATTACCGACCTGCCTGAATTTACAGGCCCGGTATATGTCAATAAATAATCCGCCGCGTCTATCTGTTCTAATGAATTGGCACTAATTGAGCCTGCTTCAAATATGAACGGTGCTCCTCTTGTTATGGTCCTTGCGGCCACATTAACTGTCAGGATCACAGCAGTACCGGCATTGCCCGAACCTTGATAAGCTACCAGATAATTTGCCGCGTCTACCTTAATTATTGCCGGAACCAAACCATTATTTGTATCATATTCGAACGGAGTACCCCTTGTTATCGTTCTGGTTGCCGTATTTACCGTCAGAATTACTGCCCAGCCGTCACTACCAGGGCCTCCATAAACTACAAGATAATTTGTCGCATCTATTTGGGCTATAGCCGGAGATACACCATTACTTGCGTCAAATTCAAACGGCGTACCCATTGTTATTGCCTTCGTAGCCGGATTTTCTCTCAACATTACAGCCCAGCCGTCACTGCCTGGACCCGTATAGGCTACAAGATAATTTGTCGCATCTATCCTAGCTATTGCCGGAGACACACCATTACTTGCGTCAAATTCAAACGAAAAGCTTGTCGTTACGGTTCCTGCGCCTGTATTTACGGTTAAAACCTTGGACCAGCCGTCACTGCCCGGCCCTGTATAAACCAAAAGAAAGTCATCTGAATCAATCTGTGCCAAGCCGGTTCCCGATGCCGCGCTCGCGTCAAATGTAAAAATCGTCCCGCGGGTAACTGACTTTGAACCAGTATTCGCGGTCAAAATTACCGCATTGCCGCAGTTCGCCGGCCCTACATAGGCCGAAAGATAGTTAGTCGAATCTATCCGCGCCAAAGCCGGCTCCCTTCCTAAATTAATATCATAATCAAACGGCGTGCCTTTATTAATAGTTGTTGCGGCAGTAAAAACTCCTTTACTAAATCCGCAAATAAAAAATAGTAAAATAATTTTTTTTATCATCTCTCGCTCAATTCTACATGATCTGTAGAATAACTTGTTGAGTTATATGTTCCTGAATCAAAAAGATTTTTAGTATAATCGCTGAATCCCGATATGTTTCTTATTTCCGCGGTTGAAAGCGCGCTGTTATAAATAACAACCTCGTCTATTCTTCCTTTAAAATAGCTATTTCCAGCTCCGCCATCGTGAAAACGGGTATTGCCGTTCATGGCGATGCGAACATTCCCGCTGTGCGAATAAACCCGGCCTCCGCTCCCGTTGCCGAACTCATTTCCAAAAATATACGCCTTAAACTTGTTCGCCTCAACGATAGGATTCGCGTTATTCAATAACAAAGTAACATGATACCATGTATCCGGCCTGACATCCGTGCTGTGCCAGGTCCCTGTCCAGTCGGGCGAATAATCACCTATATCCCAGCCCCCGGCATATAATTTATCCGACAATAAATAAATATTAAAACCTCTTGCACTATCTCCTTCTTCATACAGCACCTGCCTTGCCGTTGTACTGTCCGCCCTGAACCATAAGGCAATCGTCCTGTTTGAATAAGGCCCGCCTGTGTTTATTAAACTTGAATTCGGGATATCAACATAATCATCTATTCCGTCAAAAATTCCGGCCCTGCCAAGCTTGCCGGCTATTGTCGTCGTCGGCCCGTTCTTTGAAGCCCCGTTAATACCATTGCCTGAATTATCCAATACATCCTCGGGCAGCCCATTCCAATTGTTTTCATCCATATGCCATAACGCGGTAATTGTAGTATCGGATGATGCAGGAGCCCTTGAAACTTCTCTTCTCAAAGTAATAATGTTCTCCAAATTAAATGTCTCACCGCTTTTTTCCAGTCCCATTAATATTTTCACTGATTTTATCGTGTTTCGCTTCGTCTGGGTATCCGTCCCTCCCGGCATTGTTAACAAATTATAACCGGTATCATAATAACTTATCTGAAAGGTTGTCGTGTAGCCGCCCTCTAACACAAAGCTTCTGTCATTAACAGCCAAAGTTAATTTATCGCCCGCCCCGGTCCATGAAATTTTTGATCTCCTGACATTATTTGAAACCCGGGCCTCATCTATAATCCCGGCAAAAGGATATTGCGTGCTATCCTGATCACGGCCTATATACAGGTTATTCGAAGACACTGCTATAAAATCGCTATTATCAGCTGTGCCTTCTATAACACCGTTAATATAAACCTTAAGTTCCTCCGTTCCGCCTTCATCCTTATTATAGCTAAGGGCTGTATGCGCCCACGAGGTTCCGTTTCTGATGACCTGTGAAGAACTTATCGCGTCGTGCCACGCCCCTGAATAATAAATGCTTCCGACTAATTTATTTGAAGAGTTGAGATAAAGCCGGTACGCGGCGGTTTTATAAAATATCGCGCCGGTCGCGTTCCCGGGATCAGGCCGTATCCATGCCTCTAATTCCAGTTTGGATGTAATATTCAAGGTGGCGCCATTACCACAGTCAACATAATCATTTGAGCCGTCAAAATTAAGCGCGGTACAGTCTTCGCCATTTGTCGTCCAGGCCGGTGTCGAGCCCACAGGCCCCAAACTCACGTTATTATTCCCCGCGGTATCAACGGCGTTCATCCCCGAACCGTCATTAAAATGCCAGAGACTTACAGTATAACTATCAACCGGCGGGCTATTTAAAGGAAAGGTTCCAAACTCCATCGCGGTATCCAGCGCCACTGTTATATTGCTTGCCTTTTTTAATTCTCTCTCGATCCTGTTCATAGCGAAACCCGCCTCCTGTTGAACAAGAGATTTGGGGTTTTCCACTTCCCAGACTTTTAATCCTGAAATAAATACTCCGTATATGGCGGTAAAAATAATCGCGGATAGAGCTATGGTCAATAATAATTCTAAAACCGTTATTCCCTTATTAAAGTTGCTAATCCGCAAGAGTTTATCACTCCTTTCTCCTGCCAAAACACTGTCACCTGAACTTTTTTGTATGTATTTATTCCTTCCGCCCAGCTGACTTGAGTAATCCTGTCCACGCGCCGGGGAGGATTCATTTTAGACAATGATACAGCCGCACTGGAATATGAGTTTGATTCAGTAAGGTGAAGATTGCCGGAAAAAAAATTATCTGTATTTACATCGTTCAGATCCGGCAAAAAACTATCCCCGGAATTACTGCCTGTCCCTACGCTGATTTTAGTCCCGGTCAAAACGAGATTTTTTACATCTTCCATTCTTTGCTGGGCCAAATTTAGAGCGATGGATAAATTTTCCGCCTGCCTTCCGGCTCTGGATGCGGAATTAAAAATATCTATTATAGCAATCAGAGCTATACCAGTCACAGCCACAGCAATTAATACTTCAAGCAGGGTAAACCCCGCCAGAGATTTTTTTTCTCTAACGGGGACCCTTTTAAAAATACTAAATGCTTTACACCTCAAATTGATCACTCTAATAACTTTCAGCATTCAGCGTTCAGCATCTTTCAGCTAATTATTGCTTTTGCTGATAGCTGATAACTAACCGCTTGTTTGCTATTCTTACGGATTATGGTTACCTGTCTTTACATTGCTCACCCAGATATTATCTGTTCCCGCTCCGCTGGCTGTCACCGCATCGGCGCCAAGCGTTATCGTTCCGGGTGCTCCATCAGGCCCGACGCTGTAAATAACATAATAACTGCTCGTTGTCGTATCCAAATCGTATGAATATTTTGTTGTACCGAAAGGATCGTTCGGAACCTCATCAATAATCCTGTTTGTCTGATTCACTAAAAGTGTATCCCATCCGGCTTTTGCAGGGTACGCGTTATTATTATTTTTATATATCTCAACAGCCGTTTTAAGAGACCTCAACTCTGACATTGCCTGCTTTTTCTTCGCGTCAGTTTGGATCCCGGAAAACCTCGGAACAAGAATAGCCACCAAAATTCCAATAACAGCGATTACAACTAAGATTTCCAACAAAGTAAAACCTTTTTCTTTTTGCGACATTTTTGTCACCTCCTTTAAAATTATTTAATAACCTTCATCATGTCAAAGATCGGCAAAAATAGCGATAAAGCTATAAATCCAATCACAACTGCTATAAAATAGTTCTTATGGGTTATGGGTACCTGTCTTACAATTGCTCACCCAGATATTATCCGCTCCTGCTCCGCTGGCTGTCACCGCATCAGATCCAACCGTTATCGTACCAACGGATCCATCAACTCCAACGCTGTAAATAACATAACACCCGCTCGTTGCAGTATCCAAATCGTATGAATATTTTGTTGTACCGAAAGGATCGTTCGGGACCTCATCAATAACCCTGCTCGTCTCCGCTAATAAAAGTGTATCCCATCCAGCCGCCGCAGGATACGCATTATTATTATTTTTATACATTTCTACAGCCATTTTAAGAGACTTCAAATCTGCCATTGCCTGTTTTTTCTTCGCGTCAGTTTGAATACCGGAAAATCTCGGAACAAGAATAGCCACCAAAATTCCGATAACAGCAATTACAACTAAGATTTCCAACAAAGTAAAACCTTTTTCTTTTTGCGACATTTTTGTCATCTCCTTTAAAATTATTTAATTACTTTCATCATATCAAAGATCGGCAAAAATAGCGACAGTGCTATAAACCCGATCACAACTGCCATAAAACTGATTATTAAAGGTTCTATCATCGTGGTTAGATTCTTGACCGCGTAATCCACCTGCCGGTCATAATCATCAGCCACACGCCCCAGTGCTTGATCCAATCTGCCTGTTTCCTCGCCGATACTGACCATCTGCGAAACTATCGCAGGAAACTCGCCGGTTTTCTCTATCGCCTTCGTAACTTTTTCACCTTCCCTGATCGATTTGATAATATCATTTACCGTATTCTCGATTATCACGTTATCCAGATTTTCCCGGGAAACCTCCAGAGATTTCAATATATCTAATCCGCTTTCTAACATTATTTCCATTGACCTGCTGAACCTGGAAACAGATATTTTACGGAATAGTTTTCCAAAAACAGGAAGTTTAAGCTTTAACCTGTCAAGATTGTATCTTCCAATTTCCGTCCTAATATAAAATTTAGCAGACGCTATGAATATTGCAATACCTATCAGGACAAAATGCCAATCGTCTTTAATAAAACGTCCCAGCACATATATAACCTTCGTCGGGCCGGGCAGTTCCACCCCTGCCTTCGTGAAAACCGCGATAAATTTTGGAAAAACAAATATAACCAGAAAAAGGATCACCATCATAGCCACGGTTATTAATATTATCGGATAACTCAGCGCAGACTTTACCTTTGCGCCAAGGTCAACCTCTTTTTCCAAAAATATCGCCATTCTCTCGAAAACATCATCTAAACGGCCCGTCTCTTCTCCAACCTTTACAGTGCTGACAAATAAATTATTAAATACTTCAGGATATTTTGATAACGCGTCTGAGATCGATACCCCTTCTTCTATATCGGTTTGTATTTTTTTCAGTATATTTTTAAATTTTTTATTTTCTATCTGGTCGACAAGAACAGAAAACGCCCGTGTTATTGTTAAACCCGACCGCAGCATGGAGGATAACTGCCTGGCAAAATATGCCGTCTCGGATTTTTTTATTGATGATAGATCTCTAAGCAAAATGTTTTTAAAAAAAAATTCCTTTTCCGTTTCCACCCGTTCAATACTTGAAATAAAATGTCCCTGATCAGTAAGGCGTTTTAATATTTCATCTTCATCGGAGGCATCTATCGTTCCTTCAACCGGCTCTCCGGATTCGTCTCTTCCTTGATATTTATATTTTGGCATAATTTTCAAGCTTTCAGCAATCAGCATTCAGCTTTCAGCTAATTATTTTCTTGTTTTTGCTGACAACTGATAGCTGATAGCTATCTTATCACTTCATCCTGCGTCACTCTTATAAGTTCTTCAATTGTAGTTTTTCCTTCCGTAACTAAATATAGTCCTTCCTCCCGCAAACTAAGCATTCCCATTTTTCTGGCCTCTTTAGTAATAACCTCAGGCGCCGCCTTCGACACGATCAGTGCTTTTATTTCATCATTAGGCACCATAATTTCATAGATACCGAGCCTTCCCTTATAACCTGTATAACTGCATTGTTTACAGCCTTTGCCTCTGTGAAAAACCGGGAGATTCTTTTTATCCGGGAATAATCCTTTTATTATATCTTCTCTGGGTTTATATTCTTCTTTGCAATTCGGGCATATAAGCCGCACAAGCCGCTGAGCTATCGCTCCGATCAACGAGGCGGATACAAGAAAAGGCTCAACCCCCATATCAATAAGCCTGGTTGCCGTGCTCGGGGCATCGTTAGTATGAAGCGTGCTTAATACGAGATGCCCGGTAAGAGCAGCCTGAATAGCTATTTCCGCTGTTTCCAGATCCCTTATTTCACCCACCATAATTACGTCCGGATCCTGCCTTAATATGGACCTTAAACCTGCGGCAAAAGTCCAGCCCGCTTTTGGATTGATCTGCGACTGGTTTAATATATTCATCTGGTATTCCACGGGATCCTCAAGTGTTATTATATTTCTTTCAAGGGTATTTATTTCCTGCAGAGCGGCATACAAGGTTGTTGTCTTTCCGCTTCCTGTAGGCCCCGTTACAAGCATTATCCCATAAGGCTGTTTTATTATATTATTAAAAAGATCAAATTCTTTAGATGTAAATCCCAGTTCCTTAATGCCATACATCACTCCTGTCTTTCTGAGTAGTCTTATTACTATTTTCTCGCCTAAAATAACAGGATATGACGACACTCTTAGATCTATTTTTTCACCTTCATAAGTAAACTCAATATGTCCATCCTGCGCGATACGTTTTTCGGCGATATTCATACCCGCCAATACCTTTATTCTCGAGACAATAACCGGCTGAAGACGCGTCGGCAGCTGCAGAACTTCATGCAGAACACCGTCAATGCGATAACGAACCCTTAAAACATTCTGGTTGGGTTCAATATGAATATCCGAAGCCTTATCCTTGACCGCCTGCATGATCATCAAATTTACCGCTTTAACTACCGGTACCTCTTCAATCGCTTCTATCCCCTTTTTTCCGGTTCTTTTAATTTCAATCTCCAATCCCGCGCCTATATCATCCACTGTTTTTGCTATAGCCTCTGAAATTTTATAGCTCTGTAGAATGGCATTCATAATATCAGTCTCGCCGGAAACCACCACCTCTACAGTTTTCCCTGTTTCGTTGTATATCTTATCAATGGCCGATATATCCAGAGGGTCCGCCATCGCGACCGTCAGGGTATCGGCGATTTTAAACAAAGGGATCAGTTTGCATTTCCTCGCCGTATCTTCCGGTATTAATTTTATAACCTCCGGATCGATCGCGTAATCCGTCAGATCCATATAGGGCACATTCAAGGCATCCGCGCGCGTCCGGGCAATATCTTTTTCAGTAACAAAGCCCAGGTTCTCCAGTGTCTTTTCCAAAGGCAAATTTTTCCGCTTTGATTCTTCCTTTGCCTTGTCGATCGCGTCTTGAGTAATTAAATTCCGGCTTAACAATAATTCAATTATATCTATTTTTTGAGGCATTATTAACTCCCATGAATCTATTAATTATTCAATAATTTTTTTATTCTTTGAAGCAGATCCTTTGAGTCAAACGGTTTGGTAACATAATCATCAGCACCGACTGATTTTCCCATTTCTTTATCAGAATCCTGCACACGCGCGGAAAATAAAATTATAGGGATTTTTTTGTATTTATCATCGAATTTAAGCAACCTGCAGACTTTGTAACCGTCCAGTTTCGGAAGCATCAGATCCAAAACTATCAAATCCGGATTTTCACTTTTAGCTTTTTCCAAACCCTCCTGCCCGTCGCCGGCGGTAACGACCTCATAATTATTTGCCTCCAGCCTTGCTTTCAGAACATCAACCAGTTCAGTTTCATCATCGACTATTAATATCT
>JAQUKH010000049.1 GCA_028719205.1 bacterium
TTCAAAAAGTGAAGCAAAAATCTCCCCGAGCTTGGTTTTTTCTCCGTAATCTGCTAATGCCATAACCTTGCCTTCTTCTCCTTCTTTAAAACCAAGAGCTGCACATATACAGCCATAGAAATGAGCAAGGCTGCTTTTATTTGGAACTTCCACCTGTTTTATTATTTTACCGTTTTTAACCTCGGCTACTAATCCTGACTTTCCGTCGCCATAAGCATCCAATGATACAGCGAGGAAATGATCCGAATTAATCCCGCTTATCGCTGTTTGAATATGCCCTTGGTGATGGTCACTAAACTCAATTAAACGGTAATTTATGCGCATGGAGCTCAACCTCCACTTTATTGCCCACAAACCAAGTACTAAATCAATATTCCTAATGCCGGGAGTACGGGCAACCGCATTCTCTAACCAACAAGCTAACTTTGAAGAAAAAGAAAGAATATCTTTCCTGGACAATGTTTTAGAATAAACATTATTAAAAATCCTGAATATTGCCCTGCCGTATCTTCCCGCAACATAAATTTTGTCGATACGCCTGTTCTGGATAATTTTTTTAGCGTATTCAAGAGACCTAAAAGGAAATCCTTGCTGCATCTTATTTCTGGTGAATCTTTCCTCTGAAGCTGCGAATAAAGCTTTTCCGTCTTCTGCTAATGTAACAGAGGCATCATGGCTATCAGTAATACCTAAAATCAACATTTTCTCTTCCTATAAATAACTCTCCGGTTCGTTGTAAAAAAACAAAACCCTGAAATTTCCCTTAGCATCGCGATTTACTAACCAGCTGTCCACCTTAAAAGGCACTCCGTTATCTTCGTTAATAAACCAATTCTTAATAATTATTTTCATATCTTCAGGGATTTTAAATACTAAAGATTTATTTTCTTCATACAAGGGGAACGATTTCATCCCGCCCTTGTACCCCCTCTGCCTCAAATTCTGGTTTAAAGTAAAATTTACTGAATTAACAATATCACATCCTAAATCATCTACCCCTAAACTTACAAAAGCATTCAAATCAATGGTTAACTCTTTAAGATTATCAGTTATGTCTTTATTAAGGATAACGCAAACAGGGAGAATATTGTTTTGCCAGCTCACCTCAAACTGGGTATAGAAAACATCGGATAACTGTTCTTTTGTGCTTAGATCAAGTGAAACCATATCAGCACTTTCAAGCTGCTCGACAGCTGAATGACTATCCCTTGCCAATTTATCAAAATTAATTTTTATAAATTTGTAATTTTTGGTATTTTCAGGAGCAGAAGTAAAACGCATCTTCTTTGGATTGAAAACACTTTTCCCCCATTCCGCATAAAACTTATCAAACTTCTCTAAATTTGGAAGATTGGATTCAGAAAAAAGTCTGTTCAAAGCCAACATCTCTTCCATCCTTTTGCGTTTTAAATCCAATTTTAGAAACAACCGCTTATAGTTCGGAAGAATCCCTGTTTTTAATAAAGAACTTTTAGCAAGATGGTAATATTCTTTAGATTCTTTTTGATACAGGTTTTTTCTTTGGTAAAACTCCATATCTTGATTAAAATCAATTCCGAAGATTGCAAAAGAGAAAATAACAGGCAGCGCAAAAGAAAGAAACAACGGTATAACTATCTTCGTATAGGCAGGCCGATAAAATACCGCTCTCAAACCAAAGGCAAGAAATATATATAAAGGCAAAAACCCGGAGATCACTATTCTATATTTATCAGCCTCAAGCCAGTTTCTTTGATACGCCACAACCATAACTACCGACAAAAACATTATCAAAAAGGTAAAAAACAACCTCTTATTCTCTTTATAAGCACAATATAACCCAAAACAAATTAATCCTGAAATAAGAAAACCTAGATAATTGATAATATTAACCAAGTAAAGTATTAAATTCGGGAAAGGAACAAAAGGAGTTCTCATCCACTTAGTGAAAGCCAGAATTAGCAAATGCACGGAAGAGTTGCCCTCCCCAAGGCTATTTAGACCGTTAAAGATAAAATGAGGGATATTAAAAAGAAACACCGTGAAAAAAGCAACGGTAAACAAAGCTATTCTTTTAAGACTATTGTCTTTTCCCCATAAGATAAAGATTGAAACAATAAACAGCAGCGGAAGGAATCTTAAGCCTGTTCCTGCCAATATACCAAAAATAATCCCTTGCAGGAATCTCTTCTCCTTATGTTCTAATAAGACGTAAAAAAGAATGGCCGAAATTGATAATGCCATAAAATTCCTGTCTAAGACCTCAACTGACAACACATAAGGATTTAAAACAGAAAATGCTGAAACAGCTAAAGCCACTAATCTGCTTTTTACAAGCCTTCTGCAAATAAGATATGTAAAAATCAAAAGAAGCGCATTAAAAACTAGATAGATAATTTTAAAACAATCGATCCTTAAGATTGGCAGAAAAGTTGAAGTAAACAGGATATTACCGGGGGTGCAGATAATTTGATAAACATTAACAAATGCATCAAGCCTGCTGGATCCGGGATTTAATAGGCCTATTGTCCGGAAGCTCTGCATGTAAAAACACGGCGCCTCACCTTTAACCAAGTATGAAGCTAGAGATAATAGAAACTCGGTATTCGAATAATAAAAAAATAAGAAAACTAGGAGGGATAAAAATAGCGGCAGAACTAACAATTCATCTTTTGAGCAGGACGGCGAAAATACTGTCTTTAGATTATTCCTTTTGAAATTTATCGCCAAAACTAGAAGAAATAAAATAAGCGAACATAATGAAATCATTACGGCTATATGGCGATTAATATAGATACCGGTTAAAAGAATAAAATTTATGGTTATAAAAGGCACCGCGGCTATAGCAAAAAACGTAGTCAGGCCAAGCCTTTCTAAGAAACAGGCGCGCTTAAAGAAACAAATTGAAATAATAAACCCACAAAGCACAATCAATATTAAAATCATAAGAATGCCCAATTACTCCGTTTTTAAACCTTAGAATTTAAACTTTAACTTGAATACCCCATATCTCCTGGCTTCTATTTTAACTTAACAAATCCCTTGCCTCGTTATCATAGGAATAGCTTTGTATTTATTTTTCAAGCAGCTTACTGGCTTCCAGTGTTTTACAGGTATTTCTATTCAATATATCCATTCTCCCAAGAGCTTCCCGGTTCAATATAAAGTGCCTGGACCAACTGTCCCCTAAGCGGTCAAATGAACATTATCAAACCACAATCTTTTTTTCTTGGCTGTTTTTCGCGGGACTTTAATCTTTTTCAACGCCGGACTTCTAATTTTAAAAAACAGTAATCCTTATGTATCCATATCTGCTATATATAATTTAAATATCACATAAGGTAAAAGGTCCAAGTCAACAGATAATTCAATCATTTGTAAAACTTTAGGGACATTTCCTCACCGTTATTATCAAAACTTTTATGAGCAGCCTCTGTAATAATGGCAACATTATAAGCAGCAGCCTCATTACATTGAGACTGCTCGCCATTCCTAATACTATCAGTAAAATGCCTGCAACTGCCTACAAAAGGATTTCTTAAAACACGGTGGGGTATCGTGATTGCTTCTTGAAACATTAAGCATATCGAGCCTAAAATATTTCGATTGCTCTTAGTATTCGTTACAATTACCCTGCCATACCGTAATTTCATCGTTGCCCTGCTGCCGATAATTACTACTTGAGGCACAAGGCCTGGAGACACATCGGAAGTTGTAATTTCAGCTAAGATGCCATCGGTATAAGAAAGAACCATTGTTCCGGTATCCGGATTCATGATATTTTTGTCAATACTGGTGCCATAAGCGCGTACGGAAAACGGCAAGCCTATACCAAAGTAGTTAATTAAGTCTACAAAATGGCAATGGAATTCATTAAAAAGCCCGGCGTTTAACTGGCTGGAAAACAACCCTGCGTTAGATTCTGAAGTCATTAAAAACCGCATATATCTAACCTGACCTATTTGACCTGACCGTAAAATATCCCGCATCTTTATAAACTCAGGAAGAAATCTAAAGTTAAAACCATTAAAAATGATCCTTTTGTATCTGGCGTTCAAATTAATAATCTCGCTGATTTCTTCGGAAGTTGCGCAAAGCGGTTTTTCTGAATATACGTGGAGTCCTTTCATAATCGCTTCTTTGATATACTTGGCATGCAATCGTGTCGGAATACAGATATCGACTGCATCAATCGGAGATCTATTTATTAATTCTTCAGCGTCTTTATAATACTGTTTTATTCCGTACTCATTTGCTAAGTATTTTCCATTTATTGATTTCGGGTTAGCGATAGAGATAACTCCGACATTCCTGATCATCCTATAAGCACGAATATGCCATAGAGCCATCTTGCCGGCCCCAATAACCCCAATCCTTATAAATCGTCTATGTTTCAAAGTATGCCTCATTTCATCATAGGCGGATATTAAACTTCCAACCTTTTAAGTATTGAAATATAAAAGTAACGCGTCTGAAAAATAATCGTTTTAGTTATCCAAAAAATATTAGCTGGATTGCGGATTATTTCAGAAATAATCTTTTTCAAGAAATAAAAGCTCATATAATAGCTTTTATACGCGCTACGAATTATTTTTGCCAGATCATTAACAGAATAATCACAAAAAGAAAGCCTGGTGTGGAGAATATCCATATCTTTCAAACTTTCTCTTAGGTCTAGCTTGTCCTTAACGAGCTCAAATAAATAAGACCCAGGCAAAGGAGTTAAAACATTGAACGATACAAAAAACGGATTCGTCTCCCGGATAAAATTCATTGTATTGTTTATAGTAAAGCTATTTTCACCGGGGCTCCCAAATATGCATTGCAGAGAAAATGCCATCTTTTTTTTCTGCAATATTTGGAGACCTCTTCTGATTTCTGAAACTTTTTGATGCTTTTGAAGATATTCTAAAATATGGTCGTTTGCAGATTCAAGGCCTAAGGTCATATGGATACAGCCAGATTTTTTCATCAAACTAACGATATCCGCTTTTATTAAATCCGCTCTCCCCGCGCAGGCCCAGCGGATTTTTATATTCCGCGACAAAATCTCTTCGCATACGCCAACCGCAAAAGTATCATTCAAATTGAACGTCTCGTCATGAAAAAAGATACTGCGTACGCCAGTCTGCCGGATGATTGATTCAATTTCATCGGTAATGTTTTTTGCGGAACGGTACCTTACCGTCTCGTTGTTCATTTGGCGCTGCGCGCAAAAGATACAATCAAAAGCGCAACCACGGGAAGGCAAAATAAACGCTGTAGGCCTACCCCAAAAAAGCAGATCCCAGTAGTTGCGTGGATTAGTAAAATCTCTTAAAGGGAGGGGGATACTGTCTAGATTCTGCATGAGCTCACGTTTAGACGTTGTAACAGTATTCCCGTTTTTCTCTACAAAAATTACACCAGGAGTATCATTAAGATATGGCCAGTTACGGCAAATATCAACAATTGTTAATTCGGGCTCACCATCAATAATAACATCCGCAAGGCCATCTTCTAATATACGCGAACTCAGATACTTTGCAATTTGCCCTACGAAAATACGCACCTTATCCTTAAAAATACTGAAATATTTCTTTATATCTTCCTGATGATAAGGGCTAAAGGGAATAACAATCGCATCGGCCCAACGGGAATTTTTATAGATAGTAATAAGGGAAACCTTCTCTGCGATAGGATCTATTATCTTCACATCGTATCCGGAAACTTTAAGCATGGCCCCCATATACGCTAATCCAATAGGGAATGTTACTCCAGTTTTAATTTCCTGTCCGGAATGCCTCACTACGACTGGATCAATACTGATATTACGAATTATCCCGGTATGCAAAAAGTTGTTAATTAGTAATATTTTTTTAATACCTTGTTTTTTGTTGATATTCATTTAATGCTAAATCGTACTAAAAATAGTAAGACCGATCCCCGCGATTATTAGCAGTGAAGCCAAAATTAATTTTCTGGTGACAACTTCATGTTTTTTAAGGAAAATTCTGCTCAAAAAGACGATTATCAAAGGGGTGACCGCAAAAAGCGGAACCACAAGGCTTACTTTCCCATAAAGCAACGCAGAGAGGTCAACAATCTCACCGATAGTAGTCAAAAGCGCGGCGTAAATAATAAACTTTAATTCTTTTGTATATTTAAAAAATAAGATGTTTTCTTTTTTATACTTAAAAAGAGCATATATTGTCAATACCGCCAAGGAACTCGACGCAGCTATTGTGGAAGCAAAAATCGGATAAGGCATTAAATTTAATCCGTATTTACGTAAATTTGCAGCAAATCCAGCCAGCAAAGCCGCAGCCAAAGGGTAAAATAAATCAAGAGGCTTCCAACGAGTAAAGTCGACATTTTCTTTCTTTGATAATAACACCACTCCCGATGCGATTAAAAAAATTCCAGGGAATATACCCGGTCTGGGGGTTTCTTTCAAGAATAAAATTGCCATAATCGTTGCGAAAAAAGGCGTCATGGCTCGCAAAGGCGCCGCGCGGCTTGCGCCGAGCTTATGAATACCGTAATACGTCCAGGTCCTAACCAGCGTAGGGGCGAAGCTTCCGATCGCTAAGAATATAAGTATAGCTTTGTAGTTCTGAAAATAAATCCTGGGAACTAAGAATACTGTTAGGAGCCAAAGGAATCCGGTACCGATGAGTACGGAAAGATATACTGCAATAAACGGATCAACCCTAGCAAAGCCTTTTTTTAGGATGACATTTGAACTTGCGGTAATTAACGTCATCAGAAATGCCAATATAATCGCAACGGAAAAATCCATATTTCTAATGTTTTGGCGAAAAGCGCCTGATACGATGCTTAAGCACGTAAAGGCCTGCATCTTCTGCTGCCAGGTAAACGTAGGCAACATCTTGAAATTGCTGTATCGCAATATCCCGGATTTGGTCCGGCAATGTTACAGCATGAACAAACCTCAAAGTGTTATCCATTTTTGAGAAAATATAAAGCTTGTAATATCGTACAATATAGGTATACGAGTCGCATTCTATTATTTTATTAACACAATCGGAATGCAGAATGCTGCGCACGTTTTCTCCCAGAGGATTATGCAATAAGCTTGAAACGGTAAATGGTTTCACCACATTCCCATTTTCATCCAGCTTCATCGATAACGTAGGAAGTTCGCTATAGCCTTCGCCAAATTGAGTGATCAAAAGCATGTCCTTATAGAAATTGATATTATCTGGAAAGCCGGGTATACGAAAGCTAAAGATTCGCTTGGGATGTTGTGTCAACCTGATATCATAAATATAAAAGTTGCCCGCAGTGGCAACAAATAATTGGTTATTATGAATTTGCATATCAAGTAACTCCCCGGTAAATTTTAAAGTCCGCATTTTTTTAAAATCCGGTAGCTCACATATATCGACAAAGCTATTTTTATTAGTACTGATTGTACGTCCTATAAAAATGCGTTTTTCCTGAATAACTGCATGTGAGACATCGGGATATTTTATAAAGGTTTTATTGCTGGATTTTAATCTTAAAGGATCCTGGATATTGTATATATTTAAACCGTTATAATCACACACAAACAGATTATCCTTATCCATGGCTAAACCAACGATTTCACCTGGCGTCTCAATTCTTGACTTCATAATGAGCTTCTCCGGAGTTTCCATGTCAAAAATTATAATCCCCTTGTCTTCATCTGCGGCAAACAAGAAATTATTGTACATAACGCCTCTTCTGACATGGTCTCCCGGCAGTATATATTTTATAATATAGCGAAAGACAAAAGGAGCTTTTATTTGAAAAAGGTGAATTGAATCATCAAAGAAAATATAAATATAATCCCCCTTAACAATCATATGGTACACCCTGCCATTCTCCGGCCGAGAAAATGTATGAATTTTTTTATATATAAGGCTCTTTGTATCCAGCCCGTAAATCATGTTTTCAAAGTTAAAATATATAAACTCCCGAGAATAAGCAAGCGCGAACGCTGTTTTATGGGGAAAAGAAATATGCTTTAACTCCCTGAAATTATCTTTCAAGTTAAAAATATATAATCCCCCCATTGCACATACAGCAAACAACTTATCACCTTCAATAAGAATCCCCTCAACCTGGCCTATCGTACTTACTTCTTTGTTAAATTGGCCTTTAATATTTATTTCTCTAATGAAAGAAATGTTACCCGGATCGTAATCCTTATTTTTAAATACCTTCAGGCTCCCTTCCTGCCCTAAGAAAATTAAATCTTTGTATAAAAATATGCTCGAGCAAAATCTATCAAAAGAAAGATGCCTAATACATTTCAGAAACCCGCGATCTTGAATATCAAATATGTACATTCCTTCACAACCTGCAGCGACATACAAGAAATTATCGGCAACCGCCATTTGCATAATTATTCCAAAGGTTTTTACTTCAGCTATTTTTTCAGGCACGCTTATATTTCTAGTATCATAGACCAAGATACTTCCGCCTGCGCCTATAAAAACCATATCATCTTTGACTGCTACGCATCGAGCAGTAGCAATAGGCGAAGAATTAAACAGTGTAAAATCGGTGTTATTTTGACGTGGCGGACAATCTGCAAAGACAGGCATAAGAATTAATAAGGGGAAAATAAAAACAACCGGGCAAATCAAAATATTATTCTTGAATATTCTTTTAATCATAGATAATTTTCATAATCTTAAAGTTTAAGATTCTCCCTTATTCCAGTTTCACGCTAGATGGTTTTGAAAATCAGAGAAATTTGCAAAAAATTAATGTATTAAAAAACTGCATAAAAAAATGGCAGCAATACCGGCACATCAATAAAAACCGTTGATATGATAATCAGGGAAATCATTACCAGAATCGGCACCAATATCCAAACCTTTTTTTCTTTAAGAAATCGAAAGAAATCCTTGATAAATTCAACCTTATCCTGTAATTTCAATTGCACCCCCTTTATTTGCCCTATGCCTAATCAAGAAATCTCCTAAAACCAAATAATCCATATCCGTGTTCATAAAACAAAGATAAGCATCAAAAGGTGAGCACACGATCGGTTCTGCCTTATCATTAAATGAAGTATTCAATACCATAGGCACGCCGGAAATTTTCCTGAATTCTTCTATCAAGCCATAAAAATCCGGCGAATATTCCTTTTTTACCGTCTGTATGCGGGCGCGCCCATCTACATGCGTTACAGAAGGAATTAGTTGTTTTTTTTCATCCTTAACCTTTGCTGCTAAAAGCATAAAAGGGCTATCGCATAAAATTTCAAAATAATCGTTTTTATATTCGCAGAGGACCGCGGGGGCAAAAGGCCTGAACCACTCACGGTGCTTGACTCTTTTATTCAAAACGTCTTTTGTTTCCGGATTAATCGGATTAGCGAGTATGCTTCTGGCACCCAAAGACCGCGGCCCGAATTCCATACTACCCTGAAAATAACCTATGATTTTATTATTATATATTTTCTGCGCCACGATCTTATGTAATTCGTTACGATTTTCGAATTTTTTATAATTGACCTGGTGTTCATTTAAAAAAATTTCGATTTCTTCAGAAGAAAAACTGGGACCAAAAAAAGCATTGTTCATTCTAACCCTGTTTTTTTGATCGGATAGTGCCATGTGGATATAAAACGCGCTGCCAAGAGACCCCCCGTCATCTCCTGCGGCAGGCTGGATAAAAATATCTTTAAAATCGGTATTTTCAAGTATCTTATGGTTAGCCACGCAATTCAAAGCGACTCCTCCTGCCAGGCACAAATTTTTGCTTCCCGTTTCTTTGTAAAGATTCCTAGCGATAGAAATTAAAATATCTTCTGTGCACTTCTGCAGGGTTGCAGCTAAATCGTAATCTCTCTGTGTTAAAAGACCTTCTTGCTGACGGGGCTTTCCAAAAGTTTTCACAAATTCTTTACTGGTCATAACCAAATCGGAGTGAAAAGAAAAATAGTCCATATTCAATAAAAAACTACCGTCGTCTTTCATCTTAATCACTTTTTTAAAATCCGCATAATAAGACGGCGCTCCGTATGCCGCCAAGGCCATGACCTTTCCTTCTCCTCCGTTTACCTGAAACCCCAGATGTGCAGTCACTGCGCTATAAAGCAGGCCAATCGAATGGGGAAAACGCATCTCTTTGTGCAAATTGATATTTCTATTTTGGCCGACGCCGCAAGCAATAACAGTCCATTCCCCGGTTCCATCCGTAGTCAAAATTGCCGAATTTTCAAAGCCTGAAGGATAAAATGCACTGGCTGCATGCGCATAATGATGGTCGACAAAGTATATCTTTCCCCGGAAACCTAATTCTTCCCTTATTTTTTGCGGGATAAAAAGTTTATACTTTAACCAAAGAGGTAAGAAATTCTTGAAGCTTTTGAATGATCTGGGAAACGTAGAAATATAAGTTTTGATGATCCTTTCGAATTTCAAAAAAGGCTTTTCATAGAAAACTATACAATCCAACTCGTTAATATCCAGTCCTGAACGCTCCAGGCAAAACGTTACTGCATGGTGAGGAAAATCCAACGAATGTTTTTTACGGTTAAACCTCTCTTCTGCCGAAGCGGCGATAATTTCCCCGTCAATCAGTAGGCAAGCCGCCGAATCATGATACATATATGATAAGCCGAGAATTCTCATTAGAATTGCCTGGTTAAAGTTAACACATCCTTGTTAGGAGTTTCCTTCTTGAGCCAAAACGTCGATTTATCCTTGCTGTTTAAATTAAGATAATCTTTACCTGATAATCTCGATAGTATTGCCGAAACGCCGATACCAAGATAATATGCCAGGAAGATGAGCGATGAATTAAACAAGGCCTGGATAAAAAAAACTACCAATCCCAGGGTCTGCAACAAAGGATTGACCGCACATGACAAAAAAATCACGAACACTTCTCTTGCCCTTCTTGGAATGAATAAAATAAAATGGAGGATAATAAAAAGATAAAATATCTTTAATTTCTTCCTAAAGCCAGCTTCTGTCATTTTCTTTTTTCTTGCTTAACGCTTCTCTTATAAACGGGATCTTTTTCTCAAAGAAAATCCTGGAATCCCGCACATACCTATCCCAACCATTCCGTAAAACATAGTAGTCAACAAATATTTTAAACAACCTCTGCTGTGTGCATACGACCTGTATATCTTCTTTAGTGCCACGGATTATTTTCTTTGGAACAACGCCTAAACGGAAAAGATAATGTTCCGCCTTGTCTCCGATATTAAACACGGGAGTGAAATAATTTATATTGAAATCGGAATAAAGGTTGCGTATGCTGCCTAACATTATCTCCTCGTTTTGATCCGGGTATTGTATCATAGACTTCTCGGAACCGTCGCAAACTTCGCTGATGCCACTTCTCAAGCAATATTCTATAGCTCTCCAATGCATGGCCAATTTACATAACCCACATACAGACAAAGACATAATATTAAACCGGCGCAGGCTAAACAAGGTATTATAATAATCATCTACCGGCAAAACCAGCGATCCAAATTTTACCCGCGGGAACCTGTTCTTCAACGCTTCCAGCCTGCTGTTTACTTGTCGAGCGCCAAAAATGCCGAAACGCCGCAATGTCAGGCATATGATGTTTTTGTACCTGGGAGCGCATAGCGCAACGGCTAGGGATGAATGGACTCCGCCAGAGAATAAAACTACCAGCCGATCGTTTTTCATATTCACAACTTAAAAGATAAGATTCCCCCCTAACTCCATAATTAATCTCAAGAGATTGCTGCCGAAGACATTATCGAGAGAATCGATGAACATGTCTATTTCTTCCTTTGTGATAATCAACGAAGGGTTAATGAATAAGTTATCCTCTCTGCCGCCGGTATAAATAAGGATATTGTGGCGTTTAAATAATTCTGAGACGATGGCCGCGGGAATTAAACCTAATAGAAGATCGTTAAAATGGGGGATATTCTTTAATAACCTCTCTCCAAAGACTTCGCTTGTGCTGCGTAATTCAAAAATACATAGCAACCCTATGCCGCGCACATCCTTTATAAACCTAGGATATTTACTTTTGAGCTCTTTCATCCTTGCCAATAAATACTCCCCTTGCGCTCTGGCGTTGCCAATTAAATCTTCATCATTAATCACATTTAACGCTTCTATAGCAGTAGCGCATTCTTCACCCAACCCCCCAAAAGTAGTAGTATGGACAGTACATCCTTTTAATGATCCATATGTTTTTTTAAAAATATGAGATTTAACTATGTAGCCAGCTATGGAAGCCTTGCCTCCCCCCAAAGATTTGGAAAATGTCACGATATCCGGGACAATTCCTTCATGTTCAAACCCAAACATTTTTCCGGTTCTTCCAAAACCGGTAAAGATCTCATCGGCGATCAGAATTATATCTTGCTCATTGCACAAAGCTTCAAGCTCCCGCAAATACCCATGCGGAGGCATAAGAACCAAATCGGCTTTTATTGGTTCTAAGATCATGCATGCAATATCTAAGCGCCCGGATTCCTTTCTTTTCCGTATCAACTCTTTTAAAACGCCGATATTTCCATAGGGCACTTCAAGACAACCATCGAGCGATTTAAAAAGTTCTTTATACGGACGAGAGACCATTCCCGATACAGACATAGTTGCAAAAGTTTTACCGTGATAACCCAAGTCAGTATAAACGATCTTATCCCGCTTAGGCCTATGGAATAATAAGGCTATCTTTAATGCTCCTTCATTTGCCTCTGCTCCACTGTTGCAAAAAAAAGAATACTGTAAGTCGCCGGGAAAAATCTCGGCTAAATTATTTGCCAAAACACTCTGATACTGCGGTATAAATGCCTTGCATATCTCCAATCTTTTATGATCATTAAAACGTTTCCTCGCCTCCATTATCCGGGGATGGTTATGCCCGTGGTTTAAAACGCTCATCCCCCCCGAAAAATCTAATATTTTTTTCCCGCATTCGGTATACAGATACATACCTTCCGCTTTGACTATTTTATATTTATCAAAACCCAATATTTTTAAAAACGTAGCTATTCCGGAGTTTACATACTTTGAGTACATGGAAACAATTTCTTTTTGTGTGAAATCTTCAACTTCCGGTAACTGGATAAGGCTATATCTTTTCATTTAGCGGTTTGACAAATGGTTATTTCTCAACTCTTCTTTAAGCATAAGAGCCTCTGGATTGGCCGGATCCAGC
>JAQUKH010000050.1 GCA_028719205.1 bacterium
TAAAACATCAACTAATTTTGTAGGAGAATCATTTACCAATATATTAACCTGAGTTACTGACGAGTCATGGATCAAACCTACAATTCTCATCTCAGGAAATTCATATATAATATTTGTATTAGGAATCAGGATTTCAACATTAGAAGAAACTTCTGCATGACTATTTAAACCCGGAATAAGCAAAAAAACACTAACCATCAGTGCAAAAAAAATTTTCCTCATTTTTCACTCCTTTTTTTGAAACATTTTAGTCAATTTTATTAATTAAAAATTAAATTTATTATTTCGCAGACCGATTATATATAAAAACATATCAAACTGTCAAGAAGAAAATCCTTAAGAAAATACAATATTTCTCCTTGACAAAATAAAAATACTAATGCTATAATCTCTTTTCAAAACTTACGAAAATAAAAATGTAATTTTGACAAGCAAGGGAGGGTATGCTTAATGAGGAAATGGAAATTATTGCCGGTATTCTTTTTCGCGGTTCTTCTTGTAAGTTGTTCTATTACTAATCCCTTAAGCGAACTTAGTTGGGGAACAGCCACGGTTAAAGGAAGGGTTACAAGGTCTTTTACTATACCCGGAACGACCATTACTGCGGTTGAAGGAGTTCCCGGCGCGCTGATTAAAACTGATTCCGGTACTGAAAATGCTTTCACTAATGAAGAAGGTTACTATTCCCTGTTTCTGACCTTCCGTATCGGCAGCGCCGCTAAAGAAAAGAAAATAACTGTAGTTGCGTTTGACAAAGATAATGCGGGAAAAACTGCGAGCAGTCCTAGTATTGTTATTCGCGACGGGCTGGTAGTTGTTGCTCCACCGATCACTTGGGCAAAATAAATTAACTTTTATTAATAATAGAGGGGAATTATATATGAAAAAAAATTTAACATCCTGTTTTAAAAAAGAAAATTTAGGACTTTTTATTATCATATCGGTTATGATTCTAGGTTTAGGCTGCGGTAAGGATGATAAAAATGTTTCTTCTGTTCTTGCGCCTTCATATTATACATTTGGGACTTCAGACCCTAAATATCTAAATGCTATTCCCCGTAACGTAAGCGTAAGCAAATCCGGGGCTAATAATGCAATAACATGGGATGCGCCTGCTATGACAGCCGATATGTTAGCTCAATTAACAGGTTATCATGTTTATATGAACACAGTAGCGCCACAAGGGAATGCATATTATGTAAATGGCCCTTTTGACAGCAGCAGGAGCCGTTCTTCTGATACCGCGACTGATGGTTACACCTATACTTACACTGTGACAAGCGTATTCTACGTTTGGGACACTGCTTACGAATTTTACACTGAAATTGAAAGTTTGCCAAGTGAAGCAAAGGTAATAGCCAGATAACTATTTCTTAGCTTTTGGAGCCGGTAAGGAATTATCTAAAACAGCTCCGGTCATTGTTTGTTTCAGCTGTTCGATATTCTTTCTGGCAATTTCTTTAAAGTACGGGTCTTGTTCCAGTTCATAATTTTTCTCCCATTCAGCTAAAGTCGCCTTGTAGTCGCCTTTGTCGTGATAAACTACCCCAAGATTATAATGAGCTTTAGCATGTTTAGGATTTATTTCGATCCCTTTTTTAAACTCCCTTTCTGCAAGCTCCATCAGCCCCATCTGCTTATAAGCCGTTCCAAGATCCGTCCTGACATCTACATTTGTAGAATCAATAGCAAGCGCTTTTAAATAATTTTCGACCGCGTCCTTCCATCTGCCCATATCATAATTAACATTGCCAAGCGCGACCAAAATTTCTAAGTCTTTTGGATTTGTTGCCAATATCCTTTCATATTCATTTATCCTCTGCATAGCCATCTCTTGCTGATCCTGCAGCTTTTTATCAACACCTTTGTCCTTGTTTTGACAACCTGCCGCGGACATTAATAAGAAAGACAGCCCGATCGGTACGATTTTTTTCCTCATTTGTTATCTCCTTCTTGTGATATTTATGTTTTCTGTTTTATTATTTCAAATACCTCTTCCGCAGCGCGGACAGTCAGATCAATATCTTGTGTACTATGGGCGTTTGACAAAAATACCGCCTCATATTGAGACGGAGCCAGATAAATATTTCTTTTCAACATCTCCTGAAAAAACAATGAAAATTTATTTGTGTCTGACCTCTTTGCTTCCTCATAATTTGTAACTTTTCCGCTTGTAAAAAAAGCGCAAAACATTGAACCGACCCGTGTTGTATAAATATCGACACCCGCCCTTCCGGCCGCTTTTTCTATCCCTTTAGAAAGTTTACCGCCAAGCCTTTCCAGCTTTTTATAAATATTTTTGTTTGACAATATTTTTAGCATTTCAATACCGGCGGCCATAGCCAGTGGATTGCCTGACAAGGTTCCTGCCTGATATATCGGCCCGCTCGGCGAAACTTTTTCCATTATTTCTCTTTTCCCGCCATAAGCGCCTACCGGCAATCCGCCTCCAATAACCTTTCCCAATGTGGTCATATCAGGTTTAATACCGTATAATTCCTGCGCACCGCCATAACTTACCCGAAATCCCGTCATAACCTCGTCAAATATTAAAACTATGCCATACTCCTGAGTCAGTTTTCTCAGGCCTTCCAAAAATCCTTTTACGGGAGGGATAACACCCATATTCCCGGCTATAGGTTCCACGATCACACACGCAATTTCATGGCCTGATCTTCTGATCGTATCTTCAACCTCGCCTAAATTATTATACGTAAGATTGATAGTATATTTTGCCACATCCCCAGGAACTCCCGGGCTGTCGGGAACACCAAAAGTAGTAGCGCCTGAACCTGCCTTAACTAATAAACTATCCGCGTGGCCGTGATAACATCCCGCGAATTTTATGATCTTGTTGCGCCCTGTATACCCGCGGGCAACCCTTATCGCGCTCATAGTCGCTTCTGTTCCTGAATTTACCATACGGATCATTTCACACGATGGAACCGCGCTTGTAACCAATTTGGCAAGTTCAATTTCATATGCGGTCGGCGCTCCAAAACTTGTCCCTTTTTTCATTGCTTCTTTAAGCGCTTTATTTATCTTAGCCGGCGCGTGCCCTAAAATTAAAGGCCCCCATGAAAGTACATAATCAATATATTCTTTCCCGTCAACATCATAAATTTTTGAACCTTTCCCGCGGTCTATAAAAAGAGGGTCGATCCCGACTGATTTAAACGCCCTGACCGGGCTGTTCACGCCGCCGGGGATATATTTCTTTGCTTCCTCAAATAATTTTTTTGAAATTTCTCCCATTTGTTTCTCCCATATATTTTATTTTCTCTTTGGTTTATATATACAATACGGCTCTTCTCCCATATAATCGTTATCTTTGGCATACGCCCTTGCGCGGCACCCTCCGCAAAAAGAATTATATTCGCAGATCCCGCATTTCCCTTTGAGCTTGGTCATATCTCTTAAATCTGTAAATAACTTGCTCTTTTGCCATATATCTGAAAAAGGTTCTTTTCTTATGTTCCCCGCTGTGACAGGTAAATACCCGCAAGGCTGAACATCCCCCTGAGAAGAGATAAAACAAAAACCTACACCGCCCAAACACCCTCTTGTCATTGCTTCAAAACCATGGGTCTGAACTGTTACCTGCTTCCCTTCTTCTTTAGCTCGCTCGCGCATGATCCTGAAATAATGCGGGGCGCAGGTGGCTTTCAAATTAATATTCAGCAGTTTGCTTTCTTTATAAAACCAGTTAAGTATATCCTCGTATTCCTGCGGCGTAATCTCGTCGCCCTCGATCTGTTTTCCCCTGCCTGTCGGGACAAGAAGAAAAATATGCAGCGCGGCCGCGCCTAATTTCACCACAAGATCGGCTATCTTTTGGATTTCATCTTTATTCCGTTTTGTTATAGTTGTATTGATCTGAAAAGACAAACCCGCTTTATTTAATTCTTCTATGCCTTTTAACGCTTCTTTAAAAGCCCCTTTCAAGCCCCGGAAAGAATCATGAGATTCCTCAGTCGAACCGTCTAAACTTATGCTGACCCTTTGAATACCAGAAGCTAATAATTTTTTTATGCGGTCAGAAGTGAACAATGTGCCGTTGGAAGCAAGGACCACTCTAAGCCCTTTTTCTGTCGCGTATTTGCTTATTTCACATATCTCGTCAAACCTCATAAGCGGCTCCCCTCCGCTTAAAATTATCACAGGCTTGGCAAAGGTCACAACATTATCAATAAGCTTTTTACCTTCAGCAAGGGTTATTTCATTTTTTGCCGGTGTAGTTGTAGCTGATGCCCTGCAATGCACGCATCCCAGATTACAGGCCGACGTAAATTCCCACGCAATCAATCTAAGGTCACCGCTAAGTATTTTTTTACTTGTCATATAATTCCTTTTAATAATTAATGTTATTAATTTAGTCCATGCTCCATGCGCTTTGCCTATGCCTCTTCCTTCAGCCATTTCGCCGCATCCTTAGCGTGATATGTAATAATTATATCCGCTCCCGCGCGCCGGATGCTTGTTAAAATTTCTAAGGTTATACTTTTTTCATCGATCCAGCCCTTCATCGCGGCCGCTTTTACCATCGCATATTCACCGCTTACATTATACGCGGCAACCGGCACATCAAAATCAGATTTTACTTTTTTAACAATATCGAGATATGAAAGAGCCGGCTTTACCATAATAATATCCGCGCCTTCATCCAGATCCTGCATAACTTCTCTTAATGCCTCCTGGGCATTAGACGAATCCATCTGATAACTCCTCCGGTCCCCGAATTGCGGGGTTGAACCTGCGGCTTCACGAAACGGGCCATAAAAAGCTGACGCGTATTTTACAGAATAAGACATGATCGGAATATTGCTTAAACCGCTATCATCAAGCGTTGATCTTATAGCGCCGATCCTTCCATCCATCATATCAGACGGCGCCACCATATCCGCCCCCGCCTCCGCGTGGGACAAAGCTGTTTTTGCTATCAATTCCAAAGACGCATCATTATCCACTTCATAAACTTGTGACTTGTGACTTGTCGCTTGTGACTTAATGAGTCCGCAATGCCCATGTGATGTATATTCACAAAGGCAAACATCAGTAATAACCATCATCTCCGGCACCTTCTTTTTTATTAAACGGACTGCTTCCTGAACAATTCCTTTATTATCGTAAGCGCCGCTTCCAATCTCATCTTTTTTATCAGGAATACCAAACAATAATACCGCGGGTATCCCGATTTTTTTAAGGTCTTCGACCTCTCTTACCAGCATATCAAGTGAAAAATGGTATTGCCCCGGCAAAGTAGTGATCTCTTTCTTTATTTTATTACCTTCAACTACAAAAAGCGGGGAAATAAATTTATCAACCTGCAAATAAGTTTCTCTGACCATTTTCCTTAACTTTTCATTTTGTCTCGTTCTTCTTAATCTTGAAACTGGAAAATACATTTTGATTCCCTCCTAATTAAATCCGCCATGGCACTTTACGCATAATTCGCCTTTTGAAGTGATCAACATTGATTTATTTTGTGAACTATGCGATTCATGGCAGGTTAAGCAAATTATCCTGCCGTCTTTAGCTACCCTAAGCTCAGATGGGATCTTTACCTTGCTGCTTGGATAAAGGTCCTTATATGAATGCGGATGTTTTTCAATATCCGCCCCGTTATGACAGTTATCGTTCGAACAAACATACACTAAATTTTTTTTAAGATTATATTTATAACCTGACCCGTGCGAACTATGACAAAGCTCACAAGGATTATTCTTCCCCAGGCCGGAATGTTTTTTATTGATCTGAATAGTATGACAAACATAACAAAGCGCTTTTATATCCTCTATCAATCTAAATCCGTTTTTATCACTGATATGGCAGGAATTACATTTCCCCTGAATAACAGGCTTATGCCCGCGCAGTAATTTCTTCTCATTTGAATAATGAGGATCATGGCAATCAATACATACTAATTTGTCTACCTGATATTTACCGTGTTTTGAGCTAAAAGGATCATTATCTGTCTTGTGACAATCCAGGCAAAGTTCATTTGATTTTTTTATAAGATTTAAACCCGGATCTTTTCCATGGCTCAAATGACACGTTGGACATTTCGTATAAACAGGATGCATACTGGCCACTTTACTGGTATCTTCTTTATGGCACATATTACAGGATCCGTATTGATAAATAACATCACTGAAGATCTGTATCCTGGTATTCTTTGAATCCGCCACAAAGAGCCTGTCATTTTTATCAATAAAAACTTTCATAGGTTCGGAAAATTCACCTCTCCCGTTTCCTTTCTTTCCAAACGCGAAGATCAACTTCCCATCTTCATCAAAACATTGTATCCGGTTATTCCCGGTATCACTGACATAAATTCTTCCAAGACTATCAACCGCTATTCCCTGCGGATTCAAAAACGCGCCCAATTCATCTCCGGGTTTCCCAAACTTATTGATATAATCCCCGCGTGTATTAAATATCTGTACACGGTTATTTCCGGAATCAACCACATAAATCTTTCCTTTTTCCGTAACAGCTATGGCTGTAGGGTTTCTGAATTCTCCATTAGCCATACCCTCACGGCCAAACTGTTTTAAAAAACTTCCCTTAATAAGCTGAATTTTACTGTTTCCTGTATCTAAAATATAAAGAATACCCGTTTTCCCAAAATCCAGGTCAAACGGCATATTAAATTTACCCTGCCCCTCTCCAAGGCCTCCAAATTGGCCTTTCCAGTTTCCCCTGGGAGTAAAAACCTGGACCATATGCTGTCCGATATCAGTCACGTAAATAATATTTTCGGTATCCGTATTTATCGCCCAGGGAAGAATAAACTCTCCTCTGCCGGTTCCTTTTTTCCCGAAGCTGAAATATGGTTTCCCATTTTTATCGAACACATATATTTTTCCTTCAAGATTTTCAGTAACGTAGATCCATCCATTTTTACCCACAACTATATCGCTTGGAATTGATGATTTATCCAATTCTATATAACTATAAATCTCCGCTCCGAAAGAAATCTCAGATCCGTACGAAAAAATCAAAACGGCGGAAAAAATTAAAAATAATTTAAAATATTTCATGATCCCGCTAATTCTTCCTCTTTTCATAATACTCAACAATTTCTTCTAATAATTTTTCCAGGGTATATTCTGAAGGCGAGATCTTGACTTTTAATCCCGCTTTTTCAATTCGATTGGAAGTGATCGGGCCTATACTCGCGATATTAACGCCGCGCATCAGGTCTTTAAGTTCATCCTGTGAAAAGAGGCTTATAAAATTATCCGCGGTTGAAAAACTCGTAAAAGTAATAACATCGATCTCTTTATTCTCTAAAAGCGGTTTTATCTTATTTAAACCTGAATCCACTTTAACTGTCCTGTAAGCGGTTACCACATTAACATTCGCACCCATTTCCTCAAGCTTTTCGGGTAAAATTTCACGCGCAACTTCCGCCCGGGGGATAAGGATATTCTTGCCCTTGATATCTTCTTTTAATAACACTTCAATTATACCTTCTGCCAGGAATTTTTTCGGGATAAGATCTATTTTAATACCTGAATTTTCTATTGTCTTCGCGGTACCGGGCCCGATCGCGCAGACTTTCACGCCTTTTAAACAACGGAGGTCATAGCCTTTCTTTTTAACCCGTTCAAAAAAATATTTAACTCCGTTAGAACTTGTAAAAATTACCCAATGATATTTCTCTATCTCATCGATAGCCTCATCCAGATCCTGATAGTTCAGCGCGGGAACTATCTCAATAGTGGGAAATTCTATTACCCTGGCGCCCTCTTCCTCCAATAATCTCCCAAATTCCCCCGCCTGCTGCTGATTGCGGGTCACCACTATATTTTTTCCAAACAGCGGTTTGTTATCAAACCAGCGCCATTTATCACGCAAGCTTACCACATCTCCTACAATAAATAAAAACGGCGGATTGATCTTTTTTTCAGAAACCTTATCAGCAATATTCGAAAGGTTCCCGGTAATAACCTCCTGATCGTTGCTTCCGCCTTCTTTAATTACCGCCGCGGGCGTATCTTCTTTATAACCGGCATTTAAGATCTTTTCTACTATAACCCTGAAATTACCGATCCCCGGGTAACAAACTAATGTGCCGCAATCTTTCGGTATTTTTATACCATCTTCTTCCGAAGCATAGATAATAGCGCAGTTTGAACCGGACTCGCTATTTATTAAAGGTATTCCCGCAAAGATCGATGTCAAAAAATTCGGAAAACACGGGATCATCTCAAAAGATATACCTGATGAAACCAGAGTTTCAATCTCTTCATTTGATTTACCGGTTATAAACAGGTCCCCGGCCTTCAGGCAAACTATAATTTTACCTTCCTTTATTTTATCCGGGATCAGGCTTTTATTTTTATCATACCCGCCGCTGAAACTGCTTCCCTTTTTATTAACAGAAATAATATCATCATTTATGCCGTTATCATAAATAACGGTATCCGCGCCGGAAATTATATCCAGAGCCTTTGACGGCATTAATTTCAAGCCGCCCGAAGGAACTCCAATAAAATAGATTTTACCTTTTTTGTCCATAAATTTTTCTGCCAATATTATTTTCTGATCCCGAGCTCATAAATTTCTTTTAAGATCTTATCCCCGCCCTGGGCTAACAGGTCCTCCGCCACCCTTATACCGATCTTTTCCGCGTCTTTTATCTCACCCTGCGAACCGGCTTTATACAATTGCCTGCCGTCCAGGCTCGCGATGACTCCGTTGAGAACCAGCTTTCCTTTTTCCACCCTTCCCCATGAACCGATAGGCACCTGACAACCGCCTTCAAGCCGGCGCAAAAGCGCGCGTTCTGAAAGGATCGCCCAATAGGAGCCCTCGTGATTTAACGGGGCGATTATTTTTTTTATCTTATCATTATTGCTTTTTATCTCGATACCGATCGATCCCTGTCCTACCGCGGGCAGGATCAGGTCATAAGGAATAAACTGGCGGATCTTTTCATGATAACCCAGCCGTTTAACGCCTGCCGCCGCTAAAATTATTCCATCTAATTTAAGTTCACTCATCTTTTTTAACCGCGTCTGCAGATTCCCCCGCAAATCTTTAAATTTCAGATCCGGACGGATACACATAAGCTGCGCGATACGGCGTAAACTGCTTGTTCCAATAGAGGCGCCCTGTGGAAGTTCATCCATTTTCCTGTAAGAATCTGAAATAAAAACATCATGATTATCTTCTCTTTCAAGAATCGCGCTGATACAAAGCCCCTCCGGCAGATTTGTCGGAACGTCTTTCATACTATGGACGGCAAGGTCTATCTCGCCTCGAACCAGTGACTCTTCTATTTCTTTTACAAAAAGCCCTTTGTCGCCTATTTTAGCGAGCGCCACATCTAATATTTTATCGCCTGTAGTTTTTATCTTTTTAATATCTATTTCAATACCTGGATTGGATGCCTTTAACTCAGACATCACAAATTCTGTCTGCCATAATGCCAACGCACTCCCGCGGCTGCCGATAACTATCTTCATCGCTACTCCTTATTTTCTAAACCAAAAAGATACCGCAAGGCATCAACATAAACATACCCGCTATCCTCTTGTGTCGCTTTTTTTAATTGTATGATCGGAAGATGCATGAACTTATTCGCGATACCGACTGAAAGCGCTTCAATCAGGTCTTTATCTTTCTCGCTCACGCTGCCCAGCCTGTTAATGATCTTTTCCAGCTCGCTTTTCCTGATATCCTCAACCTTATCCTTGAACGAAACAATAGTCGGGACTACCTCAAGGCTGTTGAACCAGGCGAAAAATTTATGTTTCTCTTTTTCAATGATCACTTCAACCTTCGGGATCTCTTTAGCCCGCTCTTTCAAATTTGATTCGATAACAACCTTCAGATCATCTATGTCATAAAGATAAACGTTGTCTATAATATTTACCTCTTCCTCAATATCGCGGGGAACGGCAATATCAATAAAAAATATAGGTTTATGTTTCCTGTCTTTAATAAGTTTAGAAACAAAATCCTTAGTTATTATGCAGTGCGGCGCGCCGGTAGAACTTATCACAATATCAACATTAACCATCTCTTTAAAAGATTCCTCAAATGGTATGGCTTTAGCGTTAAAAGCCTTTGCCAGTTCCTCGGCCTTTTCAAAAGTCCGGTTAGTAATAAAAACATTAGAAACACCGTTCCCGACCAAATGCTTCAGGGTCAATTCCGACATCTCACCCGCGCCGATGACCAAAACGGTTTTCCCGCTGATATCCCCAAAAATCTTTTTCGCCAATTCCACGCCCGCAAAACCTATTGAAACCGCATTCTTCGCGATATCCGTTTCGCTTCTCGCCCGCTTTCCAACTTCCGCGGCCTTTTTAAAGAGCGTATTAAAAACTATGCCGTTTGTTTCCACATTGAGGGCGTATTCAAACGCGTCTTTGACCTGCCCCATAATCTGAGGCTCACCTACGATCATGGAATCAAGGCTCGCGATCACGCGAAAAAGATGATTAACCGCGTCATCCCCTTTTAAAATATAAACATGAGGGCGGAACTGCTCTATCCCCATTTTTTTTGATTTGCTTAAAAATTCCTCAATACTTCTTATCCCGGCTTCAGCCTCATTAACCAGCGCGTAGATCTCCACCCGATTGCAGGTAGAAAGAATCAGATTTTCCATGATCTCAGCTGAACCTTTTAATGCCAGTAATGCCTCATTGATCGCACTTTCAGGAAACGAAAATTTTTCCCTGATATCGACCGGAGCAGTTTTATGATTTAATCCGATTACAATTATTTCCATATTATCTTCTATCCAAAAATGTGCAATCCTAATTTAAAAAAACTTATCACTATGTAAGTTAATATCGCTGACCAGAAACCGATCACAGAAAGATACGCGACTTTTTTTCCCTGCCAGCCATAGACATGCCTGCAAACCAGATAGATAACATAGATCAGCCAGGTGATCAGCGCGCCTATTACCTTAGGATCCCAATGCCAATAGGAACCCCAAACCTGATGCGCCCAAAACGCACCTGAAGTTATACTGATCGTAAAAAGGAAAAAACCAATCGATACCAGCCTGCTGTTTAATTCATCAAGAACATCAAGCGGCGGCAAAAGGTAATAAAACGGCGCGGGTTTCCTTGCCTTGACATAATGTTCCTGCATTAAATACATAAGGCCCGTAGAAAACGCCAAAGCAAATGTGGCATATCCAAAAAAAGACAAAATTACATGGAAGTTCAGCCAGGGACTCTTCAGAACATCAGAGAGAGGGTTGATATCTTTAGGTAAAAATACCGCGTAAAAATAACAAAGAAAAACCAGGGGTAAAATAAATGACCCCAGGATCTCAAATTTATATTTCAGCGAAAAAATGAGATAAATAACAACCAGGGTCCAAGCGAAAAACACCAGTGATTCGAATAAATTCGTAAAAGGAATATAACCCGATAAGATAAAACGGCTTACGATGTACGCGGAATGAAAGAAAAATCCGGCAATAACCGCGCCGAATCCAAGCATAAAAACTCTTTCCTTTTTAACAGCCGCGAAAACAAAATTATGAATGATCGCGAAAAGATATAAAACAATACTGATATCAAAAAATAATATATCTAATTGCATATGTTACCCTTTTTTTTGAAAAGGTTATTATATCACGGATTTTTATTTTCTGGCAAGTCAAATTGAATTAAGCTTAAGTGTTCTGTGGTACACTATTATAAATTGTCTTTGTCGGACAGACGGAAACGCACTGGAGGCAATTTGTACATTTGTTGTAATCTATCTTTGCCAGGTTATTTTCCATTGTTATGGCGTTTTCGGGACATTTTTTGACACAGATCTGGCAGGCGATACAGCCGATAGTGCATTTTTTCTTAACTTCAATACCTTTATCAAGCGAAGAGCATCTGATCTCCACCTTGTTTTTTTTCTGAATAAGCTCGATAATTTTTTTCGGGCATTCGGTTACGCATATGCCGCAGGCAGTACAGAGTTTTTCATCTATTTCAGGTAGTTTTGTCAGAGCATTCATTTTTATAGCCTTGAACGGGCATACCCTTGAGCATGTCCCAAACCCCAGGCATCCGTATTGGCAGGCCTTATGTCCGCCTGAAACCAGAATTGCGGTCTGACAGTCCGGAAAACCATCATACTGGAAAATATTTGATGCTTTGCCTTCGCCGCCCTGGCATTTTATATAAGCTATTTTTTTCTCTCCGGCCTTAACCTCTACACCCAGTAACTTACTTAATTTTTCCGCGACGGCCTCTCCGCCAGCGACACATTTACCGGGAGGGGCATCACCATACGCCACAACATGGGCATAACCGCTGCATCCCGGATAACCGCACGCGCCGCAATTAGCCCCGGGTAAAGCGGCTAAAACCTGCTCTTCCAGCTGATTGACCTGTATTTTGAGTTTTTCATCCGCGATAGCAATTAAAACCCCAAAAACAAGGCCCATAACGCCTAAACCTATAACTGCACTTAAAAAAGAATCCAATTAAAACTCCCTTCTTACAATCCAAACAAATGGCTGAATCCTAAAAACGCCAGCGACATTAAACTCGCGGTAAAAAAGGCGATAGGATATCCTAAAAAATATTTAGGGATCGGAGCGGTACGCATCCGTTCTCTCAGAGTTGATAACAAAACTATTGATAACGTGTACCCG
>JAQUKH010000051.1 GCA_028719205.1 bacterium
CTCTTGCGGTTGAAGGCGCGCAGCTTGCAGCTTCAGCAATTGATGCCAGATCCAAGATAGAAAATGAACGGCTTAAAAATCTGCTTTTAACTACATTTTCTTATGAACTTAAAGTGCCGCTGAAATCACTTTCCCAAACCGCCTCAGAAATATTAGACCCCGAAAATATAGATAATAAATCAAAACGCGTCGAACTGGCTGAAAAAATGCGCCGTGAGGCAGACCTTTTAAATACCCTCGTTGATGAATTATCAAAAATAATTGAAACTGAGAGTAAGATCGTATAAAACAGTTCAAACAGTTTAATAAAAGGAGTTCTTATCGTGCGAGAAGGTTTACATGAATTCGGCCCGGGGAATATGACTTTAAGTATATATACTTATAAGAGCGGTATTTTAAGCACTTTAGGTTATGATTTATTCATTAAGGCCACGGATTTTAAGATGAGTATGGAAATAAAAGGGGAAAACGCAAAGGAAAATAAAATAGGCCTTGAAGTGAACGCTGATTCATTAAAAGTAGCATCGTTAATGATGACTGAAAGCACAGATAATAATATTTTAACAGAAGGACATAAAAATGAGATCGATTCCAACATAAAGGGCAGTAATGTATTAAATGTAAAAAAATATCCAAAAATAACTTTTATTTCAAAAAAAATTTTTGAAGAAGCAGACTGTTTTAAGGTAACGGGCGATCTTACAATACGGGACAAAACAAAAGAAATAGAGATGGTCCTAAAAAAAGATATTGAGAAGCCTGATACAAAATTTTCAGGATCATTTGATCTTTATCAAACAAAATTCGGGATACGCCCTTACTCCGCGATGTTTGGAACCTTGTGCGTAAAAGATAAAATAGAAATTAAATGGGAATTTGGAACACCTGCTTGATTAAAATCCGGGCTCTACGATCCTGAATCCGTTTCGGATCATACTCTTCTCTCCTGATGAATTTATAACCTTCATATTATATTGTCCGGGGATCAATTCACGGGGTACATGTGTACTTATCGTATTTATATCGATGAAATTTATTGGTTCTGAATTTATCCCGATCCTTAACCTGTTTATAACTTCAATACCCGGTGCTCCATCCGCGACAAAAGCATAATTCCCGGAGATAAAGACTCCGGACGCAAAACCAAGGGTTTCCAGGCTGCCGGAAATAACCGGATCAGAAGGTATGGTAATATCCAGCACCTGTAATCCTGCTTTCCCTGAGGCTATATATGCAAGATTATCATAAATAAAAATGTCGTAAGGAGTGGCGGGTAAATTTAATTTTGCTTCTAAAACAGGATTAAACGGGCTTTTAATATCTATAATTTCAATTCCTGAATTATTGACAGCCACATAAGCGTAATTTCCTGAAACGCATACTCCGCGAGCTTCGCCGCCTGTGAGAAAACTGCTTATTAATTTGGGTTTTTTGGGATCACTGATATCAATTATTTCAAGGCCCGATTTTCCATCGGCAACATAGGCGTATGCTTCAGAGACATAAACATTGTACGATTGGCCTGAAGTTTCGACAGACGCGACTATCAGGGGATTATCCTGCTTGCTTATATCTGCTATCTGTAAACCTGCTCCGGAGTCAGCTATATAGGCATAATTTCCTGAAACATATATTCCCAAGGCCTGGTCAGGTGTATCTAAAATACCGGCCATTACCGGTTCAAGAGGATTATTTACATTAATTATTTGTAATCCGCTGCTTTTATCAGCCATATAAGCATAACCGTCTGAGACAAATACACGGTTAGCGGCGCCTGAAGTGATAATGCTTCCGGCGATAGATGGGATCGCGGGATCGGTTATATCAATTATTTGCAGGCCCGCGGTGTCTGTTGCCGAATAAGCATAATTGTCAGAAATACAAATATTTAAAGAGGGCCCGGTGGTAGCCGCGTTTCCAATAATCCCCTGATTTCCCGAATCAATTATATTTAGTATTTGTAATCCAAGCTTGCCTCCGGTAACATAAGCTTTATCCCCGGAAATAAATACAGACCTTCCTTCTTCAATAGCTTCTGATTTTCCGAATATTATTTCGGGGTGCGAGGGGGCGGTTATGCTTATTATTTGCAATCCGGAATATTTATCAGCGATGTAGGCATAATTTCCTGATATATAAATTCCTAAAGCGTAACCCGGGGTTTTTACATTACCTTTTATGGACGGATGCGCGGGATCAGAAATATCTATTATCGCAAGGCCAAGTTTACCAGCGGCAACATAGGCGTAATTTCCGGAAACAAAAACATCATTTGTCCAGTCAGATAATTTTATACTGCCCGCTGAAACAGGATGGGAAGGATCAGTTATATCTATTATTTGTAAGCCCGCCCAGGCGTCAGCAACATAGGCATAATCTCCTGAAACATACACATCTAAAGCGTAACCGGGGGTATCAATAATTCCTGTTATTATCGGATGAACCGGATCAAGTATATCAACTATAACCAGTCCGGCATTTTTCACGGCGACAAAAGCGCGATTTGAAAAAATATCGACTGCCATAGCCTGCCCGGGAGTGTCAATATTTCCGATAATAAAAGGATTCGCCGGATCAAGTATATTTACTATCTGAAGTCCGCCGTCTTTAGCGGCAATGTAAGCATATTTGTTACTGGAGAGGCAAATGTTTTGCGCGGAACCGGGAATTTTTAAACTTCCTGTTATTTCTGCACTGACCGGATCCTTGATATTTAATATTTTTAATCCAAATTTTGTGTCCGCGACATAAGCATAATTGCCAGCAACGCGAACATAGTTAGCATCTCCATTTATATCGACCGTACTTATTTTATTCGGTCCGCTGATCCCAAAATATACCCTGCAGGTCGAATCAAAATTTTCGCCGAAAATCGTGATATTTGCATTAGCCTGGCCGCTGTTAGGTGAAATTGCTTTTATTAAAGGCATAGCGGCACGAATGGTATTTACCGGGATTACTAAGGTCACAAACAGGATAATAATAGTAATTATTTTATTTGTCATAAATAAAAATCCATACAGGTTATTAAGTATTCATACTTTCCTTAAAGAAATTATTGTTTTAAGTACAAGTATCATAAAAGTAAGCCAGAATATCCCTAAAGAAAATCCGGCGATAACATCGCTGAACCAATGGGCGTTAAGATATATTCTGCTGAATCCAACCAGGAGAAACAAAATAATATTGATACAAATAAAAAAATATTTAAGTATTTTTCTCTCTATATCGTCTTTGAATGAATACAATGAAAGTGAAAAAAAAATAATTCCCATTGTCGCGTGGCCGCTTGGAAAACTATATCCGGAAATTGATACCAGGGTATTTTCAGGCCTTATCCTGTGAAAAACCAATTTGGTTAATAATTCAAATAATAATCCGCCGGACATACTGAATAATAAAAGCAGAGAGTAATATTGTTTTTTCCGGTAAACTAAAAATCCTAAAAAGATCACAGATAGAATGAAAAGATTTTCAGGGCTTAGGGTATTTGTGACAAAGATCATTATTTTATTAAGAAAAGGATTTCTTAGTAATGGCATTTTCGAGTTTATCCAAATATCCAGTTTTGTGACTGAATCTTTGCCAAAAACACCTTCGATCATCTTTGAAAAAATATAAAGTGAAAACAGATTAAGGATCAGAGTGTATGTATGATATTTCGCGAAAATATGTTTTCGTTTATTCACAAATCTATATAAATATATGATCAGGATGCTTAAAACGATACCTATAAAAATATATTTGCCAAAATATCCTGAAATGACCTCATAACTTTTCCCGAAGAAATAACCTATTATGACAAATGAAACCGCCCAGATAATTCCGCCGGTAATATTATATGTGAGAAATTTTAAAAATGGTACCTTGGTGAATCCCGCGACAAAAGGGGCGAAAGCTCTTGTTAATGAATTAAAACGCCCGATTATAAGGGTTTTACCCGTATGATCGTTCATTAATTGTTTTGTATTTTCGAGATGCTCTTTTTTAAAGAAAAAATATTTACCAAACTTTATGACAAAAGAATCACCGTATTTTACTCCCAAAAAATATCCGATCAGATCTCCCAAAATTGCCCCCGAGGATGAAACAAAAATAAGGGGAGCAATATCAATGACACCTGCTTTGACTAAAAATCCGCCAATGGCAACAAAAACCTGCCCGGGGATAAATAATCCAAAAATAGGCACCGCCTCCAGTATAGAAGCGAGCAAGATGATCCAATATCCCCATGGATTTAAAACAGGGGCCGGTAAATTCAAAATTTTATCAATTAGCGACATTTTTAGATAGTGCCCGGAATTAGAGTTATACACGCAGTATTTTATTTATTACGAAATATCTTAATTAATTCTATAGTTCTGTTTTTATAATGTCAAGATAATTTAACTTATTTAGAGAATATTTTATTGTTTCGATTTTTTATTTGGAATGATTTTTAAAAATGCGTCAAAAAATAAGTTACCAAAAAAGGCGGTTTTTTACTTGTATAATTAATTAGGCACAATGTGGTGCTGAATTAATCATATTTTGATGAACACAGGCGTTCAAAAATAGCTTTAAGTTATTAAAAGGCTATTAATGGACGCCTTTTATTTTGCGGGTAAATCTTAAAAATTAAAATGATCGCAATTATAAAACACATAGGATGTGAAGGTCCCGGGACTTTGGGAGAATTTTTAAAGACCGCGGGATTAACTGCAAAAATTATTGAATTGGGAAAAGGGGAACATTTACCGCCTGCGGATGAATGTGATGCTGTTGTTTTGCTTGGCGGGCCGATGAACGTTTATGAAGAGGATAAATATCCTTTTTTAAAAGAAGAGGATGAATTTGTAAAAGAAATCATTAAAAAAGAAATTCCTTTTCTTGGTATTTGCCTGGGCGGCCAGATATTGGCAAAGGCTTTAAACGCAAAGATCAAAAAAGCGCCTGAAAAAGAAATAGGCTGGTATCCGGTGAATTTGAATTATGCCGCGTATGATGATCCTCTATTTAAAAATTTATATAATGAATTGATCGTTTTTCAGTGGCATGAGGACACATTTGAAATACCCGAAAAATGTATTTTACTGGCAGAGTCAAAAACCTGCAAAAATCAGGCATTCAAATATGGTAAAAATGCCTATGGTTTTCAGTTTCACATTGAAGTTACTCCTCAAATAATAGAGAAATGGGTAAATGAATACGCGGAAGATAGTGCCACAAATATTAATATTCTGAAGTTACGCAGGAATACACACAAAGAAAATAAAATATATATTAAACAAGCCAAACTCATTTATGTTAATTTTCTTAAAATTATAGAAAACAGTAAATAGCAGTGCCAATAAATAGGGCACAATCTGGTAAATATGATCACAATATTGATTTCTGAAAATGAAAAAAAGACAAAAAAAATAATTAGTGAAATATTGTCTAAAGAAGGATATACCGGGTCTGATGTTTTGGGGCAGGAGAATGTTTTTAAGGTTGTTAATAGAGAAAAAATTAATAATTTAAGATCCTTAAAAGAAAATATTATTGAGTTTGATGATTCTTTTCTTAAGGAAAATAAAGGTAACTTATATAAAGTAGTTTTAGAGATTATAGAAAAACCTTTAATAGCACATGTTCTTAAGCATTCAGATGGTAATCAATTAAAAGCCGCAAGAATTTTAGGAATTAACCGTAACACAATGCGCGCAAAAATTAAAAAATATAATATAGACCCTGAGTCATACAAATAATATGCTTGTCTAAATATTTATTGACAAAAATTATTTGTTTGCTATAATTATAGGCAAGACAAAGGCGTCTGCTAAAATATCATTGCGGATGCTTTTTTTATTTAAGGATTAATATTTAAAGAGGCGTCTATATGACGGCTCTTTTTTAATTATGGAAGTGAAAGGCCGGAAGTTCCGGATAATGAGTAACTATTTATGAATAAAATAGAAATATTTGAAAAAAATGGATTATATGACTCAAGGTTTGAACATGATGCCTGTGGTGTAGGTTTTGTATGTAACATCAAAGGTGTAAAGTCAAATGAGATTGTTAAACAGGGATTAGAAGTTTTACGCCGCTTGACACATCGCGGGGCAACCGGGGCAGACCCCAGGACAGGTGATGGCGCAGGTATATTGATCCAGATGCCGCATGAATTTTTTGTACGGAAAGCTGCGGAATCAAAAATTAAACTGTCTGAAGAAGGTTATTATGGTACAGGCCTTGTTTTTTTACCGACAAATTTAAAGGATAACCAATTTTGCAAGGAAGTTTTCTCTAAAATTTTAAAAGAAGAAGGCCAGTCTATTCTTGGCTGGCGTAAGGTTGCGTTAAATAATAGCGAAATTGGTAAAACCGCACAGAAAAGTGAGCCGGTAATTGAGCAAATCTTCATCGGACGGAACAAAAATATTAAAGATCAATTAGCTTTTGAAAGAGTTCTTTATATTATTCGTAAACGTGTTGAAAATGCTGTTCGAAATTCGGATATCATACAAAAATCATTTTTCTATATAACTAATCTTTCCAGTAAAACTTTTTCGTATAAAGGGCTTTTAATGCCGGCCCAGGTAGAAAATTTCTTTCTTGACCTGAAGGAAAATGACCTGAAAAGCTCGCTATGCTTAGTCCATTCCCGTTACAGTACAAATACATTTCCTACATGGGATTTATCACAGCCTTTCAGGTACTTAGCCCATAATGGTGAAATAAATACCTTAAGAGGAAATATCAACTGGATGCGGGCCAGGGAAGGCCTGTTGAAAAGCAGCTTATTTGATAAAAAATTGAAAAACCTTTTCCCTGTTATAGTTCCCGGAGGCAGCGATTCAGCTGCGCTTGATAATGTTTTTGAGCTTTTAGTTTTGGCAGGAAGGCCGTTACCTGAAACAATGATGATGCTTATTCCAAGTGCCTGGGAACGTAACAATCTAATGGATGAAAAAGTTAAAGATTTCTATAAATATCATGCCTGTCTTATGGAACCATGGGATGGCCCTGCGGCGATCGCGTTTACTGACGGCTCAAAGATAGGAGCATTGCTCGATAGAAATGGACTTCGGCCGGCCCGGTATATCGTTACAAAAAATGATTTTGTGGTAATGGCTTCAGAAATGGGGGTTTTGGATATTCCGGCGGAAAATATTATTCATTCAGGACGGCTTGAACCGGGGAAAATATTTTTCATCGATACCGAGTTAGGCAAAATTATTGATGATGCTGAAGTGAAAGAAAAAATGGCATCCCTGCAGCCTTACGCCGAATGGCTTGATAATATGCTTGACCTTGATGATATTGTTAAAAAAGATACTTATGACAAAAAATCTGAAGATTTTGATCTTTTAGAAAATTTAAAGGCTTTTGGATATACCCGTGAGGATTTGAAATTAATAATAAAACCGATGGCTGAAACTGCTCAGGAACCTGTTGGGTCAATGGGGAACGATACGCCTCTTGCGGTTTTATCAAATAAAAATCAGATACTTTATAATTATTTTAAGCAACTTTTTGCCCAGGTTACAAATCCTCCGGTGGATCCTATCCGTGAAGAGATCGTTATGAGCATGGAAAGTTATCTTGGCCCGGAAAAAAATATTTTTGAGGAGGGTCCTGCTCATTGCCTGAAGCTCAGAGTTAAGCAACCGGTTCTTTCTAATAAGGAGCTAACTTCGATCATTAATATTAAAGAAGGCGGGTTTAAAACTAAAGTAATATCTGTTCTTTTTAAAGTTAAGAATGAAAAAGATTTTGAAAAGGTTTTAAATAAAATAGGTAAAGATGCTGAAAAGGCTATAAAAGAAGGGTTTACTTTTATTGTTTTGAGCGATCGCGGTATCGATAAGGATCATGCTTCCCTGCCTATGCTTCTGGCATTAGGCGCAGTACATCAGCATCTCGTCAAAAAAAGTATGAGGAAACAGATAAGCATTTTTATTGAAAGCGCTGAACCCAGGGAAGTCCATCATTTCGCGCTTTTGTTCGGTTATGGCGCGGATTGTATCAATCCGTATCTGGCGTATGAAGCCGTAAATGACCTGATCAAGCAGGATGAAATAAAATTAGATGAGAAGACGGCTAATTATAATTATATTAAAGCGGTAAATAAGGGGATTTTTAAAATACTTTCTAAGATGGGAATTTCTACTTTGCAGAGTTATAAGGGTGCGCAGGTTTTTGAGGCGATTGGATTGAGCAAAGAGGTTATTGATAAGAGTTTCACAGGTACTGTTTCGCGGATAGGCGGGGCAAACCTTTCTATAATTGCCGCGGAATCTGTTTTAAGGCATAAAGAAGTTTATTCTGCCGGGAATTTAAATGGAAATATTCTTGCGAGTGGAGGTCAATATCAGTGGAAGAAAGACGGAGAATTCCATTTATGGAATCCTGAAACTATCGCCGCTTTACAGGATGCCGTCAGAAATGAAGATTATCAGAAGTATAAAGAATTCGCCGGTATGATAAATGATCAGTCAAAAAATCCTGCCACGCTCAGAAGTGTATTAAAGCTAAGAAAAACTAACTCTATTCCTTTGGATGAAGTTGAACCGGTTGAAAAAATATTTAAACGTTTTGTCACCGGAGCGATGAGTTTTGGCTCTATAAGCAAGGCCGCGCATGAAAGTTTAGCTATAGCGATGAACCGGATAGGCGGGAGGTCAAATACAGGTGAGGGAGGCGAGGATCCGCAAAGATTTACTCCAAGGCTTAATGGTGATTCATGCCGGAGCGCGATCAAACAGGTCGCGTCAGGCCGGTTTGGAGTGACCACTAATTATCTGGTTAACGCGGATGAGATCCAGATTAAAATATCACAGGGCGCGAAACCTGGAGAGGGAGGCCAGCTGCCCGGACACAAGGTAAGCGCGATAATCGCGAAGACTCGTTATACGACAGCGGGTGTAACATTGATATCTCCTCCACCCCATCATGATATCTATTCAATAGAGGATCTGGCTCAGCTTATTTATGACCTGAAAAATGTAAATCCAAAAGCAAGGATAAGCGTGAAATTAGTATCAGAGATCGGTGTCGGGACAGTTGCAGCGGGTGTTGCTAAGGGGCATGCTGATATGATCTTAATTTCCGGCGGAGATGGAGGAACAGGCGCATCTCCTTTAAGTTCAATTAAACACGCAGGGCTTCCATGGGAATTAGGGCTTTCAGAAACGCATCAAACGCTTGTTTTGAATGACCTTCGAAGCCGTGTCAGATTGCAGACCGACGGACAGATGAGGACAGGGCGTGATGTCGCGATAGCCGCGATGTTAGGCGCGGAGGAATATGGTTTCTGCACATCAGCTTTAATTATATTAGGATGCGTGATGCTTAGGCATTGCAACCTTAATAATTGTTCAGTGGGAATTGCCACACAGGATGAATATTTAGAAAGTAAATTCCGTGGCAGGTCGGAAGACATAGTTACATATTTCAATTTTGTTGCGAGGGAACTGCGTGAGATCATGGCCGGACTTGGTATAAGGAAAATGGATGAATTGATCGGTGAAACACAATTATTGGAAGTTAACGAAGCAATTCTTCCCTGGAAGGCAAAGGGGATAGATATGTCCCGCATTCTTTACAAGCCTGAAATGCCGAAAGATGTTGGCCGTTTTTATACTACCCCGCAGGACCATAATATCAATGATGTTTTAGATAGAAAATTAATAAAACTTTCACAGCCTGCTTTAAAAGAAAAAAAACAGGTTAAAATTGAACTACCGATAGAGAACATTAATAGGACTACAGGCGCGATGTTAAGCGGTGAGATCTGTACAAAATACGGAGAGGAAGGGCTTTCACCTGATACTGTTTACTGTAAATTTAACGGTGTGTCGGGCCAGAGTTTCGGAGCATTTTTAGCAAAAGGAGTAACTTTTGAACTGGAAGGAATGGCTAATGATTATGTCGGAAAAGGTATTTCCGGCGGGAAGATCATTATTTATCCGGATAAAAAATGCGGGTTTAAAGCGGAAGAAAATATTATTATGGGAAACACTACATTCTATGGCGCGATATCAGGCGAAGCGTATATCCGAGGGGTTGCGGGTGAAAGATTTTGTATAAGGAATTCCGGATTGTACGCGGTAGTTGAAGGTGTAGGCGACCATGGCTGTGAGTATATGACCGGGGGCAGGGTCGTGGTTCTTGGAAAAACCGGAAGGAATTTTGCCGCGGGAATGTCAGGCGGGATAGCCTATATTTATGATAAAGATAAGAGCTTTAAAGATAAATGCAACATGGAAATGGTTAAACTGGAAGGATTGGGAAAAGAAGACGCGGAAATTATCGAAAAACTGATATCATCACATTATAAATATACTCAAAGCCAGTTGGCAAAAAATATAATGGATAGTTTTGAATCCGAGATAAATAAATTTGTTAAAGTAATGCCGATGGAATATAAAAGAATACTTGATTTGAAAAAATTAGAAGAAAAAAAAGGTTTGGGTGAGGTATCGGAGGGGTAATGGCTGACCTTAGAGGTTTCATAAAAATTAAAAGAAAAAAACCGGAATATCGCCCTGTTTGCGAGCGTGTAAAAGATTTCGGAGAAGTAACAATATTGCGCAAACTGGAACATTCACAGGAACAATCACTGCGTTGTATGGATTGCGGAACGCCGTTTTGTCACTGGGGTTGTCCATTGGGGAATATTATTCCCGAGTGGAATTATTTATTGTCTAATGGTAAGATCGAAAAGGCGGTTGAGCTTCTGCAGTCGACTAATAATTTTCCTGAATTTACCGGAAGGATCTGCCCCGCGATATGCGAATTTGCCTGCGTTTTAGGAATCAATGATGACGCGGTCACTAATCGTGAAAATGAATTAGCGATAGTTGAAAACGCGTTTAAGCAGGGTTTTATTAAAGCGAATCCGCCGAAAAAACGCACACGTAAAAAAGTCGCGGTTGTAGGTTCAGGCCCCGCGGGAATGGCCTGCGCCGATCAGTTAAATAAATACGGGCATAACGTGACAGTTTTTGAGCGGGATGATAAAATCGGAGGGATTCTGCGTTATGGAATTCCTGATTTTAAACTGGAAAAAAATATTATTGACCGCCGCGTTGAAATTTTAAAAAAAGAAGGTATAAAATTTAAAACAAAAATCAATGTAGGGGTTGATAAATCCATAGCGGAATTGAAAGAAAAATTTGACGCGATCTGTTTAGCAGGCGGGAGCAGGTCTCCGCGTGACCTGAAAATTGAGGGAAGAGAATTAAAAGGTATCCATTTCGCGATGGATTTTCTGATACAGGCGAATCACCGCAATAACGGGAAAAAAATATCAAAAGATAAACTGATAGATGTTAAAGATAAAAATGTAGTGGTTATCGGCGGCGGTGACACAGGCGCCGATTGTATAGGTGTGGCCCACAGGCAAGGCGCGAAATGTGTGGTTCAACTGGAAATTTTGCCGTGTCCGCCGAAAGAACGCACACGCGATTTTCCCTGGCCGAAATATCCGATGCTTTTCAAAAGTTCTACCA
>JAQUKH010000052.1 GCA_028719205.1 bacterium
CGCGATAGCAATTAAAACCGCAAAAACAAGGCCCATAACGCCTAAACCTATAACCGCACTTAAAAAAGAATCCAATTAAAACTCCCTTCTTACAATCCAAACAAATGGCTGAATCCTAACAACGCCAGCGACATTAAACTCGCGGTAAAAAAGGCGATAGGATATCCTAAAAAATATTTAGGGATCGGAGCGGTACGCATCCGTTCTCTCAGAGTTGATAACAAAACTATTGATAACGTGTACCCGCATGATACGCCTAAACTATATACAACATTTTTAACAAAACTCAATTTATAATCGATCCCCAGAAAAGCAGCCGCTAATACGGCGCAATTAGTGGTGATTAAAGGAAGGTATATCCCTAAACTCCTGTATAAAACAGGCAGATTCTTTCTAATATACATTTCCTCGAGCTGGACAAGTGTAGCGATAACCAATATAAAAACAGTAGTCCTTAAGAACAAAAGGTTGAAAGGTTCAAGAAAATAATGAAAGAAGATCCATGTCACGCTTGAGGACATGATCATTACGAATATAACAGCCATCCCCATTCCAAGGGCGGTTTCAGTTTCATTTGACAGCCCGAAAAAAGAACAAAGCGCGATAAAACGGATAAGTAAAATGTTATTGATAATACAGGCACTCAGAAAAATCATAAAAAGATTCATATCATTAGAGATCATGAACGCTCCTTCCTTGCATTAAGCCATTTTTTGAAAGCGAATAAAGAACCCATAACTAAAAACGCGCCCGGAGGCATTATCATAATTAAAGCGGGCCTATAGCTGTCTCCCAAATAAAGCAGTTGATGATTAAGTAATGTTAACGTACCGTTACCAGATATTTCCCTGACTATACCAATAAAAGTTATGACCAGCATATACCCAATGCTCATTCCCAAACCATCCGCTAATGAGTTCATTACTGTATTTTTATAAGCATAGGCTTCAGCCCTGCCGAGAATAATACAATTTACCACGATCAGCGGGACAAATACCCCGAGATTTTTATAAAGCTCAGGTTGGAACGCATTCATTGAATAATCAATAATAGTAACAAAAGTTGAAATAACGATTATAAAAAGAGGAATACGCAGATCATTCGGCACCCATTTCCTTATAAAGGAGATAAAAATATTGGAAAAAATAAGAACAAACGCTAAAGCCAAACTCATTCCAAACGCGTCATTAGCTGAACCGGAAACAGCCAGAGTCGGGCACAATCCCAGAATTATAACCAGAAGAGGATTTTCTTTCCAAATACCGTTTGTGAACGCGTTCCAGAATTCTTTCATATTTTTTCCATTATTTGTTTTTTATATGAAACTATACCATCTCTAACCGCCCTTACCACTGCCTGAGAAGAAATTGTCGCCGCGGTTATCGCGTCAATTTTTCCGTCATCTTTTTTCAATCTTAATTCAGTTTCGTCTTTCCCGCTGAACTGTTCCTGAAATTTCCGGGTTGTGATCTTCAGCCCTAATCCGGGCGTTTCTCCCTGATCAAGTTTAGAAATAGCTATACCGTTCACTTTGCCGTCGGGATTAATTCCAATTGTTATATTTATCGGCCCGTTATATCCCCGGCTTTCTACATTTAAAACTGCTCCGACATATTCTCCATTTCCATTATATCCAAGAAAATATTTATTTCCGTCAATTATTTTTTCCTGAAAACGTTCTTCTAAAGCCAAAGGCAAAACCTGCTGCCTTTTCCTGTTTTCTTCGGCAAGCCTGTTGATCTCAATTTGTTTCATAGTAACCGTGTTTACCCAGGATAGCAATCCAGCCCCTACAATACAAAACCCAAATAAAAGCAGGCCGAACTTTATAGTTTTACGCGTAAATTCATTCATAATATTTTAAATGTCCTTAATGCCCGAAAGTCTTTGGCACTGTAAATTTATCGATAGTTGGAACCATTATGTTCATTATCAAAATTGAATAACATACCCCTTCAGGATATCCGCCATAAAATCTTATTAGAACCACCAATAATCCGCTGAAAATTCCAAAGATCAACCTGCCAAGCGGTGTAACCGGCGAGGTTACATAATCCGTGGCCATAAAAAACGCTCCCAGGAATACCCCTCCCGTGAAAATATTAAAAAGCGGGTCTCTTCCTAAAATAAAAGACATTACAAGGACCGTCCCGATAAAAGTAAAAGGAATTCTCCAGTCAATTACTTTTCTGAACAATAAATATATGCCGCCTAACAGGATAGCCAGGCATGAAGTCTCTCCAATTGCCCCCCCCCGCATACCCAAAATCAAATTAAACCATACTTCTTTATTGCTGAGTGATGTTTCTAATCCTTTATACGCAAATCCTTTGATCACTGTTAAAGGAGTAGCGGAAGCAACTGTATCAATTGCCCCGAAAAACGACATTTGTGGTTTAATAAAATAAGTCATAGCGGCAGGCCATGATGCCAGAAGTATCGCGCGGCTCGCCAGCGCGGGATTAAAAATATTATAACCCAGGCCGCCGAAAAGATTCTTAACTATAACGATCGCGGCAACAGCTCCGATCCCGGCGATCCATAAAGGGATACTTGGAGGCAGGCAATATGCCAGAAGGATACCTGTCACAACCGCGCTCAAGTCATCTACGGTATTCTTTACACCCACTATTTTCTGAATAACCCACTCACTTATAACCGCCATAATTACACATGTTAAGATCACATATAAACTATGTATCCCAAAAATATATACACCGGCTATTCCCGCGGGAATAAGCGCGATAATCACATCCAGCATTATTTTCTGCACATTCGCTTTATCTTTAATATGAGGCGAAACAGAAACATCTAATTGTTGTTCCATTAAGAGATCTCCAAATTTCGTAAAAAGTCTTTATTTGCGGTTTAATAATTCGCTCTTACATCTCAAATGTTCCAGTTTTTTACCCTTGACAAATCTAATTAACTGGACCAGCGGTATCTTCGCCGGACAGACATAAGCGCAGGAACCGCATTCTATACAATCCTCCGGATTGTATTTAAAACCCTCGTTCATCATAAATCTGGCACTGTATAAACCCAGCATATTGGGCATAAGGTGCATAGGGCAAACAGCCACGCAGCGGCCGCACCGGATGCAGTTCCTTTCTCTCAAGTCCGGCCTTTCATCCAGGGTCATGGCTAAAATACCAGAGGTTCCTTTAATAACCGGAATATCCAAAGAAAATTGTGATAATCCCATCATCGGCCCGCCCATTATCACTTTCCATACATCTTTTTTAAAACCGCCGCATTGGTCAATTATGTCTTTAAAACTGGTTCCGATACGAACCAATAGATTTCTTTCTGTGGATATACCTGAACCGCATACGGTGATCACCCGTTCCACAAGAGGTTTATTTTCTAAAACCGCGTTCCTTACCGCTACAGCGGTACCAACATTATCCACTACCACGCCGACATCCAGAGGAAGTTTACAGCTCGGGACCTCGCGGCTTAAAATAACCTTGATCAATTGTTTCTCCGCGCCCTGAGGATATTTTGTTTTCAAAACAAAAACCTTATCGCTCCCTTTAACAGCACTTTTTACTTTTTCTATCGCCTTCGGTTTATTATCTTCGATCGCGATATATCCGTTTTTCGCGCCGACAGCTTTTTTTATTATTTCCAGGCCTTCTATTATCTCATTGGTCCTTTCTATCATCAGCCGGTTATCACATGTCAAATAAGACTCACATTCCGCGCCATTTATTATCACAGTATCAACTTTTGTATTACAAGGCGGGCATAATTTTACATGGGTTGGAAATCCGGCGCCGCCTAACCCGACAATCCCGGCGTCTTTGATCTTCTGCCTGATCTCCTCGGGAGAAAGTTTATCAAGATCATTTTTTTGTGATGTTACCCATTCGTCAGTACCATCTCCCTCGATGGTAATACACCATCCGTCACGCAGGATCGGGGATAGACCTTTTTTGATAGATTCGATTTTTCCGGTAATTGAGGAATGGATATTCGCGGAAATAAAGGCCTTGGCTTCACCTATTTTTTGCCCGGTTTTGACCATATCACCAACGGAAACAACAGGTTCCGCCTGACAGCCTGAGTGCTGCTGTAAAGGGATTACAACCTTTTTCGGAAGATCAGCCTTTTCGATCGGCTTATCTTTTGTATTTTTTGATTGAGGCGGGTGTATCCCGCCTGAAAATGTGCGCATTTTTATCTAAAAGATATCATAATTTAAAATTTTTTAATACAACTTTTGCCTCATGCATCATTTCTTCCGCTAACTTATCGGGATATCCGCCTGAAAAGATTACTTCTTTTATTCCCGCGTTAATTATCATCTTCGCGCATAGCACACACGGCTGGTGCGTGCAATATAATGTTGAACCTTTAATGCTTAAACCGAAAGTCGCCGCCTGAATGATCGCGTTTTGTTCTCCGTGCAGGCCGCGGCATATTTCATGGCGCTCGCCTGACGGTACCTTCATTTTTTCCCGAAGGCATCCTACTTCTTCACAATGTTTCAAACCCGATGCGGCCCCGTTATATCCTGTAACCAAAATCCTTTTATCCTTAACCAGAACCGCGCCTACCTTCCTGCGAAGGCACGTGGACCGCTCCGAAACAAAATGCGCTATCTTCATAAAATATTCATCCCAGGAAGGGCGAATAGTTTTTTTTATTTTTTTCATTTATATACCGGAAATTTCTTAACTAAATGTTTAACCTCTGAAGAAACTTTTTTAAGGACACTATCTTTATCGCTTTTCAAAACCTCATTTATAAGAGACGCTATAATTTTCATCTCTTTTTCTTTCATTCCTCTTGTCGTCACTGCCGGAGTGCCTATACGTATACCGCTTGTAACGAACGGGCTTCTCATATCTCCGGGAATCCTGTTTTTATTCAAAGTTATACCCGCAAGGTCCAGTTTTTCTTCCGCGTCTTTACCGGTGATCCCGATATTATTAAGGTCAATAAGCATTAAATGGTTATCCGTTCCTCCTGAAACTAAATTAAAACCGAAATTTGTCAATTCCGACGCCATTATCTTCGCGTTTTCCACTACCTGTTTTTGATAACTTTTGAAGTTCTTTGCCATTGCCTCTTTAAAACAAACCGCCTTAGCCGCGATAACATGCATCAGGGGCCCTCCCTGAATACCCGGAAAAACTACTTTATCTACAGCCTCAGAAAATTCTTTACGGCAAAGGATAAATCCGCCGCGCGGGCCGCGAAGAGTTTTATGCGTTGTCCCCGCTGTCAAATGAACATATGGAACTGAACTTGGATGAACGCCTCCCACGATCAAACCGGCAATATGCGCGATATCGGCAAAAAGATAGGCGCCATAACGATCCGCTATTTCCCTGAATTTTTTAAAATCAATGATCCTTGGATATGCCGAAGCGCCGCATATGATCATTTTCGGGCGATGTTTTTTTGCCATAGCCTCGACCTGGTCAAAATCAATAAATCCGGTCTTAATATCAACACCGTACATTACTGATTTATACAGCTTTCCGGAAAAACTGACTGAACTGCCGTGCGTAAGATGGCCGCCATGCGCCAGGTCCATACCTAAAATAGTATCACCCGGCTTAAGCATTGAAAAATAAACCGCCATATTAGCCTGAGAACCTGAATGGGGCTGCACGTTAACATGTTCCGCGCCGAATAATTTTTGAAGCCTGTCCTGAGCTAATTTTTCAGCTACATCCACAAATTCACATCCGCCGTAATAACGCCTGCCCGGATACCCCTCCGCGTATTTATTCGTCATAACAGAACATTGCGCTTCCATTACAGCTTTGCTTACATAATTTTCAGAAGCAATAAGAATAAGCTTATCCTCTTCTCTTTTTAATTCTGATTTTATCGCGTTATAAATTTCAGGATCGAATTTTTGTAAAAATGACATATTGGCACTCCACTTTTTAATTTTTCTTTTCTATTTCTTCTATCTGGGCAACTCTTTTTTCATGCCGTCCGCCGGAAAAAGAAGTTTTTAACCAGACATTAACAATTTTAAAAGCCTCTTGTTTATCAAGAAACCTTCCTCCTAAACATAAAAAATTAGCGTTATTATGTTCCCTGGAAAGCCTGGCAATTTCTTCATTATAACATAAAGCCGCTCTGATTCCATGAACTTTATTCGCTACAATTGACGCGCCTACGCCGGAGCCGCAGATAAATATCCCAAACTGGTTTTCTTTATTCGCGACTGATTTCGCGGCATTAAAAGTTAAATAAGGATAATCCACTGATTCAGAACTGTTTGTTCCAAAATCGGTGACTTCATACCCTTCGGTTTTTAAAAACTTTTTTAATTCCTCTTTTAATTCAAAACCGCCATGGTCCGATCCGATTGCTATACGCATAATCGCTCCTTTAGTTTTATAACTGCCTCTTTTATTTCCCGAAAACAATTTTCATAGGCATCGGCATTCCCCAGGTAAGGATCAGCTACTTCTGGATCTAAAACGTCTTTATTGACAAATTTTTTCAATAAAAATGTTTTATTTTTCACCTTAGGAAAAGAACCGGTTATGTAATCAACATGCTTCTGCCCCATCGTAAGAATTAAATCATATTTATCCAGTAATTTTTCAGTTACCGGCTGGCTTCTGAACCCGGAAGGATCAATCCCTTCCAGGATCAACAACCTTTCGCTGTCAAAAGACATCCTGACATTTTGCCACGCGCTTATTCCGGCTGAAGCTGATTCCACTCCGGAACAATCTTTTGTATAATGCCCGAAGAGCTTTTCAGCCAAAGGGCTTCTGCAAGTGTTTCCGGTACACACAAATAAAATTTTCATAAACATCACTTCTTTGTAATCTGCTGCTGTAACTGTTTATCTTTTTCAACAACTTTCTTACTCATATCTTCAATATATTTTATAAGTAATTTTTTAATTTTATCATCTTCCAGGGCTAAAATTCTAACAGCTAAAAGCGCCGCGTTAGCCGCCCCGCTTTCGCCTATTCCCATACAGCCCACCGGTACACCGCCCGGCATTTGTACGATAGACATTAAGGCGTCCAGCCCTTTAAGAGGAGAACTTGCTAATGGAACACCTATCACCGGTAAAATTGTGGCAGCCGCGGCTACTCCCGGTAAATGAGCCGAGCCGCCCGCTCCCGCGATTATTATCTTTAATCCTCTTTTATCCAGGGTTCTTGTGTATTCAACAGTTCTATCAAGCGTCCGATGCGCGGAAGAAACCTTTACTTCATACGAGATCCCGAATTTATCCAAAACATCCATTGCTGATCTCATTACAGGCAGATCTGAATCACTGCCCATTATTATACTCACTAAAGGTTTTTCTTTACTCATTATGCACCCCTTTCTATCGCTCTTCCCGCAATATCTTTCCTGTAATATATATTTTCATAACTTATTTTTTTAACTGCTTCGTAAACTTTTTTCTGCGCGTCTTTTAGTGAATCACCCAATGCCGTTACCCCCAATACCCTGCCTCCATTAGTAAAGATCTTATTATCTTTCTTTATCGTGCCCGCGTGAAAGACATAAGAATCTATCAGGCCTTCAGCCTCATCCAGCCCGGAAATTTCTTTACCTTTTACATAACTGCCCGGATAACCTTTTGACGCGAGAACCACACAAACCGAAGATTTAGATGCCCATTTTACAGGATTACTTTTCATCCATTCCGATAATTTTTTCTCTTCGACTGCTTCCATTAACTCCACTAAATCACTTTCCAACCTTGGCAAAATAGCCTGCGTTTCAGGATCGCCAAAACGGCAGTTATATTCCAGAACATAGGGCTCATTATTTTTAATTATAAAACCAAAATAAATTACACCTCTGAAATCAATGCCTTCTTTTTTTAACCCCCGCAATGTGGGAAATACCACTTTTTTATTAATTTTATCTTCTAATTCTTTATTTAAAAACGGCACAGGAGAATACGCACCCATCCCGCCGGTATTCGGGCCCTCGTCGTTGTCATAAATTTTTTTATGATCCTGAGCTGAGGACAAAGGTAAAATTGTTTCCCCGTCTGTTACCGCGATTATCGACAATTCTTCACCCTCCAGAAATTCCTCAATAACAACCTTTTTCCCGGCATTCCCAAGTGTGTTTTTTTCCATAAAATCGCTTAAAACACCTCTTGCCTCTTCCTTGCCTTTGCAAATTACTACGCCTTTTCCCGCGGCTAAACCATCCGCCTTGATCACAAGCGGATATTTCGCTTTTTCAATAAACTCAGAAGCTTTTGCCGTATCATTAAAAACATTATAATCAGCAGTAGGGATGTTATATTTCTTCATAAAATTTTTGGACCAGATCTTACTGCCTTCCAACTGCGCGCCTTTTTTATCAGGCCCGAAAATACGCAATCCTTTGCTCTTAAAAATGTCAACGATCCCCAGGGTTAAAGGCACTTCCGGCCCGACAACGGTAAAATCAATTTTTTCTTTAACGGCAAAATCCAGAAGGCGGTTTATATCAGCAACTTCGATCGGCACACATTGAGCCAATTTTTCCATACCTCCGTTTCCGGGAGCAGCGAAGATCTTTTCGACCTTCGGGCTTTGTTTTATTTTATAAACCAAAGTATGTTCTCTGCCGCCTCCGCCAACAATTAAAATTCTCATATTCTGCCAATCTTGTGTTTTGGTTTTAATTTATTTTTATTGAAAAGTATATTCTACCTTATTATTATTTTTTTTCAAGAGTTTTCTGAAGCTCCTGTGAAATTCGGTAAATAAAATATTTTTTATTGACGAAATGCATAAAACTGTGTATAATTTTTTGTTAATTTTACCTAAAACAATTGAGTTTTAATTTCATATTAGATCTAAGTTTGTTTTTTGAAATTCTTAGATATTAAAATAATTTTTAGACGGAACTTCAAGGGGGATAATTTATGAAAAGAAATCTGGTAAAAGTTTTTTCATTGTGTTTGTTTCTTTGTTTTAATATTTTTTTGGTTCCCAGGTTAGTACAAGCTTCAGATCCTGCCATACAATGTATAAACCCCGCATGCCATAGTACGGTACATGCCCTGTCAGCCGCAAATCACCAGGGGATGATATCTGATCGATATCATAGCGGAGTCGGAGGATGTCCAGGATGCCATTCTAATTTACATCCTGTTTCGTATCCAACACCTTCAGCTCTTACAAGTATTTGCAGCTCATGCCATCCGAATAATGGTGTTACTCATCCTGGTTCAGCTACAACAAATCCTGTTGTACTATGTGGAAATTGTCATTATGCACATAAGGCTACAGATTCAGTTAAAACCCAAATATCACAAGCAATACATGAAAGAATAATAATGGATTCAACTTATTTCGGAGTTGGATTTACAGAATGCGCGGGATGCCATAAGCTGCCGCCTGCGGACATATATCCGACACCTTTAGAACTTGCAAATATTTGTGCCGCATGCCATCCAAATAACGGGATTGCTCCTGTTTCAACAATAATTAATGCCGGACTGCCTAACGGCTGCTACACAAAAATTCAGACAGCAGTAGATTTAACAACGCCTGGTAAAACCATAAACGTATTACCCGGCACATATAATGAGAATGTATTAGTTAATAAAACCTTGACTTTAATAGGCGCCGGGTCAGATTCGGTATTTGTAAAGGCCTTGGATTCCACTGACGACGTGTTTGAGATCGCGGCGGACAGCGTAAATATAAGCGGTTTTAATATAAACGGCTCTACAGGCACTAACAAATCCGGTATATACGTTAACGGATACAGCGGAGCAAATAACAGCAATGTGTCCCAGAATAAGATCTCAGGAAATTATTTGGGTATATTCGCTGTAAACAGCAATAACAGTGTGTTTGATAATAATAACTTATATGACAATTTATGGGGACTTTACGCTAATCCGGTCACTAATAGTAAAATTTCAAATAACATAGCTGATTCAAACACAAACATCGGAATAAATTTGATAAACGGCAGTGTTAATAATTTATTAAAAGGTAATGCAGTATCAAATAATACAGGTACCGGAATAGTGTTAAGAATGAATTGCAGTAACAACACGCTTGTTGATAATATTATATTTAATAATGGAACCGGTTTAAACCTTAACATTATGTCATTTGCACCTGATGCCAATAACGTAATATATCATAACAATTTTATTGGTAATGGGACACCGGTAACAGACAATAATCCGGCAGATAACAAATACTATGACCTGAGCCTTCTTGAAGGCAACTACTGGTCCAATTATAATGGTGATGATGACGGAAGCGGCACAGGTAAACACGCGATCGCCGGTGATGGTATCGGAGATAGTTTAACTCCTCATCCCGCGGAATTTTTTGACCTTTACCCTGTCACAGTTCAAAACGGATGGCTTAATATACAGCCAATACTTGATCCGATAGGCAACAAGTCAGTCAACGAAAATCAACTGCTGCAATTTACAATAACCGGAAGCGATCCTGATTCAGGTTTATTGACATATTCAGCCGCGGGATTACCGGCAGGGGCGTTATTTGACGGCGCTACTTTTACATGGACACCGGATTACAGCCAATCAGGGATATATCCTGTTACATTTACAGTATCGGATGGTTCAAAGTCAACTTCGGAATCGATCACAATAACAGTCATAGATGTATCACAACCTGATCTTATAATGACCGCTCTTTCTACGGCTTCAACCAAAGTCGCGCCCGGAAGTACTTTAATAGTTTCAAATACAGCTAAAAATCAGGGAGTAACAGCATCAGGAGCATTTACAATCGCTTTTCACCTGTCACAAGATACGATTT
>JAQUKH010000053.1:0-2655 GCA_028719205.1 bacterium
ACAAAAGAAAATCCTGGAACTTTTAAAGGTGAAATTAGTGTAGACAGTAAAATTTAAAAATATTTTACACTTTACTGTTTTACTATAAGGGAGATACTACGAATTTAGCCAAGTAAAATCCGTTTTTTGCCGGTTGGAATTTTTGAGCTCCCTAGCCAGTTCCAGCGTAATATATTCCGGTTTGCCGTATTCCTTAATCAGATGGTTTACGACTTTGCGTATTTCGGTCAAACAGCGGCTCACGATCGGATTACGGACGATTTCCGGATATTCGGTCAGAGGCGGCAGTTCGTCGAGTTCTTCGGCGGCGGCGAAAGTTTCGGGATAATGATATTTTACCGCAGTTTGAAGAGCGACTCCGGCTTTCAGGTCCGGCAGCAGAATATTTATCGCTTTCAATGATAAATTGCAGTAATCGTCTTCCAGAGTTATATTTGCAAACTCAGTTGCTTTTGCCGCATCCAGCCCCCAGTGACTTTGAGCCCGCCGGCATAATGCGTTTACTTTTTCAAAGCTTCTGAGATCCTGCAATATGGCATTCTGTTTTTCCTGCGGAAAAGCAAACCAGTCTTCGCCCCAGATCTGATAGAGTTTGCCGTTGATGGCATGGCCCTTGATTTTCTTGTCGCCGCCGGCTTCGAGGCTGAATTGACGGTTATTTTTGAGTCCCAGAAGCTTTTTGGCCCTGGCAAAAGTCAAATGGGACGTTTTATCCAGATGTCCGCCCCGGCCGCTCAGCGCCGAAGTTAAAATCTCCCGTTCATTTTCAGACAACTCACGGGGCGCGCAAGTTTCTTCTTCCTGGATGCGTAAATTATTGACCTGGGTATAAATCCTGAATTCCTGAGCCTCCATGGTATTCCATGCCGCCCGCCGGCGCTCGGGTTCAAATTCGCATCTGCCGATTAAATTTTTAACGCTCTTGAGCGGGCGTTGATAAAATATGGCATTTTTCAGGACTTTGTACAGATCATTCGGGATCAGGTTTTTCTGTGCCCGGCAAATCCGTTCAAATTCATCGGCGAATAAATCCCGGGAGGAATAACGGCCCCGAATGCGTTTTTCGACCGGATTTACGTTCGCGAAATATTCTCCCAAAGTTCGGGAACCGGTCGCAGTTATCGCTTCTTTGAGAGCGCTGATTGCTTTTTTTACTATGCTTCTGGTTTCTTCATCTTTTTCCCCGGCCTTGCTTTTACGGTTAGACAGAAAGCCGCGTCTTTGTCCCAGATGGTATAAGGCCCGACCGAGTTCATAGCCGCTTAATGGCTTATCCAGAGCCAGCTTGCGAATGAAATAAGGCAGAATCTGGCTTAGCTGTTCCCGGCTGTATTGGGGATATTTTTTCAGATATTGATCAATAAGATTTTTATCCCGGGCAGCTATATCCCGGGCAAAATTTGCCTCCGGGGGCAGGAGATCAGCGGCTTGTAACAGACGGCGCAGGCGGGTCATTCGTATCCGCCGCCGCCTGATTTGCCGGCGCATCAGGCGTTTTTCTCTTCTTTCCGTCGCGTGTGATACCGGTTTTGCGGTTTCCGCTTTATCCATCCCGGCTTCAAAGATTCTGCTGCCGGCATTCAATAAGCCGATTCTTTCGTCTTTGCGGTTTAATTCCACTGCGCTCCAGCCGACTGAAGTTACTCCTGAATCTAAACCCAGCACATATTTTTTTTGCATTTTTTTCTCCCGGCTTGTTGATAATTGTTTCGCAAGGCATTATCTTATATCTAAACTTTACAAGTCTCAGTAAGACTCTTTAAAGAGTTCTTTATTGAGTCGAAGGCTTGCTTCCGAGGAAGCACCACCGGCAGTCCCAGAGGCTGCTTTTTTTTGGAGGTATCCTCCTGTTTCCGTCTCTATCATACAATGGGGTGTATAATGGTATTATACAGGTAAATTACATTTTTCCAAAATTTTTTGTCTTTTTCCCAACGTTTTATATTTCACAGGGATAAAATGAAACCGGACCGGATTTTTGCGCAACCGCGGCAACAAGTGGAAGATTTTAAGTTTGACCGGAAAGTCGTTTCGGTGTTTCCGGATATGATCCGGCGTTCGATACCCGGTTACGAAAACGTCATCGTTATGAGCGGGCTGTTCGCCGCGCGCTTCGCCCAACCGGACAGCAATATCTATGATTTGGGCTGTTCCCTGGGAGCGACCACTCTGGCCATGCGGTCCCGCATTACCGCGTCGAAGGTTAAAATCATCGCCGTCGATAATTCTGCCGCTATGATCGCGCGCTGCCGGGAAATCATCGCTGCCGATGACCGGAAGATACCGGTGGAATTAGTGCTCGACGATATTCGTCATATCGATTTTCGGAAGAATTCCATGACGGTGCTGAATTATACCCTGCAATTCCTTCCGCCGGCGGACCGGGAGCCGTTGCTTAAACGGATTTATGACAGCATGCTGCCGGGAGCACTGCTGCTGTTATCGGAAAAAGTTACGTTTCCGGAGCAACAAAACCGTGAATTGTTCATTGATATTTACCACGCTTGGAAAGCCCATAACGGTTATTCGGAAATGGAAATCAGACAAAAACGCAACGCACTTGAAAACGTTCTCATCCCGGATACCATCCCGGAGCATATCGCCCGGCTGGAAAGCATCGGCTTCAGGCGCTGCGAGTTATGGTTTCAGTGTTTC
>JAQUKH010000053.1:2665-7842 GCA_028719205.1 bacterium
GCTGGCGGCGTTCAAATGACTGTGATCGATTATTTGCCCTTCCGGGTTGCCGCAATGCAAACCAAACTTGCCCCGTGGGCGGAGTTATTTTACCGGCGAGTCCAGGAGGTTATCGCCGGCTGTAATCACGGCCATTGGGAAATGTGGCTGGAGGCACTGGCCGGTTTGCCGGAAATAACTTTGTCATCGATCGATATTACCTGCGACACAATCCGCGCCGGGCGGCCGGAAGATTGCAGTAATGCCGACCGGGAGCGGCTTTACGCCTGCCTGCAGCAACTGCGCCCGTGGCGTAAAGGACCGTTTGAAATCTGCGGCTTGAAAATCGATACCGAATGGCGTTCGGACTGGAAATGGAACCGGTTGAAAGACCATATCAGCCCTTTGCCGGGAAGGGTGGTGCTGGACATCGGCTGCGGCAGCGGTTATCATACCTGGCGAATGGCGGGAGCAGAAGCCGAACTGGCGGTGGGGATTGAGCCGTATAAGGTTTTCGTGATGCAGTACTGGGCGTTGCGGCATTTCCTGAACAACGATTCCGTCTGGGTGTTGCCGCTTGGCATTGAAGATCTGCCGTCGGGAATGCGGGTTTTTGATACGGTGTTTTCGATGGGAATATTATACCACCGCAAATCGCCGCTCGACCATCTCCTGCAAATCCGGGAACTGTTGCGTCCCGGCGGCGAACTGGTACTGGAAACGCTGGTAATTGAAGGTAATAATGATGCGGCATTGACGCCCGAGGGACGTTACGCCAAAATGCGCAACGTGTGGTTTCTGCCGTCCTGTTCGGCACTGGAACTGTGGCTGGGAAAATGCGGCTATAAAAATATCCGGACGGTTGATGTGACCAGAACCACAACTGCGGAGCAGCGTACTACCGACTGGATGCGCTGGGAATCACTGCAGGATTATCTCGATCCGGAAGACCCGGCTAAAACTATAGAAGGTTATCCGGCGCCGCTGCGGGCGATAACAATTGCCGCCGCTCCTTGAAATTTACTGAACATGAGCTATATTAAAAACTTTTCGGCCAATGTAGCTCAGTTGGTAGAGCAATTCACTCGTAATGAATAGGTCGGCGGTTCGAGTCCGCCCATTGGCTCCAGTTTTTACCTTGAAATACCCCTTGGTCTTTCAAAATTATCAATAGAATTGGCGAAATAAATTACTAATAAATTACTATTATTCTTGAGCTTGAGTAAGTTCAGGGTAAAACCTTACCGGGGGAACCCATATCGTACATTGAATCAATCTTGATGGCTATCTTTTTATTATACTGCGATTTTTTACTGAAATATAAAGTCATACTACATAATGATTATTGATAAATAATATTCAAAACAGAAATCAATAGTAAATATTCAATTACATAATACCGTCTGAATCGTTTTCTATAGTCAAAATAAAGCCTCTGAATGCGATTGTTTGTCTCATCGGGTGATTAATCCCAAAACAATTAAAACGATTTTTTTCCAATAAAAATCATATTAAAAAATACTTGGCTTCAAAACAATCTAAAACCCTATTTCAAAGCCCTGTTGTATGCTTTTCGTTTGCTGTTGCCTTTTATTGTCCTTGATGGCTTCATAAAAAACCATTTTTGACATGATAAAGTGATTATTATAAACAATTTGCATTGATTTGTCAGAGAATATGTAAAAAAACAGAATATATGGTAAGTAAAATTATATCTTTGAACTCATAAATTAGGAAAATATGCTACTTATATAGATGCAGAGGAAATATTACTTTTTAGTTAAATCATTTTTATCTACTGCATGGCTGAATCTTGAAGCGATATATAGAATTATATCCATTTGCTCGTCTGGATTAAGCCTATTTAGCAGTTTATTGATAGTTGCAAGATGCCCTTTCTGTTTGCATGTGCCAAAAAAATCAATCTGCATATCTGGAAATAATTTAAGCCATGTTCCAGTTGTAACATTTTCTATTGAATTTTTTCTATTTTTGATTCTGTTGATCATTGGCTGTTTAAGCCCTGACATATTAGCCAGCTTATCTTCAGAACCATATATCCTGATAGCTTCATTTATTGCATCTATAAAATCTTTATCTTTCATGTAAAACCAATGTCGTTGAATAACTTTTTTAACTATAAAAGCATAGATTATTAAAGAAAAACAAAGATAATAGCTAAAAAATCCTTGAAATCATAACTATTTAGTTATATTTTAAAACCAAATAGTTATAATAAATATGGGAGGTGGATATAGAAAACATTTGATTAATTGTAATTGTATTTTTCATAAAATTATGTTATCCTATGGGAGGAGTAAGATGAAAGTAACATCAGTATTTGTAATCGCAGTATTTTGTTTTGGTCTTTACGGAGCTGAATCCAAAGAACAACAACTCAATAAACAGATCGCAGTTCTCGAAAGTAAATTTTTTGCCTTAGAAACAGAAATTAAAAATCTTAAAGAAGATGTAGAAAATAGAGATAAAACTATTAAAAGTTTACAGGAGAAAATAAAATTTCTTAATCTGCAAATCAATGCAAAGAAATCTCCTGCTGAATTATTAAGGGAAAAACAATTAGCTGAACAGGCAAGACAAGCTAAAAGAAAAAATAATAAACTTCTTTATCAATATAATTATGAATTGAAAAATTTACAGCAGGAATTAGCTAAATATAATAATGAAAGAAAAGATTTATCCAGACAATATAAATTAGCAGAAAAAGGCGTAAAAGATGCTAATTATACCATCAATAGAGACAGACGGGTAAAAGCTGTAATGAATGCTGAATATAAAAGAGATGATATTCAAAAGAAACTAATATATAATAAACAAAAAATTGATAGTATTAATAGCCAAATAAAATGGAAAGTTGAACAAATAAAAAGACTGAATTATTGAATAATGGGAAAAATGAATAAATATTTAAAGATAATAGTATTACTTTTTGCCTTATCTGTCAATTTATATGCCAGTAAACTTATTACGCTGGAACAATATATAAAAGACTATCCCGATTTTGACAATAAGCTAGCCGCAACTGAAGCAGAAAAAGATTACAAAGCAAAAAATTATAAGCTCATAGAAGTTAATGAAACTGTAGAAATCACATCAAAACTTGGACATACTTATAAAGGAAAATACTATGGGAAAAATGCGGGGGGAAACCCAAAGATAGGAAGATATTCAATCCAATGGTTTGATATACCGGATGATAAAAAATATTTATTTTCAAAAGCATATCTCGAAAGAAAGCATAAACTTTGTGTCCAAGAATACATCACAAAGAAAAAAAGAGAATACTTAGGGAAAAGAACGTATGATATAAGCCAGTATAGAAAAAAATTATTATCTTCAAATAATAATATTTTAACATCAGAAGGGAATATCATTTACAATATAAAAATAAGAGAAAAAAATGAATGGGAAGTAACTTTTTCTAGTGATGGGAAAGATTATACGTTCCCATATAATAAGCTTCCGGCAAAAGAAAGTGAAAAATTTAAATCAGGCGTGGATGTTACTACGTTATCAGGGCAAACCTATAAAAATATAAAAATGATTTCAAAAAATCCTGTTCAAATTTGTTTTTATGATGAAAATGGATATAAGAAAAAAGAAGAATTTAAAAATTTATCCGATTCAACAAAAGCTTATTTTGAATATTCTCCTGAAGAAGCTAAACAATACATACAAAATTTAGAAAAAGAAAAAAAACAAAAAGAACTTGCAAAAGCTAAAAAAGATTTTTGCGAAAAATATGAAATGCCTTTTTATGGCAATATAACTCAAGTGGTAAAAAACGGAGAAGCACTTGTCCTTCTAAAATTCCCTTTAGACGAAATAAAACAATATGATATGGATAAGGGCTTAATAGAAGTATTAAAAGTATTTCCTCAATACAAATCCGAATTACTTAGGAAATATAAAGAATGTGAAATAATTGCAAAAAAAAGAGGACGGAAAATACGGATGGCATCAGTAGTAGATTCAAATGGAAAACTTATACGTGGTGAGCGCGAAGAGTGGTGGCAACCGAGCAGTGCTCATTGGAAACTTAAGGTATATAATGCATTTTATAAAAAAATGTGGCAAAAATACGAAAAATTCTTCAAACACCCTATAGGCTCTGATTTGTATATATATGTTGTTGGTTTGCCAGAAAATTTTGTTGATGGAACCCACTGGCACGGGAAATTATATGAGATAGGGATTATCAGATACCGCTCAACAAGGGGAGGTATAAGAACAGTTAGGCGTTTTACTACTTCATACGATAAGGCTGTGGAATATCATAAAAAAAACAATAACTTATAAAATCCCAATGATCAATAAAATTAAAGGATTTAAGGCCTTTAAAATGTTTTTGGGTATAATCTATCCAGATACTGTATAATCGCTTAATTCCGTTAATATATCGTTATTAAATCATAGCTAAAATATATAAGAGGGAAGTGTAAATGAAAGTATATTGTTCACATTGCAATCAAGCCTATGAAGCAGAAGATGAACATATAGGTACAACGATTAATTGTCAGTCTTGTAATAATGACTTTCTTGTCATTTCCCCGAATAATCAGCACGAAGAATACGTTGCCTCAATTGTCAATCAAGAAGAGACAAAAAAAAGAATTATAAAAAGGAAACCCATCCTGCTTATAGTAGGCTCCTTAATTTTCATTATTATAGCATTGCTTTTATTTATATTAAATAATAATCATAAATCTAAAAAACAAAGTTGTAAAGTTACAAATAAAAATGTTAGCAATACAGAAAAAACAATAGTTTCTGCAAAAACTAAACAGACAAATAACAAGAAGGACTTAATGAAATTAGAAAGCCAAGCTAAAACTTCATCAAACTGGATAGCTTGTGCGGAAGGTTGGAAATCAATAAATGATGATAAGAAAGCCAAAGAATGCATGTTAAAAGCGGAAAGTGTTGCTGATAGTTCTAGTGATTGGATTAGCTGTGCCAAAGAGTGGAAGAAATTAAATGATGATAAGAAAGCCAAAGAATGCATGTTAAAAGCGGAAAGTGTTGCTAATAGTTCTAGTGATTGGACTATTTGTGCGGAAGGTTGGAAATCAATAAATGATGATAAGAAAGCCAAAGAATGCATGTTAAAAGCGGAAAGTGTTGCTGATAGTTCTAGTGATTGGATTAGCTGTGCCAAAGAGTGGAAGAAATTAAAT
>JAQUKH010000053.1:7942-10623 GCA_028719205.1 bacterium
GATGATAAGAAAGCTAAAGAATGCATGTTAAAAGCGGAAAGGTTCGCTGAAGATTCTTATGACTGGATTAGCTGTGCAGAAGCCAGGATAGAATTATTTAATGACAAGATAAAGGGACAAGAATGTTTATTAAAGGCAGAAGAACGTGTCAATAGTTCAGTTATGGCTATAGGTTGTGCGGAAGGTTGGAAATCAATAAATGATGATAAGAAAGCCAAAGAATGCATGTTAAAAGCGGAAAAACTTGCTAAAAACTTATATGATAGGGATTCTTGCGTAGAAGCCTGGCTTGAGATGTTTAATATTAAAAAAGAAATTATAGATACAAATAATCCTATAAGTAAGGCTTTTGGCTATAGATTAGGACAAAAGTTTGAAATCATCCCGACAACCGAAAATGAGAAAATGCAGGATGGAACTCCTTGTTATCAAATCAAACCTACAAAAACTTTCCGGAAATTCAATGATTATTATGTTTTAATAACTCCTAAAACTCATTTGATTTATTCAATACAAGCACGTTTTTTTAGATTGGATGGGGGAGCATCCAAAGAAAAGGCTGTAGTTTTTGAATTGCTTAAAGATAAATATGGATATGAAAATGTTGTAGATAATGATTCAATAAAAATTAGGAATCGAGGTATAATGCTTTTTACTACAGCATCTGATACTGGCCTCTATATTGTTTATGCGGATAAAATTTTACATGAACAGGCTAAAAATGAGTGCATCTCTATTGAAAAAAGCAAAACTGATTCTAGTGATTTATAATAAACGATAAATAAAGGTTTATCTTATGGGATTTTTTTCATCGTTATTTGGATTATCAAACACTAGGCGACCATCATTCAAAAAAATGTATGGACTAGATATTGAACAAGATATTTTCTCGTTTGAGAAAAAAATGGCATCAGGAATGTTTAATGAAGGTAAAGAAGTACATGTTACTGCTTTTATCAGAAAATCTCAAGTAATAAAGGTATATGCAACTATAGGAACTACATATAGTTGTCGTTCTTCCAGTAACTTTGGTATGTGGGGAATAAAAGCAGTAGGGCTCAAAGCAACACATATACATAGTTATCATAACCATCCTAATACTTTTGGAAAATCACGTGCATCGCCAAAGGATAAACGTAGCCATAAAGCGGTTGAAACCTACCTGGAACAATGGGATATTGAGTATAAATCTTTTTTGGTATATCAAGGATGGTTAGGTAATACCGTAATAAGCCCATACAGTGGAAGTATATGGTCATAGTTTTTCTTTTATACCGCAAGTAAAGCCGTTATTGTATTTTTTATAAACATCATGCATCACTTGCCGGAGCTCATCCTTGTACTGTTTTTCGACAATATAAGAATCGTGAACCGGTAGACAAGCAATCCCTTTTCTAGCAAAATGTGAAACAATTTTTAGCGACATTTTGCCGTCTTTATTCTGCAAAAATATTCCTTCCCCTGAAAAGAAATATTTTTCGATTTCCCTATGAGTTTCTTTTGCCGTTATATATGCTTGGGTTCTCTTTTTGCTTTTGTAAACTTTTTTAATGTGTCTTTCATTGGAATTTATGATTATTAAAATAAATTTCTTGGCATATTTGCGCTTACTTTTAGTACTTCCTAAAAATGAATAAGGGTCATCGTTTGAGGAATATTGTATTCCCTCTTGCGCATATAACATATTCACATGTAAACCTGTGTAGTCCAACTCAACAGTTTCATTATTATTGATTTTAATGGTTTTTCTCTTTTCATAGCCTGTTTTATTTTTAACTCTCTGATAACTGTACGGCAGAGGAGTTTTATCATACAACCGCCCCCCTTGTTTCCAGCTATTATTACAAAAGATAGCAGACAAATTGGGTTTAAGCTGTACGGTCTGTTTATCCTCTAAAGTAATGAAAATTTGATTTTGCTTAAAAACCTTGTTAATCTTATTTATTTTTTCTCTTAGTAAAGGTGGAGTACGTTTACCAGTCAAATCAACTTCGTTTTTAGCTTCATCTCTTAATATAATAGGTGGGATATAGCTATATTTTAAAGAAATATTATCCGTATTATCAGGTGTGAAATATTTAGATAATTTCTCGGTTGCCCAATATCTAGAAACGTAACATTCTTTTTTGTTTTGATGACTATAGAACCCTTTTTTATAGTCTATATAGCCAGCATTATACAATACATCTAATAACTTTATAAATTTATTAAATTTTATATATTTATACTTAGCTGTTGAATAGGTATTTTTATCTCTGGGTATAACAACAGATTTATCATATTTATAACCCCAAATAAGATTACATACTATCTGCTTTAAATAATCTATGTAAGTTGATCTAACTTTATCAGATTTAACATTTAAATCTAAACTATCAATAATTTCAGGACATAATTTTTTTAATAAAGAATTACCCCTATAACTATAAAACATGAAAAAAAGACTATTATCTAAACTATTATTATTATTATTATTAATATTATACATATTATTATCCTCACCTATCACTACTCATACATTTATTAGTGTTTTTTGTGTTATATATTTTTGAATATAATATTTTTACAAATATTGATAACCAAAAAGAGCTTGATGTTTTTAAAGCACGATTTTTCATACATCATACCATCATTAATTTATTGATTTCTGCTTCTGGGAAGCGTAAAGATTTTTTCCCCCC
>JAQUKH010000054.1 GCA_028719205.1 bacterium
TATAGAAGCGGCTTCAAGCAGTATATCTGCCAAAATAGTAAAGATGTCCCTGGAAAAAGGGAAAAAGGTCCTTGCCTTAAGTGTTGGCGGGCTTATAAAGGATTTTACTGAATATAAAAAGCTCGCGCAATTGAAAGGCGGCAGGCTTTATATTCCTTCCGGCGCGGTAGCGGGTATTGACGGTTTAAAGGCGGTTTCCGCGAGCAAGATCGAATATGTAACATTGACTACGAAAAAACCGATCAAAGGGATCAAGGATGCGCCGTTCATAAAAAAGAATAATATAGATCTGGGAAGTATTAAGACAGATACATTGATCTTTTCAGGTAAGGTTGAAGAGGCGGTAGAGGCATTTCCTCAAAATATAAATGTAGCCGCGAGCCTTGTTTTAAGCGGTATAGATTCTTCTTTAATTACCGTAAGGATCGTTACCAGCCCTAATTTTACAAGCAATACGCACGAGATAAAGGCAAAGGGTGAGTTCGGGCAGATTACATGTGTGTGTGAAAATTTACCCGATCCAGATAATCCAAAAACAAGTTTTCTAGCGATATTGTCCGCGGGTGCCGCATTAAAACAAATTGTTAATCCGATAAAGATAGGGACATAAAGGGGATAAAATACAAAAAGGAATGGAAGTAATAACGACCCATGATAATGTTGATTTTGACGGTCTTGCGAGTATGATAGCCGCGTCTAAACTTTTTCCTGACGCGAAACGGGTGTTGCCGGGCAGCCAGGAAAAAAGCGTCAGGCAATATTTAACTTTATTTGGAAAATTTTGGCGGCTGGAAGAGATCAAGAGTATTGATATCTCTGATATCACAAAATTAATACTGGTTGATACGCGCCTGCCCGGACGGATAGGAAAATTAAAAAATATAATAAGCAATAAAAAGCTCAAGATAATTATTTACGACCATCATCCGGGATTTTTGGATGATATTAAAAGCCCGCAGGATCATTCTAAAAATTATGGCGCCACGATAACAATTCTTCTGGAAAAAATACAGTCTAAAAAGATAATCATCAACCATCAGGAGGCCACTTTATTCTGCCTGGGTTTGTATGAAGATACAGGTTCCCTGAGTTATCTTTCAACCACACCTTCTGATATAAAAATGGCAGCGTGGCTTTTAGAAAAAGGAGCGGACCTCAGTATCGTGTCTGATTTTACAAAATATGAGCTTTCCGCGGAACAAAAATCCATTTTGGAAAAATTAAATTCAAATTTAAAAGAATTTGATATTAACGGGGTGCAGGCCGTAATATCCTTTGCCAGGCTTAAAGGTTATACCGGAGACCTTTCGGTAATAACCCATCGTTTCAGGGATACCAATAATTTAAATGTTGTTTTTAATCTTTTTGAGACTGAGGAAAGGATACACTTACTGGCCAGAAGCCGCACTGAGCTTGTGGATGTTAATAAGATACTTTCAGCATTCAGCGGCGCGGGGCATTCGTCAGCCGCGTCTGCTTCTGTTCATGATCTTTCATTAAAAGAAGTCATTGATAAACTGCTCGCTACACTGAAAATAAACGTTAAACCTTTATATTTTGCCCGCGATATTATGAGTTCTCCTGTAATCAGCGTGCCGCCGGATATAAGTGTTTCAGAACTAAAGAAGATGATGCTGAGGTTTAATCACACCGGTTTTCCCGTTGAAGAGGATGGAAAACTTGTTGGAATGATAGTAAGGCAGGATATAGAAAAACTTTTAAGCCATAAGATGGAAGATGAAAAGATAAAGAATTATATGTCAACGAACGTTATTACTATTTCTGAAGGAACTCCAATAGCTGAGATAAACAGGTTATTGGCTGAAAACGATATAGGACGCCTTCCGGTAATTGAAAATGGAAAACTTTCAGGGATCGTTACAAGAACAGATCTGATCAAGATATTTCATTATGATCCGTCACAAATGGGTGAGGCTGTTCATACGGGCCTTGGCGCTGAAAAATCCTTATTTGAAAAGTCCATGAAAGTCTCCGAGCTGAGATCATTATTGCCCACAATAAATAATAAGCTTCCGCTGCTTATGAAAGAACTTTTAATGGATATAGGAAAGCAAGGTAAAAAATATGGCTTTCCTGTATACGCGGTGGGTGGTTTTGTAAGGGATCTGATACTCAGCCGAAAAAATTATGACCTTGATATTGTGGTTGAAGGAAATGGAATAAAATTTGCCCGCCTTTTGGCAAAGGAGTTGAAGGGGAAAGTAGTAGAGCATAAAAAGTTTCAGACCGCTATTATTACCTTCAAGAATAAAATGAAGATCGATGTTGCGACGGCCCGGACTGAATTCTATGAGCATCCCGCCGCTTTGCCAAGTGTGGAAAAGAGTTTTATTAAATATGACTTATACCGCCGGGATTTCAGCCTTAATTCATTGGCTATTAATCTTGACCCCGATAATTTTGCGAAATTACTGGATTATTTTGGCGGAAGGACGGATATTAAAAGGGGAATTATACGCGTCCTTTATAATTTAAGTTTTGTTGACGACCCGACGCGTATCTTGCGCGCGGTAAGATTTGAACAAAGGTATAATTTTAAAATTGATAGACAAACGGAATATCTTTTAAAAAACGCGCTTAAACTCGGAATGCTTGATAAAACCGCGCCGGAGAGGCTGCGTGAAGAACTCATCCTGATATTAAGCGAGGATGATCCGCTTAAAGCGTTTGTCCGTATGGAGGCCCTTGGGATCCTTTCGTGGATACATCATGGCCTGAAGATCAACCTGCGTGTAAGAAATACCATGAAAGAAATTAATGAAGTCTTGTCATGGTTTAAGTTGTCATTTTTTAAGGATTATGTTACTGTGTGGATCATTTATCTTTTATCGCTCGTGGATCAGCTCGATGTTACTGAAATAGAATCTTTAATAAAAAAATTTAAATTTTCTAAAGTGGAATCTGGTATAATTCGTCAGGTGAAAATTGATCTGCCGCCTGTTTATGATGAATTAAAATCAGAACAGGTGATGAGCCCGAGCGAGATCTATAATTTACTTTTTCCTTTGTCACTGGAGGCTCTTCTATATTTAATGGCAGGCACGCGGAATGTTTTGGTTAAAAAACGGGTAGCTGTTTTTTTAACAGGTTACCGTAATGAAAAATTACAAGTTACAGGGAAAGATTTGATCAGGCTCGGCTTGAAACCGTCGCCTTTATTTAAAGAAGTGCTTTATAAAATATTTTCAGCAAGACTTAACGGCGAAGTTAAAACTAAAAAGGAAGAATTAGAATTAGCTAAAAAAATAATAAAGGGAAAAATATGACTCAGGTCAGTGAATTGGCAATTTCAATACCGGTGCTTTTATTTTCAGTGATAATCCACGAATGCGCGCATGGATGGACCGCTGAAAAATTCGGCGATCCTACAGCGAGGGCTATGGGGAGATTAACATTAAACCCGCTTCCGCATATTGATCCTTTCGGGACAGTGCTTTTGCCGATTCTTCTGGCAATGGCTAAATCACCTATTATGATAGGTTGGGCCAAACCTGTGCCGGTTAATTTTCAAAACCTGAGGAATCCGAAGAAAGATATCCTTTGGGTAGGGATTTCAGGGCCGGTTGTTAATATTCTTATGGCAATAGTTTCAGGATTGCTTTCAAAAATATTAATACTGGCAACGATAAATAATGCCAATATATTTTCCGTGCTTTTGCCAATAAGGTTTATGTTAAAAACCAGTATTGACATAAATATTATTTTGGCGGTTTTTAATATGACCCCGATCCCTCCGCTTGACGGGTCCCGTTTTGTTTATAGCCTGCTTCCGGACAAACTGGCATATTATTATGGAAGCATGGAGAAATACGGATTCTTTGTCTTGCTGCTCTTAATGTATACAGGTATTTTAAATTTTTTTATTGTTCCATTGTACAGCGCGGTAATATTCATATTTCATTTTTTACGGATTTTGTAGGGAGAATCAGATGAAAAACAAAAGGATCTTAAGCGGTATGAGGCCAAGCGGGAAACTGCATCTTGGGCATCTCGCGGGCGCTTTAAAAAACTGGATAAAATTTCAGGAAGAGGCCGAATGTTTTTATATGGTGGCTGACTGGCATGCCTTGACCACTGAATATCAAAATACAAAAGGAATTAAAGATAATATTAAAGATATGGTAGTCGACTGGATTGCCGCGGGGATAGACCCGAAGAAGAGCGTTATCTTTGTTCAGTCGAAGGTATGCGAGCACGCGGAACTTCACTTGATCCTGTCGATGATCGTAAGCATCGCGCGCCTGGAAAGGGTTCCTTCATACAAAGATATTCAGCAGGAGCTTTCGAATAAAGACCTTTCTACTTATGGCTTTTTAGGGTATCCGGTATTACAGGCGGGAGATATTCTCTTATATAAAACTAATTTTGTTCCGGTTGGCGAAGATCAATTGCCGCATATTGAATTGACAAGGGAGCTTGCTAAAAAATTCAACAGTTTATATAAGGAGGTATTAACGATCCCTAAAGGGATTTTGACCGAAACACCGCGCCTGCCGGGGCTTGACGGCCGTAAGATGAGTAAAAGCTATGGCAACTCGATCTATCTTTCTGATAATGAGAGCGCGGTTTCAAAAAAAGTGATGACAATGATAACCGATCCGCAAAGGATTAAAAGAGATGATCCGGGGCATCCGGATATTTGCATCGTATATGCTTTTCATAAAATTTATAGCGTAAAGGAAATTGATAAAATTGCCGAAAATTGTATTAGCGCGAAGATTGGATGCACTGACTGCAAAAAGGATCTTGTCCAGAAACTAATTGAGGTCCTGAAACCGATAAATGAAAAAAGAAAAGAACTTTTATCGCAGAAAGACCTGGTTGACATGATCCTGGAAAACGGGAACGCGAAGGCGAAAAAAGTGGCCGGAAAAACATTAGATGAAGTAAAAGAAGCGATAGGATTTTAAATAGCTCGGAAGAGCGGAAGTACGGAAGACTGAAGAGTACAGAACACAGAAAAAGAGGGGATGATGGAAAAAGAAAATTACCAGGTAAAACTTGACAATTTTGAGGGGCCGATGGACCTCCTTTTGCACTTGATCAAAAGAGAGGAGATGGACATCTATGATATCCCGATAGCAAAAGTAACCAGGCAGTATCTAGAGTATATCGAGCTTCTGGAAATCCTTGACCTTTCTATAGCGTCTGAATTTATGCTGATGGCTGCCATTTTGATACAGGTAAAATCTAAGATGCTTTTGCCCATTGAGAGCGTAAATCTTGAAGAAGAGATCAGCGATGACCCGCGCTCGGCTCTTGTGCAGAGTGTAATGGAGTATAAAAAGTTCAAAGAATTAGCCGTGGAATTAGGGAAGAATAGAGAGCATCAGGAAGAAGTTTTCACCAGGCTTGTGCCTGAAATAAGCCTGGAAGAGGAAAATCAATTTGTGGAGGCTACGCTTTTTGACCTTCTGTCAGCGTTTAAAGACGCGATAAAAAATGTTGAAGAACAGACCTTTCATGAAATAACAGTAGAAGAATTCACTGTAGTAGATAAAGTAAGGGAAATAAAAAACCGGTTAAGCTCGGGTGAAGGATTTTATTTTTCAGAAATTATGTTAACCTGCAGGACTAAGATCGAAGTTATTGTTACCTTCATTGCTATCCTTGAGTTAATAAAACAGCAGGAAATCCAGATCCGCCAGCATGGAATTTTTGGTGATATAAAAGTATTCCGTCTTGTGCTTCAAGGAGTTATATAATATGGACCCTAAAGAATTAAAAGCTATTATTGAATGCCTTCTTTTTGTATCACCCCAGCCTTTGGAACTAAAGAGACTGGAAGAGATCATTGGCGGAGGAGTAGATACGCATACTATCAGGGTCATGATAAATCAATTGCAGGAGGAGTATGGAAAAGAAGATAGGGGAATACAGATCGTGGAAATTGCCGGAGGTTACAGGATGAATACCCGCAGGGAGTATTCTCCATGGGTTAAAAGATTGTTTAATACAAAGCTCCATTTCCGTTTGTCGCGTTCCGCGTTAGAAACACTATCAATAATTGCCTACAAACAGCCGATAATGAGAGTTGAAGTTGAGGCGATCAGGGGAGTAAGTGTTGAATGGGCTTTGCATACATTACTGGAGAAAAATCTTATTAAAATTGTCGGCCGTTCTGAACAACCCGGCCGGCCGCTTCAATATGGGACTACAGACGATTTTATGGTTTATTTCGGTCTTAAGGACCTGACTGAGCTTCCGCAATTAAAAGAATTTAAGGATATTATTCAGACTGAGGATATTTTAGCAGAACCAATTGAGCAGGCAAGTGAAGAGATGTAGTACATTACTGATTACACGAAATTTTTGCATCACAAAAATTCTTGAGGGAGAATAAATGCATAGAAGAGTAGTAATAACAGGATTAGGTGTTATTTCACCCTGTGGTACGGGTAAGGAAGATTTTTGGAAAAATATCAAATCAGGGAAATCAGGAATTGGAAAGATAACCCGTTTTGATACATCGGATTTTCCTACAAAAGTTGCGGGGGAGGTAAAAGATTTTGAGGCAAAATGGTATATGGATCCAAAGGCGGTATTGAGAACAGACCTTGCGACTCATTATGCTGTTAACGCGGCTTGTATGGCAGCGGAAGACGCAGGGGTTTACCATAACGGAATAGACTCTGAAAGATTTGGTGTTTCGGTAGGAACGACATTAGGCGGTTTAATATTCGCGTTAGAACAGCATGGTATTCTATTGGAGAAGGGTGCGGCACGAATGAATCCTTTTACCGCGTCAGCAGCGTTTCCAAACGCGACCTCAAGCCAGATCTCCATACATTTAAAGGCTAAAGGCCCGAGTTATACCATATCCAATGCCTGCACATCCTCTTTCGACGCGATAGGTTTTGCCACATATTTGATCCGGAGCGGAATGATGGATGTTATGGTTGCTGGCGGGGCCGACGCGCCGTTATATCCAACCATTTTTAGCGCGTTTTGTCTTTCCCGTATTATGTCTCAAAGAACCGGCGGTACACCTAAACCTTTTGATATTAACAGAGACGGTATGATCTTGAGTGAAGGTGCGGGGATGCTGATCCTGGAAGATCTGGGGCATGCAATTCATCGTAATGCGAAGATCTACGGAGAAATTCTCGGATACGCGTCAGCCTGTGACGCCTATCATATGGTGGCTTATGACCCGACAGGCAACGGGGCATTTCGCGCGGTAAAAGGCGCTTTGGCGGATGCGAAAATATTACCGGATGAAATAGAGTACATTCAGGCATATGCGAACGCGACTTTAGTCAATGATATAGCTGAAACAATAATCATTAAAAAGGTATTTGATGATTATGCTTATAAGATACCGATAACAAGCCTTAAATCGTTATTTGGCCATGTCCAGAGCGCGTCGGGCGCGATAGAACTTATCGGATCCCTGGGTGCAATGGATGATGGCGTGATCCCGCCCACTATAAATTATGAAACTCCCGATCCTGATTGTAATCTCAATTATGTTTTTAATACTTCAAAGAAAACAAAATTCAGGCTTATGCTTGCCAATTGTTTTGGATTCGGAGGAAAGAACTCCGCGCTGGTTTTAAAGAAATTTGAAGACAGCGTTATTTACACTATTTTCTTTGAAATGCTGAAAATACTTACCCCTGTACTTCATAATACTTAAAAAAATATTTGTATTGCCGATAATTAATTTAATAACCATATAATGGGGGGGGTAAATGAACAGGAAAATATTTTTATCAGTTGTTTTTCTTTTGGCTATCTTTGTTAATTCGATTTTTGCGGGTGGAATTGAGATCAGGGAAATCGGAGCAAAGGCAAGTTCAATGGGCGGTGCGTTCCGCGCGATAGCCGACGACGGCACTTCAGTATTTTGGAACCCTGCAGGATTAACTCAGATCAACGGTCAAAGCGTTACTGCTGAGGCTTCTTTCGTTCAAATGAAATCAAAGATCCGCCAGAATTATTATGATTCCAATGTGATATCCGGATATAAAACTGTAAATGTTGAACAGAAAAAAGCATGGGAATTAGTGCCGACAATTGCCTATACAGGTGAGATAAATAAAGAACTGAAATACGGGCTTGGTGTTTATGTTCAGCATGGTTTAGGGGCTGAATTTGATTTTTTTTCTGATCCTGTAAATTATCCGGATTATCCTGAATTTGACTGGAAAAGCGCGGGTAATTTTATTTCCATTCATCCTGCCCTGGCTAAACAGATAAATGAACGTGTAAGTGTAGGTATTGG
>JAQUKH010000055.1 GCA_028719205.1 bacterium
TGATCCTGCTACGTTTCAACGGGTGACTTCCCATGCCTAATATTTCACGAACCGATTCATTTACCTCTACGGCAGGAACAGCGCTTCCCATTTTTTTTGCCTCGTCAAAACAATGTTCAATAAATTTCTTACTTGCCAGCGGGCGAACACTATCGTGAACAGCGATCCATTCAGAGTCCTGTATGAGATCCAGACCGTTCTTCACCGAATGATAACGGGTCTCCCCTCCCTCAGTAACCAAATGTTCCACGTGAAAACAATATTTTTTACATAATAATTGCCAAGTTGTTATATGTTCTTTTGGCAGCACAACGATTATCTTTATATGGGAATCTAATTCCAGGAATGGTTGAATAGAATGAAAAATTATTGGCTTGCCATTTAAAAGCAGAAATTGTTTGGGCACAGTGTTACCCATTCTTTGTCCAAGACCTCCCGCAACAATGATTACCGTATTCAATTGATGATTGTTTATTGATTATTTTTTAATGAAGATTTATTTATGCATCCTTGTTGCTTAGCCTTTATTCTGAACCATTTCAGGTTATCAAAATGAAGGGTTTTAATACTATCCGACACAAGCTCCTTTACGGGCCCGAACCAATCACCTAAAAAATCATCTCCTGAAAGATCATCCCTGTCATAGACTCCTATCTTAAACTCATCATTCGGCGAAAAATGATATAAATAGACCGTATCCTTATCGAGATAATTGGTAGAATAGGTCGCTTCGCGTGAACGCCAGTAAGGAAAAGTAAAATCGCCTTCGCCCGAAGCAGGATAAAATATTTCCCAGTATATATCGGGATAGCCCAGCCTGAAAGAAAAATCCATCCCCACAGGCGAGAATTTGTCGTCGTTTCTCAGATCGAGACCTTCGCCATAAAGAGTGGTCAGATATATTTCAGGAATGTCCATAATAAATTTCACCTTTCCATAAATATTATGATAAGGAGCCTCCAGGTCAACATTTACTTTCGACGTAGTGTCGAAATGCGAACCATAAAAAGCAGTGTTAAAAAGTTCCGCTTCAAAATGATGTTTCCCTGTTTTCAAGGAATGAAAAACGGTCAAAGGAAACTGTACTTCATCATGATATCCGGACGTAATGTTTTGTTTTCTGAAAGGAATGATAACCATATTTGAATCGGGCGCAGTGTATAAAAAGCCAAGGTAACCCACTACTTTAGAGTCTATCAGGACGGGTTTTCCATCGCAGAATAATTTAAGAAAAAACCGCGTTTCAGTCAAGGTATCGCCATAAAAACTATCTACAGGCAACTTAATATTTTTGGTCAGTTTAAAATCGAGCGAAATAGTAAGCATTTCTTTGTATTCTGTTATCTTAACCCGGACGTTTTTGGTAGAAAAATAATTTGTGTTACCGGATAATTCGGTGTCTATCTGTTTTTCGTCTAACCTCCTGTCCCAGTCGCTAACACAGCCTGTCAAAACATATATGAACAATGTTATAATACAGATATTTCTCATAATCAGAATAGTGTTTTGTCGGAATTAAAAAAGGGAAGTCCTAAGTGTTTGTATGCAAATTCTGTTACTTCTCTGCCACGTGGAGTTCGCTTTAAGAACCCTTCCTGAATCAAAAACGGTTCATATACTTCCTCTATGGTACCGGCATCTTCACCAACCGCTGTGGAAATGGTATTAAGCCCTACAGGTCCTCCTTTGAATTTATTGATGATCGTCTGGAGAATTTTATTGTCCATTTCATCAAGACCGTATTTGTCGATATTCAGGGCATCTAAAGCAAAACGGGCAATTTTAAGATTTACCATCCCGTCGCCCTTGACCTGTGCAAAATCGCGTACTCTGCGTAAAAGAGCGTTGGCTATTCGTGGGGTTCCCCGGCTTCGTCGTGCAATTTCATAGGATGCATTATCATCTACATCGACCTGTAATATACCAGCAGATCTTTTAATGATCATGTCAAGAATTTCAGCGCCATAATATTCAAGATGCATACGTATACCAAATCGTTCACGAAGCGGGCTAGTAAGCAACCCTGAGCGGGTCGTTGCACCAATAAGAGTGAAGGGATTGAGGGTAATCTGAATGGAACGTGCACTGGCGCCTTTATCAAGCATAATATCTATCCGGAAATCTTCCATGGCTGAGTATAAATATTCCTCAACCACAGGACTAAGCCTATGAATTTCGTCGATGAACAACACATCTCCCTTTTCTAAATTTGTTAGGAGGCCGGCTAAATCGCCTGGCTTATCGAGTACAGGGCCTGAAGTAACTTTTAATCCCGCCTCTAGTTCATTGGCAATAATGTTGGCAAGGGTAGTTTTCCCCAAACCCGGAGGACCGTGTAAAAGAACATGATCGAGTGAATCGCCGCGCATTTTTGCTGCCTGAACAAAGACCTTTAAATTTTCGACAACCTTTTCCTGTCCGAAAAAATTCTCGAACTCTAAAGGGCGGAGCTTCTGTTCAACCTCTTTCTCTTTGTCGTTATTAGTACCCTGGTCTCTTATATCGAAATCGCTCATGCAGCTAAACGGTCAAATATAGTATCTTCAAAAGTAGGAATTTTTTATCAATCAATCTTTTTTCCTTTTCGGAAAGACCGAACGATAAATATCACCAAGAAATATCTTTAACTTCAAAGAATAAATAGGTGTGTTAAAATTTTCTTTAATGGCGGGATTGTCCTTCAACATTAGTTGATAGCCTAACCCGGCACCTATTCCGAACCATTTCAGAATTTTATACTGGCCTGAAATACTGGCCTCGTAGTTGATTATTACACTCCAGTTGTTTTTAAATTTTGCATCCCGGTAATGATATTCGTAATGAGTATTTCCTATTCCTATCTGAATAGGAATGCTGAATTCCCACCGCTTGTTTTTAAAAAATACATATTCTATGAAATAACTCATATAGCTCATTTTAAGACCTGAAATGACCGTGTCTATAATAACTCCACTGCTATCAATATAAACCGGGCGCGTAAGCCTTGAATTTAATTGATTGTACCCTCCTCCTACTCTAAATTTATCGTTAAACTCCGCACCTACCTTAAAGCCTGTAATTCTCGAAGGTGAAGTTGCAGTAAAAGAATAACGATTATCGAGTCGAATGGAAAATTTTGGTTTTGATTTAATGGCTTCGCCAATAGAATCAACAAACTGAGCTCTTAAGTTCAGGTTAAAAATACAAAGGATGATAAGGATAGCAAATACTTTCACTGGGTTCTCTATTCTTTTATGCCCCTGGGAAGCTTAATTTTTACACCATTAAGTTTATATTCTTTATCGTTTCTATATGTGATGGTCAGGTATAATTCACCCTGCATATCATACTTGTACCAGTTTTTTTCGCGGACACCCATCGAATAGTACCCTTCTTCGCGAACATATCCGTTATCATAAAACCATTTCTGTTTTCCATCGAGTACGCCTTGGACATAATTTCCTTCAAAAGCTGTTTTTCCGTTTGAAAAAGTTTCTTTCCAAGGTCCGTTTTGCAAGCCTGCTTGGTAATTTCCTTCTTCGGTTATATCACCTACATGATAATACCATGCACCCTCTCTTTCGCCATCTGAATATTCACCTTTCAGCAAAATACTTCCATCCTTATCATATTCAGTAAAAGTACCTTCTTCTTTTCCCCTGTCCATGTTTTCTTCACGCCAGGTTTTACCATTATCGTAATACCATATCCATAACCCGGAGGGCTTATCTTTACTGTATTTTCCTTTTTGCTCAATCTTGCCGCTGGTATAATAAAAAACCCATTCGCCAGTCCTAGCATCGTTGGTATAAGTACCTTGAGCCTTTAGCTCGCCCGTTTCGTAGTAATATTTCCAAATTCCCTGTTTTTTATCGTTTTCGTCTATAGCTCCCTCGCCCGACAATATTCCTGTTTCGTTATATTCCTTTGCCATGATAACTGATCCGTCACGGGGATATTCTTTATGTATTCCTACAGGAACACCTTCTTTATATCCGCCAAGAAACTTTAATTTGCCGTTGTCATAATAATCTTCGACCCACTTTACCGGATTTTCTTCTTCGCTTATACTATCGGTTAACAAGGTACCATGTAAATACTTTACAAGTTTTGTCAGTTTTCCGGATGCGTCAAATTCTTTATAAAAACCGCTTAACGTATCGTTCAGATAATTTGATTCTATGGCCAGTTTATTGTTAGGGTGAAAGGTTTTCCATACACCTTGTTTAAGCCCGATGTTATCAACCTGATTGATTCTTTCCCGGTTAATAATATAATCATTACTGTACTCTGTTATGGCAATAATTTTTCCGTTCTTATCAAATTCCTTGGCCATTCCGTGTTTTTTTCCGTCCTTATAAAGGACCGATTTAACCAGAACACCTTTTTCATAATAATAAGATGTTCCTTGCTTTACATCATTCAGGTAAAGTTCTTTGGAAACAAGCCCGCCACTTGTTTTATTATTATCATACGTATATTCGTAAGTATACATGTATCCGTTCTTTTTCCCGTTCTTATAATCTATCTTCTGAAGTGTATCTCCATGCTCATTATAAAATATCCAGAGGCTGTCAAGTTCAAAATTAAAGCGGTTTCCTTCCGCTTTTACAAGGCCGCTGGGATAATAAGTTTTCCAGAAACCATCCGGTTTTCCATTACGCATGTTCCCTTCGCTTGAGATTTTTCCATTTTCGTAATAAAAGATATTATAGCCGTTAGGATTGACCTTATTGGGTTGAGCCAAAACAAAATTAACGGATACAAAAATTAACAGACCTATAATGGCTACTGTCTTTACCATCATCTCAAGTTTAAGGCAAAGATAAATATTGTTTTAAGGAAAAATAAGAAATTATTTACCGTATGATATTTCAAGCATTCTTTTTATTGGTTTTTCAGCTTTCTTTATGAGCTCTTCAGGAAGAACGATCTCAGGTTGTTCATATTTCAGTGCTATATAGATTTTTTTCAAGGTTGTTAATTTCATAAAATTACAGTCATTGCAACCACAGGTAGAATCTAAAGGTGGAGCTGGTATAAAAATTTTTGAAGGAGAAGATTTTTGCATCTGGTGAATAATTCCTGATTCGGTAGCAATAATATATTTTTTTGACGAATCTTTTGAACTGTATTCTAATAAGGCAGCGGTTGATCCTATAAAGTCAGATATAATTAATACTGGTTTCTGGCATTCGGGGTGTGAAATTATTTTTGCATCGGGATTTTCTTTTTTTAACTCTATTATCTTCTCGACCGAAAATTGTTCGTGAACATGACAGGCACCTTCCCAAATCACCATATCTCTTCCTGTTTTGCTATTAATGTAGTTACCCAGATTACGATCAGGAGCAAATATGATCTTTTGATCTTTTGGAAAATTTTCTACAATTTTTATAGCATTCGAAGAAGTACAAATTACGTCTGATAAAGCCTTAATATCAGCTGTTGTGTTAATGTAAGTAATAACAATATGCTTAGGGTATTTTTTTTTGAATTCAGTAAAGTCATCCGCTTTAATTGAATCTGCCAATGAACAACCTGACTTTAAATCGGGAACCAAAACCTTTTTTAAAGGTGATAATATTTTGGCTGTTTCGGCCATAAAATTAACACCGGCAAATAAAATTATATTTGCATTATTATCTGATGCTCTTTGCGACAATTGCAGGCTATCCCCAACAAAATCTGCTATATCCTGAACTTCTCCATTTTGATAATAATGTGCCAGTAAAATGGCATTCTTTTGTTTTTTCAGGATCTCTATTTCCTTTTTAATATCCAGACCTGAATCAATAGCAATATCTAAATATCCTTTTTCTTCAATTTCCTTCATTCCTGTTTTATTTCAAAACAAAGGTAAAACCGAATTATGTAAACTCCTACTTAAATAAAGGTAAAAAATGTAAACTATCTATATTATTTATATTATAAATTATATTAAAAAATTTTTGATGATAATAATGATCGGTTAGTATGGTTAATTTTTTTATGATATAAATATTGTTTTTTATGAAATTGAAATTATAATAACATTGAATAAACAATAAATAGTACGTTAAATCAGGTGTTTGAATAGAATAATTAACAGTGTTTATAACATGAATTGACAGATAAAACTTAATAAAATTTTTAGGTGTTTTTGTTTGTCGGTGTGTTTATTCATTTATTTATTTTTTGTCAAAATTATTTTTAAAATCAAAAAACTGCCTTATGAAATTGGAAAAAATGAAACTCAAATAAACTTTCCACTTTAAATGAAATTTTATTTAGAAACGATTAACATTTTTTATTTTTTTTAAATAAACTGACACTAAGCACTAAAAAATTTTAAATATATATAAGTTTTTAATTATAAATATTTTAACAATGTTGAAAAATATTAATCAGAAAAGTGTAAAAAATATTTGCTCAGTAAAAAGAAATTTTTTATGGGGAACTTTAATGATAAAAAAATACCTTTGAAAAAAATAAAAGATCACTATGAAAATATCTATCGGTTGCGATCATGCCGGCTTTGAATTAAAACAAAAAATACTTAAGAGCCCAGTCATACATAAGTTTGATGTATCCGACGAAGGATGCTTTAGCTCTGAAAGTGTCGATTATCCTGACTTTGCGCATAAGGTAGGAAAAAAAGTAAATGATAAAGTAGTTGATTTTGGTATAGTGATTTGTGGTAGCGGAAACGGAGTAAATATGGTGGTAAATAAATACTCAAAAGTCCGCTCTGCACTTTGCTGGACAAAAGAAATAGCAGAACTGGCACGACTTCATAACAATGCAAATATATGTGCTATTCCTGCCCGTTTTATTTCTGAAGAAATAGCTATAAATATTGTTGATACCTTTTTAAATACTGGTTTTGAAGGGGGGCGTCACCTAAATAGAATTAATAAAATTCCAATTAGTCAATAATATAGCCTTATAACATGTTTTTAAATTTATCCTTGTGTTTGATAAGGCAAACTTTATCACTACCTTTGTAGGTTCTATAGCTAATTCTTTTCAGAAAATTTCTTAAGGTTTTAGTGTCTAGAAAAATCAGTTTTACTTGTAAATACGTATGATAACAAGAACAGAACCTCATACTTTTCATATTCCGGTGATGGGAATAGGCTATTCCATTGATAGTCCTGTTCGTGTTGCAAAGTATGGTATTAATTCTGTTATCTCTTTGGTAGATGATGGTATTATTGAAAAAATGCGTCAACTCTATTGTGTAAAGCTTAATATTCCTTACGACCATATCCCTTCTAATTCTGAAGATTATCGTGCACGCCGTATCACAGCATATCTTAACCTGATTGATTTACTGGTAAAAGAATCATTCGAGGAATTAAAAAATTCGATTGATAGTAAAACCAAAGAATG
>JAQUKH010000056.1 GCA_028719205.1 bacterium
CTTTTTTCGGCAGGCACTGGATCAGGGTTATTTCCTGATCAGATCGTATTTTTTCCCTGTCAATAATTCTCGCCTCAATATGTTTACCGAGAACGGACATTATTTTTACCTTAAATTTCTCCCTGTTATTGGAAACAAAAATCTCCTCACCGGCCGAACATCGAAGAACATGAGCTAAATGGTGGAAATTGTCGCCGGATATTTTAACATTATCTCCGTCTAAGTCATTTTCATCAATAAAATATACCGGCATTATTTTCCTTAATACTATTTTATGAAAATAAATTCTTCACTTTTCTGAAAAAATCCTTTACCTGCGGGAAAGTGCTGTCATCTTCTGTCGCCGCGAATTCTTTTAAAAGGTCTTTCTGTTTTGAAGTTAATTTTGATGGTACCTCGACAATTATCCGGACCAGCAGGTCTCCTCTGCCGTATCCGTGAAGATGCTGAATGCCTTTTCCTTTAAGGACAAGTGTTTTATGGCTTTGGGTTGCGGAAGGAATTTTTAATAAGATCTTACCCTCCAATGTCGGAACTTCAATCTCACCTCCCAATGCCGCAGTTACAAAACTGATAGGCACACTACAGACTATATCATCATTATTACGTTCAAAAAAATCGTGTTTTTTCTCATCGATAATAACTATTATATCACCCGAAGGGCCTCCTCTAGGGCCGATATTACCCTTGCCGCGGAGCGGAATATAATTGCCTTCCATCACTCCGGCCGGAATATTGACGGTAATAGTTGATTCACCGCTTACACGTCCCTGTCCTTTACATTGCGTACATGGTTTTTGGATGATCTTTCCCTCACCATAGCATTTAGGACAAGCGCTAATGCTTATCGATTGGCCAAAAATACTTCTTGTAACCTGCCGAACCTCTCCCTTACCATGGCATGTCGGACAAGTAACCGAATCAGCGCCTTTTTCAGCTCCGCTTCCACTACATCTGTCACACTTCTGAAGACGGTCTAATTTAATGGTCTTTTCTACTCCCTTAGCAATTTCCTCAAGGGTAAGTTTTAATTTTATATGTATATCCGAACCTGTCTGTTTAGCGGACTGCCTGCCGTCTCTTCTTCCTTCTCCAAAAAACTCATCAAACCCGCCTCCGCCAAAACTATAACCGCCACCACCGCCGCCGCCAAATGCCTCCGCGAAAGCTCGAAGCGCCTCGGAGAGATCAACATTCTGCCATTGCTGCCCCTGGCCAAATCCGCCCATTCCGCCCGCGGCGCCTTCATGCCCGAATTGGTCATACGCGCTCCTTCTTTGAGGAACTGACAGAACCTCATAGGCTTCAGCTACTTCCTTAAATTTTCCCTCGGCATCCTTATTGCCGGGATTATTATCAGGATGATATTTCAAGGCCAATGACCGGTAAGCTTTTTTAATTTCATCAACCGACGCATCTCTTTTAATTCCCAAAACCTCGTAGTAATCTCTTTTTGCGGCCATTTTCCCCCACTATTTTAGTTATTTCTTTTTATCTTTCTTTTTATCTTCATCCACAACTTCGTAATCAGCTTCAACAGCCTCTTCTTTTTTCGCGCCGTTACCTTCTTCACCCGCCCCGGTTGTTCCGCCCTCTTCGCCCGCGCCAAAACCGCCGGCCGCGCCTGCCCCAAAATCACCTGTACCCGGGCCTGAGGCTCCCGCACCTCCCGCCTGCTGTTTTTTAGCGGCTTCCGCGTAAACTACTTCAGCAAGTTTATGAGCGGACTTCATCAATTCATCCAACGCGGATCTAATAGCCTTTACATCCTCTCCCTGGGTAACCTTCTTCAATTCTTCAAGCTTACCATTAATATCCTGTTTAACCGCGTCATCAACTTTATCACCATAATCTTTTAATGATTTTTCAGTATTATAGATCAGGCTGTCTGCTTCATTTTTTGCCTCGATCAATTCTTTTCTATTCTTATCTTCGTCAGCAAACCTCTCTGACTCCTTGATCATTTTATCAATGTCTTCCTTTGCCAATTTCGTCGGCGCGGTTATCCTGATACTCTGTTCCTTTTTAGTACCCAAGTCTTTTGCCATAACATGCAAAATACCGTTCGCGTCTATATCAAAGGTAACCTCTATTTGAGGCAAACCCCGCGGTGCTGCCGGTATCCCTACAAGTTCAAACCGTCCAAGTTCGGTATTATCCTTTGCCAACTGCCGCTCACCCTGAAAAACACGGATATCCACCGCAGGTTGATTATCGGCCGCTGTAGAAAATACCTGGCTCTTTTTTGTGGGAATAGTGGTATTGCGTTCAATTAGTTTTGTAAAAATTCCGCCTAACGTTTCTATCCCCAGAGAAAGCGGTGTAACATCCAGAAGAGTAATATGCTTTACCTCTCCCTGCAAAACTCCAGCCTGAATAGCAGCCCCCATTGCCACGCATTCCATCGGATCAACACCATGCTCAATCTTTTTACCGCATAGATCCTCAACAAATTTCTGGACTATCGGCATCCGGGTCGGGCCGCCTACTAAAATAATTTTGTGAATATCGTTAGAAGTCAATTTTCCGTCGGATAACGCCTGTTCAACAGGTTTCCGGCATTTATTAATGATCGGCAAAACCAACTGTTCCAGTTTCGCGCGGGTAAATTTCATCTGCATATGTTTCGGCCCCTGCGCGTCCGCTGTAATAAAAGGAAGATTTATCTCGGTTTCCAGGGTCCCTGAAAGCTCGATCTTTGCCTTTTCCCCTGCCTCGCGTAATCTCTGAGCGGACATTTTGTCGTTTCTTAAGTCTATTCCATGTTCTCTTTTGAATTCACTCGCGAGATAATCAATTATGGCATTGTCCATATCCGTTCCGCCCAATTGTGTATCACCGCTTGTGGAAATTACCTCAAATCCGCTCTTTTTTGAAGCCGCGTCATACCACATATCCATGATCGTAACATCCAGGGTCCCGCCGCCCAGATCAAAAACAAGAATCTTATGCTCTTTTTCAGCCTTATCAAGCCCATAGGCAAGACAAGCCGCTGTCGGTTCGTTAATGATCCTTAAAACCTCAAGGCCCGCGATCGTCCCGGCGTCTTTTGTCGCCTGTCTCTGGTTATCGTTAAAATACGCGGGCACTGTAATAACAGCCTGGGTTACCTTATCACCCAAAAATGACTCCGCGTCTTGTTTTACCTTTTGAAGAATAAAGGCTGATATCTGCTGAGGAGTATATTCCTTCCCATAAATTTTAACCTTGTAATCCGTACCCATTTTTCTTTTTATAGCCTGAACAGTTCCCTCAATATTTGAAACTGCCTGACGCCTCGCGGGTTCGCCTACCAGTTTTTGCCCGTCTTTTGTAAAAGCCACATAAGATGGAAACGCCTTGCCTCCGACTGTCGCTCCTTCGGCTGAAGGTATAATTGTCGGTTTCCCGCCTTCTAAAACCGCCGCCGCTGAATTTGAAGTACCCAGATCAATTCCGATTATTTTACTCATATTTTCCTCCTGTCTTTTTTTGTTAATTTATTTTTTTAAGTTTTCCTGATCTTTGTTATTTTTAACCTGCCTTATTCCTACTTTTACCATTGCTGGACGCAAAACCTTTTCATTCATCATATAACCTTTTCTAATTACTCCAACTACAACCTCTTCCTCATTTCCATCACCCGGTTCGTGGCTTATAACCTCATGCTGATGCGGGTCAATTTTTGAACCTTCAGCCTTAATTTCAACCACACCCTCTTTCTCCAGTATCTTTTTTAATTCTTTATATATCATATCCACGCCCTTGTGGAAATTATCAAAATCCTTGTTTTTCTCCGCCGCGCCTAACGCGAGCTCAAAATTATCGATCATCAAAAAAAGTTCTTTTATCAACGCCTCCTGAGAAAACCTGAAGATCTCCGCCTTTTCCCGCTCGCTTCTTTTTCTGAAATTTTCGAATTCAGCGCGCAAACGCAACAAGGAATCACTGCATTCCGTGAAAAGCTTCGACTTTTCCTCTAATTCCTTTTTGATCTTTTCGAATTCTCCGGCTTCTTCTTTTTGCGATTTTATTTCAGCTTTTTCAGTTTCTTTTACAATTTCTTCTTTTTTATCATTATTACTTTTTTCCTCTTTCACTCCGGCACCTCACTTTCTTCAAATACTTTGTCCAGCGTCTTTTCCAATATCTTCGCGGTAATATCCAAAAGTGAGATCACTTTGGGATAAGACATTCTTTTAGGGCCGATAACAGCCAATAAAGCTGTCGCTTTATCACCTACCCGGCAAGACGAGGTAACTAAGCTGAAATTTTCCAGTTCAATAAAATTATTTTCTTTTCCAATAACAACCTGCGGCTCATTTTTTTTCAGATAATAATTAAATATCTTGGATAATCTTTCTTTTGAATCCAATAAAGAAAAAAATGACTTTAAATTTTCTATCTCATGGAATTCAGGCTGATCAAAAACATTAATGTCTCCTGAAGAGTAAATCGGTTCATTTTCTTCCTTCTTTTTTATATCTGAAAGTATACGCGCTAATTCCTTAAATACATAACGGCCTTCCTCATCGGAATAATTTTCTTTTAACAGGATATCTCTCGCGTCCATAATTCCGGATCCCATCAAATTCTCATGCATCCACTCGTTCCACTGATGAACATTCTGGACATCTACATCTCTTTTTACTACGATCACTTTATCTTTAACCTGAATGATATCCGTAACGAGAACTACCAGGATCTTCCTTTTACCCAGAAGTATGAATTCCACGTGGCGGAGTTTAACTTTCCCCTCAGTTGGAATAAATACCAAACTAGTATAATGCGTGATCCCCGAAATTATCTCTGATGCTTTTTTTATTATATCGTTCACATCAGAAGAATGGATGCTTTTAAGGGATGAAAGATATTTTATGTCTTTTTTCCTTAACTCAGGCTTTTCCATCAGCTGATCCACATAAAATCTGTATCCTTTATCCGTAGGAATCCTGCCGGCCGAAGTATAAGGCTGCCAGATATATTCCAATTCCTCCAGCCCGGCCATAATAACCCTTATTGAGGCCGAGCTTAATTTCGAACCGCAACAATCCACTAATTTATTTGAGGCGATCGGCTTGCCCGTCTCAATATAATTCTGGACTATTGCCTTTAATACTTTTTCCTGTTTCTTTTCAAGTTTTTCCATTGCAGCAAACCTCATTTAGCAGTCCCTTTCTTAGACTGCTAATTTATAATATCATAAACTTTTATCTTGTCAAGAACTTTTTTAGCAGTCTTAAGTTATGACTGCCAGAAGAAAAATAAAAATACGTATGGTAAAATAACTTTTTTGCTATTATAATTTACAGAATGCGCAATATAAAAATCATCCTGAATCCAAATGCCGGAAAGGCCAAAGGCATCCTCCCTGAAATTACCAATATCCTGAAAGAAAAAAACATCACTTTTGAGGTTCTTCCTACCAATTTCCCGGGTGAGGCTAAGGCCCTCGCGAAAAAGGCGTCCGAAGATAAAACAGCGGAACTGCTTCTTGTGATCGGGGGCGACGGCACGATCAATGAGGCTGTAAATGGATTGGTAAATTCAACTCTTCCTTTGGGGATAATCCCTGCGGGAAGCCTGAATTGCGCCGCGCGGGAGATCGGCCTTTCTCCTGATCCTAAAAAGGCGGCCTGTCAGCTATTGGAAGGCAGTGTTAAAACTATTCATATAGGAAAAATTTCTTTTCTTGATAAAAATACTGATTTTGTTTTTAAAAACGAAAAAGAACGGTATTTTCTATTAATGGCCGGGATCGGTTTTGACGCTAAGGCAGTCGCCGATTTTAATCCTAAACTTAAAAAAATTATCGGGCCATTGGCTTACGTGTGGTCCGGATTGAAACAAATCTTTTTTGTTAAACATCCGGCTATAAAAATTGAGACAAACCAAAAAGTAGTCACCGGTTATTCCTGCATAATCAATAAATTTAAAACCTACGCGTGGTTTGATTTCGCGCCGGAGGCCGGAATTGAAAAAGATTTTTTCCAGATGTTTGTTTATACAAAAAATGACATTCTTTCGCTGATACGCTACAGTATCGGCGGAATGTTCGGATGGCACCGAAAGTTTTCAGACGTCGAATCCGGCTTGATCAGGAACGCGAAAATAACCTCCGGCAGTATAGCCTATATTCAGGCTGACGGCGAGTCGGTTGGAAAACTCCCTGTGGAAATAGCGGTCATGCCAAACGCGTTAAAAATTATGCTGCCAAAAAAATAAGATCATAAATTCTTCATGATCTTTTCCGGGATCGCCATGGGCTTGAAATTATTATCCACGCAAACAAGCTGTGTATTCGCGATAACCAGCAGGGTGTCATGCCGCTTGGCCTCATGAATAAAATTCAGCGTAACCTTCGTTTTATCAGTGATCGTCGTAAGTATATCAAGTATATCTCCGTAGCAAGCCCTTGATTTATAATCAATATCAACATGGCGGACCACAAACATAATATTTTCTTTCACCAGTTCTTTTATGTCTATTCCCCTGTCTTTTAAAAATTCCGTCCTTGCCTCTTCAAAATATTTAAGATAATTGGCGTAGTAAACCACCCCGCCGGAATCTGTGTCATGGTAATATATTTTTTTTACTATTTTATTTGTCATAGCCCCCCTTTACTTTTTAATTTCATTATAAATCCAAAAGTAATTTTTTAAAAGAATAAATTTAATATTTTTTTATGTAAACAATAAAAATAAGTTATAATTGCGGTTGTTAAAAATATTTAATAAAAATATGCCTGAATTATTAAAAACAGATAAACTGAATTTAATAGAAGAAAAACTGCAGAAATGCTTTAGCTGCGGGATCTCCAGATCAAGAACTAAGCTTGTTTTCGGATCAGGGAATCCTGACGCGCGGCTTATGTTCATCGGCGAGGCACCCGGAAGGGATGAAGACCTGCAGGGTAAGCCGTTTGTGGGCCGGGCCGGGCAGTTGTTAACAAAAATAATCGAATCAATAGGCCTTAAGCGCGAAGAGGTTTATATCGCGAATATCCTCAAATGCAGGCCGCCGAATAACCGTCCGCCTGAGCCTGATGAAATAAACAACTGCGAACAGTTTTTAAAACAGCAGATAGAAATTATAAGGCCCAGGATCATATGCGCCCTTGGAAGAATCGCCGCTCAGTCCCTGTTAAAAACACAAACACCGATATCCAAACTCCGCGGGAATTTTTTCACTTACGAAAACATAAAATTGATCCCGACTTACCACCCCGCTTATCTTTTAAGAAATCCGCCTGATAAAATAAAGGTCTGGGAGGATATGAAAAAAATCAAACAGGAACTGGATAACGCGCCCAAAGAAAAACCGCGTGAAGATATATTTGACCAATTGGATTTAT
>JAQUKH010000057.1 GCA_028719205.1 bacterium
ATGTATCAACGTGCAGGCAAGGCCTAATTTTTGTTTCATACCGCCGGAAAGCGCGCCGGCAAGGCGTTCTTTGAATGGAGTAAGATTACTGAAACCCAGTAATTTTTCGATCCGTGACGGGCGTTCTCTGGCGGAAACCTCATAGAGGTCGGCGTAAAAATTAATGTTTTCTATTACGGTCAGGTCCTCATAAAGGCCAAACCGCTGGGACATATAACCTATCTTTTCCTTGATCTTTTCATCTTCATGAATAATTGAATGTCCGGCAACCCAGGCCTCGCCCGAGGTGGGATCCATTATCGCGGTTAGAAGCCTCATCATCGTTGTTTTGCCCGCGCCGTCAGGGCCGACAAGCCCGAATAATTCACCCTTTTTTATTTCAAGATTCACATTATTAACCGCGATATTTTCGCCAAAAGCTTTTGTAAGATCCTGAGTTTTTATTGCTAAATTGTCCATATTAACCGTTCAAACGGTTTAAACGGTTCAAACTGTTTAAACTGTTTATTATTTTAGTATTATTTTAACATCCGCCGGCATACCTGGCTTGATCTCATCTTTCTCATTTTTCACGCTGACCTTAACCCCGAATACGAGCTTGATCCTTTCCTCTTTTGTCTGTATATTTTTCGGAGTAAATTCCGCCTCTGATGAAATATATGTAACCGTACCCTCATATTTTTTCCCCGGATATGAATCTGTGGTAATTTCAGCTTTCTGCCCAAGTTTTATAAGCCCAAGCTTGGTCTCTTTAACATATATTTTTATCACCGGATTTTCAAGGTCCCCGATCGTATAGATCGGTATCCCCTGCCCTACTGTTTCACCCAGTTCGATATTTTTTTTCAAGACCACCCCCGACATAGGCGCGATTAACACGGTATCCTTTAATCTTTCTTCCATAGTATTTAAGATCGCGCGCGCCTGTTCCACCCGCTGTTCGGAGATCTTTATTTCTTCTTTTCTCGCGCCTTCTTTAACAAGGCTCAATGATTCTTTCGCCTTTTCATATGACGCCCGTGCCTGTTCCAGCCTCTGTTCCGACCCTCTGAGTTCTTCTTTTGTCGCCCCTTCCCGCGCCATGCTCAATTTTTCTTTTGAATTTGATAACGCGGCTTTTGCCTGCTCCACGCGCTGTTCTGAAGCAAGTATTTGTTCTTTCCGTGAACCCTCTTTAGCAAGGCTTAATTTCTCCGAAGCATTTTTATACTGCGCCAGGCGCGTGTCATAAGCACTTTTAACCGCGTCAAATTGCGACGCTGATACAGCTCCATTTTTAAAAAGGGTATCCGCGCGGTCAAGATCTTTTTTTGCTTTATCAAGCTCAACCTGCGCCTGCTGGAGATTCGCCTGCGCCTGCTCGATCTCCTGGGGGCGTGAACCTTTTTTCATTTCATCAAGCCTCGCTTCCGACTCTGATAAAACAGCCTCCTGGGATTTAACATTCTGCTGTAACTGCTCTATTTCCTGGGGCCTTAAACCCTTTCTCAATTCGTCAAGTTTTGCTTCGGCTTCAAACATCGAGGCTTCAGCTGACTTAACTGAAAGTTCCGCCTGTTTTATCTCCTGAGGCCTCGCGCCTGCCCTGAGTTCCTCAAGCCTTGCAACAGCCTCATTTAAAGCCGACCTGTTCTGCATAACGATACTTTTTTGTTCGGCATCGTCAATTCTTGCAAGTTTTTCCCCTTTTGTTACTTTCTGCCCCTCGTCCGCTAAAAGTTCAGCTATACGCCCGGATATTTTAAATCCTATATTTGCTTCAGTTACTTCAACATTTCCCGATGCTATTATTAAATCGCTATTCATCCTATCCTGTATGTAATATACTAAATTATAAATAATAACAGCCGCGATAACACCAAATATAATTATTTTCTTTTTATTCATTATTTTCTCCAATTACTTTTTTTAACAGCGCGTCCGCGACCATTCTGTCATAGAGCGCCTGATAATAATCTGTTTCTGCTCTTAAAAGAGCTGCCTGGGCATCTAATACATCCGTACTTGTCCCTGAGCCTGTATCAAATTTCAACAGCTCAATTTTTAACGCTTCATTTGCTGATTCTATAGCCTTTTCTGTGACATCGATCCTTTCCTTCGCGGTCGAGATATCACGATAGGCATTTTTTACTTCTCTGATTATATTAAGCCTCATAGCCCTTTCATCTTCATTAATTTTTTCATTTTCAGATCTTTCTTTTTTTATTTCAGATCCTGTAATTCCCCAATCAAGGATCGGCATTGATAATGTCAGCGCGGCAATCCAATTTTCCTTAAAAACAAGATTATCTCCGGCACTCTTAATGTATTGTCCTGACAGAAAAAAATCAGGCAATCTTTTGCCTTCTGCTATCTGTATCCTGTCTTTCGCGACAATTTTGCGGTTTATCATGGACTTATAATCCGGCCTTAGTGAAAATGCTTTATCGATACTCTCCTCTTTTGAAGAATATTTTTCATTTATTTCAGGGATCTTTTTTTCAATTAAAACAGTTTTGTTCATATCCGTGACACCCATAAAAGTTTTTAAAATTTCATACGCGCTTTCCAGATTATTTTTTACTATCAGCCTGTTCTCTTTCGCGTGTAAAAGCTCAACCTCAGTCTTTAAAAGATCGATCTTAGGCACTGTACCTGATTTCAGGTACAATTCTACATTATTTTTGTGCGCTTCAAGCTGTTTTACCGAAGTTTCAGATGCTTCAAAAAGCTTCTCCATCTGTATTATTTTATAATATATGCCGGTTAAGTTATATATCAATTCATTACGGTTGATATTAAAATTATTCTCTGAAATCAGTTTTTTTACACGCGCGGCTTCAATTCCTTTTGATAAACGGCCTCCTCTGTATAAAGGGATTTTAAGCGTAACGCCAGCGTTATAAATATCATTGTCTACCACGGGGTTGATCGGCCCTGAAGTAAACACTATCGGTGTGACAGGTGTTTTATATTCATATTTAGTATATCCGCCTGTAAAATCAATTCTCGGCATCCTTTCAGCCTCAGCTGATCTTACGCTGTAATTTTCAATTTCAATGTCTTTTTGCCCTGATATTATCCCGGGATTATTTTTTAACGCGAAATCTATGACATCCTTCAGGCTGTAAACCTTTTCATTCATGGATGCGTCATCCGCAAGAGAAATATTTATAATGAAGAATACTGCGATAATTATTAAATTTATAAAAATCTTTTTTTTCATATTTCCTTCTATTAATTAATCGTCATGAACAGCCGTATAAAATGACTATGCGGTCATTTTTTAATATATTACCATTTCACTGTTTTTCCGTCAAGTATTATTATTCTATCTCTATAGAATAATTTTAAAGATACTCGCCAGTTAAAAAGGCGGGCTAATTAAACGCCCGCCTTTTTGTTTCCTTAAAGATCATTTTTACATTACTTGTGGACTATAATCCCGCCTCCGCCGATCTCTGTTGTTGAATCATCGTCGTTGATACCCGCCCCGCGTCCATTATCATAAATTACGTTCTCACCTCCGCCATTTTCATCCCAGATCCTTATCCTGAACCTGTCAACGGTAAAACTGTCATTATCGTTAACATTCGCGTCAATTGCCGTGAGTATAAATTTATGCTGCCCGCTGCCATTGATAGTCCCGACACCTTTATACTGGGCTTTCGCGCCTGCTACAACAAGCCATTCATAGGTATTTGAATGGAAAGCCAGATTACCTGTTTTAAACTGGAATTGTGTCTGGCCATCCGGTACATTTGCACCCTTTCTATATTTAGAATTGAAACCAAATGTCGCTTTGCCAGTCATTGCCAAATCAGCCATATATGCCCCTGCAGGTGAGTTGATCCATCCGCTGCCTGAAACAAAACCGCCGCTTGGATCATATACAACTATATATTCATATATTTTTGAATTACTTCCGCAATAACTCTCAGAAACTGTCAAATTAATGATGTAAATGCCCGGTTGAGCATAAGTATGGCTATCCTGAACGATTCTTGTGCCCACAGGCAATACTCTGGTAGTCGTTGAGCCATCATTCCAATCCCAGATTACTGTGTGTATATCGTTAACATTTGGATCTGTAAATACGCCGGTTACTGTAATTGATGTCCCAATCTGGACGGGATCTGCCGGTGCGGCTATACTGACAATTGACGGAGTAACACTGTCCTCTCCGTTACAATCATTGTCAATCCCGTCATTACAGATTTCAGCTGCTCCCGGATGAGTAGCCGGGTTCATATCATCACAATCGCCGCCGGGGAGAACTGCAAGCGTGTATCCTGCCGGCTGGTTACACTGAATCAGTATGCCGCCGTCAGTATATCCGTCATTATCCAGATCCTTATGCCAGACTGTCGCTGGATTTATGGCTGGATTGTTATCATCGCAATCTCCAAACGGAAGAGCTTCAAATTTATATCCTAATGGCTGGGCACACTGGATCAATATTCCCCCGTCAGTATACCCGTCATTATCCAGATCCTTATGCCAAACTGTTAATGGATTCAGATTTGGATCGGTATCATAACAATCTGTTGAGTCCAATACATAGCCTGATGGAGGTGAACATGCTTGAATACTGTTAGTAACATCGCCATAACCATCCCCATCCAGATCCCGATAATAGGTAGTTAATACTCCTTCATCAATTAATCCGTCACAATCGTTATCCTTTCCATCGCAGAGCTCAGGTGCTCCAGGATAAATCGTGGAATCATTATCGTTGCAGTCTACCGCGGTCCCGCATCCCTCCTGGGCAAAAAAACCATCTTTATCATTATCAATACATTGACTGGCTAATTCATCAGATCCGATATCGTAAGCAGTTCCAAATGGCCGGATATCACCATCTATATCATTATTTGGAAGATAAGGATATAAGTTTTTATCATCAGTTCCCATATTAATACAAGGTGAAGCGGAAGTTAAATGATAATCCCCGTTGCCGGCAAATAATGGGTCATCATTTATATTATTACTGCTTGCTAACAAAGGAACTTTAACATAATTCATATTAAAATCTGAATAGGAGAATGTTTTAATAGAGGAAGAAAATGAGCCATATTTTTCAATCTCACTGGGGCCGGCATATGTTGAATCGCCCCAGAGTATAGTGTTAACAATTTCCGTGTTGCCTGAATTAGTTAAAGAAATCCCGCCTCCGGCACCCGCTATATTATAAGTATTATTGTTCGCGATCGTACAATTCGTAATTTTTCCAGAACTTGAAAAACAATCTATAGCGCCTCCATATTTATCAGCGGTATTTTCTACAATCGTACAATTAATAATTTTAGGAAATGGTTCAACTGAAGGGCCGGACTCCAATATAATTCCTCCGCCTCCTCCTCCGTTTGCCACCGCCTGATTTTTTGTTATAAGGCAATTAACAATTGCCGGCCTGGAATTATAATAGACTTCTATTCCGCCGCCGCCGGCCATTGCCGTGTTATAACTGATTGTACAATTTGATATTGTAGATGTATCAGTATAGCTTGAAATACCGCCGCCATAATAACTTGTGTTACCGGTAATAATACAATTATCAATTTTGACGTTCGATCTATATAAATAAACACCGCCCCCGTCACTCATCGCAATTCCGTTTTTGATCGTAAAACCGGATACAACAGTACTGCTGTCACTTATACTGCTGCAATAAATTATTTGTTTATATGCTCCTGCCGCATCCAAAATAGTGTTACCTGAACCGGCACCTTTTATGGAAACACTGTTTTTTATCCTTAAAGGAAATGTTTCTCCCAGGGTTATATTGTATGTTCCTGGAGCTACATTAATTGTATTTGGCGAATTTGCCGCGATCATGCTCAAGGCTTTCGTAACAGTTTTCCATGGATTAGCTTGTGAACCATTACCAATGGTATTGTCACCGTTAACCGCATCTACATAGTAATCAGCAGCAAAGGTTTTGAATGTAGATGAAGCTAAAATTAAAAACATCACTGCCAATAATATGAATATTGTATTTTTACAAATCTTCATAATAATCCCCCCTATAATATTTTATAGTTTAATATTAATTTGTTTGCCCATCAGGATTAATAACTTTTATTGACCAAGTGCCAAGTACTACTCCGTTAAGGTTGAAATCACAAACTATCTTAGCAGGTGATTCAACCATAACTGATGTGGCATCTATGTCGGGTTGTCCTTCACGGATTATTTTCACAACAGGATTTTCCAGAAAATTATTACCCGTTAATTCAATTTTAATAAGCCCCATATTATCAGCCAGATCAGGTTTAGATGTGTTCAATATCGGAGCCGGCAGCACTGTCAACGTAAATCCGGCATTCAAAGTTGTACTTTGAGCATCCGGATTTGTAACCACTACGTCATAAACCCCCGGTTGTGTTTCTACAGCATTAAACCTGCCGCTTATTTTTGTAGCTGACTCTACCACTGCTAAAACTATAATATCCGGCTGGCCTTCTTTTTTCAGGGTTACAACCGCGCCTTCCTCAAAACCCGATCCGGAC
>JAQUKH010000058.1 GCA_028719205.1 bacterium
CCTCGTCAATTTATTTGGCATAACTTCCGGATTCGGGTACAATTTGTATTTTCCGTTTTTTATCATCTTTTTATCATTTTTCGTTACTTTCAACAATAAAGACTCAATAACCGTCAAGTTATTCAAGCTAGGGGCATTATCCATACCCGCTGTTTTTTCATTCATCTATGCAACAAAGGGGAGGATTGACTTAATTGACTTCTTCAGTAAATACAAGGCTCCCTATTTAACATATCTAAGCCAATATCTGGGATTAGGGGCTTGGGCTTGTTTATCCATGATTTTTAGCGCGGTAATAAAAGTAATTTCCTGGCAACTTTTTAATGTGAAGGATGTATTTGTAAATTCCTTATCTTTTCCGGCAGGTATTCCTTTCCTGTTCCTGACAGTTGTATTTTTGGTATATTCGGTTTATTTGATTTTTGCCTTTACAAAAGCTAACCAGAACATTGTTGAGCGAAGTATCCTGTCGGTATTTATATACTCAATCTCAGTATGTGTTATATTGTCATTAAAAGGATTGGCGCCTTTAACTCCAACTCGCCATAATCTTTTTCTCAGCCCCGCTTTATTCGCCGGATTTTTTATCTGCGCAAAACACGCATACGATTTTTTAAAAATTAAGTATAAAAAAATAAATGAAGAGCATTTTATAATTTTCCTGTTGATTTTATCGGTTATGCCTAGCCTTGCCAGAGATTATCAGACCGCAAATTCTCCGGAGATAAGGGAGTTACTTGTAAAAATTCAAAGCACGGTTAAAAATGGCGAACGGGTTTGTGTCTCTATGAAGAAAAATGACCTCCCGGTTTTTAGATACGAGTATTATTATTCAAATATCCCATGGATAAAACATTTAAAAGAGGAAGATATCTCGGAAGATTTCTCTTTTAGGGCAGGCAACGATAAATATGATTATCAGTGGTATATCCTTTCTCATGTAAAATTGAGCGAGAAAGAAGCGTTGAAAAAATTAAAATATACGGAATCAAATTCAAGAAATGGGTCTAATTTTATTGTTGATTTGGAGTATTCTTTGCCGCCAAAAATATCCGGTTTCAGGGCTTTAAGATCCGGTTTAAGTTAAACAACAGGAGAAGTCGCCAGGCATGTTATGTATAAATAAGTGTTTGGATATAGGAGAAAGACACGCCGCAGATATCCGGTACGTGACTATGGATATAGCCCGTTTGATATTAAAGTCCCGGGGTCTTTTATCTTGCGATCTTCATCGCAGGTGGTTTGAATATAGTTATGCCGTTATCTACAGCCAATTAAGCAAAGGCTTGGATGTTTTGGATGTGGGCAGCCAGAATTCAGCCTTGCCGTATTATATTAATGAAATATACCGGTGCAAGGTTACCTCCATAGACCTATACAGGCTTAAAGAGCGCTGCGGAATAAATGAATTTTTAGGATTAAGCGTTTGCAATGAGATAGGAGATGTTACCGGGCTTAGATACGCCGATAATACGTTCGACCGCATTTTTTGTGTTAGCACTATAGAACACATTAAAGATGATACAGCGGCTATGCTGGAAATGAAGCGCGTTTTAAGGCCGGGAGGGATGCTGATATTAACAACCGATTTTGGCCCGGAGTATATTCGGTATCCTTACGGGTTAAATGGAACGGTTTACGGGGTTTACAAGGCCAGGCGCTATGATGAAAAGAGATTATTTGAGAGAATCATTTATCCTTCAGGGATGGAAATAATCGGAGAGGTTAATTATAAAAATGTAGATTTAACAAGGAAAGAGAATTTGTTTGTATTCGGTAAATACACATTTGCAACTTTATTTTTAGCAAAAAGCGAAACGGTAATTCCGGTAAATAGCTCCGGGGGTTTTGTTCCTAAGGTTCAATACGATAGGCAAAGGGACCTTGTAAGGCTGAAAGAAGAATACCCGGCATATCTGGAGCAGGCGGTAGAAAAATACGAATCCATGCTGCATAATTTTTTCCCGCCGGAAGTTTGGAAATTGTACAATATAGCAGTTATTATTTATAAGAAAATAGCCGATTTTCTATTTAAATTTACAAAGTCGGGAAAGTAAACGGTAAAAATTACCTCGCTATGGAAAGGGTGCAAAAGGAAATTAACTTATTTTCTACGGGATTAAACGCCGTATTCCCTCCTGATGTAGGCGGACGGATGAGGACGTTCCATCTGTTAAATGGCTTACCCGTAGATTACAGGATTACTTATTTAGGCGTAGGCAAATCAAGCCTGCGCATATCAAACGGGAAAATCCAGCAAATTATCAAGCCTATTTCGCTTCCGGCCCAGTATTTGCATTATCTTCTTTGCCTGTGTATAGGCAAAGCCTGGGTTTCGATACTTACAACTCTTCCTATTTTGGCTTTTCTGTGCCCAGGGTTATTTTTTTCAATTAAGCGCGGCGTCAAAAAGTCAAAGGTGAGTTTTATCGACCTGCCATTCTATTATTCGTTTATCAATAAATTCAAAGATAAATTGTTAATATATAATTCTCATAATTTTGAATATGAGATTATAGATCTCTGGCTGTTGAATAGAGAGAGGACTTTCATCGGTAAAATAATGGCTAAATTGATTACAAGATTGGAAGAAAAAGCTTGTAAGATAAGCGACCTAGTTTTAGTTCCGTCTCAAGCGGTAAAGGACGGTTTCATAAAACATTATAATGTTGCCCCGCAAAAGATCCATATTTTGCCAAACGGCGTAAGGACCGATTTAATAAGGCCGTGTTCCTTGGCTGAAAAGGAAAAGGCAAAGAATGAGCTGGGCGTTGGCAATAAGAGGACAGTTATTTTTATCGGCAGCGCTTTTTGGCCTCCTAATGTTGATGCGGCAAGGTTTATTATCGAAGAGTTATCCTGGAAGCTTCCGGATTACATTTTTTTAATCATGGGGGGAGTAAAGAATTCTTTTGAAACAGAAAATCCTGTAATACATGATGACGAATTGCCGGTGAACGACGGCAGGGGCTTTTTATTTACCGGTTGGGATTGCCCGGAGCTATCTGCCGGAAGGCGGGCTTGCAGGATAAAAAGAAGAGCTACGTTTTTCATCAAAGATAAGGGTATTTCAGAAATTTTTTTAGAAGCAAAGACTAATGTCCCAGCCGGGTTATTTTTTGCCTCTTCTTTATTCCGCTGGCCTAGGATAGGAAAAACCGCATTCAGGCTTAAAATAAACGGCGAAATTTGCCAGGAGTTCAATTTGAATAATCTCGGTAGCAAAAAAATATCATCTCGTTTTGGGAAAAAATTAGATTTTATCAATGCGACCATTGAAATGGACGATTCCAACCGCGCCTGCCTTGCGAAGATAAGTTGCGATGGGATGTCGGTTTCATCTTTAGGGTATATATCAAACGGCAAAAAGAAATTATTGAGCATGAGCCCGAGGCAGGGTATCCCCCCAAGATTTTTATATGAAGCGCATGTTAAGCAAAAAAATGTTTTATTTTTTGGGGAAGTAACCGATTCTATTAAAGAACTGATGTTTAAGGCCTCCGACATAGCTCTTAACCCGGTCTTGCAAGGTTCAGGCACCAATATAAAGATGTTCGATTATATGGCCGCAGGAATACCCATAGTGACAACTCCGCTAGGGGCGCGCGGAATAGAAGGAAAAGACGGGAGCCATTATATTGTTTGCGGGATGGATCAATTCGCGGATAAGATAAAGACACTATTCGATAATCCTAACCTAAAAATTGATATAATCAAGAATGCCTGTAATCTCGTAGAGGATAAGTACGATTGCCAAAAGATATCCAATGAATTGGATTTGTTGATAAAAGAATATATTAATTAGCTTTAATTTTTTTTAAAAATTAGTCGCAAGACCCGGTACATGGACCTAAGATTATAATTTCATGGTTATATCAGCCGAAAATAACAATAAAATATTCGTTTCAGTAGTCATCCCAGCGCATAATCAAGAAAGAGATATGCTGCGCAGTTGCTTGACGGCTTTGGGGAAATCTTCCTATCCTAACTTTGAGACTATTGTCGTAGACGATACGGGTAAGGCGGATATATTGCGTATGCAGGAGGAATTTTGTTTTCGGTTGATTCGGCTAGAAAAGACGGTTAACAGGGCGAAGGCAAGGAATATCGCATCCCGCGAAGCAGGAGGCGGGATCCTTTTATTTATCGATGAAGATACGCTAATTAAAAAAGATACTATCGAAAAGGTTGAGCGCGCATTCTTAGAGAATCCCCGTCTAGCTGCGGTTTTTGGCTCAAACGATAAAAGTCTATCGCAGGGAGGTTTTTTTTCCGTTTGGAAGCATCTGTTTCAGTATTATATCCATCAAACTGCCTCTGAGAAAGCGGCTACTTTTTTTACCCGGTGCGGTGCGGTTAAAAAATCGGTATTTGACAAAATAGGCGGATTTAATGAAGCTGATGCGCGCCTTGAAGATATCGAATTCGGTTATAAGCTGAATATGGAAAAATATGAAATACTGCTGTTAAAAGAGCTACAGGTTACGCATTTAAAAAAGTATAGCTTCTTTAGTTTGCTTAAATCAGATTTATTGGAGCGGGCAATACCCTGGGCTGAATTAATGCTGAAATATAAAGTTTTCAAAAATGATTTAAACCTAAAAGATCAATATATCGCAAGCGCTTTAGTGTCATGGATGATCTTATCGAGCCTGGCATTGACTATCGCGAAGCCTTGGTTTTACTACATTTTTCTTGCGTTAGTATTTGTTTTCGCGCTTCTTAATATAAAATTCTTTATTTTTTCTCTCAAAGAAAAGGGATTCATTTTTATGCTTAAGTCAATTATTATGCTGTATATTTATTATATCTATTCGGCTTTCGGATTTGTTTTGGGTGTGCTTAATTATACAAACAGTTTAGTCCTAAAAAGATAATCTATCCGCATCGGTACTTACATCCATTATATAAATCTTAAGTGAGCATGTATTGTTCTTGCATGCCTTGTGCAGTTCTGTGCAATGATCACATAGCGCGTCTGTAATTTTTTTAACTTAAAAATAGTTTTTATGCAGCTATTGTAACTAAATAAGATTATGAAAAATATTAAGTTAGTCTCCGCAATATTTCTCTCGTCTATTTTAGCCGTAATCCTTATTGAAGGGACAACCAGGTTATTCTTTAAAATAACAAATAGAAATATAGATATTTATAGGAATTTTTCATTTAGCAGGGAAGCAAAAATATATATGTTGTATCCTTCCCTGGAGTACAAATTAATTCCTAATGTATCTAGAAGCGCCTTTACCTCCGAGTTTAGCGTTGTTTATACAACAAATAGCATGGGGCTACGGGAAAAGGAGATTAAAGATACGGATAAATTCAAGATACTTTTCCTCGGAGATTCCTGCACTTTTGGGGAAGGCCTGCCTATCGGTAGCAGGTTTTCCGATATTATCGAAAAAGAGATCAGTAATGTGTATGCGATCAATGCGGGAGTTCCCGGATATGGCATTCATCAAATGTATTCTTGGTTAAAGGACTTTGGGATCAATCTAAGGCCCGACCTGGTTATTTGTTCAATCATTGGCGGCGACCTGAACAGGGCAATTTATAAAAAAATAGAAAAGTCTCCGCATTTATTGATGAATAAACAAGAAACAAGGCGCGATGAAAATAAAATTAATTATATTTTCAATTATTTTCATGATACGCTAGACCCTTTATTGAAAAAAAGTTATTTTTATTCTTTGTTTAAGGTAAGGATTGAGGCCGCGTGTATGCTGTTTTCTTTGAAGGAAAGGGATAAAAAAGTATGGGAGGAGATTGAAAAAAAAGGGGATTTTTTGCAATATAAAATAACAACAGACGAACAGAAAAGGATGGTAAGGGATGTATCCGCCAAAATATTGCTGGATTTTAAAGACATCTGCGATCGGGAGAGGGTTAAATTCTTATTGGTGTATATTTCTCCGGGAGCGTTGCCTTGGTTAAAG
>JAQUKH010000059.1 GCA_028719205.1 bacterium
TATTGAGGTTTTAAAGACAATTCTACTCTTGAATTTTTAATGATTTGAGCTTATCGAGGTTGCGTTTGGACGTGAGATCCATCGGGTTGAGTTTTACGGCAGTAGTGAACTCCTGGATGGCGTCTTTTATCATGTTTTTGTTATAGAATGCGACTCCCAGATGATAATGCGCGGCTGCGTCTTCAGGGCTACCGTGAACAACCTTTTGAAACTCCTGGATCGCCTCTTCGTCTCTCTGCATCCTCTCATAAGTGATCCCCAATTGATAACGGGCTAAAAGATAATCAGGCGCGATCCTAATAACTTCTTTAAAGTGATAAATTGATTCTTCCAGTTTTCCCAAATGGTAAAAGACTATTCCTAATTGGTAATGCGCGGATTTGTATTGAGGGTTAATAGCCACAGATGCCTTATATTCCTGAATAGCCTCATTAATTTTTCCCTCTCGATTATAAAGCATTCCCAGTTTATAATGAATGTCGGCATATAAAGGATTTATTTTTTTAAGTGTGATATATTGCTCAATAGCCTTATCCACCATATTGTATTGTTCATATAATTCCGCCAAACGGTTCAGGATCTTTTTATTAGAAGCGTCTGTTTTTAGTGCCGCCAGGTATTCTTCAATAGCTTTATTAAAATCACCTTTTTTTTCAAGCAAGCTGGCATTGGCGCAATGCACATATGATGTTACGTCTTTTAAAGGAGATCCGCACTCTTTGCAGAATTTGTGACTAAGGTCGTTTTCTGTATGGCAGTTTTTGCAGGTCATTTTTACACTTTACCTGCAACTTGTAATTTTGTCAATAATAATATAAAATATATTTAATTTATGATACAATTTTATTGTTTAATGAGAAAGGCGGCAGTATGATCGATTTTAATAAATTTACGATTAAAGCGCAGGAGGCGGTTCAAAAGGCACAGCAGGCCGCGATTGATCTTAATCATCAGCAGGTTGATGTTGAACATTTTCTTTTAGCGCTGCTTGAACAAAAAGAAGGTGTGATCATCCCGATTTTACAAAAGTTGGGAGTTAATCTTGAGGGTCTGATACAAAAAATAAAAAAAGAGCTGGAGGCGTTGCCAAAGGTTTACGGAACATCCGGGCAGGCATATTTTTCCAACCGCTTAAATAATATTTTTACAATTGCCCAAAAAGAAGCGGAGCAGTTTAAAGATGAATATATAAGTTCTGAACATATTTTGCTTGCTATAGTGGAAGAGAAGGGCGGAAAAGCAGGCAAAATTTTACAAGAGGCGGGGATAGATAAGAACAGCCTTTACCGGGTATTACAGGATATTCGTGGGGCGCAGAGAGTTACGGACCAGAATCCTGAAGATAAATATCAGGCTATCGATAAATATGCCCGTGACTTAACAACTTTGGCGCGAAAAGGAAAACTTGATCCGGTTATCGGCCGTGATGATGAGATCCGCCGGACGATCCAGATACTTTCCCGCCGGACTAAAAACAATCCGGTCCTTATCGGTGAACCGGGTGTGGGTAAAACAGCGGTTGTTGAAGGATTGGCCCAGCGCATTGTAAGCGGTGATGTTCCTGAGTCATTAAAGGGAAAGAGGTTAGTAGCTTTGGACCTTGGGGCATTGATCGCGGGAGCGAAATTCCGTGGTGAATTTGAAGACAGGCTTAAGGCCTTTTTAAAAGAGGTTGAAAAAGCAGAGGGTAATGTAATACTTTTTATTGATGAATTGCATACCTTAGTCGGCGCGGGTGCGGCTGAGGGCGCGATTGACGCCTCGAATATGCTTAAACCTGCTTTAGCGCGCGGAGAATTACGCTGTATAGGCGCTACGACTCTGAATGAATACCGCAAATATATTGAAAAGGACGCGGCATTGGAACGCAGGTTCCAGCCGCTTTATATCGGCCAGCCAAATGTTACCGACACGATCGCCATTTTGCGCGGGCTTAAAGAAAAATATGAAATACATCACGGCGTACGGATAAAAGATTCGGCGTTGATCGCAGCCGCAACCTTATCAAATCGTTATATAGCGGACCGGTTCCTGCCGGATAAGGCGATCGACCTGATTGATGAGGCGGCATCGAAACTGCGCATTGAAATAGACAGCCTGCCTACGGAATTAGACGAAGTGGAGCGCCGGGTGATGCAGTTAGAGATCGAACGGCAGGCTTTAAGTAAAGAGAAGGATAAAGAATCTAAGGAGCGTTTAAAAAAAATAGATAAAGAGTTAGCCGATCTTAAGGAAAAAGGCAAAGGGATGAGACTTAAATGGCAGAAGGAAAAAGAGGTCATTCAGGCTATACAAAAGACAAAAGAAGAGATCGAACAGGTAAAAATAGAGGAAAAGAATTTTGAAAGAAAAGGCGATCTGGAAAAGGTGGCGGAACTCCGCTTTGGTAAATTAGTCGAGTTAAATAAAAAACTTGATAAAGATAATAAAAAATTGCAGGAAATACAAAAAGACGGTTTAATGTTGAAAGAAGAAGTAGATGAAGAGGATATTGCCGAGGTAATTTCCAAATGGACAGGGATCCCTGTTTCTAAAATGATGCAGGGCGAGGTCGAAAAATTACTAAAGATAGAAGAAAAATTAAAAGAACGGGTGATCGGCCAGGATGAGGCGATCTTTGCTGTCGCGAATGCTGTGCGGAGGAGCCGCGCGGAATTGCAGGATCCTAACCGGCCTATGGGTTCATTTATTTTCCTCGGGCCCACTGGTGTCGGCAAGACCGAATTAGCCCGGACCCTGGCTGATTTTTTATTTGATGATGAACGTTCCATAGTGCGGATCGACATGTCAGAATACATGGAAAAACATACAGTCGCCAGGCTGTTAGGCGCGCCGCCGGGATATGTGGGTTATGAAGAGGGCGGGCAGCTGACAGAAAAGGTAAGGCGCAGGCCCTATAGTATTATTTTGTTTGATGAGATTGAGAAAGCGCATCCTGATGTTTTTAATGTTTTATTGCAGATATTAGATGAGGGCAGGCTGACCGACGGGCAGGGACGGACAGTGGACTTCAAGAATACAGTCATTATTATGACTTCAAATCTTGGAAGCCAGCTAATTCAGGAATTAGGCGGTAAAGATGAAGATGAAATGCGCAGGCGCGTAAGTGAAATATTAAAAACCTCTTTCAGGCCGGAATTCCTGAACCGTATTGATGAAACGATCATTTTTCATAATTTGGATCGTGACGAGATAAAAGAAATAATTAATATTCAGCTGAAAAAGTTTTCAGGGAGGCTTGCGCAAAAAAATATTAAATTATCACTTTCAGACCAGGTTAAGAATCTTCTGGCTGACGAAGGATTTGATCCTGTTTACGGTGCAAGGCCGTTGAAGAGGGTTTTACAAAAAAGGATTGAAAATCCGCTGGCTTTAAAACTTTTAGCGGGAGAATTTAAAAGCGGAGATACCATTCAAACAAAAATAGAAAAAAATAATCAGATAGAATTTTTTATTAAATAGATATAAAATTTAATTAAAGGAGAGGCATAAATGAAAAAAATGGCTATTTGTTTAATTATGATATTTATTTTGTCTCCGCGTTATTACGCGAAGGAAGCTTTTGGTTCTAAAGAAGCTGAAAAGATAAAAATCGAACCGGCGCAGCCGTTAACTGTAAATATAAAACTGCCTCACAAAAAATATTTCAAGGTAAAAAGCGCTAAATTTGAGTTTGATAATATTAAACAGGATTTGTCAGGGCAATATATTTTAGTTATGGGCAACAACAAAGGAGATAGCGAGCTATCGGAAGAAGTCCAAAGTAAAACATGGGCAGTTCAGGAAATAGTAAGCGAAAGCACGTTCGAATTAAGCAAAGTGGAAATAAAAATGGGAGTTCCGCGGGAAGATAATCTGGAATTACTGGTCTGCGACAGTAATCTTTACGAAAAGGCCAGGGGTATTATTAAATATGATGAATCTAAAAAAGAATGTTATGCTATTTTGGATCCAACCTCGCAGGTCCAGAAAGATGAACATATATTTTTAGCCGTTAAACTGGTAGAAACCCCGATAAATGTAAAAACCGGTACGGAAGATAGGTTAAGCGCGTTTTATACTAATTATCCTGATGGTTTTCAGGCGAGGGATCCTTTTCCTGAATATTTAAAACAAGAACTTGCTAAAAGTAAAAAGTCATTAATATACAAACTTTATTCTACTGAAGCAATGGATATTCAGCCTTCCTTTCAGGTTAAGATCAGTGAAGGTTATAACGCTCTCTGGACATGGAACGGTGAAGATAAAGTTCTCCTGAAAGATAAGAATGTTTTAGAATCAATAAACATGTATTTTTCAGAGAATCGCGCGAACCTGGATGAGAGGGATGATGTAATTTTGCCTATCGTTTTTACGCCGGAGGGGTCAACTTATCCGATTATTTTACAGTTAGCTTCATGGGAAATGGAAATTAAAATTCCAGAGGACTATTTTATGGAATTAAAATCCGCGATCAATGAAATATTTAAAAATGATGAAAAGAAAAAGACTGATTTTTCGGAGCAGCTTCAGGCGATTTGGGATAGTTATAAAGCTGAAGCTGTGGATGATGTTAAAGAAAAAATAAAATCTTTTGTACAGGATGTTTCTTTAGAAGAAGAGCAGGCTAGAACAAAAGGAGACGCGAACGAAATCAAAGGAATGCTGGATTTAACTGATGAATTGAAAAGTATATTCGAAAAATAGAATTTATGGATAAGGTATAAAATAGTCGTTTTTATTAAATACTTTTATATCTTTTTCCATCCATTTATAAAGTTTTGTTTTTAATTCAATAACCTTTTGCGGATTTTTAGAAGCTATATCCTCAAGCTCGTCAGGGTCTTTTTTTGTATCATACAGCTCAAAAAATATACCGTCTCTGGCCGGTATATAAATAAGTTTATATTGTCCGTCATAAACCATCCTGTGTTTTGCTGTATTAGTTAAGCCTCTGAATTCAGGTTTAATTACAATTTCGTTATTATATTCAGTATCGATCGCTCCAAGTTCAACGATATCGGGATACATTATTCTTTGTTTTTGATAAAAATTGTTCCCTTTGTCGGTGAACCATAGTCCGGTTTCCGCGTAGGTTGTTAAATTCAGGTTTTCAGTTTCCCTTCTCATTAGCGGCAAAAGATTTATACCCTCCATTGATCGGGGGACCGGTAAAGAAAGCATGGATAGTAAAGTCGGGGAAAGGTCAATATCCCGAACCAATTCATTAATTGTACCGTGTATTAATTTATCCCGCGGGTCGTGAATAATAAAAGGGACATTTAGAACAGCTCTTCCTCTAAGATGTTCTCCGTGCCCCTGTCCCCATCCATTTTCATAAAGTTGTTCGCCATGGTCCGCTAACACGACAATTATTTTATTTTTATCAAGCCCTTCTTTTTTCAGGAATTCCAATAATCTTCCGACGGCAGCATCAATACAGGTCACGCCCTGTTTGTAAAGCGCGCGGACCTGCGTTAGGTCTTCTTCTGGCAGAGCTACAG
>JAQUKH010000060.1 GCA_028719205.1 bacterium
GGGGCTCTGTGGCCCTGCGATTTCTTAGAGGGACGTTGGAAGCCGGGTATAAATATCCGAATAAAAAATCAACTGGAAGAAAATGATTTTGTTAACTTCGATAGGGGCTATTTTAAAAAATGTGTATATGAAAACTCGTCGTTTTGGAGGCCGATTGTTTATGGTGTCTTAACGTTTACTGAAGCCTCCATAATTGATCCACATGAACTTATGGAAGCGAATACCGCACTTGACAGAATGATAAAGGAGCAAAATAAAAAATAATGCCGGGTGCGCTTAGATCAATATACGGAGAAATTAAACTTAAGGACGGTGCATCCGGCGCGCTTAAATCATTCAAGCGTTCGATGGATGAAGCAAGAAATACCGCCTTTAACCTTAACAATGTTCTGAGTCTTGTAGGCGGTGCCGCCGCTACTGCGGGAATATATAAAATAGGAAAAATGTTTTCTGATGCAGGAGCCGAAGAGGAAACTCAGGCATTACGGATCAAACATCTTGCCGGGACGGGTTACCCAGAATTAAAAAAATCAATTGAAAGTGCTGTTGAATCGAGCAAGGGGCTATTCGGAGAAAGTGATTTCGAAAAATCAGCCAATGAAGCGTTGAAATTCGGCGCCTCTGTTTCTCTTGTTTCAAATAATCTTGGAAACCTTCAAAAACTTTCCGCTATTACCGGCGATGATCTTACTACAACCATGCAGGGGATCACGACTGCCGTTAATACCGGGTCAATACGATTTTTAAAAAGTAACGCAATACTTGCCCAGCACATGGAGGGATTTAAAGCCCTGGGTGGTGGATATGATGAGGCGACGAAAAAACGGCGCGAGTTATATCTTACCGAGGTTTTCAAAAAAGAAGAATTGAAACTAATGGAACAATACGGGGAAGTTCTTGAAACCATGTCGGGGGCGACCAGACGAGCGAAAACACAATGGGAAGAAATAAAAGAGGTTATGGGGGGATTTTTAAACAAGGCACTTCGTCCTATTATTTCAACCGCTGCTGATATTATGCAATGGTTCGCTGGGACAGAACGCGGTGTTGCAGTTTTAAAAACTATTACTATAGCCCTTGTCCCTGTTATTGGAATTTTGCTGGTAGCTGCTTTATATGCAGCTGCGACTGCTGCATGGGCGTTTGTCGCGCCTTTATTACCGTTTATCGCAATTGGATTAGCAGTGGTTGCAGTTATTACGTCGATTGTTTTGATAATTGAAGATTTATATACATGGTTTACCGGCGGTGAATCTGTATTCGGACATTTTGTAAAAAAACTATTCGGAGATATTTCATATTTAAAAAAATCTTTTATGGATTTTAAAAATTCAATAATTCAAACATTTAAAGATGTTATAAATTATATTTCCGGTATACCCGATCGAATCGTTGATTTTTTTAAATCTCTTCCGGGAAGACTCAAAGAAACATTGATTGAAATAAAAGATAGTTTTAAAAATTTATTTTCCAGTAATGATAAAGAATCCCAAGAAGTTGCCAAACAAAATTCCAGTAATATTCCTGGGCGAGCTCGCGGGGGTCGTGTCTCAAGAGGAAGCGCGTATATTGTCGGTGAAAAAGGCCCGGAAACATTTATACCGGGAGAGTCTGGAAAAATTATACCTAACGGAGGCGGGGTAACGATTGGTAGTATTGTCGGATCAATGACGTTTAATGTATCAGGTCCGGCAGAGGCTGCACAAGAAGTTAAAAACGCTGTTATGGACGCACTTGATGAATTGTCACGAACAGTGTTTAGAACTGAACTAGGAATGAGTAACGCATAATGTATTTACCGAATTCAATTCCGACAACTATTTCAGATGCATTTATGGGAAACCATACCAGAGCATTTTTGAGCGATGGGACAAATGATTGTTTGTTTAATGTTACCCTTGATGATTCCGAGCAGGATGCAAGTGACGTGTCTTCACATGCCATAGAGGACGGGTCTGACATTTCGGATCATGTTATCCAAAAACCGAAAGTTATAAATCTTAATATTGTTTTGTCTGACGAAAGTATAAGCAATACGACTCCAATGTCATATGCCGCTGCATTTATTGATACCATTCAAGACCGAAAGCAACTTTTGCAAAACTGGATGGATGATAAGACTATTTTAACATATCACGGGCATGATGTGGATATAGACGATGTTGTCATTGAATCTCTTTCTAGAAATCATTCGGCAGACACAGGAAGTGGTCTTGGTCTTAGTATGACATTGGTACAAATAAATATCGCAACTTCAGAAGAAGTAATTGTAAAATTTAACACTGTTAAAAAAGCAGGGAAATCTATAACAAATAAAACAAAAAAAGACGGTGTAAAACAAAAATCTATTTTAGCGAGCATGTTTGGATGAAATATGAATTTGAACATCTTCCGGTAACTCCCGACGAATGCCCGATATCTAAAATTTTTACTGTTGGAGAATCGGTTTATACATATGAGTTCAGGCACAATGAAAGATTTGATTTTTATGTATTAACAATCAAAGACGCTGAAGATAAAATATTATATATTACAAAACTTGTGTATGCCGGGTCCGTTGTACACGCTGTTGTCGAAGATCTGGAAATTGATTATGATATTTATCCCGTTAACCTTGATGATTTATTTACGCCGTTTAAAATACAAGATCAAACAGTAAACGAGGACAATCTTGATTCTAGAGTAAGATTGTATATAGATAATGTCACAACTCTTTAAGCGAACAGCAGCGGTGAACATAGGAGGACGGGAATTTAAATGCCCCCCGTTCTCGATTGAATTTGAACAGAAGGTTATAATAAACGCTCCTACGATGACGGAATGTAAATTGTATAACCCTAATAACGATACAATAAAATCAGCCGAAGGAACGAAGAAAGGGACTTACTATGATGGGCCGCAGGTTGTAATTACTGCCGGTTATGAAGAAGAAAATGGAATATGTGTATTAGGTAAATGCTCTCATTTCGAAGTTAAACGGCATGGAGCAGATACAATACTTGCAATGAAAATCTGGGACACTCCGACAATATGGGCAAATACAATGATTGCCACAACATATAATAATTTAAAAATATCAAGTATCATTCAGGCCATTGTCAACAAAGCAGGCTTACGATTTGATTCAATTAAAGTTGGATCTGATAAAATTTTACCAACATTTACAGCGCAATATTTTAATACTGCGTTGCAAAATTTATGCAAGGATTCCGATTCGGAATATTTTTTTAATAATGGAATTCTGACTGTTCAGAGTAAAACAAAACTGGGAACAGCAAACGCCATTTTACTGACTCCCAAAACCGGGTTAATAGATCTACCTGAAAAAACACAAGGCGGGATAAAATTTAAAACTTTATTCTTATATAAACTCATGGGCGGGTCAATTGTGAAAATAGAATCAAATAATTACAATAGTGTTTTTAAAATTATTCACGGTAAAAAAAAGTTTTCCACATTTGGAAAAGCAGAATGTGAGTTCGAGGCGCAAGCGGTATAATGGATTTTTCAACATTCATAAAAGATTTTTTTGATACGTATTCAAGGCAGATACAACTTGGACTGCCGTGTAAAATAGAAAAATTCGACAAGGAAAAAATGAGAGCCGATGTTCAGCCTTTTATGAAAATAAAGAATAACATGGATGAGGAAGCCGCCTATCCAATACTTTCTAATTTGCCGGTACAGTTTATTTATGCCGGCGGATTTTATATCCGCCCCGCATATGAACGCGGGGATAAAGTATGGGTTACGTTTTCGACTTTTGACATGTCGAACGGACTTGATGAGTATACAAGAGCGGAAAGTAAAAAGACATTCTCGATTGAAAATGCCTGTGTATCCGGAGGGATTGCGAGTAATAAATTTTCTCCGCCTTCTGAATTCGGGACTGAAGATGGCTTGATAATCGGAGAAGAGGGAGGAAATTCCTATCTGGTATTTTCTGATGATGGAATTACAATGAGATTTAATAAGGGCGCAACTGAGATTGCATCAGATTCAAATGGGATTAAATGCGATAGCGAGGTTACCGCAAATTATAAAATTATGCCTATTGCTTTATCGACTCATAAACATATTTTTACCGGCATGGGCTCGGTGGGGACTCCGACATCATGAGCACCTTACAGGTAATTAAATTAGTCGGAAATGACATTTCGTTGGTTAATAACCATACGCAAACTCTAACGGATGCGGACGCGCTTGCGCAAATACTCAAAAATAAAATGTCGTTGTGGTTGGGCGAGTGGGTGCTGGACACAACGGCGGGGATCGATTGGCTGGGATTGTTCAATCAAAGAATATTTCTAGAAAAGCGCATCGTGTCTATGTTGAGAAAAGTTTTGATTGCAGATACAAGGGTTACAAAAATCAGCACTCTAGATGTTGAATTTAAGCGAACAACGAGGGAAATAACAGTAGATTTTGAAGTGCAGACAATTTACGGCGCGGTAACGGGGAGTATATAATGGCCTTTGGAATTACAGACGCGGGATTTATACTTAAAACACAAGATGATATATTACAAGAGCTTACTGATTTGGCGGTTCTTCCGGAATATTTCGGGCCGACTCAGGATCTGACTATATATGACCCTGTGGGGCAGTTCTTGAATATCATGGCTAAGGCTTTATCAGATAGCTGGGAAGGATTGGAAGACGCCTATTATTCATTTTTTATTGATACGGCCGAGGGGGTTTCTCTTGACCGGGTTGTTGCTCTTGGAGGCATGACGCGTATAGGAGCACAAAAAGCAACAGTAACTATCACGGCAAGCGGAGTAAATGGAACTACGGTTCTAGTCAGTGATGTTCTCGGCCAGACTTCCCAAGCAGTCCAATTTGAGAACATTTCAAGCGGCGTTGTCGCGTCGGGGACCGTTGATCTGACCTTCAGAGCTGTTGTCGCAGGGGAAGCAGGGATTGT
>JAQUKH010000061.1 GCA_028719205.1 bacterium
CTTTAGATCGTTTGATATACGGCCTTGGAATAAGGCATGTTGGGGAGAAAACAGCTTTAATTCTCGCGCAAAAATTTGGTGACATTGAAAAGTTGCAAGCTTCCTCTTTAGAAGAATTAACGGATGTTTATGAGATCGGCCCTGTTATCGCGGATTCGGTTTTTCAGTTTTTTCACTCAGATAAAACTAAAATTTTAATAAAGAAGCTCAGGGAGCTTGGATTAAAAATGACCGCGGAAAATATTATAAAGGCGCCGCAGATATTAAGAGATAAGATATTTGTTTTTACAGGCGAACTTACTTCTTTTTCCAGAAAAGATGCCGAAAAAATGGTAACTGACCGGGGAGGAAAAACATCATCAAGCGTTTCAGCAAACACAAGTTTTGTTGTAACCGGTGGAAAGCCGGGCAGCAAATTTAAAAAGGCAAAAGAGCTTGGCGTGAAAATACTGGATGAAAATGAATTTTTAAATATTATTAATACAATAGGAGAATAAATTTGAATAAAAAAATAAAATATTTCATTTGCGGCGCGCTCATTATAATATCAGCTTTTTTCTGGATAAGATATACTGAACCAAGGTTTTTATATCACCCTGGCTGGAATATGGAATCTCTGCCGGTAAATCAGGAATTACTCGCGGAAGATATAAGTTTTAAAACTAAAGATAATGTTGTTTTAAACGGATGGTTCTTTCCCGCTCCGTTAGAGGAACCAAGTAAGTTTTCAATACTCTATTTCCACGGTGGTTCAGGAAATATCAGTAACCGGCTTCCTATTATTGAATTTCTGCATAAACTTGGCTTAAAGGTATTTATTTTTGATTACCGCGGTTACGGTAAAAGCGAGGGAATACCCTCGGAAGAAGGCCTTTATCTGGACGGGCGAGCCGCGTATGACCTTATGAAAAGCCAGAATATAAATCCTTCGAACATAATATTTTACGGAGAATCTCTTGGCGCGGCCGTAGCGATAGAACTGGCACAAAAAGAAAAATGCGCGGGTGTAATTACTCTCGGCGCGTTTACAACAGCGAAACAAATGTTAAAAGCCTCTTTCAGGCTGTTCCCTTCGATGTTTTTCAAGTCAAATTACGACAATATCAGTAAAATAAATAAGATCAAAGCACCGATCCTCATTGTTCACGGATCCAATGATAGAATTGTTCCTTATGAGCAGTCGGGAGAATTATTTAAAAAGGCAAACGATCCGAAATATTTCTATAAGGTTGATGACGCGGGCAATAATGACATATTTGAAACAGGAAAAACACCCTTCAAAAAGACCATTCATCTTTTTATTGAGAAACTTGGGGAATAGAAGAAAAGAAAAGGCCTGACAAGAGATTGCCAGGCCTTATTTTGCGATTAGGTTTTATATTTTTACTATATTTGCAGCCTGAGGGCCTTTTACGCCTTCTTCGATTTCAAATTGGACTTTATCCCCTTCTTTCAAGGATTTAAATCCTGAACCCTGGATCGCGTTATGGTGAGCAAAACAATCTTTGCTTCCATCATCCGGTGTAATAAAACCATACCCTTTTGAATCATTGAACCATTTCACTGTACCTGTTGCCATTTGTTTCTACTCCTTTTGACGTTAAAATGAACATTATATCACACTTTCTATTATTAAATATAATTATTTATTTTTTGTTCTGATGAATTTTTGAATATTGCCAAAGAGCTTTATCTACTGTTCTGATATCCTTGGAAACACTTTCGGATATCTCTTTTATTTTATCGCAATATGTCTGCCAGAATTCAAAATTATAGCTCCTTGGCGGGATCCAGCCGATCGCCCATAAAGCTCTAAGATCCAGGATCGGGTATTTATCAGGGAAAGCAAAATGCAGGATCGCGGATGCCGCGGGATATAAAATACCGTTAAGGACAAACAAAGATTCAATTCGCGCTTTTTCACTTTTTGTATTAAAACTAAATTCAGTGATCTCTCTGATCGTCAGATCATCGTTACTCTCATATATTTTTTTTGGCCTTCTGGATTTCCAAAGCCCTATTTTTACGAATTGCTCCTTATCCAGATACCTGTGAGTTTCAAGCCAGGCATACATTTCTTTTTCTACCAGTTCATTTACCGTATCCCTGTTCCGCTCATCATAAATCTTAGAATATTTTATGATATTTCTTTCATTAATTTCGATCATTATAAGCTTCCCCTAATGCCGCACTCAGCATATCTATCCCGATTTTATTTTCCGCTGAACAAAAAATAACTTTATGCCTGTTAAATATATCTTTTATTTTTTTCGTTTGTTTATCATATTCTGATTTTTTTATTTTGTCTATTTTATTCGCCACGATAAGAATTTCTTTTTCCTCTTTTTCCAAAACATTGAACATATCCATATCGCTGTCTGTCGGGCCGATTTTCGCGTCTATGATAAGAACTACTTTTTGAAAAACATAATCCGAATTAAATAAATACCAATTTGTCATTTCCTGTATTTTATCCCGCGTTTCCTTTGGCATTTTGGCAAATCCATAACCCGGCAGATCAATTAAATAAAAAGCTTTATTTATCAAAAATATATTTATCTGCTGAGTTCGCCCGGGGAAAGAACTGGTCCTGGCCAGATCTTTCCGTTTAGTTATAGAATTGATAACACTTGATTTCCCGACATTAGAACGGCCAATAAAAACAATTTGAGGGGTACCATCCGCAAAAACATCATCAGCACCCACCACCCCTTTAAAAAACACCGCAGATCTTATATTCATACGCATTCCTTACAGTTCCTTAAAAAGAACCGTCCTTTCATTTTACACGCAATTTATATTTATTTAAATTTAAGCACTTACTTCTCTATCGGAGCCCCTAAGTCTTTAAGGTTTTGTTCTATTTCCTTAAGCTCACTTGCTAAGGCATCGTATTTATTTTGCAGATCTTTTGACTCAATTTTCGCGAAATCTAACTTCATTTTACTTTCATCGTCCTTTTCCATAGGATCGTTGATCATTTTACTGCCATACTTTTCTTTAGTGGTAAATACATATATTTGACCTGTAACCTCATCTAATTTATCTTTGATGATTTTTAATTCAGCAGTAACTGCCTGATGCCTTTCCAAAAGCCATTTTTTATTTCCTCTACGATTTTGCAATTCATTTTTTTCAGACTTAACTAATGGCTTACCGCATCCAGATGAGAAATTAAATAATAAACATAAAATTATAAGAAAAATAATTTTACTAAGCCCCACTTGATTTTTCATTTTACTTCTTCCTCCTTCCTCTTTATATCTTTGCCGGTGACTTTGCGACTTTGCAGCTTATGACTTTTTTCTTTACTTCGTTGCCGTTTCCATGATTTCCATCATTCGTTTCACAAAATTCGCGGATGACGGAAGATTTCCATCCGCGAGTAACGCGCCATCATAAAGCTGTTCTATGCATTTTTTTATAAACGGGTTTTTCGCGTCAGCGAGATACATTCTTGACAAATTGTTTATTAATGGATGTGAAGTATTAACTTCCATGATCTTTTTTGAATCTTTATAATCCTTATTCATCATCTTCATGATCTTTTCGGTATGGCTGTCCATTGCGTTTTTTCCTGCCACAATAGTAACCGCGGACTCAACCAGCCTCTTGGAAGCCACAACGTCTTCCACCCTGTCTCCGAGTGTTTCTTTAAAGAGGGCCAGCAGCGATTTAGTGATATTAGCTTCAGGCTTCTCAATCTTGTCTTCAGGGGCAAGTTCAATATCCGCCTTTTCTATGGATTTAAGCGGATGCTTTTCGAATTCAAATATAGACGGTATAATAAAAGAATCGATAGGATCTGTTAAAAACAGCACCTCTATCCCCTTTTTTTTGAAATATTCAAGATTAGGATTTTTTTCGATACTGGAACGGTGTTCTCCGCATTGATAGTAAATTTCTTTCTGATCCGTTTTCATCCCGGCAATATAATCCTTTAAAGAAATAATTTCTCCCGGTTTTTTCAAGGATGATTCGAAACGCAGCAGCTCTGTTATTTTATCTCTGTTGCTGAAATCGCTGGTAAGCCCGATTTTAAGAAGAGGCGAAAAATTCTTGTAAAATCCTTCATATTTATCTTTTGATTTATCCGCCATATCACCAAGATACTTTAATATTTTTTTAGTTAGTACTGACCGGATCGTGTTTATTGCCGGATGATTCTGGATAAATTCACGGGAAACATTTAACGGTAGATCCGCCGTATCAACAACTCCCTTGATGAACCGCAGATATTCAGGCAGAAGGTCTTTACAGTCATTTTGAATAAGTATCTTATTCGAATAAAGATGCAGGGACTTTTCTTTCTGAAATTGCCCCAGGTCATAAGGCGCTTTTTTTGGAATAAAAAGAAGCGCTTTAAAATTTACCTCACCTTCGATATCCAGATGAAAATATCCTAAAGGATCGTCAAAGTCATTGGCAATATATTTATAAAATTCATTCGCCTCGTTATCCTTGATCTCATTAGTCTTTTTACGCCATAACGCGGTTATTTTATTAACCTTTTCACCTTTAAATAATATCGGGAAATCGGCGAAATTGGAATATTTATTGATAACCTCTTTTACTCTGTACTCCTCTGAATATTCTTTCGCGCTGTCCTTTAATTTGAAAGATATCTTTGTTCCCCTTTTTTCACGGTCAATTTCTTCGATCGTAAAGGAACTTTCCCCTTTGGACTCCCACTTAAGCCCTTTTGAATTTTTGCCTGCATGCCTTGTTTCCACAACCACGTCATCAGCCACCATGAACACAGAATAAAATCCAACTCCGAACTGGCCTATAAGATTTTCATCTATCTTTTTTCCGTCTTTCTTGATCTTTTCAAGAAATTCAACAGTGCCGGAATGGGCGACAGTCCCG
>JAQUKH010000062.1 GCA_028719205.1 bacterium
CATTAAATTGGGTGTTGCCAGGGCGTTACTTTTACTTGACAGTGAATTGCGGCCAAAATTGAAAAGAGCGGGATGTTTGACTCGTGATTCCCGTCAAAAAGAAAGAAAGAAATACGGGCAAAAAGGTGCCAGAGCTAAATTCCAATTTTCTAAGAGATAAAACGGAGAAAATTGCCTATAGAAAGCAAGGAAAAAGGAAGGTTATAACCTTCCTTTTTCTTTATCAGATATGGATTTATTAAAAAAAATTAAAATAATAAAGAATGGCGGGGTTACTACTCCAAGCGGATTTTCAGCTAATGGTATCCATTGCGGGCTAAAACGCAATGGAAAGGAAGATCTCTGTCTTATATTTTCAGAAACAGCCGCTACTTCGGCCGGGGTTTTTACAACGAATAAAGTAAAAGCGGCCCCGGTTACAATATGTCAGAAGCAGTTAAAGCATAATAAAATAAGAGCTGTAATAATAAATAGCGGGAATGCCAATGCCTGTACAGGTAAAAATGGTTTAGATGACGCCTGGAAAATGGTTAAGGCTACAGCCAAAGTTTTAAATATAGAGGCTAAAGAGGTTTTAGTAGCATCTACCGGCAGGATCGGGATAAAATTACCTGTAGAAAAAGTTATTAACGGGATCAATAAGTTAAAAGATGTTATCTCAAAAGATGGCGGCCATAATAGCGCTTTGGCTATAATGACGACTGATCTTTATCCCAAAGAGATGGCATTAGAGTTTATAATAGATAAAAAAAAGGTGCGGTTAGGCGGAATTTGTAAAGGCGCGGGAATGATCCACCCTAATATGGCCACCATGCTTTGTTTTTTAACTTGTGATATTAATATAGAAAAGAAATTACTTAAGAAGATATTAGAAGAGGCAGTTAATAATTCTTTTAATTTGATCACTGTGGATGGTGATAGAAGTACAAATGACACAGCTGTTATTTTAGCAAATGGAATGGCCGGTAATGGAAGTATAAAGGAAGGCAGCAGTGATCATGAAGTTTTATCAGGCGCTGTTTCTTTTATTTGCCGGTTCTTCGCGAAAGAGATCGTCAGGAACGGAGAGGGCGCGACTAAATTAGTTAAAATTAACGTAGTTGGTTCTAAAACTAAGGTTGAGGCTAAAAAAGCGGCTTTTGCCGTGGCCAATTCAAGCCTTGTAAAAACGGCCATTTTTGGCAAAGACCCTAATTGGGGAAGGGTTATGTCCGCGGTAGGGACGAGCGGTATTAATATAGTTGAAGAGAAAATTGATATATATTATGGAAAAAATAAAATAGTTGCGGGCGGAGTAGGAATAGAAAAAGTTTATCCGATAGTAAAAAAGTATCTTTTAGGCAGGGAAATAGAATTAACAATTGATTTAAATCAGGGAAAGGAGCAGGTTTCTGTTTTAACCTGTGATCTGACACCTGAATATGTAAAAATAAACGCAGGAAAGTCGTAATCACACACACTTCCGGATTTTATTGGTTGTGCCCCGATGTTGCATCGGGGTTCCAATAAAAGGTGAAAGAAGTGGAGGAAGGCTCGCCCCAGTTGGGACGTCCTTAAAAAACAAAAAGGAGGAGTAAGAAAATGGCTGCAATTTCAATGAAGGACCTTTTAGAGGCCGGTGTTCATTTTGGACATCAAACGAAGAGATGGAATCCTAAAATGCAGGAATACATCTTCGGGGAACGCAACGGAGTGTATATAATTGACCTGCAGAAAACCGCGAAAAAACTGCAGGAGGCGTGTGAGTTTGTTTATAACCTGGCAAGTCAGGGAAAAGTTATTTTATTTGTCGGAACAAAAAAACAGGCTCAGGATGTTATCGCGGAAGAAGCGGAACAATGTAATATGTATTATGTTAATCACCGCTGGCTTGGAGGTATGCTTACAAATTTCCAAACCATTAAAAAAAGTGTAACTAAACTTAAAGCGATGGAAAAAATAACTGATGGGACATCAGATAAATTACTCAAAAAAGAAGTTATAAAAATCAAAAAAGAAAAAGATAAACTGGACAAAATACTGAAGGGTATAAAGAATATGGAAGTTTTGCCTCACGCGATCTTTGTAGTTGATGCCAAGAAAGAAAATACAGCTGTTTGTGAAGCCAGAAAATTGAACATTCCGGTAATAGGCCTGGTTGACACAAATTCTGACCCTGACTTAGTGGATTATATTATACCCGGCAATGATGATGCTATCCGCTCTATTAAACTTGTGACTAATCTTATGGCTGAAGCGGTTAAAGACGGCAGAAAAAAGTTCGTCGAAAGCGATCTGGCTAAAAAGAAAGATGCAAAAGAGCCGCCTGCGGCGACAAGCACGGATAAAAAAGAGAATGAAGTAGAAAAAGATGATACTGTTGATTTAATTGAAGATATTAAAAAGTAAGATAAAATTCGAAACAGTAAAAATTATTTTTAAATAAAATGTATTGGACAAAAACTTTTATCCCTACTTTGAGGGAAAATCCAAAGGAAGCAGAAGTAGTAAGCCATAATTTAATGCTTAGGGCCGGGCTGATAAGAAAACTCGCGGCAGGCATATATATTTTTTTGCCTTTGGGTTTGCGTGTTATACGTAAATTGGAAAGAATTATCAGGGAAGAAATGGACAGGTCCGGGGCTCAGGAAATGTTAATGCCTACCCTGATACCGAAAGAATTATGGGATGAAACAGGCAGATGGGATATTTACGGCCCTGAACTTATGAGAGTGCAGGACAGAAACAAAAGAAATTTTGCGTTAGGCCCTACGCATGAAGAGGTTGTTACCAATCTTGTTCATTCAGAGGTGCATTCTTACCGGCAGTTGCCGGTTACGTTCTATCAGATCCAGACAAAGTTCAGGGATGAGATAAGGCCGAGATTCGGATTGATGCGCGGGCGTGAATTCAGTATGAAAGACGCCTATAGTTTTGACAGGGATGAAAAAGGCGCCGAGGAAAGTTATAATAAGGCATATGAGGCTTATAATAAAATTTTTACGCGCTGCGGTTTGAAGTTCCGGTCGGTTGAAGCGGAGACGGGGCAGATCGGAGGTTCGTCTTCTCATGAATTTATGGTTCTGGCTGACACAGGAGAGGATTTTATCGCTGTTTGCGATTCATGCGATTACGCGGGAAATATCAACCTGGCAGCTAATTGTTTAGAAGAAAAAAAGGGCGAAGCCCTGAAACC
>JAQUKH010000063.1 GCA_028719205.1 bacterium
CGGGGTTTTTAACGCTGTATACATAAATGGCGATTCTGTCGGCCCCACGATGTATTACGGGCAGGGAGCCGGGCAGCTGCCAACCGCGAGCGCTGTATGGAGCGATATTATGGAGCTTATAAATAAAAAAGTTAATGCAAACAGTTCAAGTATATATTTTGAAAAAAATCCAAAAAATATCAGCAATATAAATGACCTGTTCACAAAATATTATCTCCGGTTCTCAACATTAGACCAGCCGGGTGTATTATCCAAAATATCAGGGATACTTGGAAGCAGGAAGATAAGTATCGCGTCTGTAATGCAGAAAGAACGTTCCGCCGGAAATAAAGTCCCGATAGTAATGCTTACGCATGAAGCATATGAAGCTGATATGCAGGATGCTTTAGCGGAGATAAATAAACTTGATATGATCAAAGACAAAACTGTATTGATCAGAGTAGAAAGGTAAAAATACAATGTCAAATAATTGGCCGGGAATAATTGAAAAATATCGTGAGTTTCTGCCGGTAACAGGGAAAACTCCGGTAGTGACGCTTCTCGAAGGAAATACTCCGTTAATTAAAGCGGAAAATCTTGTTAAATTACTTAAAGGCAGCTTCAAGCTATTCCTTAAGTATGAGGGCTTAAATCCAACCGGTTCTTTTAAGGATCGTGGTATGACTATGGCAATTTCCAAGGCTAAAGAAAAAGGAATGAAATCAGTAATATGTGCCTCGACAGGAAACACATCGGCATCCGCGGCGGCGTATGCGAGCCGCGCCGGATTGGAAGCAGTGGTTCTAATCCCTCAAGGGGCGGTCGCTATGGGGAAACTCGCCCAGGCATTGATCCATGGCGCGAAGGTGGTTGAGGTTAAAGGTAATTTTGATGACGCTCTCAGGCTTGTAAGGGAAATGGCGGAAAATTATCCGATCGAACTTGTAAATTCGGTGAATCCTTTCAGGATAGAGGGCCAGAAATCAGGCGCTTATGAAATATGCGATGTTTTAGGAGAGGCGCCGGATTATCATTGTATCCCGGTGGGGAATGCGGGAAATATTACAGCTTATTGGAAGGGCTATAATGAATATAAGAATGCTGATAAAATAAAAAAATTACCTAAGATGTGCGGGTTTCAGGCGGAAGGTTCCGCGCCTATAGTCAATAAAAGAATAATAGAAGATCCGCAGACAATAGCCACCGCGATAAAGATCGGGAATCCCGCGAGCTGGAAACAGGCTGAAGCGGCCAGAGATGAATCAAAGGGTTTAATTGATACGGTAACCGATGATGAAATATTAGCGGCGTATAAATTACTGGCAAGAACGGAAGGTGTTTTTGTTGAGCCCGCGTCAGCCGCTTCAATAGCAGGAATGATAAAACTCAATAAGAAAGGTGTTTTTAAAAAAGGCGATAAAGTTGTATGTATACTTACCGGACACGGCCTGAAAGATCCGCAGAGGGCTATATCCTCAATTGAAAAGCCTTTAGTAGCGGACGCGACAATGCTATCTTTGAAGAAAGTATTAGGATATAAATAAAGGTAAACGCCCCCTTTGTCCCCCTCTTTAGTTAAAGAGGGGGTTGGGGGAGTTTGTATGGATTTTATGAAAAATAAAAAATCTGAAATAAAATACATAATAATAGTTGGTGATGGAATGGCGGATTATCCTGTGAAGGAGTTAGGAAATAAAACGCCGTTAGAATACGCGAGAACCCCTAATATGGATTTTCTCGCGAGACAGGGTAAAGTCGGTTTAGTGAAAACAATTCCTGATGGTGTGCCTCCCGGCAGTGATGTCGCGAATTTAAATGTTTTAGGGTATGAACCAGCGAAGTATTATTCGGGTCGCGGGCCATTAGAAGCCGCCAGCCTTGGAATTAAACTCGGGCATGATGAGACCGCGTGGAGATGCAATCTTGTCAATATTGAGAACGGAATGATGAATGATTTTACGGCAGGCCACATAACGAGCGAAGAAGCAAAGAAGCTTATAAAGATAATTAATAATAATCTGCAAACCGATAAATTAAAATTTTATCCAGGAGTCAGCTACCGCCATATAATGGTTAGCACGGATATTCCTGAAGGTATTAGTTGCGTGCCGCCTCATGATATAACCGGACAGCCGATCGAAGCTTATCTTCCAAAAGGCGGGGGTTCGGATGCTATTAAAGATTTAATGTTCGCGTCAAAGGAATTTTTGTCAAAACATAAGGTAAATGTAGAAAGAAAAGCGCAGGGGAAAAAAGAAGCGAATATGATCTGGTTGTGGGGCCAGGGGAAAAATATCGCCTTCCCGTCTTTGAAAGAAAGGTTCGGCCTGACCGGTGGAGTAATAACGGCGGTTGATCTGCTTAAAGGTATAGGAAAAGTGATCGGTTTAAAATCGGTTAATGTTCCCGGCGCGACGGGTTTTATTGATACGGCTTATGAAGCAAAAGCTTTACACGCGATAGATGTTTTAAAGAAAGATAATTTCGTGTTTGTTCACGTGGAATCGCCTGATGAGGCGGGCCATATGGGTGATGTTAACCTTAAGGTGCGGGCAATCGAGGATTTTGACCAGAAGGTTGTCGGGACTATACTGAGTAAAATAGGCGCTTTTGAAAAAGTCAGGATACTTCTGCTTCCCGATCATTATACTCCTGTATCATTAAAAACTCATAGTTCAGAACCTGTTCCGTTCATAATTTACGGGCAGGGAATTGAACCTGACAAATTTGAAAGTTTCAATGAAAGAAATTCAAAAGATTCAGACCTTATTGTTGAACAAGGCTGGAAATTGATAGAATTATTGGTAGGAGGATAAATGGCATTTATCGTTCAAAAATTTGGCGGCACATCAGTGGGTAACGCGGAGAGAATTAATATTGTGGCAAAACGCGTTATTGCTGATAAAAAGAAAAATAATAAAATAGTGGTGGTGGTTTCAGCCATGGGCGATACTACCGATGACCTGATCGACCTGGCCCACCAGATCACTAAGAAGCCAAGCGACAGGGAAATGGACATGCTTCTGTCAACAGGAGAACAGATCTCGATCTCGCTTTTGGCGATGGCAATTCATAACCTGGGGGAAGAAGCGATATCTTTTACAGGCCCGCAGGTAGGGATATTGACTGATAATATCCATCAGAAGGCAAAGATAATAAGCATAAACGGCGACCGGATCCGGAAGGAACTTG
>JAQUKH010000064.1 GCA_028719205.1 bacterium
AATGGCGCCGGCCTGGCCGGTTAATCCCCCGCCGCGAACTGTAATATGTATATCAAATCTATCAAGCATCTTAGCTAATTCTAATGGTTCCTTTACCGATTTCTGCAAAATTAATCTTGGAAAATATTCGGCGGCAGGCCTCTTATTTACTGTTATTACACCTTTGCCTTCAACAAGATAAACTCTCGCTATCGCGGTTTTTCTTCTACCTGTACTCAATTTATTAATTACCAAAATATATCTCCTCTTTTAAAATTCCCATACTTCCGGTTTTTGAGCCGTTTGTTTATGCTCCGCACCCTTATATACTCTAAGGTGTCTCATCAATGTTTTTTGCAGCCTGTTATGCGTTAACATTTTCCTGACCGCGTCATAAATAACAAGTTCAGGTTTTTTTTCCATCATCTCGGTGTAAGGAATCTCTTTCAATCCTCCGGGAAAATTAGAATGATACCGGTAAATTTTAGTTTCCGTTTTTTTCCCGGTCATAACAACCTTTGAGGCGTTTATTATAACAACCTCATCCCCGCAGTCAAGGAAAGGTGTAAATTCAGGTTTATGCTTGCCTCGAAGCAGTTTTGCCACTTCACTGGCCATTCGCCCTAATACTTTTCCATCCGCGTCAATCATGTACCATTTTTTCGTAAAATCTTTTTGTTTTGGAAATAGTGTTTTCATTTTCTCTCTTAAATAATTTTTAAATAAAGAACAAATTATATATGATTATTTTTCTTTGTCAAGCAAAAATTTTGAAACTTTCTTAATTTTGCAACAATAGCTTATTATAATTCTTTTAGAAAAAGTATTTACCGGTTTCAGGTTGTTTACTATAGAAAGTTTCTAATTACACAGATTATAAACGATTACACAGATAATAGCTATTATTTTATATTAAAATACAAAAAATGTATTTTTTTTTATTTTGTTTACTAATTTAATAAAAATGTTATATAATCGTCATTATTTCAAATCTTAATATAAAGGAGAAAAAAAATGGCAGAAGCAAAAGGACTCAGCAAACCGGTAAAACTAAAAAAAGACCTGGCGGCATTTCTGGGAGCAACATCGCTTCCAAGAACAGAGATCACAAAGAAAATCTGGGATTACATTAAAAAGAATAAGCTTCAAACAAAGGCCAAAAACGGAAAACCTGAAAACGCGGGGAAATTTATCGTAACTGACGCAAAATTACTTACAATATTCAAGAACACAAAATCAAAGAGCGCATCAGGAAAAGTTACCGACCTCACCAATATAAAAGAAGGCCAGACAATTGATATGATGCAAATAGCATCCGTCGTCGGCGCGAACATAGAATAATAAATAAGGGGCCAGCCGTTAACGGGTTGGCCCCTTGATCTTTAACTATATTTTTACAGATATTTTTCAATCAAGACATCAGCTATAATATCCTTATCTTTTTTGTATTTACTTCTCTTCTCTCTTATAAATCCGATTTTCTTTGCGGGTTTTTGGGGAGATTCTAACAATTTTTTTATCGCGTCAAAAACAACTTCGAATTGATAATCATATTTCTTTTCCATTTTTTCGATCTGTTGTCTTAAATCTTTGTAGGTTAAAAGCATTTTCCTGAGTTTCGTAAATGTTCTCATAATTTGAATATTTACCTGAATGGCCCGTTCACTATTCAAAACACTTGAAAGCATCAAAATTCCATGTTCAGTAAATACGCGCGGTAACTTACGAGTTCCGCCCCAACTTGATATTCCATTTTGGAACATCAAGTTTTGAATCTCATTTTTAGTCAATTGGAACATAAAATCTTCAGGAAATCGAGCTAAATTTCTACTTACTGCCTTATTTAGGTTTCCTGTAGTAATTTGATAAAGTACAGCTAACTCTTTATCAAACATCACCTTTTGCCCACGGATTATAAAAATTTTTTGTTCAATTTTTTCCTGCGAAACTATTTCATTTACCAAATTACACCCCTATTTTTCAAAAAACTTAATTCTTTGTTCTCTTGAAATCACAATTTGTGACTTCAAGTTTATAAACTCTTACTTTGTAAGGTGCCAAATTGGCACCTTAAAGAACCATGATATTCTTCATTTATTTCCGTGCTAAATTTACTGCTATCTCAAGCAGTTCTTCCTCGGATATGCCTAAGTTTTGATAATTTTTATAATATTCTTCAATATATTTTTTATATTCTTCCGGTTTTATCATTTCTTCTCTTAGATCTTTTATCTTTTCAAGAAGCTTTTGTATCAGTTCATCATTTATTTCAATATTTTCTTTTTTAAGCCTTTCTTTATTCTTTTCCAGAACTGACTCCACAGCGGCGGCGCCGCTGTGCTTCCCAAAAATAAATTTATGCGTTCCGCCGACGGTCTCTTCGCGGATGAACTGGTAGATCAAGGGATTGATAAGAATACCCGCGGTATGGATACCGGACTCGTGGGCGAAAACACCTTCCCCGATTATCGGTTCATGCGCCTGGATGGGAACGCCTGAATACCGCTCCACCATCTTTCTTAATTCCACAAGCTTGTCATATTTAAAACCGGGGATATCAACCCCGTAAAGTTCTTTTAAGATCATTACAGTCAAATGCAGGGAAGTATTGCCGGCCCGTTCCCCGATACCGTTCGCGGTAATACCGGCGTAAGTGGCCCCATGGCTCATAGCCCGCACTGTATTAAACGCGCCCATCCCGAAATCGTTATGGAAATGAGCCGTCATTGGGACACCGTCAAGGGCCTTTAACATTTTTGGCACATAAAAATCCACCGCCTCCGGCGTAAAAACTCCGCAGGTGTCGGAAAAACACATTCTCGTTCCGCCTGCCTTAACACAGGCCTTAGCCCATTCAACGCCATATTTGATATTTCCCCGGGAAGAATCTTCCGACGCGAACTCGATCCTGCTTATGCCTTTTTCTTTGGCGTATTTGATCACGTCGCAAACCATATTGGTATTTGCCTGATGATAAAAATCTAACTTGGTGTCCAGCCACTTTTCAACCGACCTTCCTTCTCTTTTCAATAATGTCTTGCCTAATTTGTATTTTATATGCAGGTCTGAAAAAGTAGACAGGACCAGAATACTTACATCATCCGGCCTAGCCCCGATCTCAGCAAGTGTGTTAATGAAGATCGGAAGAGCGT
>JAQUKH010000065.1 GCA_028719205.1 bacterium
AATCCTTATTTAAATTTAGACGTAACTATCCAAATTTAAAGGATTTACACCAATAACATGGCTCCTTCATGCTCTGTTTTCAAATCATTTGTGTTTTTTTTCAAAAAAAACTTGCACACGGCGTATTCAAGATAAAAAAGTACTGTTGTCCCATTTAACTTGCCCGGCGGATGCGGTTTATTTACCCACTGAAGAATATTTATCCGCTTACAAAAACGCTGAAAATAACCTTCAGCAGATTTTCAGGGTTGATGAATGGGGCATAGGTTACGAACCTTGTTCAACTTTCCATTTCACTCACATGAAACATCCGATGGAAAATTACGGAACTGTAAATGAATTACTGAATTATCCGTTTCCGCGGGTTGAAAAAAATAACCCTGCATTAAAAAATGAGGTTAAAAGATTAAAAGAACAAGATTATTATGTAATGGGCAATGTGGTATCATTTATCTTTGAAAAAGCCTGGCATCTGCGCGGTATTGAGTCGCTGCTGATCGATTTTTACGAAAATGAAGAGTTTGCGGCTGTTCTTCTCGACAGAATACTCGAAATAAAAACGGAAATGGCCCTGGAACTGGTGAAGGCGGGAGTCGACCAGATCAACCTGGGAGATGACATCGGAACTCAGAAAAGTATGATTATGAGACCGGAAATGTGGCGGAAGTGGATCAAACCCCGTTTGGCGGGTTTTATCAGTTCAATTAAAGCAAAAGGCAAAGTGAATATTTTTTATCACAGCGACGGCTGTATTGAACCGGTAATAAACGACCTGACAGAAATCGGAGTTGATATATTGAATCCGGTACAACCTGAATGCATGAATCCATTTGTCTTAAAAGAACAGTTCGGACATGTTCTCTCCTTCTGGGGGGTTATGGGATGTCAAAGTACAATGAGGTTCGGCACCGCGGCCCAGGTTGAATCTGAAACCAAAAAATATATTGATAGGGTCGGAGAGAACGGCGGTCTGGTTTTAGGCTTGATGAGCGTTGAACCGGATATCCCCTGGGAAAATATCATTGCTTTTTTTAATACGGTTGAAAATTATTGAGAAAACCCAAAACATAAATCCATAATAAGGAGGACAGAGATGGTAAAAAAAGCAAAACTTACCTTCGCGGAGCAGATAACAATTCTGCGGTGTTTCAGAGTATTAACAGCAGCCGCTTTAAAAATTTACCTGATTCCAGGCATATTCTACTGCGGCGAGCTGGCAGGAATGGATAAAAAAATCAATTCGGACAGCAAACTTTCAATTTACATCGTAGCTGATCCCACGTCTCAACTGGTATTACCCGATTCCATTTTGACCGAAGCCGGCAATGATTTATATATCGTCGGAGCAAAAGGGGAATACGAATCCGGCAGTTTTGTTTTGAAATCTCCAATTTCCACAGTGAATAATAAAATTAAAATAACCGATTTAAAAAGTAAGGATGCGGTCATCCCGCAAGCTAATTTAGAGGTAAAAATAGTTAAATGCTGGTATCAGGGAATATCACCACCGAAGGGAACTCTTATTTACGATGAGTGGAAATCCAGTACCCTTTTATCTTATCGAACCACACCCCCGCCGCAGGAAAGTCTTGAAAGAAAATTGAAAGGAGAAAAAGTACTGGTGCCCGAACTGCTGGTCAACGACGACAAGCTGGTCGCGGTTGACTATTCCAAAAAGATAAATAACATTAAATTAACCGGGACTTCTCCAGGTTCTGCCGAGCGTTATGTCGCTGTCATCGATAATAAATCCCTTGCCGAATATACAGATATTTTCGGCAAATCAAGATGGAAGATGAGAATTTCCAATAAAACATTTCCGGTTCAGGATGCGCCTGAGTTATTGCCTTTCGCGCTGCGGAAAGATGAAAATAAACAATTCATAATCACTGTAAAAATCCCGGAAAACATTAATGCCGGCATTTATCATGGAAATCTTTATATCCTGAATGAGCGGAACCGGGAGTTGGCGTGTTTGACCCTGAATCTCCGCGTTCTTCCATTTAAACTTCCGGAACCTAAAACTCATTATGACCTGAATAAAGAATTTACCTGCAGCTTGTACTATATGACGGCCGTTAATCCTAAACTGAAACCGGAAAAATATGGACTTGATCCGTTGTCAAGATCCATTGATCAGGCCAGGGAAGAATATAAAGACCTGCTAAAACATGGAGTGACTAATCCGACCAATTACCAACTTTATTATCACGATTTGGACATTTTACGAAAAACTCTGAAATTGCGGAAAGAGGCGGGACTTAAAATCTCTCCCGTTTTCTTACTGGGGGTAAGGTTACCCATTACCTCTGATACAAAAAAATTGGAAAAATTCAAGAAAAAAGTAAAGCATATTATCGATATCGTAGAACTTGAATATGGTCATCGGGAAGTATATTTTTATGGAATCTGTGAAGCCTTCGGGAAAAAATTGACGGAACAAATACCGGCGTGGAAAACGATCCATGAGGCAGGAGGTAAAATTTTCGTTGCCGGTTATATGCCTAGAGATACCCGGCATGAAGGCGAGGATAATTTTTCCAGAGTGGGCGATATTCAGGATTTATTGGTGTGCGCGTATACTCTTTCCCCAAATGAAGCCGAAAAGTGGCATTCAAAGGGACATAAAATATTTTCTTATCACAATCCGCAAAGTGCGACGGAAAACCCTCATGCATACCGGGTAAATTATGGACTTAAATTGTGGATGGCAAATTATGACGGAGCCATGACATTTGGTTATCATGAACTGTTTGGACATCCTTATAACCTGAACTTCCCGGAAAAATTGTTTTTTTTGATAACCATAGGTTTTTTCGCTTGATTTTTTTGTTTTCATGGTTATATTATTTATGTTTTAATATAACCATGTATTAAAAGGAGGCGCTCAT
>JAQUKH010000066.1 GCA_028719205.1 bacterium
CAAAGCGACACTTGGACAAATATAGGAAGGAATAATTACAGTTTTCCTGCCGGATAAACTCTTCAGGCTTTCGGAGATCAGGTATAATCCCGCGGTCCCGGAACAAGTTACCCAGGCATAAGGGCTGTTGTGATAAGATTTAAAATCAGCTTCTAAAGTAAAAAGATAGCTGTCTCTTTTTAAAAAAGACAATAAATCTTTCACATAAAGGGGAAACCCGGCTGTGGGAGGAATTTCTCTGAATACGCTCATTGTTTTAATTATATCACTAAAATACGCTGTGATAATTAATTTATTGCCGCAATCCGATATTATTTTGATTAAAAAAAAGATGTGCTATAATATCACCCAATGAAAAATAATTCTTCCTATAAAATTAAAGTCACGAATTCCATATTGGAAATAGACAAAAATGAATGGGACAGCATTTTTCCGCCTATCCAGGAAAGTTACAATTTCTTCAAAACAATCGATGAAAGTTTAAGCGATCAATTCACATCATATTATATTTCAATATATGAAGATTCGCTGCTTTCCTGCGTTGCCCCCTGTTTTATAATGGACTATCCCCTGGAAACAACCGTAGAAGGGCCGCTGAAGAAATTAGCGGAAAAGTTAAAATTTATCGCGCCTAAATTATTGACGATACGGGTCCTGATATGCGGCTGCCAGGCAGCCGAAGGCAGAATAGGAATAAAAAACTTAAATAATCAAGAGATACCTAAAATACTCATGAAAGAAATGTATGCCATTGCCAAGAAAGAGAACGCGCGTTTAATCGCTTTCAAAGATTTCTCGCAAGATTACAACACATTCTTTGCCCCTCTTTTAAAAGCCGGATTTCATAAAATGCAGAGTTATCCTACAGTCGCATTAGATTTACAACATTTCCAATCCTTTGAAGAATACCTGGATTCACTAAGCAGAGTTACCAGAAAAGGGCTTAAAAAGAACCTTAAACAGGCAGAACAGGCAAATATCGAGATGGAAGTCTCAAGCGAACTAGGAACGCTGTTAGACCAAGCCCATAAACTCTACATAAACACCTTAAACAAAAGCGAAGTACAATTCGAAAGATTGTCTAAAGAATTCTTTAAAAATATCTCAAAAAATATGCCTGAGGAAACAAAATATTTCCTTTGGCGCATAAACGGCAGGCTCGTCGCGTTTGATTTATGCCTCGTTTCAAACGGGGTGCTGGTTGACGAATACATCGGGCTGGATTACAGTGTCGCGTATAAATACCATCTCTATTATGTGACATTCCACGATATCGTTACCTGGTGCATCCAGCATAATATCCATACATATGAAAGCGGCGCGTTAAATTACGACCCTAAAAAACGCCTGGATTTCAAATTCATACCGGAATATATATATCTAAGGCATAGAAATTATTTTATGAATCGCCTGTTTGGTTTACTGTGTTTGTTTCTTAAACCGGAGAATTTTGATCCCGTATTAAAATCCATGAAAGCCTCAAAATGAAAAACATAAAAAACAGGCTCACTTTAAAAGTTTTTTTCCTCATAATCATAACCGATGTGCTTGAATCGGTAGCAGAGTTGTTTTTTAAGAACGGCGCGACCGCGACAGGCATGAATAACATCGGCTTGCATAACTTTCTTGAATTTACTTTCAAAATACTCTCCGTGCCGAGTTTATGGATTGGCATCCTGATTTACGCCGTTAACTTTTTTGTATGGATGATCATATTATCGCGGATTGAGCTCAGCGTCGCCTTTCCTATCGGCAGCACGACATACATAATCGTGCCTATATTATCGATAATGTTCCTGCACGAAAAAGTATTCTTATTAAGATGGGTTGGAATTTTATTAATAATCATCGGAGTGTACTTTATCTCTAAATCAACCGAAAACGAACCCCACAAAGATGAACCTTAAAATATTTTTACTCATATTATTGCATGAAGTTTGCTCGACCGCAGAGCAAATATTATTTAAAAAAGGCGCCGATAACTTCAAACAACACAGGTTCAGGCATTTTAAAGACTTCTTTTTATTCCTTAAAAAATTATTAAAAACTCCCATTATCTGGTTTGCGTTTATACTGACCGGCGCGTCATGGCTAATCTGGTTTGTAGTCCTTGCAGGCACAGACTTAAGCATCGCGATCCCCGTAGACAGCTTACAATACGTGATGATCCTTATTGCCTCATTTATATTTCTGGGGGAACGTATGAATTGGAAGCGGGTTGTTGGAACTATATTTATACTTTTGGGGGTATTGCTTGTAGCAAAAAGTTAAGTGCTTTTTAGAAAAATAATTATTTTTGCAAAAACAGCTCTAAGATCTTCATATTAGTCTGCTCGTTTATTGAGGAAATCCAGGGATCGGGTTTGTTTCTTGCGCTGTAATCGCGCGGGTGGTCAAGGCGGGAAAATAAAGTTTTGATTTTTCCTTTCACTTCCGGGGGAGAGTATTCTCCGGTTATATCCATACCAATAACATCCAGATTATCTCTTATTAGCTTTAACAAAATCAAAAGTTCATTTAATTCAAAACAACCTTCCTCCCAATTTGTCACTGAATATGCTGACTTTAAACAATCTTTGTCTACACTGACATAAACCTTTTTTGTTTTCAATCTATCTAATAAAGCGTAAAAAAAAGCCGTTAAATCCTTATTCTTTAATTCCTGCCAGTGTATTTTATTCAGGCCCCATCCCCTGTCTACGCTTATAGATACATTGTCCGGAACACGTTTAAATAAAGTCAGGGTTGGTTTATGCGCGTAGGGATATATTTCCACCCGGTCAGATTCTAAAGAATTCAGGTTACCCGTCTGGACCCAGAAACTC
>JAQUKH010000067.1 GCA_028719205.1 bacterium
TCTTGGGAGAAGACAGTGATTATGCGCAAAGAGCGGCAAAAGCCGGTAAGTTCAGGATGTTAAAAAGCATTAAAATCCAAGTATCTCCCCGCCGCTTTAAAAAAGAAGGATACTTAAAAGTGGCTTTCCAGGCTATCGGCACCGGTCTTCATTGGGCAGTTTTGGGCAAGGATCGAAAGAATCGGTTTAACTATGATTTTGATATCTATAATAAATAGCATCAAAAGTATCATTTGATTCGTTTAATTTTACAGATCAGTATAATTGTGGTATACTTAATTAAATTTACACTTTAATATATTATTTATGCTCAAAAAATATTTATTGGTAATATTAGTTGCGATTGGGATAGTATCCGTTTTCAATGTCTCCCGGGCGGCGGTTCAGGCAAAAGAATCCCTTCCCGGTAAAGAACTTGCGAGTACTTCTACTCTTGCGTGGCAAAGCGGTGGAAATGGATATTTTACGTTGAAAGGCATAAACAGCCAATATTTTACGGCGGTAAGCGGTTCAGCCAAGACAGAGTGTTTTCCTCAGGAGTACAGTTATATGAATTTGCCGTTCGCACTCAATAAATATAAGAAAAATAGTACCAATATTTCAAGAATGGATCTGACTTTTGATAAAAAAGTAGAGGTGGAAAATTCATTGGATCTCAAGGCAGCGGAAATTTATTTGCTTGTTAGCGGAAACATTGGCAATGTTTATCCGGAAACCGATAATTATGTTTATTCCACGGATATAAATTTAGTCTTTAAATATAGTGACGGGTCGGAATCTAAAAACTCAGCAGAGATAGATTGGAACTGGAGCGAGGGTACGAATTTAAGGGGTATAAACTACGAAAGAACTTATATTGGGCAAAATCCTTGCTATGACAGAGGCGCTTTGTATATGATAAAGTTCACCAATCCTCATCCGAATAAGGAGGTTAAAAGCTTTGTTGTTGATGATGGTTTCACCTCAGATTATCCTTATACCGATATAATGGCAGTTACCTTAAGCACCAATATAAATAATGAATATGAGGAATATTTGGAAGAGTGGGATGTAGCGATAAAATTTGATAGTGCGCACGAAGGAGCTTTTTATCCCTTTTCCGCGATGCAAGGACAAGAGGAAAAGTTTTATTTTAAAAAATTAGACGGAACGGATGATCTTTATGAAGAACATGCAGGCAGGGAGGCTTGCGGCGGAGGAAGCGGCTGGGGAGATATTTACGAAAAAGAAGGAGCTCGCAGGGCGAAAGGATGGTATGCGGAAAGAAAAAAGATCGGTGATGATGAATACAAAATATTAATTAGGGGTGTTGCCGGTGCAGATTGTAATTATGGCGGACCGGGTTACGCAAAAGGCGAATTAGATTTGAACATTGACAATGGCTGGGTAATAGATAAGTTGTTGAAATGCGGCGTACAGGACAGCAATAAAGGCCAGAGTACATATTGTTCGGCTTGGACTAAGAAGTTGCAGTTTGCATCGGGCAGCAATTGCGGAGGGTGCTGCGCGTGCTCGGATAGCGGCAGTCTTGATATAGAAGTGCTCGTGAAAAATAAAGGAATAAAAGGCGAGTGGCCGGGCGAACCGGTAGCTCTGCAAATTTCCGGCGCTGACCCTTCTCTTTTGGAAAAACCAGCCACAGGATCAGAAGATAAAAGTGTTTTCTCTGAAGCTGATGAATGGTTAAAGAATATTTTTACCGGTAAAAATATTATTTTTGCTTTTCTTGCAATTATTAATTTGATGATTTTAATTATTTTTATCGTAAAAATGATCGGTAGATCTTAAAAATATGAATATCTATTTTTCTAATTTTCTGCTAATTTTATTTATTCTTTTTTCCGCTTTGGCTTATATTATCGGTCTCATAACGATAGCTAAATTTGTTTATAATTATTATAATAATACCAATAAAAATATGACTCTAGAAAAAAGACCCAACGTATCCATGTTAAGCATATTTTTTTCAGTACTGTTAACAATAATACTGCTGTATTTTTTTTCCGCTATTTGGTCGGATTTGGAGAGAGTCGTGGCGTCTTCTTATGAAGCAAAAAACAGTTCCGGCTTAATGCAAGGAAAAACTTGGATCTTGCCCGTTGGTCCTTCTTCAAGCTTGAGCGATAGGGCGGCTAACCAGTTAAATATTCTTATTTGGCATATACTTTTTGTACTGCCGCTAGTCATAGTTTCAAATTTGTTTTATTCCGAATCAAAGAAAAAAGGATCCAAATATGATAGTTTGGTCATACCTTTTTTGGCTGCCTCATTAATAATGTTTTTGCAATTATTGATAGAAGTCGGATCTTTCGTTGCCGGTGAATATCAAAGATTTGGATTTTATTTGATCATTATGATCCTGATGATCATTGTAGGGGGATTGGCATACTGGTATCAGGCAAAAAAAGAAGAAGAAAGCGCTGTTGCAAAACAATAATTTTAGCCTTAATAACAAAAACGCGGGGATTGGATTTCGGCCCCCACTTTTTTTATTGGTAAGAAATAAAAGGTATAAGATCAGATAGGTAAATTACGACCCTTGATTTTTTTTAAAAAACGTGCTAGGGTTGTATAAATAACAGGAGGGTGTTATTAATGAAGAACATTAACAAAATAGCATGTACAGTATTGTTTGCGGTTTATTTATTGAGCGGTTCAGCTGG
>JAQUKH010000068.1 GCA_028719205.1 bacterium
CCCAAAGATTTTTCAATTGCTTCAAAAAAACCTTCGTAAGGAGGCATTCCCACCGAACCGGAAATGTCGGTGAGCATAGGTCCCTGAATTAGATTGACGTCGACAACATAAAGACCTGTTAAGGATGCTTCAAGCTTACGGGCAATATAAATCCCGTATTCCAGCGCTGTAAGGCTATTGGCTGAACCATCGGTAGGAATAAGAATTTTTTTTATCATGACAACTCCTTTTTAAAAAAGGACATGATTATTTTTGCTTTTCTTCATAATGTTTCAAATTATTAAGTAAATTAGCTATGTCTTTATCATCCCATAAATCAGCAGCATTGGCAGCATCACCATCCTTGTCCTGAACTTCCGGAACTTCCTCTTCAAAAACAAGAAACTTCCCTATATATTTCCCTCTTTTATAGGTTGCCTTTTCTTTTACCTGACCGCTTTTGAAATATGCGCAATATTCCCCTTCTCTTTTATCGTTTTTAAAATATCCCTTTTCCTTGACCTGACCGTTTTTATAGTAACAAGTATACTCACCTTCAAATTTGCCGTGTTTGAAATTTTCTTCTTCTTTTAATTGTCCGCTTTTGTAATAAATCTGATATTTGCCGTCGAGCCGTCCACGTTTGTAATATTCCCTCTCTCTGATATTCCCGTTCTGAAAATAAGATGTATATTCTCCATCCATCCGGCCATGCACATAATTAACTTTTTCTCTCACCTGGCCGTCATTATAATAAGTTGCTGCGGGGCCATGCTTTCTGCCGTTAGCAAAATTAATCTGCGCCAGAATTTGACCGCTCTTGTAATAGGAAGTATATTCTCCTTCCAGTTTACCATTCTTGAAGTATTTATTTTCTCTAATAGAGCCATCGGAGAAAAACAATTTTTCTTCTTTTAAATCATTATTTGCTTTGGTCATAAAAATAAATTTCTTTTAAAAAGGTTAGAATAATCCCCGGCTGAAAACTTTACTGTTAAAAAAGATATACTATTTTAAAATATTAAGACATTGCTTTTTTTAAACAATCATTTATGATAATGCAACTAAAATTAATGAGCCAAGCTGAACTCAGTGAAGCGTAAGGCGAACTATCCCAGGGGCGAAGCGACGTGGGGAATGAGACTCGACGAAAACGAATCCCGACAGATCGGGATGAAGTTCGAGTCGTTAGTCGAATTAATGAAACTCGTCGAAATCGAGCGAAACGAAGATTGAGAAGTAAGTTGAATTATCCCGCGTTAGCGGAGGATATCGAAAATATCCGTGGTATCCCCGAAGCATAGCGGAGGGGGATAATTTAACAGTTAAACAAATTTAGTTTAATTTTTTTTAAAAAAAAGATATTAGAATTCTCTAATAGAGTATTTTATTAAATAGCTGTAAGTATACATAAAGAGCATAATTAATGTTTAATCCCAATTTAGATACGACAAGATTAGCTATCATCGGGCCGGGCCGGTTAGGTACATCTTTTGCGTACAAATTCGGCCGGGACAATAAACGCGTAGCCATCTATTATCACGACGCGGAAGTCTGTAAAGCAATAAACAGAGATCACCTGAATCCTTTGCACCTGACCGAAGACCTGGCTAATCGTCTGGGCGGAATGGATAATGTTCCCCGTCTTTCCAACAAAGTTTATGCCACAAACGATCTGGAACACATCGTTGAAAACAACGATTTTATCGTTCTGGCCATAACCATGAACAGGCTGCCGGAATTTCTCAATTACCTTAAGCCGATGATTGACAAGAAAGCCGGCGACACATGCCTTGTCTCACCAATCAAAGGTTTGATTTCCGACGAAATATCCAAAAAGCTTATAACTCCTTCGCAGTTGATTAACAATAATTTATACAACTTAAAACACAAATATCAGTTAGCCTGTATCGGAGGACCGTTTTTTGACATTGATATAGCATTGGGTAATCCGGTTTGTTTAACCGTCGCCGGCAAGAAATATATCGCTAATGTCATTAGAGAAAACTTGCTTAAATTCAACCGCAACGAAATGAATTCATATTACAACTTTGACATTGTCGGTGTCGAAGCCTGTGGCGCTTTAAAAAATATTGTTGCCAATATAAAGGGGCTGGCCGATTCGCTTAAGCTGGGAGATTCGATTCCCGGAACCATTTTTGCCCGTTCCGGTGTGGAAATCCGTTCATTATCACGTCTTTTAGGCGGAGGATTTCAGGCTTTCCACAGCCAGGCCGGCGTCGGCGATCTGTATGTGACAGTTTCATCTCTGGCCAGTAAAAATTACCGCTACGGGAAATATTTCTATGAGCTCTATACCGGCAATCCCATCGAAACCAATTTGCAGGTTCTGGAAAAAATTGATGGAACTCCTGAAGGCCCCAATACAGTCAGAAACGTTTATAAATATCTGGAAAAGAAAAACATGTACAGTCCTCTTTTCTCCTGCGCCTACCGCATATTTAACGAGCCCGGCAATAAAGACACCATTAAAGACATGATTATTCAAGCCTGCCAGAATGATAAACGAACAAAAGAGTATATCAGCCAGGCATCCAGAATTATGTACCGTA